>JAAYAW010000070.1 GCA_012719135.1 Chloroflexota bacterium
TCACCTCCAGACGCACCCACTCGTCGATTGCCTGGCCGGCAGAGTCCTGCCCCCGCGTCTCAACGTCCAGCACGGGATCGGACCAGACGATATCCAGGGGGATCGGCTCCCCAAAGCCGGCGGGCGTGCCCCCGAAGGGATCGATCCCCACAGAGACACGATAATCTCCGGGCCCGCGCACCGCACGCGTCGGCTCCGAAAGAGGCTGCACCAGGTCGGAGATGGGATACCGCCCATCCACCGAGAGGTCTTCTTGCCCCGTGTAGATCTGCACCCAGATGCTAAAGCGAATCTCTGCGCCCTCGGGCACAGCCACGCGCTGGTAAAAGCCAGCCGTGTGGGTAGAGAACATGGAGAAAAAGGCCTGGGCACGCTCGCCCGCATAGACGCGATACCAGCCATCCTGCAGGACGGAACGTTGCAGAATCTTGTACTCGGGTTCGTGGTTGTAGCCAGGCTCCTCCTGATCGGGATCGCCAAGCACGGCCCAGGGCAGCCAATCCCGGGCGATGTAGGAGGATACGCCAGTTCCCGCCAGGCTCCCGGCGTACCATTCGCCTTCAAAACCCGGGTTGCTGAGCGGATTCTCGGGGCACTGAGCCGATATCGATGAAAGAGGCCAGAGCGCGTCGAGCAGCAATGCCAACATCACGAAAAGCCGCCTCATCGCATCCTCCTGCCCCGGGCCTCCTGATGACTATGGCGCGCGACCCTCGGACCTAGTCGCGTGATGGAGCCGCTGGCCCGGTAGTCACCCTCTCCTCGCGCTCGATCGACTGCCGCGCCTTGCGGGAGATCCGGTTCCACAGGCCAGTGAGGCCCATCGCCTTTTTCATTTGCAGAAGCGTTTCATCTGCCGCACGACTGGCACGCTCCGTACCTTCATACAGCACACGCTCCACATAGCCGCTTCGCGCTTCGATATCCGCTCGGCGCTCCCGCATGGGATCGAGAAAGTGGTTCAGCGCCTCGGCGAGCGCCTCCTTGACCTCGACATCGCCGACGCGTCCCTCTCGATATCGCACCTTAAAGTCCTCGATTTGCTCCCGGTTCGGGTTAAAGACGTCATGATAGATGAACACCGGGTTACCTTCCACGCGGCCGGGGATATCCGCGCGCACGCGGTTTGGATCCGTGAACATCCCGCGCACTTTGCGACGGACTGTGGCGGCATCATCAGACAGGTATATGGCGTTATCCAGGCTCTTGGACATTTTGGCCTGGCCATCGGTACCGACCAGGGACGGGACCTCACTCACGAGGACATCCGGAACAGGAAAGACCTCACCATAGAGATAGTTGAAGCGGCGCGCGATCTCCCTCGTCACTTCCACGTGTGCCTCGTTATCGCGCCCGACGGGCACCAGGTGAGCACGGGGCATCAGGATATCGGCCGCCTGCAGAACCGGGTAACCCAGCAGACCAAAGGGGAGCGATTCCTCGTTCAGGTTCGCAGCCTGCGCCATGTCCTTGATGCTGGGCACACGCTGAAGCCGCGGCACCGTCACGAGCATCTCAAAGAAGAGGTTCATCTCGTATACGGCCGGCACAGCGGACTGCAGGTAGATTGTGCTCCGTGCCGGATCGATCCCTGCCGCCAAATAGTCCAGGACCACGCTGTGTACATTCTCACTCAACAGCGCGATCGAATCCTTCTCAGGCTTGGTGGTGAGGGTGTGCAGATCGGCCACGATGAACAGACAATCGTAGGCGTCCTGCAATCTCACCCGGTTGGCAAGGCTGCCTACATAGTGCCCAAGGTGCAGCCTGCCGGTAGGACGGTCGCCCGTCAGAATCCGCTTCTTCTCCATCGTTGCCAGCCCTCCAGGGACAAATACTCGACTCTCGCAACACGAAAACACTCTCGCCCGCAGCGTTGCTGCCAGGGACGAGAGTGACTCCCGCGATACCACCCTGATTAGGCCCACCCGCCTGGCGAGCCTCACTCTACCACACGGGCTCGATGCCCGCATGCCAGCTCTGATAACGGAGCTGTCACCGGCACAGGCTACTCGATTCGCCTGCGCGGCTCCCCGATCCATTCGGCAGGCTCGCGCATACCCCCTTCGCAGCACCTGGAGGCTCTCTGAACGCCGTATACCTGCTTACTAGCCCGGATCATCGCCTCTTCCCCGATGATAGGCACACGGCGCGCGGTTGTCAACCGGCTCCAGAGCGGCGCCGGCGACAGCAGCCCATCTTGACCTGCGATCCGCGCTCCTCTATGATGGCGCCACACATTGCAGCACAGGAGAAGCCGATGGACAGCCAGGCGCAGTTCCGCCAGGCCGAGCGCCAGTTCCGCCAGTACACGAGCGAGGCTGAGGCCGGGCGCCTCGATCTCGAGAGTTACCGGGCAGCGATCAACTCACTGCGCGTCACCGACGAACAGGGGCATCTGTGGATGCTTCAGGAGGGCAGCGGACTCTGGCACCTCTGGTTGGGAGATCGATGGGTAGCCGCCACACCGTATGACAACCCACCTCCGGTTACACCGGCGCAGAGCATCGCCACAACCCCTCAACGAGCCGCCTCCCCAGCGAGGATGACCGTTTCCCCCGAGGCCTCCGGCAACATCGTCGATAGAGCGGGATGCCTCAGGCAGATGATAAAGTACGCGCTCATTACCGTCATCATCTTTGGCCTGATCGGCGGCGCTCTGTTCCTTTTCGTGGAGGACTTTCCGCCGGAGGGGCTTCTGGGCGTCGGCCTTGCCGCGCTCATCAGCCTGCTGATCTCGGCCAGACAACTGAGCACGCACTGGGAAGGCGTAATCGTCGAGATCCGCGTCGAACGTCAGCGCGTCACCGATGACGATGACAATGTCTCTTACACGTACGTCCCATTTGCGCACATCCGCGAGCCCTCGGGCAAGATCCGCAAGCAGCGCTCGGTCACCGGCTGGGAGGTGGGCGACTATGTGCGCAAGAGGCAGGGGGTCACCTCCGCGGAGAACCTGGGGCACTGATCCGGTCTAGAGCGACCTCTGCACTCCCCCGCCTGGCATCACGCCGAGGGTGGATCCGCCCGCCGGAGGCGGCATACCTTCAGGTAAATCCACAGGGGCAGTGGAAAGAGGCCGTGCCAGAGCGTCGCCATGAGCCGACGGCCGCAGTTCAAGCGTCGCCTGCCTTTGCCCCCGCGCTCCAGATAGGCGACGCGGCCCAGGACCCGTGTTGGATCAATGCGCTCGGGCACCCGCCAAAGGGCGTCTCCGCGAATCAGCAGTGTGACGCCATCGCGGCTGCGGCCGATCACCCGGTGGGCCAGCAGCCGATCGCTCTCAGGACTGTAGAAGGCAATGTCGCCGCGGCGCAGGGCCTGCCCCGAACAGGGCACGATCGTGAGTTGGTCCCCTCCCCGCACAAAGGGCAGCATGCTCACGCCCCGTGCGACGAAAGTAAAAGGCGCGCCTCGGCCAAGCACGGCGCCTGCGAGATCATAGAGCTCTGTGCGCCCAAGGGTCAGGGAACGGCTCGTGATGTCCGGGTGTCCGGCCGCGTTGTGTTCTGCTCGTGCGCCGTTCCGGATGCGCATTGACATGGTCTCGCTCCGCAGATAGACTGTGCTCGGTCGTCTCACAGCGCACCACTTTCGGAGTACCGTGATGGATACGCGCTACCATACCTCGATGAAGGAGATGCCAGAGAACGATCGGCCACGAGAACGCCTGGAGCAGTACGGCGCCGGGGCGCTCTCCACCGCCGAGTTGCTCGCCATCGCGCTGCGGACAGGTTCACACCGGGACAGCGCCCTGAGCCTGGCAGAGAAACTCCTGAGCCGTTTCGCCAATCTGGCCGCCCTCTCCCGCGCCAGCATTCAGGAGATGTGTGCCATCGAGGGCATCGGCCCGGCCAAAGCGACTCAGGTCCAGGCTTCGCTGGAACTGGGGCGCCGGCTCATGGAGCAGGGCGCCGACGTCCGCCCGCGCATCAGCAGCCCGGCCGAGGCGGCCCGCCTCTTCTCCTCCAAGATGCAGTATTTGGATCAGGAAGAGATGCACGTGATGCTCTTGGACACGCGCAATCAGTGCATGCGCACCGAGACGGTCTATCGTGGTAACGTCAACTCCTCGATGATCCGCATCGCCGAGTTGTTCCGCCCGGCGATCAAGGACAACGCACCGCAGATCATCCTCGCCCACAACCATCCCAGCGGCGAGGTTACGCCCTCTGCGGATGACATTCAGGTGACGCGCGATGCCGTCCGAGCCGGAGAACTGCTGGATATCGCCGTGCTCGATCACCTGATCATCGGAACGCATGCGTTCCTGAGCATGAAAGAGCGAGGCCTTGGCTTCTAGCGGCTCGGGAGGGCCGCCCGGTGGGTACCATTAACAAGCCCATCCCCGTCAAGCTCATCATACCGATGCTATCCGGCAGCACTGAGATCCTGGCGGCCGCGCAGTCACAGTTGATCGAGCGCATTGGCCCGCTGGATTATGTCAGCCCGGACCTGCCCTTTGACTATACGGACTACTACACCGCAGAACTAGGGCAACACATCCTGCGTCGCATCGTCGCCGTTCGCCCGCATATCGACCCGGGCGACCTGGCAGGCATCAAGATACTGACGAACGATCTCGAAGACACCTTCCGCCGCGAAGGTCGCCGCACCGTGAACCTGGATCCCGGCTACCTGTGCGGCGGCAAACTGGTCCTGGCCTCCACCAAGGACCAGGCCCACCGCATCTACATCGGCCAAGGCATCTTCGCCGAAGTGACGCTGATGTTTCGTCATGGCGCCTTTGTGCCCCTCCCCTGGACCTACCCGGACTATGCCAGCGACGGCTATCTTGCTGTGCTCTCGCAGATACGCGGGATCTATATGTCACAACTCAGGGCCGTCCGGCGCCCCTCGCCCTCACTCAACGATCAGGCTGACGTCTGAGACCAGGCTGTCATAGTCCCAGCCCGCGGCGTACACGCGGATCTTGATGATCCGGTACGGGCTGATCGGCAGTGATTCGAGCAGATTCGCAGATTCAAAGAGATACCAGCGATCTCGGGAGATTTGCAGTCCATAGGTGGTCGGGTTCCCCTGAGGGTTCTCGTAGTAGAACCCCTGCACCCACTCTGCTTCGCTGTCATAGACGTCCCGATAGGTGACCCGGATCATCAGCGGGTATTCGGAGGCCAGATACCCGCCTCCCGAGAGACCCTGTGTCTTGACCTTGACGGTCGCACGCACAACGAGCGAAGTCGCCGGATCGGGAATGGGCTCATCGATCGTCTGTTCCAGGATGGTTTCGCAGTGATTCCCCTGGCCGCCAGTCCGCGAGAGCCGGACGGCCTCGCGTCCCTCATCGATCACCATCTCGGCGCGACCGTCAACCTCCCCGCCATCGGTGCCCTGATCGTTGAACACGCGCCATTGATCCAACGGCTCCTGCAACTCGCCATTCGTGATCAGGTTGCGCGCGGCCCCCACGGGCACCTGAGGTGCCTCGCCCTCGAGCACCTGCGTGCGCTGCCTGGGCGCCACTCGGACCGTCCTTCCCTGCGCGGTAACGTCGGCATGTCCACGATATGAGGTCACTTCGGTGCGCGCATCCCGGACCTCGACGGCATAGCTGCCATCCTCAGCCAGCGAAACATCACCAAAGACCGTGGTGATCCCAAAGCTCAGGGCTGGCCCCGCCGCCAGGGCTGTCCCGATGCGAACCCGGCCCGCCAACAAGTTCAGCTCCACCGTGGCCGGCAGCGGGCTGCCCGAGAACCGGGGCGCGCGCAGCCGCTCCAGGCGGACAACAGCACCTGAAAAGACGCGCATAAAGCTGTGGTCGTAAAATGTGACCACGGCCTCAGACGTCTCGTCGGCGTAGACCACGGTGCCCTCCGGCACCACCATGCTCTGCCCCTTGCCGAGCGGCACCGGACCAGACCCGACCGGCTGCTCAACAACGATCGTGCCCGCCAGCGACTCGACGGTGGCGTGCCTCTCCGTCTGGGAATAGCGGATGTACCAGCGGATGCCGAGAGGGATGCTCACGGCGAGAAAGACAAACAGCGCAAAGGCAGTCAACAGGATTGCCCACGCCGTCCGCTCCGGTTTGCCCCTCATTTACTCGTGTACCTCAAAGCGTGCATACCCTCGTCCCGTTCTGCTCCAGGTGACATCGACGGCAGTCACCCGAGCCAGATCCGGACCATGCTGCAGCCAGGCCAGCAGCGACCGCAGGTCGTCTTCCTCCCCCTGGGCCAGAACATGCACCGACCCATCGGGGCGGTTCTCCACGTAACCGACAAGGCCTAGGCCGAGCGCCTTGTGCCTGGTGTGCAACCGGAAGTAGACGCCCTGAACTTGCCCGTACACCACGGCCTCCAGCTGCGCCGTCTCACCGATCTCCATTGAGGCCGCGTTTGCGACTGACTGAGCCGGGATCACTCAGGTCAGCTCCAAGAACTCGTCGATCCAGTCGTCGTCGTTCTCGTCATCGTCCTCATCCGAATCGTCGTCCTCATCGGTATAGCGCTCGAATTCCCGGCGGTAGCCTGGCAAGGAGTCGTCTTCGAGATCCTCTTCTTCGTGTTCCTCCAGGCTCTCATCCTCGTCCGGATCCGGCGCATCCCCGGACGCATCGCCGCTGTGGATATGAGCGGGCACGTACTCGGCCCCCTCTTCTGGCTCGAAGATGAACATGTCAAACTCGGGCGAGCCGAGATCCATGGCCTCCAGCGCCTCATGTGCTGCCACGCTTTGGGCCTCGTCGTCACCTTCGGCCAGCCGCTCGAGGATCTCCCGAGCCCGCCTGCCTCCGATCTCACCCAGTGCCCAAATCGCCATGCTCTGGACCTCGGCATCTCGGTCCCTGGCAACCAACCTAGCCAGAACCGGGAGCGCTCTCGGAAGCCTGAGCTCGCCCGCTGCGCGCGCCGCCTCGAACCGCATCGCCGCGTCGTCACTGTGAAGCTCCGCAAGCACGGTCTCGGACCAAAACCGGTCCGCGCTGCGCCCCATGGCAAAAACAGCACTCTGGCGCATCAGTGGATGATCATGAGCGTAGGCCTGGTCGATCAGGCGCGTCACAGATTCATCGTTGATGTAGGCCAGTGACTCTAGCGCGCGGCGCGCCACGTCAAGAGACTGCTCCGCCACCGCACGCAGCAGAGCCGCACGCAGCCGCATGGCGCGATCGCCATCCACCAAATCGCACTCCGCCATGTAAACGAATCGCCCGAGCGAGGTGGCCGCCGCAGCCCGGACCTCATCGCTGGCGTCATTCTCCAAGAGCGCCAACAGCCTGCGGATCAGGTCCAGCCGCTCGTCTTCCCACAGTCCTTCCACTGCCCGGCGCCGAACGTCCGGAGAGTTATCCTCCAGCGCCACACGATACAACTCGCCGTAATCCAGTTCATAGTCTGTTTCGGCGCTCTCCACCATGGCGGCAAGGGTCGCCGCCCGAACGGCCGCGTCCAGATCGCCAAAATGGTCCCGAAACCACGCTACATCCTCAGGATCCCCGGAGGAGAGACGTGCGATCAGCCTCGGGCTGATATCGCCGTTGATCCTCCCCAGTTCCTCCAGCGCCGCGCGAAACTCTGCTGTCATCTCATCGTTCCTCAGTCTATCATCACGCCTGGCGAATCACGCAGGCAGGCTCACCCCAGCAGCCGGCGGATATCGGCATAAGTGACCGCCAGCATCAGGACGATGAGCACCGCCATGCCAGCCAGATGCACCATGCCTTCTTTCTCAGCCGGAATCCTGCGGCCGCCGCGAATCCACTCCAGCAGCACAAAAACCAACCGTCCGCCATCCAGCGCCGGAAGCGGGAGCAAGTTCAGCATAAAGAGGTTCACGCTCAGCATGGCCGTGAGCTCGATCAGATCCTCCAAGCCCGAGCGGGCCGCCTGAGCGGTGTGCTGGTAGATCCCCACGGGGCCACTCAACTCAAAGGCCACCTCACCGAGCAGAGCCGAGCGCAGGGAGAGGTAGATGGCTCGAACGGTATTGATTGTGGTCCGAAAGCCCATTGGAACGGCCTCCGCCAGGGAGTACGACCGTCGCTCAAGAGGCAGGTCCAGAGCAACCCCCAGTGCGCCTTCACCCAGCGGAGGATTCACCCGCGGTATGACGGTAATCGAATCGAGCGCGCGGCCATCCCGGCTCAGAGACATCTGGATCGGCTTGCCCACACCGGCCTGGATCAGCGCCACGGCCTCACTAACGTCGTCGACCGTCTCTCCCTCGATGGAAAGGATCGTATCCCCAACGGCGATCCCGGCCTCCTGTGCCGGCGACCCTGGTGATACATAGTAGATACCCGCTCCGGGTCTCTCCACGGGAGTGAGCGCACCGAGCAGGTACAGAGAGGTAAAGAGCACGATCGCGAGAATCAGGTTCGCGATCGATCCGGCGGAAAACACGAGAGCCCTCACCTTGCGGCTTCTGCCGGATAGGCCACCCGGGGCGTCCGGATCATCCTCATGCATACGCACAAAGCCACCAAAGGGCAGCATGTTGAGCGTCAGCTCTGTTCCGCGCCACTCACCAAACTTGATCAAGCGCGGGGGATACCCAAACCCGAACTCCTCCACAGTCACGCCGGTGGCTTTGGCCGTCAAGAAGTGGCCCAGTTCGTGCACCAAGATCAAGAGGCTGAATATCACCACAAACGACAGAACGGGGATCATGTTCGGTTCTCCTGGCGCGCTGATGCGCCATATTTAGTCTTCAACATACAGGCCTGCGCAGCCTGAGGTCAGTATCGCAACAGCGTACCCTCTTCCACGTCGGCACTCGCCAGAACCCGCTCTATAAGCTGCGGCGTACGGCCCGTCACGATGCGCACCTGCAGCCCAGGCAGGTCCTTGGCGAGGGCGTAGAGAGAGCGAACCTTGGAGAGCATGCCCCCGGTGACGTCCACGCCGAACGAGGCAGAGAGCATCTCCTCCACCTGGTCATAGTTGCGCGACGTGATGGCGGGGACAAGCCGCACGATGGTGTCGCGGTGCGGATCACCCGAGAACACGCCGGCCACCTCGCCTGCGACGACGATTCGGGACGGGCACAGCACCCTCGCGAGGAACGCAAAGATCTGCTCGGTAGATACGATCGTGCAGCCCTGGGCGCTATCCAGCGCCACATCGCCATACACCAGGGGCACAAGCCCGCGATCCAGCATCTCGGTGATCGGGGCGAGGTGCAAGTCCACGAGTTCACCCGCTGTGCAGCGTGCCGAAGCCGATGGCTGCACGGACACAGCGGGCACACCAGCCGCCAGAAGAGCGTCCGTTACCAGCCGGTTGAGGCGCTGAGCCGCGGCTGCCGTCTCTGCATAGCCGCGCCAATCCTCCAGGTTTCCCTTGTGCACCTTGTAGCGATCAGCAGCAAAGTGGCCATAGGAGCCGCTGCCATGGCCGAGCACCAGAGAAAGGTCCGGGCGCGCCGAGATGGCTTGAGCGATCTCCCCGGCTACCCGCTCGATGACCGTCATCCTGGGCGTCTCCAGGCGCAGCTTGTCCGTGATCAGCGAGCCCCCGAGCTTGAGAAAGACCAGTTCGCCCACCCTATCCTCCAGGCTAGAGCCGCACACGCGGCACGGGCTAGTCAGAATCCACCAGTTCGACGCGTCCGCGGGTGACGCGGTACTGCTCCAGATCGCGCGGAACGATCGTGTTGGGAAAGATCTCCTGAGCCTCGCGCAGGATCTCGCGCTCAGAGTACCTTCGCGAGATATGCACCAGCAGCAAGTGCGAGACTCCGGCCTCGCGGGCCAGATGCGCCGCCTGGGCCGCCGTAAGGTGCCCAAAACGAGCGGCCATGTCCGCGTCGCGCTCGGTATAGGTTGCCTCGATTACCAGGGCATCGGCACCGCGGCACACGTCCACAAGATTATCGGTTCGCCCCGCGTCGCCCACATGCACCAGCCGAACGCCCCCTACCTCATCGCCGAGCACCTCCTCAGGCTCTATACGCCGGCCATCGGCAAGGGTGATGGCCTGCCCCTGAACAAGATGCCTGCGCTCCGGGCCACGGGGGACCCCCAACTCCTCGGCACGTTCGGCCAGGAAAGGCCTCCGGCTCGCCTCCTCAAACAGGTAGCCGTAGCATCCCGGCCCCCGGTGAGACACCGGAAAGGCCGTCACCTGCATCCCGTCGTCGCTCCACACTGGCCCGGCGCGCACGGGAATGTAGCTGAGCTGCGTATCCACCTCGCCTCCGCGCAGCACCACGTCCATCAGGTCCTGCACGCGCTGCAAGGCCCATTGACCCCCATAGATGGTCAGAACCTCGATCGATTCCCACCGGGAAAAGGTAGAGGCCAATCCGCCCAACCCGAGGATATGATCCAAATGGCCGTGCGTCAGGAGGATCTTGTCGATCTTGCGGAAACCCAGACGGCTGCGAAGCAGCTGGCGCTGGGTCCCCTCCCCACAATCGACCATGAACCGCTGATCGCGGTGCAGCACCAGGGCAGACGAGAGGCCCCGCTCCACAGAAGGAGCGGAGGCCGACGTGCCCAGGAATGCTATGTCGAACATACAACAACCTCTCTGCAGGTCGGATCCAGAATGCGCTCGGTCATCGCCTATCTTGGCCGGCCCGCAGCTCCTTGCCCATTGCCACCAGCGTCGGGGCCTCCCGATAACCGAGATGCTCGTAGAGTTGCCGCGCTGCCCGGTTCTCCCGCCGCACCAGAAGGTTCACCTTCAGGCAGCCCACCTCACACAGCCGTTCCTCAATGGCCGCCACAAGCGAGCGGCCCAAGCCGAGCCCGCGAAAGTCCGGCGCGACGGCCAGATGATGGATCCAGCCGCGGCGTCCATCCCAGCCTCCCATCACCACCCCGATGATGGCGCCGTCGCCCTCGGCCACGAGGAAAAGCTCCCGATCCCGCTGGCAGCGTCGAGCCACCTCTTCACGGCCATCGGAAGGCCGGATCTCTATCCCCGGCGCACCAGCCAGCCAGAGAGCATATACGGCATCATAATCGGACATCTCAAACGGCCGGATTCTCCAACCTTCGGCATCCCCGACCGCGGTCACTCGTGCTCACCGCCTACCAGCACTCGCCACTCACCATGGATGCCATCCTCCGACACGCCATAGTAGATGTGGCACACGCCCGCTTCATCCCTCTGCACGAGGTCATAATGTGGCTTGCCTGAACGCAGGTACTTGTGCCACAGCCCCAGGCCACTCTGCCACTCGACCTTGTCCTCTCCAAACGTCCCCTTCTCGTGTAGCGCAATGGCATAGCGCCAGAGGCGCCGAGCCGAGGTGCGCGTGACGTTCCGGACCAACCCGCCATCGCGCAGATCCCGCATGGTGTGGTACTGAACGCCCTGGCGGACGACGGTCTCGTAGATCTCCACACCGGTGCGCGGGGGCTCTACTCGCAAGGGGGCCTCGGAAGGAGGCCTCTCCGTGGCCACCTCGGAATCGGGCGCCGGCTCAATATCCAGCACCACGTCGCCGGGATCGGCCTCCGCAATAGCCTCAGTTTGCGCCTTACCCTGGCCTCTGCGCCCTCCCCTCCGAGAAGGCGCAGCCGGCTGCCCGTTCCTATCCTGGCTCTGAGGGGGATCCGCCGCAACAGGCTTGCTCTGACGCTGCTGTGTGCTCCTGCCTGCCTCAGCTCGCTGCGCACTCTTCCCGGGCGCTCGTTCACCCTGGGCACTTTCCGGCTCGGCCACGTTGCCCGCGGCCAACGCCCCCGCGACCAGCGCGAGGATCTCGTCCCTCACAGCAAGGGACGTCTCGGATTCTTTGCGGATGTAGAACTTGCTGCCCTCCATGGCATAGGGTGTGTCCGGTCCGCGTGGGACCGTCACCCGGACGATATCAACGCCACTGGACTCGAGTGAGTCCAGGGCGACATCGAGAGGAGGCGTGATCATCCGCGCGATCTCCTCGCGGAGGGCCTTGATCGCCTGAGCGGGGTTTTCCACGCCCTTGGGCTTGACGCGCTGGTTCGCCGAGAGCCCGATGAACACCTGCCCGCCATTGGTGTTCGCATACGCCACGATATCGCGAAGGATGGCATGGAGCGCACCACCGGCCCTCGTCATGTTCTCGTGAAAAGATTGGACGAGCGTGGGCCCCTGGGCACGAGCGGCGTCCACATGATCAAAGGGCTGTGAAGTCCGGCGGTACGGACGCGTCCGAGCAAAGTCATCCCCCAGAAAGAGTTGCTTTAGCGCCTGGAAGGAGAGCTCTGGAAGGAACACCTCCGTGGCCCGCTCCCCAACGCCGGGGTTCTTGCCCTGCCCGTGGATGCGGTGAGCGTCCGAGCCCTGGATGCAATGCATGCGCCTCGGATACTGGGGTTTGCTGCCGTCAAAGAAGGATGCCGTCGATCGCCTGCGTGTTCCGCCCTCGAGATCAGTCACCTCCAGGGCATGCAGGTTGGCGTCCTGGGTATAGGCGATGCGCGTCTGGCCGCCGAAACTGATGCCGAACATCGCCACGCCATGGGTCGAGTTGGCATGCGGAGCTATGACCAGCGCCCCCGCCTCGGCCATCACCTCGTAGGCTGTGATGACGTCGACAGTCGAGCCCACCTCTGTATCGCCCTTTTCGAGCGCAGAGAGCGGCACGTTAAGATCCAGGAGCACATGCTCCAGGTTCCGCACCGGCGTCGAGGGATCGAACAGGCCGATCACGTGAAACCCAAAGGTGGCCGTCAGCTCGAAACCCGGAAGCGCCAGAATGCGCTCGGTTAGACGCCGGTACTCCTGCAGCCGTTGCTTCTCCTCCGGTCTCAGGCGATCGGCCTGATCCCAGCGATCGAGGTCGTCGATCTCGCGCAACATCCGCGCATAGCCCGCGACCGAGTTGTGGTCCGTGAAACCGATGATGGAAAGGCCTTCTGCCTCGGCCTTTTTCAGAATGTCCAGAAAGTCAACGCCCTCGTCGAGATAATCCTTTGAAGCCGGGGTATGCACATGGAGATCCATGGCATACCACGACATGTCACCCGGGGTCGGCCCCCTCTTGCTCCGCCTTCTTGCCACTATTGTGTCCTTCCGTATCCAACGCTGCCGCAAGGACCTGCTCCACTCGATCGACGAGGATGATGTCGAGTTCCTGCAGGACCTGTTCGGGCAGGTCATCTAGGTCATATTCGTTTCGTCTGGGCAGGCACACGCGCCGGATACCGGCACGGTGCGCCGCCAGCACCTTCTCTTTGATGCCACCGACGGGGAGCACCAGTCCGCGCAGCGTGATCTCGCCCGTCATGGCCACATCGCCATGGACCGGGCGACCGCTCACGAGAGAGGCCAGAGCCGTGGCCATAGCTACTCCGGCAGATGGCCCATCCTTGGGGATCGCGCCGGCCGGCACATGCAGGTGGATATCCAGCCTGTCGAACAGCTCCGGATCCACCCCAAGATCGGCGGCGTTAGCCCGCACATAGCTGAGCGCGGCCTGAGCGGACTCTTGCATGACTTGGCCCAACTGGCCAGTCATCACAAAGCCCTTTTGCCCCTTCATCCGGGTAGCCTCAATGAACAGAATATCTCCGCCGGCCTGAGTCCAGGCGAGTCCGGTGGCCACGCCGGGCATCTGGGTACGCTCAGCAACTTCGTAATAGTACCGCTGTTTGCCCAGGTAATCGGGGATGTCCTCGGCACGTATGATCGTGCCGCCACCCTCTCCTGCAGCCACCCGTGCGGCCACCTTACGGCACACCGCGCCAACCATCCTCTCGAGATTGCGCACGCCAGCCTCTCGGGTGTACTCGTTCACCAGCCTAGCCAACGCGGCATCCTCAAAGAGGATCTCACCCTCTCTCAAACCGTTCTCCCGCACCTGGCGCGGAACCAGGTAGCTGCGCGCGATGGCCAGCTTTTCATGCTCGGTGTAGCCCGATAGCTGCAACACCTCCATCCGATCGAGAAGAGGCCCCGGAATGGTGTCCAGCATGTTTGCGGTGGTGATGAACATCACCTCTGATAGGTCAAAAGGAACGCCGAGATAATGATCGCGAAACTCGGTGTTCTGTTCGGGGTCCAGGACCTCCAGCAGGGCCGAGGTAGGATCTCCGCGAAAGTCGGAGCCCACTTTATCGATCTCATCCAGCATAAAGACGGGGTTTCTCGATCCACAGCGCCGGATCGCCTGAACAATACGCCCCGGCATGGCCCCGATGTACGTTCGCCGGTGGCCGCGGATTTCCGCTTCGTCATGCACACCACCCAGCGACTGCCGAATGAACTTGCGCCCCAAGGCGCGCGCGATCGATTGGCCCAGCGAAGTTTTGCCCACACCGGGCGGTCCCACCAAACACAGGATGACGCCCTCTCGCTCTCGTCTGATCAGATCTCTGGGCTCCTCATCGTCCCTCTCCTCGGAACGTTCCTCACGGAGCTTACGTACAGCCAGGTACTCTACAATACGGTCCTTGATCTCTTTTAGGCCGTAATGATCCTCGTCTAGTACCTGTCTGGCCGTATTCACGTCCAGATTGTCTTCGGTTGCGGTATTCCAGGGCAAGCTGATCAGCCAGTCCAGATAGGTCCGAATCACAGAATACTCCGCGGCGGCGGCCGGCAACTTGCTTAGCCGGTCCAGCTCGCGGTTGGCCTCTCGTGCCGCCTCCTCCGGCATGTCAGCCGCTGCGATGCGCTCTGCGAGCTCGCGCGCCTCAACCACTTGCTCGCTGTCTTCCCCCAACTCCCGCTGTATGGCCTTGAGTTGCTCCTGCAAAAAGTACCGCCGCTGCATATCGCCGATCTCGGACTGGGCATCGTTGCGAATCTTTTGCCCCAGCTCCAGGATATCGACCTCGCGGGTGAGCACTTCAATGAGCCTTCGGAGCAGCTCGGAGGTGTCTTCAAGCTCCAGCAATGCCTGGCGAGCCTGAAGCGTCATGCGCGTGCTGGCGGCCACCTGATAGGCCAACCGAGCGGGCTGCTCGGTCTCGAGCACGGCCTCCACCATCTCGTCGCTAAAGTAGGCCGTCAGCTCCGCTACCCGGTGGAACAGATCCTTGAGGCTCCGCGAAAGGGCCTCCAGCACAACGTCTTCCTCGGCGGATTCGGCAATCCGAACGAATGTCCCGCGCATATAGGGCTCGGTCTGTGTGAACCCGGTGATCCGCACGCGATCCAGACCCTGCACAATCAGGCGGAGTACGCTGCCCTCTTTGTCCCGGGCCATGCGATGCACAACAGCCAATACCCCTACTTCGTAGAGATCCTCGGGCGTGGGGTCCTCTACCTCTGGATTCTTCAGAGCCACGAGGAGAACCAGGCGGTCCCCCACAAGGGCATCATCGATCAGCTGTATGGATCCGGGCCGCTCCACGACCAGTGGCAACACATTCGTGGGGAAGACAACGGTGTTGCGCAGGGGAAGGATGGACACAGTCTCGAGGTCGGCAGCCTCCCGGTCTCGGCTCTCGTCCTGTAGTTCCTCCTGGTACGCCGGCGAATCAGGAATCTGCGATAAAGACATAAATGTGTGTAACCCTCTTGGCTCTCGCGCTCATCTAGAGACCGTAGGAGATGCCCGTCATGAGATGGGAATACGGCGGACTCGAGCCAGAGGGAGCCTGACGTACAGAAAGCCCCCGTCATAGCTGGCCTCGATGGCATCTTCCTGCAAGTTCACGGATACCCGCACCTCGGCCCGGAATGGTCCGTATTGAATTTCCATATTGTGATAGCTCAGCCTCTCTTCTGGCTCCGGCCGGCTGCCGCTGATCACCAGCCGGCGATCTGACATCGTGATCGCAAAGTCGTCCTCGTGCATTCCGGGGATCTCAGCCTTGACCACGATCGCGTCGTCAGTCTCATAGACGTCCGTCGGAGGACGCCATTCGCGCTGAGGAGAGGTGATATAGTACCTGCGTGATCCGGGCACGCGACGATCCTGCATATTGCTTCTTTGCCCCGGTCATAGTCGATTCGAATGTCTACCAGCTGACTAAAGTATATTCTACCATAACGACAGGCCTGTCGCAAACACTCGGGCCTGCCAGAACCGCCGATCCCAGCGAATCGGGAGCCAGGAGGATCCACAGAGGCCCATCTCTCACGACGCCATCCACGTCAAGTGCGGTTGGGCAGGGGCGCGAAAGCGCTGAGCAAACCCGGGCCACAGACCGCTTCATTCTCGAAAGACCGGATCGGCGCCGGTTCGCGCTCCGGCAGCATGCTGGTATAATACCTTGATCCCGAGTTCGAGCACTGGAGTACCCGACACGATGCCCGAAAAGACCGATGCGATTGTGGCGCGATACGACGAACTAAACAGGCTCCTCTCCTCGCCGGAGGTGCTGAATGACTCCGATCTGCTGCGCACATACGGGCAGGAACAGGCGGAGCTGGGGCCTATCGTGGACGCCATTCATCGTGAAGCGGCCTTGCGCCAGGAACTGACCGACGCCCGCGCCCTCCGCGATGAGGAAAGCGAAGCAGACATGCTGGCGCTCATCGACGAAGAGATCGATCGAGCGGAGCGTGAGATCGAGGCGGTCACCAAAGAACTGCACGAGCTGCTGGTGCCAAAGGATCCCCGCGATGCCAAGAACGTGATCGTGGAGATCCGCGCCGGAGCCGGTGGCGACGAGGCGGGCCTTTTTGCAGCCGACCTGTACCGGATGTACTCAATGTATGCCGCCAACCAGGGCTGGAAGACCAACCTGCTGAGCGCCAATGAGACGGGGATCGGCGGCTATAAGGAAGTGATCTTTGAGGTCAAGGGACGGAACGCCTACTCACGGCTCAAGTTCGAGAGCGGCGTCCACCGGGTGCAGCGCGTGCCCGTCACCGAGACGAGCGGCCGGATCCACACCTCCACGACGACCGTTGCGGTATTGCCCGAAGCTGACGAGCTGGACCTGCAGATCAGCGATGATGACCTAAGAATAGACATCTACCGTGCCGGCGGGCACGGCGGGCAGGGCGTAAACACCACGGATTCCGCTGTTCGTATCACCCACCTTCCTACCGGGCTCGTTGTCCAGTGCCAGAATGAGCGTTCGCAGCTGCAGAACAAGGCCCGGGCCATGGACGTCCTGCGGGCGAGGCTATACGACCTCCAGCAAAGCCTCCGCCTGAGCGAGCGGGAACAGGAGAGACGCTCCCAGGTGGGCACCGGCGAGCGCAGCGAAAAGATCCGCACCTACAACTACCCGCAGAATCGTGTGACCGATCATCGCATCGGGTATTCCAGCTACCAACTCGAGAGTGTGCTCTCGGGCCAGATCGACGAGTTCATCGAGCAGTTGATGGCCGACGAACAGGCCCGGCTACTGGCGCAGGTCGCCTAACGTCATGGCCGGCCTGGACCAAGCCGAGAACTGCCCCCAACGCCTGCGCGACGCGTTGCGTTGGGCCATCCGCCTCTTCGCCGCCCATCAGGCGGACACCCCCCGTCTGGACGCCGAGTTGCTGCTCGCCCACGTAACCGAACTGGAGCGGGTTCAGTTACTGACACGCTGGAACGACTGCCTGACCGACACCCAGGTGGGCCAGTTCAGTGCGCTCGTGCGCCGAGCCCTCGCCGACGAGCCCATCGCCTACCTGGTAGGCGAGCGGGCGTTCTACGACATCACAGTGGAAGTCAACCCGGCCGTGCTCATACCACGCCACGAGACCGAGCACATCGTAGAGCAAGCTCTAGTGTGGGCAGCGGGGCACCCGGGTCCGGTCCGGATCATCGACGTGGGCACTGGCAGTGGGGCGCTGGCGATCGTCCTCGCGCGTCATCTATCCTCTGCCCAGGTATGGGCCACCGACGTATCGCCAGCAGCTCTGGCCGTCGCGCAACAAAACGCCCGACGATATGGCCTGGCAGAGCGCATCCGCTTCCAGGAGTCCGATCTGTTGGGTGCGATTGATGGACGTTGGGATCTGATCGTAGCCAACCTCCCCTACGTGGACCAGGACGAGCTGCCACAGCTGCAACCGAGCGTTCGCCAGTACGAGCCACGGATCGCGCTGGATGGCGGCAGGGGCGGCACGCTGGTCATCGAGCGCCTCATCGCGCAGCTTCCAGAGCGGCTGGCGTGTCCCGGGCTTGCGCTGTTGGAGTGTGACCCGCGTCAGGCGCCGGCCCTGGCAGAAGCCGCCCGCCAGGCATTGCCGCGGGCGTCGGTAGATCTGAGACAGGACCTCGCCGGCTGGGATCGCCTGGTGCGCATCGAGCTGGGCGAAGGCCACGGCCCACAGTGCCACGCGGGCGCTGAGGAGACCACGGTGCTGGCCGTTCAGGATCGGGCGACTGTGACGCGTGCCGTGAGCGTCATCAAGCGAGGTGGCCTGATCGTCTTGCCAACCGATACCGTATACGGCGTCGGCTGCGACATGCGCAGCGAACCCGCCCTGACCCGGCTATACGCCGCAAAAGACCGCCCCCGGAACATGCCCATTCCGGTTCTGGTCGCCGACCCGGACGATGCCCGCCAGGTCGCGGAGAGCCTGCCAGACGCCTTTCCTTCCCTTGCGCAGCGTTTCTGGCCGGGGGCTCTGACACTGATCGTGCCGCGCCGGCCGGATCTGCCGCCCATTCTCACGGCCGGAGGCGATACCGTCGCTGTGCGCCTGCCCGATCATCAGGAGGCCCGGGCCATCATCCGCGCTGCCGGGGGCGCGCTGGCGGTTACCAGCGCCAATCGCTCGGGCCGGCCGGCACCCGCAACCGCGGAAGAAGCACTGGAGGATCTGAGGGGGCGTGTGCAACTGGTGATCGATGGCGGGCGCTGCCCCGGAGGCAGGCCCTCATCGATTGTGGACCTGACGGGCGAGCACCCCCGCCTGTTGCGGCTTGGCGCCCTGGACGTGGAACAGCTGCGGGAGGTGTTGCCGGACCTGGAGGCATGAAAAGTACCCCCTAGGCGACTCGAACGCCTGCCACCAGCTCCGGAGGCTGGTGCTCTATCCACTGAGCTAAGGGGGCACGAACGCAAGTATAGCATGCGTCCAGGCCGAGGCCAAATCGCGCGTGGGATTGCGGCGGGAGGCCAGGCGGCGGCGCGAGCGCGTCGGATTCTGCCGGTCGATTGTTGCCGCACTCTTCTGTGGCGTGTTCCGGCAGTCGCCAGTGCCGGCGGCTCTCGCGGTGCCACGCCCCTCGGGCTGGCGCCTCGCGTCCCGCTCTCGGGCAGAGGCACATTCGCGCAGTGCCGAACGGTCGGATTAGCCCTATGCCGGCCCACACAAAGCAAAAAGCACCACCTGGCGGTGGTGCCTTGAGTGCGCCCGGGGCGGCTCGAACGCCCAACTTACGGTTTCGTAGACCGGCCCTCTATCCAATTGAGGTACGGGCGCATCTGCTGTAGCGAGATCATTCTAGCACGGCCGGACGCCGATGACAAATCACAGGCCGTCCAGACCCTTGGCCAGCGGGGAGGCAGGGATTCGAACCCTGGGCAGAGAGTTACCCCTGCAACCACTTAGCAGGCGGCCCCGATCGTCCACTCCGGCACCTCCCCAGACAAAGAACGCGAGGCGGAGGGAGAGGGATTCGAACCCCCGGATCTTGCGATCAACGGTTTTCAAGACCGCCGCGATAAACCGCTCTGCCATCCCTCCACCGATGTGGATGGCGCCTCTCCATCCGACGGCGGCCAGTATACCAGAGGGCCTTGCGGCTGTCAATCAGATGGCGCGCCCGCAGCAGTTGAATGCGGAATGCCTGTATAATAGAAGGGTTGATCATCCGGAGCCTTGCAGGGGGTCGGACACATGACACGTCCAGATGCTAGAGCCCTTTTCGATGACGCGATCCGAACACTCCTTGGCGACGCGATGCGGCTGGTCGCCCGCGATCCGCTCGCGGCGGCGTCCTTTGCCGGCATCCTGGCACACCAGAAGGCTGCCGAGCGCAGGCGCTTGCGCCACGTGCAGCACGGGATCCCCGTCCCCGCGCTGCTGATCTTGAGCGTCACCCAGCGCTGCAACCTTCACTGTGCGGGCTGCTATGCGGGCGCCTTACATCAAGACGCGGGACCCGAGCTCTCCACAACCGAGATGGGCAGCATTCTGGAGCAGGCCAGCGAACTGGGGGTCTCCATCGTCCTGCTGGCCGGCGGCGAGCCCCTCACCAGGGGAGACCTTCTCGAACTGACGCGGGATCGGCCGGACATGATGTTTGCGCTCTTTACCAACGGTACACTCCTGCACGATGAGATCATCCGGGATCTGGCACGCCAGCGTCATGTCATACCCGTGCTCAGCCTGGAGGGCCACCAGATCGATACCGACACCCGGCGCGGCGAAGGCATCCATGCCAGGGTTCTGGAAAAGATGGGGCGCCTGAAGGATCAGGGCCTCTTCTTTGGAACATCGCTGACCGTAACCAGGCAGAATTATGATGTGATCTCCGACCCAGCCTTTGCACAGGATCTCATCGAGAGCGGGTGCCACCTCTTCTTTTTCGTAGAGTACGTGCCCACCCTGCCCGGCACAGAGTTTCTTGTCCTTACCGAGGCTCAACGGGCCGGGCTTGGCCAGCTAATCACCGACCTTCACGACAGGCTTCCCGGTCTCTTCATCTCGCTCCCAGGCGATGAGGAGCTCTATGGAGGATGCCTGGCGGCTGGGAACGGTTTTGTCCATATCGATTCCCATGGGCGTCTGGAGCCGTGCCCCTTTGCTCCCTGGTCCGACCGGAGCCTGAGGGAGGTTCCCCTGGCAGACGCTCTGTGCTCGCCGTTCCTGGCTGCCCTCCGGAGCAGCGACGTCCATCTCGCAGAGACGGCTGGCGGCTGCGCGCTATGGGCACATCGAGAGGAGGTCACAGCGCTTCTGCAAGCCAATCACGTGTTGACAGAGCCCGGCCCGGCTCTATAATGCCGGTACGATACCATTATGTACACCCGCGGCAAGCGCCACGGGTGTACTCGAATGTGAGTCATCATGCGTTTCGCCCGCCTATCTCTGATCTGCTCCCTCTCTCTCTTCGCTCTCGCAGTGCTCACGGGCTGCCGTAGCGCCGCGGGCGTTGAGAACAGCCTGCCCGCCGAGTTCACGGCCCACGTCCCTCTACGGGTCTCACCAGGGCACTCTCCGGCCGCCTCGGAGAATGCTTCCGTTCTCCCTCAGTCTCTGACCCCGGTGACGTCGAGCCCGCCCGAGAACAGCCGCGGCGACGGTGGCCCCCGGATAACGATTCTGCACACCAACGATGGGCGCGGGGAGATCGACCCGTGCGGTTGAGGGACCCCCATGGGTGGGATGGCCCGGCGGGCCACCCTCATTGAGAGCATTCGGGAGACTCACAGCGGTTCGCTGCTCGTGGTGGACGCAGGGAATACCCTCATGGGCACGGCACTCTCCCTGCAGAACCAGGGACGCGCAGTCCTCGAGGGCCTCGATCAGATGGGGTACGATGCCCTCGGTGTCGGAACCGGAGAGGTGCTCAAGGGATTGGAGGTTCTGCTACAGAGGGCGGCAGAGGCCGACCTGGCCATCGTATCCGCGAATCTGGTATACCGCGATACGCAAGAGCCGGTGCTGCAGCCCTACGTGACGATCGAGCGGCAAGCGACCAGATACGCCGTGATCGGCATCAGCGCCACCCCCCTGCTTCAGGGGCTCGAGGCTACCTGGCCCGGAGTCACGGTTCTGCCAGCCGACCAGGTGCTGGCCGAGTACGTCGAAGCCGTACGAAACCAGGTAGACGTGGTCGTGGTGCTCTCTCAGCTGGGCTTGGATGCGGATCTCGCGCTGGCGGAGGCGGTGGATGGGATTGACGTCGTCGTCGGCGGCGGCACGCAAGTCCTGCTCGAACAACCGCGGATCGTGGGCAACACGGCGATCGTGCAGGTCGGCTACGATGGCGAGTGGCTCGGCCAGCTTGAATTCGCGCCAGACTCACAGGGCCGCAACGAGGCCACTTACGAGGTACTCTATATGCGCGGGGATGTGCCCGAAGCCCCCCAGATGAACGAGCTACTGCACCGGTATCGCGCGGAGGCCACGATCGAATGACCGCTCGCGAGGGCGGCAACCATCCGCTCGCGCACCGGATCCCCGGGGAGTTGCCGCATCGGTTGCTGGTTGTCCGTGAAAGAGGAGATGAACCATGTCGCCCATCCAGTCGGTGATCAAGCGATCGGGGGCCATCGTCCCCTTTAACAAAGAGCGGATCACGAATGCCATCTACCGAGCTGCGGTCTCGGTCGGTGGCCGCGACCGGGCCGTGGCGGAGGCTCTGGCCGACCAGGTGGTGGCCCAACTGGAAGCGCAACTGTTGCCGGGCGTTCATCCGCAAGTGGAACAGATACAGGATATCGTCGAGACCGTTCTGATCAAGAACGGGCACGCCCGAACCGCCAAGGCCTACATTCTCTATCGTGACGAACGCTCACGTCGTCGGCAGCAACGCGAGCGTCACGAAGCGCTAGCCCGCCAGAACATCCCCTGGCGCAAGATCTACGAGGTCCTGAACTGGAGCATAGACCACGGTGTTCACACCATCTCAGCTCTGAATGAGCGCATTGAACGTGGCCAGTTTGCCGATATCGTCGCCGAGTCTGACCTGGCCTACCAGCAGCAAATCGACCTCGCCGCCGACATGATCCGGGAGCGCCGCGATGAGATTCGTGTGGCGGTGGTGGCGGGGCCCTCATCCTCCGGCAAGACGACGACAACCATCAAGCTCAGCCGACAGCTGCAGGAGATGGGGCTTCATCTCGTGCCCCTCACTGTGGATCACTATTTCTACAACCTGGAGGATCACCCGAAGGACGAGTTTGGCGACTATGACTATGAGACGCCTCAGGCCCTAGATCTGGAGCTCATCAACCAGCACCTAAAGGCCCTCATCGCTGGCGAGCGCGTGCTGATTCCCTACTACGATTTTCGATCGGGCCTGCGCCAACTGGACCACACCCCCATGCAGATCGGCGCGGACGACATTATCCTGATCGACAGCCTGCACGGGCTGTATGGGCCGATGATGGAGGGCATCGACGCCGAGCACCGCTTCACCCTCTATATCGAGCCCCTGTTGCAGATGAGAGGGCCGGACGGGCGATACGTCCGATGGACCGACCTCAGACTAATGCGACGGATGCAGCGAGACGCCTCCCACCGAGCCTATGATCCACAGCGCACGCTGGAGCACTGGCACTATGTACGGGCGAGCGAGATGCGCCACATCATCCCCTACGTGAACACGACCGATTGCATTGTGAACAGCGGCCTGCCGTATGAGTTGCCGGTGATGCGCGCGCGCCTCCATGCCGCCTTTGCCGCCTGGGCCGAACGCTACCGTGATGACCCGTTACGTGTCGATGCCTACGAGCGCTCAGCGCGGATCCGTGACCTGTTGAGCGCCGTGCACTCCGTGGAAGACGAGAGCCCGATTCCCGGCGATTCGCTGTTGCGCGAGTTCATCGGCGGCAGCGTGTACACGTACTAGCTCTGAGCAGCCAAGCGTCCCGCTACCGGGAAGGGCGGCTGGATGCACACGCTGCCCGCCCAGATAGGTCCATGGCCGCGAGCACAGGGGGCACTTGCAGGGACCCCGCCGCTCGCCTACAATAGAGCGCGAAACTGAATAGCCCGTTCTCCGAACCACGTGGCCCAAAGCCGCCCTCGGCCATGGCGCGTGGTCGAGCCTCCGTCGCTGTTGCCGGAGGCAAACGGTCTGGCTGGAAACGGCCAGGCCCCCCGCTTGGAAAGGAGAATCCGGTACGCCTTTGCGGACCGGCGTTTTCTTGCCATGCTCGGGGGCAGGAACGCCGGTTCTTTCTTTTTCATCTCAGGCAGGGGGAAGATCATCCGAGCACTCGCTGGTTTCCTGCATGAAACGATCATGCTGATCCTTTCCGGCGATCCCGATCTGATCGAGATCGTCTCGCTGACATTTCGGGTCTCTGGGATCGCTCTGCTCTTTAGCTCACTGGTTGGCATTCCGCTGGGTGTGTTCCTCGGATTGCGCCGATTCCGTGGCCGGCGGCTTTTGATATCGCTCCTATATACTGGGATGGGTTTTCCACCAGTAGTAATTGGTCTTCTTGTGTATATGCTGCTCTCCCGCAGCGGCCCGCTGGGCACCATCCAGTCCGAGATCATTCCGCGCCTCTTTACACCCTCGGCGATGGTCATGGCCCAGACCATCATCTCCTTTCCTCTCGTAGCCGGGTTCACAATGGCCGCCGTGATGGGCGTTGACCAGCAGCTTCGCCAGCAAATCAGTGCGCTGGGAGCCACCGGCTACCAGACTGCGCGCACCGTCTTGATGGAGGCGCGCACGGGCGTAATCGTGTCGGTCATCGCGGGTTTCGGCAGCATCATCTCGGAAGTTGGGGCTGTGATGCTGGTGGGTGGGAACATCGATCACAAGACACGTGTGCTCACCACGGCCATCGTCCTGGAGACACGCAAGGGGAACTTTGAGCTGGCGTCATCTCTCGGGATTATTCTGCTCTCGCTGTCGTTCCTGGTGAATCTGGCCATGATGCTCCTCCAGGGAAGGAGCTTTGACGAGTGAACGAGAGTATCTACCGGCTGGCAGGCGTAACCAAGGTCTACGACAAGCATCAGGTACTGGCGCTGGGCGATCTGGACGTCCACCGAGGGGAGGTCCTGGCCATCGTGGGGCCGAGCGGGGCCGGCAAGAGCACGCTGTTGCGTCTCTTGAACTTTGTGGAGCCGCCTACTGCCGGCACGATCACCTTTGACGGCCACACTTTCGGGCCGGAAGACACCGTCCCGCTCGCCATCCGTAGGCGAGTGACCACGGTATTCCAACGGCCGCTTCTGCTAAAGCAGAGTGTTCAAGCCAATGTCGGATTCGGGCTCAAGCTGCGCGGCATCCGCCAGGTTCGCGAGGAGGTGTTCGCCGCACTGGATCGCGTTCGGCTGCGCGATCTCGCCCGGCAGAAGGCCACAACACTTTCGGGCGGAGAGGCTCAGCGTGTGGCGCTCGCCAGGGCCATGGCGTTACGCACCGACGTGCTCTTGCTGGATGAGCCCACGGCCAACCTGGACCCGTACAATGTTGGTGCAATCGAAGCCATCGTGGAGGAGGTGAATGCGGACCTGGGCACAACGGTGATCCTGGTCACACACAACGTATTCCAAGCCCGACGCCTGGCTCACCGCGTGGGGCTGCTGCTCGATGGGGAGCTGATTGAGGTGAGCCCGGTGGGCGAGTTCTTCGACTCGCCCGTCGATCCGCGCACGGCCGCGTTTGCCCGCGGCGAGATGATCTACTAGCACATGTTCAACGAAAGGGGTAAGCAATGCACAGGTTCCGAGTTCTACCAGTACTACTCGTCATCGTCGCTCTACTGGTTGGTTGCGGTCAGCCAGCCTCGGAGGGCACAACCGTCAGCAACGGAGAGGATGCCACTGGTGGGCAGACTGCCGGCGATGCCCAGGGACTCACGCTCGCCACGACTACCAGCACCGATGATTCCGGCCTGCTGAACTATATCCTGCCGGACTTTACCGAAAAGACCGGCATCACGGTGGAAGTGATCGCTGTCGGCACGGGCCAGGCGATCGCACTCGGGCAGGATGGCAATGCCGATGTCCTGTTGGTGCATGATCGCGCCAAGGAAGATGCCTACATGGCGGACGGCCATGGAACGCGGCGCGAGGATGTGATGTACAACGACTTTGTGATCGTGGGCCCCGAGAACGATCCGGCCGGAATCGCCAGTACCGAGAGTGCCTCCGATGCCTTTGCGCGGATCGCCCAATCAGAGAGTACCTTCATCTCGCGAGGCGATGAGTCCGGCACACATGGGAAGGAAAAAAAGGTCTGGGCCGAGGCGGGCATCGAACCTGCCGGTGACTGGTACATATCTGCCGGGCAGGGCATGAGTGACGTGCTGACCATGGCCGAAGAACAGGAAGCCTATACGCTAACAGACCGTGCGACGTATCTCTCGCGCGTAAAGGACGGGTTTGAACTCGCCATCCTGTTCGAAGGAGATGCCATCCTCTTTAACCCGTACGGCGTGATGGACGTGAACCCGGAGAAGGGATCGCACATCAGGGCCGAGAACGCTCAGCAGTTCATCGATTGGATTATCTCTGCGGACACCAAAGCCCTCATCGCGACCTTCGGTGTGGAAGAGTTCGGAGCGCCGCTGTTCACTCCTCAGTGAGCCAGGCCACCTGATAGCTCTGACCAGGGCGGCTCCGGATCGGCCATGATCTGGAGCCGCCCTGGTTTCTTTCCGGCCAAGAGATATCCCAACTGTTATCCCAAGTATCCCAAGTGCGGGGACTGAAGGCCCTTGGCACGCGCACGCGGGGCGCTGTAGAATGGTGCCGCAACGATGTGCCAGGCCGCTGCCGTGGGAAGGCGCCCTGTGATCGTCTATCACAGGGCTGCCCGCCACGTCGCATGGCCCCCAAATGTGGACTCTGGCAGCGGGGACGGCCATTGCCTTTGCGGCAGAATCCGGCGGGACGGCGATGGGGTTCCACGGCCGGCCCATGGATAGGCGGTCGTGCCGTCGACCGTCAAGCTGCCCTGCGGTGCCTTCCTGAGCGCCGGGAGGCGCCACTCGCGTCCCGGACCTTATCGCCGCGATACGTTGCGCCCCTGACGAGAGGTAAGGAGACGGGCCTCTATGGAAAGAGATCGGATCGAGTGGGTTCGCCCCGTCCCCACAGGCGGTCGCGTGCGCATGGCCCTGCTGGACCTGGATGGCACACTCTCGCTGATCCGCGCTGGCTGGCAATCCGTCATGGCGGAGATGATGATCCAGGGGCTACAAGCCCTCCGAACCGGCGAGGCCCCTGAGGCGCTCAGCGCCGAGACCCGCGAGATGATCGGTGCTACCACGGGCAAGCCGACCGCGGTTCAGATGGAGGCGTACGTCTCTTTGATCCACCGGCGCGGCGGCTCGCCCCCCACAGTCGAGGACTGCCTCACGGACTACAAGCAGCGCCTGAGCCGGGTGATCTCCACACGGAAGCGGGCCATCGCGCGCGGGGATTTCCCGCCAGATCACTATATGGTTCCCGGTGCCCGCGCCTTTCTTGAGGAACTCGACCGCCGGGGTATCCGCATGGTCCTCGCCAGCGGCACCGACCACAACGATGTGGTGCTCGAGGCGGAACTGCTCCAGATCACCCGCTTCTTCCGGCTCGGCATCTGTGGGGCCGTTCCGGCGCCGGCCGAGTTCACCAAGGAGCGCCTTGTCGAGCGGTTGATCGCCGCGCGCCTGTATGCCGGCGACGAAATGCTCGCCATCGGCGACGGGCCGGCGGAGATCGCGGCCGTAGCGGGCGTGGGTGGGCTCGCCGTCGGCGTCGCGAGCGACGAGCATGACCCGGGGGAACTCGATTTGCAAAAGAGGGAACGTTTGATCGCAGCCGGCGCGCACGCGATCGTGGCCGATCTATCCGCCCCTGCTGCCCTGCTCGATGGCTTGAGAGTCGGCGCGCCCGGCGCCAACGGAGGTTGACATGCCTTACCCCTGCTTTGACCGCAGCCGCCTTCGTCTGTTGCCGCTCGAGCAACGCATACATGATATGCACTTGGACGAGGTGCTGCCTCTGGAGCCTCAGGGAACCGCGAAAACGCCCGATGCTCAGGTTCCGGTGCTTGCCGAGCGCATCATCGCCGCCAGAAGGTTGGGCCGCCCGGTGATCCTGATGATGGGGGCACACCTCATCAAAGTGGGGCTCTCGCGGTATCTGATCGATCTCATCGATCGCGGCATCGTCACACACCTTGCCTGCAACGGCGCCTCCGCGATCCACGATTATGAACTCGCCCGCATCGGCGCCACGACGGAGAGCGTCGCCCGATATATCTCGGAGGGCCAGTTCGGGCTCTGGGAGGAGACGGGGCACCTGAATGACGTGGTCCGAGAAGGCATTTCAGAAGGGATAGGCGCTGGCGAGGCCATCGGACGGTGGATCGCGGAATCGGGCTTCCCGCACGGCGAGCTGAGCGTCCTGGCGGCGGCTTACGAGCGCCGCATTCCGGCAACCATACACGTAGGCATCGGCAATGACATCATCCACGAGCACCCCAATTGCGACGGAGCCGCCTGGGGAGCCGCCTCATACCGCGACTTTTTGGTGTTCACCCAGGCCGTGACCGATCTGGAGGGCGGGGTGTTCCTGAACTATGGCACCGCCGTCATGGGCCCGGAGGTGTACCTCAAGGCCCTGGCCATGGCGCGCAACGTGGCCCACCAGGTCGGCACACGCATCAGCGCCTTTACCACCGCGGTCTTTGATCTGCAGGATCTTGGGCGCGACGTCCACCACACCCCTGACAAGAGCGAGCCCGCTTACTACTTCCGGCCACTCAAGACCATCCTGGTGCGAACGGTACAGGATGGTGGCCAGAGCTACTATATACGCGGCGATCACCGAGCCACCCTCCCGGCGCTACACGGGCTGGTACTGAGAGGCCTAGAGGGAGGTCTTGCCGATGGATAAAGCTCGTCTTCGGACCTTGCTGGACCGCTTCGCGGGCATGCACATTCTGGTGCTCGGTGACTTCTTCCTGGATCGCTACCTGGTCCTTGATCCCGTCCTGGCCGAGCGTTCACTGGAGACCGGGCTGGTCGCTCGCCAGGTGGTAGGGATACGCAACAGCCCCGGTGCTGGGGGAACGGTGACAAACAACCTGTGCGCCCTGGGCGCGCACGTCACCGCCTTGGGAGTCATCGGCGAAGACGGGATGGGAAACGAACTCCTGCGCGCCCTCGATGGCCTGGGCGTGGACACGTCTGCGATGGTGGTGAGCACCGAACGCTACACGCCTACCTACATCAAGCCGATGGAACGGATATCCCCGGACGTGGAACGAGAGACCGAGCGACTGGATATCAAGAACCGCACGCCCACTCCCGCCCGGCTTGTGGAGCAGGTCGTCGACGCGTTTCGCCGGAGGGCACCCGATGCCCAGGGGATCATCATCGCGGACCAGGTGCCCGAGGAGGGCTGCGGCACGGTGACGCGTCAAGTGCGCCTTGCCGTGGATGAACTGTCGATGAGTTGCCCTCAGCAGGTTATCGCCGTGGATTCGCGCAACCGGGTCGGCGCCTTTCAGAACCAGATCCTCAAGCCCAACGAGAATGAGGCCTGGGCCGCCGTCCATGGCGCACCTCCGGAGACTCCCCCCTCTTTGGAGGAGAGTGCGGCCTGCGGCCTGACGCTGCATAAGCGAACGGGCCGGCCCCTCTTTGTCACCGTGGGCGAGCGCGGCATCTTGTCGCTGGCGGGCGGCGAGGTCACTCACGTGCCGTCCGTTCCCGTGCCGGGGCCGATCGACATCGTCGGTGCGGGGGATAGCGCCATGGCCGCTCTGGTGCTGTCGCTGTGCGCCGGCGCATCGCCCCCCGAGGCGGCCCAAGTGGCCAACCTCGTGGCCTCCATCACCATCCAACAACTCGGCACCACGGGAACCGCCACGTGCGATCAGGTGCTGGCTCGGAACCAGGAGGCATTCGAATGATGCGAACGCTCCTGAGAGAGCCCGACGGCGAGCTCCACGCAGAGCTAACGCCAGATAGAGCACGGGGTATTCTGGTGGAGCGTCCGGGGAGCCTCCTCTGGGTCGATCTCGCCGAGGAGTCCATCGATAGCGCAGAGCACGTCCTGCGAGACGTGTTCGGTTTCCACTCATTGGCCGTGGATGACGCCCTGCGCGAATCTCACGTCCCCAAGGTCGATGACTGGGGCGACTACATCTATGTCACACTGCACAGCGTGACTCACGCAACCGAGACGTGGGAAGCGCTGGATACCCTCGAGGTGGACATATTCGTAGGGAAGGGCTACGTGGTCACCTACGAGTCCCGTCCTGTGGCCGCGCTGGAGCGGCTATTCTCCCTGGTTCAGCGGGACGACCGCCACCTGAGCCGGGGCGCCGAACACCTGCTCTACATGCTCGCCGATGAACTGGTCAGTGACTATGCCCCCGTCCTGGAGGATATAGACCAAGAACTGGATCGCCTGGAGGATGATCTGCTGGCGGAGCCGCTGCAGGAGGACATGGAGCGGATATTCCGCCTCAAGCGTGCCCTGGCTCATCTCCGCCGGATCATCGCGCCCCTGCGCGAAGTGATGGGCAGGCTGGCGAGGACCCCTTCACCGGCGATGGATCCGGCATATGGCGTGTTCTACCGCGACGTCTACGATCACCTTGTGAGACTGTACGACATCACAGAGAGCCTGAGAGACCTGTTGACGGGGACGCTGGACATCTACCTCTCGATAGTCAACAACCGCATGAACCAGACGATAAAGCTGCTGACGGTAGTCTCTACTCTGCTGATGCCGATGACCTTCCTCACCGGGTTCTTTGGCATGAACTTTTTCGGGCCCGTGGCCGAAAACGCGGCCTGGACGGGTGACATGGCCTTGATGATCACCCTGGCCCTGATCGTCGCGGTACCCATCGCGATGTACCTCTGGATGCGACGGCGCGCCTGGATGTGATCCATCCGAGCGCGAGCGCTCCGCTGGTTGACGCGTCACCCGAGGCCGAGGAGCGCCAGGACCTCTTCTTCCGTCTTGTTCTGGAGCGCGCTATAGTCGATCTGGTCGCCCAGCGCGGCCCGAGCGCGTTCCAGCATCGCCGGCACGCCAATTCGCTGCGCCGCGCGCACATATGCGATCGTGGTTCCTCCAAAGTCCGGCCGTCCAAAGGGGCCGCGATCGCATGGGAACTCGGCACACTCCCAGCAGCCGGCGTAGCCGCGTTCGGATGGGCAATCACGGGTGGGGCAGCCGGCATCGCCGCCTCCGGCGCGGCAGCCGGCGCAGCCTTCGCTCAATCCCGGGCAGCCAGCGCAGATCCAGCCACAGAAAGCGAGGGTCGCCGGATCGGTCCACTGTGTCATTTCTTGCCTCCCAGCACAAGCGCAAACATCTATCGACAGTATTCACAGGGAGAGCTCGGCTGTCAATGGCTCTACCCCCCAACTTCACGAGACGAACCGCAGCTTTGCACGTGGCGGCCTGGTGCCGTATTTCGTAGAATACGAGTAAGCTAGCCCGATAGCTCGGAGGGTCTTGATGCGCCTGGCCGGTATCTGTCTCATCACGTCGGATGTCACGCGCCTGACGCGCTTTTACTGCGACGTCTTTCAGATGCCCTCGGAAGGAGATGGCACTCACGCGTCCTTTGCCCTGTGCGGAGCTGAACTGGCCATCTACTCGCTGGAGGGTACCGAAGCCATGGCCCCCGGCTCGACCGTCGGGCTTTGCCCGGGAGCGTTCACCCTCAATATCGAGGTGAGCGACGTGGATAGCGAGCACGACCGTCTCCTGGCCATGGGGGTGCCTCTCATCAAGCCTCCGTGCACCTATGCTTGGGGCACGCGCTCAGCGTGGTTCCGGGATCCGGATGGGAATATCGTGAACCTGTACTGCCGGCCCGGGAAGGACTGAGGGGCCCGGTATCTAGGAGAGAGGATAGCAGGAGGATTGTATGCCCAGACGCTTGATCTGCACGGCACCGGGCCAGCTTGCCTGGGAGGAGTACCAGGAGCCTGATCTCGGGCCGGATGAAGTGCGAATCGCGGCCGACTATGCCGCCGCCAAGCATGGAACGGAGATGGCGGTGTTCAAGGGATACGGCCTGGAGCGTGGCGTCTACAACAGCCAGACTCAGCTCTTTGGCGCCGCGGAACCCGCCTTCTCCGCATTTCCGATGCGTGTCGGCAACATGGTGGTGGGGCGCGTCACCGCCTGTGGCTCCGAGGTGCACGGGCTCGAACCTGGCGATCGCGTCTGCTGCTACGGTGGCTTTGGCGAAGTGATCACCGCGCGCGCGTCCTTTTGCCGCAAGATGCCAACGGGCATGGCGTGGCAATCGGCCGTGTGCCTCGATCCGGCCGACTTTGCTCTCGGAGCGGTGCGCGATGGGCACGTGCGCCTGGGCGACGCTGTCGCCCTCTTTGGCGCGGGGGCCATCGGCCTCGTGGTTCTGCAGATGCTGCGGCTGGCGGGTGCCCGGCCGGTGATCGCTGTGGAACCGCTGGCGTCCCGCCGCGCCATCGCCCAGGCGCTAGGGGCCGACATGGTTCTGGACCCGGCCGCGTGTGATGCGGGCTCCGAGATCAGGCGTTTGACCGCAGGCCGCGGCGCCGATGTGTGTATTGACTACTCCGGCTCGCGCGCGGCCCTCCAGAAGGCACTGCGTGGCGTGGCCTATGGCGGGACGCTCGTCCTGGGCGCATACCCGGGCCCCTACGGGGCGGGCCTCGACCTCGGGGCGGAGGCACACCACAACGTGCCGAGCATCGTGTTCAGTCGCGCGTGCAGCGAGCCACTGCGAGATCACCCCCGTTGGGATAACGCCCGTCTCTACGATACAGCCTGGGCGCTCCTCGCATCGGGCCGGCTCACCGGTGAACCGATCGTTCAGCCAATCGTTCGCTTTGCCGATCTGATGACCGAGTACCCCGGCATATCTACCGATCCCGGCCGGTACATCAAGCTCGGCGTCCGCTTCGCTTGACCTGCCGCACGACACTGCGTCCATCCCGGTCGCGTAACCTGCCGTACAGGAGAGCATCATGATCTCACGGCGCGCACAACAGATCTCGCCCTTCCTGGCCATGGACGTCCTTGAGCGAGCCCGCCAGCTTGAGGAGAGCGGCACGCACATCGTGCATCTGGAGGTCGGCGAGCCGGATTTCGACGTGCCCGATTGTGTAAAAGAGGCCATCACCAGAGCGGTGATGGCCGGCAACACCCACTACACCCACAGCTTGGGCGAGCTCAGGCTGCGTGAGGCCATCTGCCGCTACTACAAAGACAGCTATCAGGTGAGCATCTCTCCGGAGCAGGTAGTCGTCAGCTCGGGCACCTCGCCCATCATGATGCTCCTCTTTGCCACCTTGCTCGAGGATGGCGACGAGGTAATCCTGTCCGATCCACGGTACGCCTGCTACCCGAACATGGTTCGCTTTGCCGGAGGGGAGCCTGTGGATGTGCCCGTGTACGAGGAAGACGGTTTCCAGATGCATCCCCAGGCTGTGTCGGAGCGGATTACCGCACGAACACAGGCCATCGTGATCAACTCGCCATCCAACCCGACCGGCACTCTGCTCACGCCGGAAAACATGCGGGGCATCGCCGACCTCGGCATCACCGTGGTCTCGGACGAGATCTATCATGGCCTCGTGTATGGTGGCCGCGCCCATTCCATCCTCGAGTACACCGACGATGCGGTCGTGATCGATGGGTTCAGCAAGCGCTATGCGATGACAGGCCTTCGATTGGGCTATCTCATCGCGCCCAGACGCTATGTGCGCGCGCTGCAAAAGCTGCAACAGAACTTTGTGATCTCAGCCAGCTCGGTGGCACAGGCCGGGGCGCTCGCCGCCCTGGAGCAGGCCGGCCCCGATGTACAACGCATGGCGCGACAGTATGATGCGCGGCGACGACTGATGCTCGACGGCCTCGGCAGGCTCGGTCTATCCCCGGCCAGTGAGCCCACCGGCGCCTTTTATGTCTTTGTGAATGCCAGGCATATCTGCGCGGATTCGTATCGGCTCGCCTATGATATCCTCGAGCAGGCCCGGGTGGGCGTCACGCCGGGGGCGGACTTTGGTTCCCGGGGAGAGGGCTACCTGAGGCTCTCCTACGCCAGTTCCACGAGCAACATCGAAGAGGCGCTCGCCCGCCTGGAAGCCTATCTCGCCGGCCTGCCGGATGGACGTTTGGCAGCCTAGAGACCCTGCCCCTCGGATCACGCCAACACACGGAGGAATGCCATGCCCTTGAAGCTGTGCGCTGTGCTGCCGAACTTTTACCGGCCGGAGGACCTATCCCTCGGTGACTTTTGCCAGATCCTCTCAGATATGGGCTACTCAGCGATCGAACTGATGACCCCGGGAGACGAGTTGGCATCGATTGTCGAGGCCGCGAGGCACCACGGCTTGGCAGTGGCCAGCATGATTGGCCATGCCAGCCTGGCAGACGGGCTGAACCGCGCCGAGAACCATGAACGCATCGAGGCAGAGTTGCACGCCCAGATCGATCTGGCCGCTCAATACAGCATCGGGGGACTGATCTGCTTCAGCGGCAATCGAAATCCCGGCCAAAGTGACCTGGAAGGGATGGTCACCTGCGCTCGAGGATTGAGGCGTATCGCCCCTTACGCCGAGGAGAAGGGCATCAACCTGAACATCGAGCTGCTCAACAGCAGGATCAATCATCCCGGATACCAGTGTGACCGAGTGGACTGGGGAGTGGCGCTCTGCGAAATGGTTGGCAGTCCTCGCGTCAGGCTGCTGTTCGATATTTACCATATGCAGATCATGGAAGGCGACATTGTACACGCCATCCGGCGCAGCATACGCTGGGTGGGCCATTTCCATACCGCTGGCGTTCCCGGCCGGCAGGACCTCGATGACGAACAGGAACTGAACTATACGGGGATCTGCCGCGCGATCCAGGCCACCGGCTATGATCTGTTCATCGGGCACGAGTTTCGCCCGAAGGGCGACCCCATCGAGGCCCTGCGCCAGGCCTACGCCGTCTGCACGGGCTAGGCCCGGATCCGGCCTCTATCGTAAGCCATCGCGTCGTTCGCTCATTGACACTTGACTCTGCGCTCGGCCATAGGCGCGGGCCCCACAAGCCACAAGGAGAAACGGACCATGATCAACTTTGGAGTCGTCGGATACGGCTATTCAGGACGCGCTTTCCATACCTACTTGCCCACCTTGGCAGATGGCCTGAACCTCCGTGCGATAGCGGTGCGCAACCCGGCCGTACGGCAGCAGGCCGCTGCAGATCATCCTGAAGCGCGCGTATACGCCGACCTGGACACCCTCCTGGCGGATGGTGCCATCCAACTGGTGATCCTCGCAACGCCACATGACACGCATCGCGACCTCGCGATCCAGGCCATGGAGGCAGGGAAACATGTGGTGACGGACAAAGTGATGGCGCTGAACGCCCATCAGGCCGAGGAGATGATCGCCGCCGCCAGGCGCAACGACGTCATGCTGTCGGTCTTTCACAACCGCCGCTGGGATTGGGACTATCTGACGGTCCAGAAGGTCGTGTCCGACGGGTTGCTCGGGGAGCCATTTCTGTTCCACGCGGCCGTCGCCGGCTATGGAGCTCCGCGTGGTTGGCGCGGGGACAGGGCCAAGAGCGGCGGGATCATGTACGACTGGGGCGCTCACTTTATGGATCAGGCCCTGCAACTCGTGCCAGCGCCGGTGGAGAGCGTGTTCTGTGACATCATCTACCGGCCGGCCCTGCCCACGGATATCGGCAACTACGGACTCATCAGAATGCAGTTCGCCAACGGTACACGCTACTCGGTGGAGATTACGAACCTCTCAGGTATCCAAAAGCCGCGTTGGTTTGTCCAGGGCGATAAAGGCTCACTGATAAAGTACGGCCTCGACCCCCAGGAGGACGCCATGCGCCAGAAGCGCATCGAGGAGGCAGAGGAGGACCCGGCCAACTATGCTCGCCTGGTAACCTACCGTAACGGAGAGCAAAGTGAACAGGTGATTCCTTCGGTCAGGGGAAGCTGGGTGAGCTATTACCAGAACATATCGGACGTGCTGAACAAAGGAGCCGAACTCGCAGTCAAGCCGGAACAGGTGCTTGACGTGATGCGCGTGTATGACGCCGCCATGCGCTCGGCCGAGACAGGCCAGGTGGTACGCCTCTGACAGGCGCAGCCAGGGCGCCAGAGAGCACAGGCGCTCACTCAAGAGAGGTCAAGGAAGACATGAACCGGCAGAGGATACTGAACGGCGATGCGTTGGTCGAGCACGGGCACCGCCAGGGCCGTCAGGCGATGGTGCAGATCCTGGAGGCAGGCCTTCAGGCAGCAGACCCCTACAACCATGTGAGACAGCTGGTTCGGCGCAAAGGCCAGTGGCTCACGATCGGCGGAGCCGACTATGTGCTCCCTGGCGATCCTCACACCGATGAGGAGCAGATCGACCTCAGCACTGTGGATCGCGTGCTGGTGTTCGGCATCGGCAAGGGCATCCAGCACGCCGTCCGAGCGCTGGAGGAGGTTCTGGGTGACCGCCTCAGTGGCGGTCACGTCATAGACAAGCATGGCTGCGATGTCATGCTCGAGCGCCTGCCGGTCACACTCGCTGCCCATCCCGTTCCTGACGAGTGCTGCGTGAGCGGTTGTCGCGAAATCCTGGCGTTGACCCGTGACCTCACTGAACGCGACCTCGTGTTCACGGTGATCGGCAACGGCGTCTCGTCCCTTCTGACGCTTCCCGCGGAAGGGCTGGCGCTGGAGGATGTCCGTGAGGTCACGCGGCTGCTGCAGATCGAACTGGGGGCGCCCACCAATGAGCTCAACCAGGTGCGTAACCACCTGGATCAGCTCAAGGGCGGGCGGATCGCACGCCACATCCAGCCCGCGCGCGCCATTCACATCCTCACCGGTGGCACACTCGACTATACCACGGTAATGGATCACAACATTTGGCAGCACACCATGCCGGAGAGCTCGACCTACGCCGATGCCATATCGGTCCTAAAGCGATGGGATGCCTGGGACAGCATCGCCCCGTCTGTACGGGATCATCTCCTGCGAGGCGATGCGGCGCAGGAGACCGTAAAGCGAGAGGAGTACGGTCGCTTCCGCTTCCGTGTTTTCGAGGCCATGCCCCCCTTCCTCGGCATGATCCCGGCCGCTCGCCAGGAGGCTGAGCGGCTGGGCTTTGACACGCAGGTGCTCTACCGGTTTTCGCACTTTGAGGCAGCCCCTGCGGCGGCCATGGCCGGGAGCATCGCGCTCAACGTTGAAGAGTGGGGAGAACCCTTCCATCCGCCCTGTGTGCTCCTGGGCTCGCATGAACTGCTGGTCACGGTCGGGCAGAGTGATGGCATGGGCGGGCGGAACCAGGAGTGGGCGCTCGCGGCCGCCAAGCGAATCGCCGGCAGCCCGAATATCGTGATGGGCTCGGTGGATTCCGATGGCAACGACGGGCCGGGCCACCAGTTCGCCGCGGCCGACGCCAGCGTGCCTCAGCTCGCAGGCGGCATCGTGGATGGGACCACCTGGCGAGAGGCCCTCCAAGCTGGCTGGGATCCTGAGGCCGAGTTGAGGAGGCACAACACCTCGCCACTTCTTTGGTCGCTCGGCTGCGGCGTACGGACCACCTACAACATCAGCGTATGCGACCTCACGGCCATCATGATACTTGGAAGCGCCCCACCGCGGACGCACCCCTGAGATCGCGCAAACCTCAAGAGGAGGCTGGAGATGATCGTACTGGGTATCGTGGGAAGCCCTCGCCGGAACGGCCGCACGGCAGCCCTCGTGGATGCCGCCTTGCTCGGCGCCTGCAACCAAGGCGCGGAGACGCGCCGGATATTCCTGGCGGACTATGACATCCGTCCCTTTGGCGGGCAGGGGGGCGCGGAGGAAGGTGTCCGCTTTGTGGCACCGGAACTCGGTGCGCTGTGCGCTCAGGCCGACGCACTGGTTTTGGGCGCGCCGGTCTACTTTGGGGACATCAACGGACTCACCAAGGACTTTATGGATAGCGTTCGGATACCGAACGAGAACGGCAAGCCGGCTCTGGGGATCGCCATTGCCGGAGGGTCCGGAAAAGGCCTGTACAGCGGCGTACAGAGCATCTATCACTGGTTCTACCATCGGCAGATGCGGGCCATCGACCCGACGCCGGCCACACGCTTCTCGATGGAGGATGTACTGGCGGCTCTGCCAGCCAGCGGAGCGCGGCTGGCGCAATCCGCGCTCAACCCGCAGCCCTTCGCCGGAGAAGGGCGGGAGGATCGCTGGGCGGAGCTTGTGGCTCACTACGCGGCCCTGCCCTATCTACGCTGCGATCCGGTGGACGAGTTCCTGACGCTGGCGGAGCAGCTGGTACATCAGAAGAGAGAGCATCCCGCCTGGGAACAGGCGTATGAGGAGCTCCATCAGGCCAGGGTGCTTTTGGCTCGGGATGAGCGGGCACAAGCGGGGCGCCACGCCGTGCGGGCCTATGACTTGCTCGTTCAGGGCTAACCGGCAGTTCACGGCACGCACAGCGGGGGGCACCCGGCATCCCGAGTACCCCCCGTTACGCCGATCACTCACGAGGTAAAGAGAGGCTTCGCGCCCTGCCGTGCGACCAGGTCGACCATGGTGCTCTCGTCCGGACGGGCACCAAAGCGCTCGGCCGCCTCCAGCAGCTTGGGCAAGATGTGAATATCACCGGAAGTGTTGAGGAACACCCGTGGATCTCCCAGTACCCAGCTGACGGCCAGATCGATATCGGCCTGTTCGCTGTATGGCTCATACCAGGTCGCTGAGAAGCGTTCGGCATCCTCCGGCCAGGGACGGCGCGTGAGCGACTTTATGGTCTGCATGGCCACATTCCGCTCCGTGCAGAGCGCCGCGAGCGCCTCAAAATCACGGGCATAGTGCGGATTCTGCATCAGGACATAGTTGTAGGGCAGCAGCACGGTATCGAAATCATAGCGCTCCAGGCTCCGGTGATGCATGACGGGGGCCTGCAGCCCGTGACCGGTTACCCCGATGTAGCGCACCAGCCCCTCCTCGCGCGCTTCGATAGCCGCCTTGAGCGCGCCATCGTCGCTCAGGGCCGTCTCCCACTCCGCCTCGTCCACCAGGTTATGCAGCTGGATGAGGTCCACGCTTTCCACGCGCATCCGATCCAGCGAGCGGCGAATCTGATCGTGGGCGCCCATGTAGCTGCGCTCGCCCGTCTTGGTAGCCAGAAAGAACCGGCTGCGCATCCGGGCCAGCCACGGGCCGAGCCTCAGCTCGGCGTCGCCATAGCTGGCCGCCGTATCGATATGGTTTAGTCCGTGCCGGAGCACCAGCTCCATCGTGCGGTCAGCCTCCGCCTGAGTAACGTTGCTAAAGGCAGCCGCACCAAAGAGCGTACGCTTGCTCATGTGTCCGGTGCGACCAAAGGCAGCAACAGGTATGGGGGACATTCTGATCACCTCCATCATAGGCGCCGGGCCCCGTGGGCCCCCACCGGCCGTCTAGGCCTCTCACTCTACACACTCATTCTAGCAGGCCAGTGACCTCGGTCAAGCAGCGAGTCGTCCTTATCTTTTCCTTTGTTTAGATGCGTTACATCTTGACTTTGGTTGCTTCTCCGCCAATAATGGTCCAAGGGGGAGGCTAAAGCGCTCTCCCGGTGCAGTGCGTCTGGCTTGCGCGCCAGGACCGGCCAGACGGCTCCGCATCATACGTTCGGGGGCGTGCAGATTAGCCCATGCCCAGCGGCAGCGTTCCCGATGCTCGGTCCGCCGCGGTCAGCATGTGAAAGGAGGCCGCGCTGCCCATGTACAACACAAGGCGCTGACTCAGCCGTGTATCTCTCTGGTGCTTGGGGAAAGGGTTGGATGAGCATGGCAGAGAAAAAGCTACTCTCCCGTCGTTCGCTTCTCAAGGGTGCGGCCGCGAGCATGGTGCTTCTGGCAGCTGCGTGCCAGCCCCAGGTAGTCGAGGTGGAAAAGATCGTCACCCAGGTGGTTAAGGAGACCGTCGAGGTCGAAAAGGTCGTCGAGAAAGAGGTCGAAGTAGAGAAGGTCGTCACCCAGGTTGTGGAGGTCGAGAAAATCGTCGAGGTTGAGCGGGCCGCAGAGGTCACGGGAACCTTCTGGGTTCTCCAGAAGAAGGACTTTTTCCCGGCCATGAATGAATGGTTTCGGGCCCAGATGGTTTCATTCTGCAAGGAAAAGGGCTGGCCGTTGGACATCTCCTACATGTCCGGTTACACGGGGGGCACGCCCGAGATCGAGAAACTCATCGCCTCTGTAGCCGCCGGAACTCCGGCGGATCTCATCATGCACGATCTGGGCATCGTACAACTCCGGCAGGCCTATGCGCTGGATTCGGTCAGCGACGTGGTGGAAGACATCGAGGCCGCCTTCGGTCCGGCAAGCGCGCGACAGAAGAACGATCTCTACACCGATGACCAGTGGTGGGCGGTGCCGTACTTTACCCGATCGGACGGCGGTTGGTTCCAGCGTTCGGTGATTGAAGGTGCCAGCGTCGACATCCACGGGATCCGGCAGTTCGTCGATCTCTGGGAGACGCTCCTCGAGGTGACGCAGCCTGATAAGGAGCTCTATGGCTGGGGCGTAACCATCAATGCCTCCAATGATGGCAACTGGTTCCGCCGCCGCATGTTCCACGGCTATGGCGCCTACCGGCAGGACGAGACAGGCCAGTATTGCACCTTCGACAGCCCTGAGGCGGTCGAAGCGATGACGGTGATGACCGATCTCTACATGAACGAAAAGTGGGAATCCCTGCTTCCGCCGGGCGTTCTCGCCTGGACGGACATGAACAACAACGAGGCCTACCTCGCGGGCAAGCTGATCTATACATTCAACGGCGGCACGGTGCTCGGAAAAGCCATCCTGGATGGAAACCCGATCAAGGACGACACCGGATTCCACGCGCCGCCAGGCGGGCCAGTGAACGAGGAGTTCAACAGCCTCAGCGCCAACAACTGGATGATCCTGCGGGGCGCCCGGAACCCAGACGCCGCCAAGGAGACCATCCGGCACTTTATGCTCTCTCTTGAGAACCAGGATGCCATCTTTGAGAACGCGCCGGCCTTTGCGCTGCCGGCCTACGCCGATGTCTGGGCCCAGTCCAAGTACATCCAGACGAACAAGACGGCGGCCGAACTGGAAAAAGTGGCCCGCGACGAGTTCGGCAGAATACCCGGCCAGTATCCGGGGCCCGCGCAGAACCCGGCCCTGGCCTCTGCTGACGCAGCCCTGATCGAGAACGACATGGTGGCCTCCATCCTCAACGGAACGCCGGTTGCCGAGGCCGTAAAGACGTGCCACGAGCGATACGTGGCGATCTTTAAGGAGTTCGGGCTCCCTGGCGAGAAGGAATAGGTCTCAGCACAGTCAGGGGCCGGCCTACAGCCGGCCCCGCCAGGCTCGCCAGGCCGACGCCACGGGCGCCCTCGCCGGCGCCCATCCATCCGGGAGCGCGCCGCCGGCCCGCCCGGGTGTTCCGCGTTCAGTGAGGAGATACCCAACATGTCAGCTACACCGGCCAGGGACCCGACTCAGGTCATCACCCCACCCACGTCTCTATACCGCCGGCTACAGCAGCGTCTCGGCCGTGACTTTGGCGAGGCGTGGGTGTTTTTCGCGCCAACGATCATCCTGATGGGGGGACTGATTGCCTACCCCTTTATCCGTGCCGTGTATGTGAGCTTTACCAACACCATCAGCCAGGAAATCGGCCCGTTTGTTGGCCTCACGAACTATATCAACCTCTGGAAGGATAGCTTCTTCCGCAACTCTGTGAGCGTCACGGCTCGCTACACCTTTAGTGCCGTCTTTCTCAAGGCCTGCGTCGGCACGCTGGCCGCCATCTTGCTCAACCGGCTCTCGGGCAAGTGGTCCATTCTCACCGGGCTGGTTCTGCTGCCCTGGATCATGCCCGAAGTCGTGCGCTCCATCACCTGGCGAGGGCTACTGGATCCTTTGTACGGTGGGCTAAACCGGGGGCTGGTCAGCATCGGGCTTTTGGACAAGCCCGCCTCGTTCCTCACGGGCGTGAACACAGCCCTGCCCACGCTCATCATGATCAACCTTTGGGAGGGAATCCCGTTCTTTACCATTAACCTCCTGGCCGGGCTGAAGGCGATCGACCAGGAGCTCTACGAGGCGGCGGCCATCGACGGCGCCAGCAAGTGGAGGCAGTTCCTCCACATCACGCTCCCGGGGCTGCGGTACGTCCTGATCGTGGTCACCCTGCTCTCAACGATCTGGACCTTTAACGGATTCACGCTGATCTTCTTGTTGACCGGTGGCGGACCGATGAACGCGACCAAAGTCTATTCGATTCTCTCATACCAGATCGCCATAACGGGCATGCGTTACGGCGTCGGTATCGCGGTGGCCTTGACCATGGCACCGCTCTTGGGCGTGTTCATTGTGATTCTCGGCCGGTACATGATGCAGGGGCGCCGGCTGTATGCAGAAACCTCTTCGGAGCCCTCCTGGTTCAGCTCTCACCTGATTCCTGTGTTAACCTGGCCTTTTCGGTTCGTGGGGAGAGCGCTGCTGGCCCTCTTCTGGCTCGTCAACAACGCTGTGGAGTGGGTATTCGAGACAGCGGGCAAGCGGCTTCAGGCATGGAGGGAAAGGCGGGCACGTGCCCGGGGAGAATCGCACTGGCGCAGGCGCCCGCGCTCCGGCAGCACCCTGGCGGCTGTGGCGCTGGTTCTACTGCTCATCTTTGAGCTGATGCCCTTTTACTGGGTGATCGTGACGGCCTTCAAGTCCGAACTGCAGATCACCATGTTCAAGAGCTTGCTGTGGCCGAAACCGTGGACGCTCGCCCAGTTCAGGAACCTGCTGGGCCCGGCGCGCAACTTTATGGTGTGGCTGCGGAACACGATGACGATCTCTGTGATCTCGCCATTGATCTCCACCGCGGTGGCCTCGCTCGGCGCCTATGCGCTCGCGCGTCTACGCTGGAGAGGCGCCAACACCTTCTCATACGCCATCCTGGTCGCCTACCTGATGCCCGGCATCATGATGCTCATCCCGATCTACCAGCTGTTCTCCAAGCTGGGAGTCACCAACAACATCATGGGGCTGATCATCAGCTATCCCACATTCGGGCTGCCTTTTGCCACCTGGCTGATGATGGGGTACTACAGCACCATCCCTGAAGAGCTCGAAGCCGCCGCGCTGATTGATGGCTGCAATCGCTTCCAGGCCTTCTTCCGGGTGGTCCTGCCCCTGATCAAGCCAGCCCTGCTGGCCACCATGCTCTATGGCGTTACCCAAGCCTGGAGCGAGTTCCTCTTTGCCTATGTGATGATTCACAGCGAGAGCAGGATGACGATTCCGGTGGGGCTCGCGCAGATGATCATCGGCGACGTGCTCCCCTGGGGAGAGCTTTCTGCTGCGGCTCTGATCATGGCCATCCCCGTCCTGGCGATTTATACCATCGGCCAACGCTTTATGGTGGCCGGGCTGACGGCTGGCGCCATCAAGGGTGGGGGCTAGCCGGAGCGCGCTCTGGCCTTAGAGTACAGGGCGGGCGCCTTTCGGCGCCCGCCCTGTATCCATCATCTCACCAGGTTCGGCTTGAGAGGTACTGCTGAATGGTCTCCAGCGGCACAGGGAGTGCGTCCGGATGCGCCTCCAGCCAGGAGCTAAAGTCCTCTTCGATGGCCTGTGTCCAGCGGCCATCGATCTCGCCTGGGGTATAGCGACCCTCTGCGAGGCACATCTTGCCGAACACATCCCTGAGCTGCACAATCTCCGATGTGGTCACGACCTTTTCTGCCAGATGCGGGGGGATAAAGATCACCCCGTCGTCGCGCCCGAGAACCACGTCACCGGGCATGACGGTGGCGCCGCCGATGCGAACCGGGCAGTTGATACCCATGAGCGCAATGGTGGGCGAGGAATACGAGGGGTGGTATCCCCGACAGAACGAGACGAACTCGGTCAACTCCACCACGCCGTCCATGTCGCGGATGGCGGCGTCGTGGACGACCCCGTTGCCGGACTTGGCAAGGATCGAAGTGGAGAGATTGTCCCCCATGATCGGGCCATCGGCCACCTTGCCAAAGACATCGGCGACGTACACGTCTCCCGGCACGAGTGTATCGATCGTCCAGGACACCTGATCGCCGATACAACCCGCGGCGTGGGCTCTCTCAAAGATCTGCTTCCGGACGTCATCTCGCCGAGGCATATAGCAGGCGGTCACCGCTCGCCCGACGAGGACTTTGCCGGGCTGCGTGCAGACCCAACCACCCTCATACTGCCAGTGGAACTCGTCACCGCGCAGCACTCCCCAAGCCTGGGAGATGGTCACCCGCCGCATCCGCTCGAGGATTCCATCGGGCACGCGCGGCCGTCCATCCGCAGTGCGCTCACCCTGCCACTCCGGGGTAAAGGCGATGATCTCTTCCGGCGTCAGGTTCAGCGGCGCAAACTTGTTCACGTAGTCCCTCCCTGTAAGGCTCTCTCTATGACGATACTCGGGCTCACGATGGCCGCCCCGCACACGGGGGCCCTGCCAACCGCCCCCGGCGCAGACCGTGCCCCCCGCGAGACGATGCTAGCGGCAGGGCAGGCTCACTTCGGCTGGCCGCAGACCCTCGGCCGACACCACGACCCGCACGGTGCCACCCGTCTTGCCGGATTGCACCACGCCGAGGCACAGCCCCGCAAATGCCCTTCGATTACTGGCCTTGTGGGGATCATGGTCACTGGGATCGCCGTTATCCACGCCGATCAGGCGAGCCTCCCCTTCAACCTGAAAGTGCACCCGCGTGTCGGCGGTGGGCACCACGTGCCCAGCCGCGTCGACAACCTCCACCCTCAGGTGTGCGACGTCACGGCCATCGGCAAGCAAGCCGTCACGATCGCAGGTGAGGCGCAGTGCCTCCGGGACGTCGGCCGTCGCCACCGTACGCCGGCAGATGATCTCCTCTCCCCTGCGGCCAATCGCCTCGAGCACACCGGCCTCATATGGCACATCCCAGGCCAGGTGCAGATCCGCTGTGGTCGGGTGGAGCGATCGCCAGAGCGGTGACCACCCAACACCGGACATGCCCGGCCGCGGGAACTGGTAAATCTTGGTGCCGAGAGAGCGTCCGTTGAGCACGAGTTCCACGGACTCGCAGTTGGTATAGCAGATCACGGGGATCACCTGGCCCTCGTGCCCCTCCCAGTTCCAGTGTGGTGCCAGGTACAGCATGGGCTCATCAGTCCACTGGCTCTGGTAAAAGTAGAACCCATCCTTCGGAAAGCCACACGTATCGATGACGCCGCTGACCGAGTTCTTTAGGGGCCATCGTGTTTCGCCCAGATAGTCGATGCCGGTCCACATATAGTCGCCCGCCACGTAATCATGTAGCGCGGTGAACTTCCATAGTTGCTCAACGTTGATCATCCTGGCGTGATAGGGCCCATACCATCCGGACGCTTCCAGACGATAGTCACCGCGAATGCCGCCAAGGGAGGTGTTCTCGCTCCCGATCATTCGCCGAAGGGGAAAGCGAAGCTTGTCGGGCCCATAGTAGAGTTCGCGGTGCTCGTTCCACCGATCCACATAGTTGTACCCGACGACGTCCAACTGCTCGAGGAACTCGAGCGTGGTCGCCGTGGGCGCCGAAATGTTGTCGCACGCGGACGTGACCGGGCGCGTGGGATCCTCTTCGCGCACAATCTCCACGAGCCTTCGGAGAACGCCCACGTCCTCGGGGTAAGTTTGCTCGAGGATCTCGTTGCCCACGCTCCACAGCACGATACTGGGATGGTTTCTATCGCGCCGTACCATGCTTCGCGTATCGATCTCCGACCACTCGTCATAGAAGTCGTGATACCCGTAGGCAAACTTGCCTTTGCGCCACTCGTCAAAGTTCTCGTCCATGACGAGGAAACCCAGTCGATCGCAGAGATCGAGGAACTCCGGCGCGGGCGGGTAATGGCTGCTGCGGATGCCGTTGCAGCCCATCTCCTTGAGCAAGCGCAGACGGCGGTCCCAGACTCCCTCAGGGACAGCGGCTCCAACACAGCCACCATCATGGTGAATGCAGACGCCGTTGATCTTGACGGGCTCACCGTTCAACAGAAAGCCACGGTCCGCATCGAAGCAGATCTCGCGTATGCCAAAGGGCGTCTCATATCGATCGCGCACGTGTCCCTCGATCGCCGCCTCCAGATCCGTGGGGAACATCGTATCCCTCGGCGCATCACTGGCCGTGACGATGGACTGGACCGTGTACATCTGAGGGTCCTCCACGGACCAGAGCCGGGGGCCCTCCACATGCAGCCGCTGGGAAAAGAGATGCGTCTGTCCCGGCAACACCGGCTGGTAACTGCCGCGCTCCTGCACGACCTGGCCGTCTGGATCCAGTATCCGGGTGACCAGAAGACAGCCCTGCTCCTGAGAGCCGTCGTTCTGCACGCGGGTATCCACGTCGACCCGCGTGATCTGTTCGTTCATCCGGGTTGTGCGCACAAAGGTGCCACAAACAGCGACGTGCAAGGGGTCGGTGATGGTCAGCCAGGTGTGCCGATAGATGCCCGCTCCGCTGTACCAGCGGGCATCGGGCTGCATCGAGTCATCCACGCGCACCGCCAGCACGTTGCGATCCTGACCGTAGCGCAGGAACGGAGTCAGATCGAAATGGAAACTTGTGTAGCCATAGGGGTGGAAACCGAGATGCTGCCCGTTCAGGTACACGTCGCAATTCTTGTAGACGCCGTCGAACTCTATCGTCACCGTGCGCCCGACATCGACTGCGGACATAGAAAAACTCTTGCGATACCACCCCACGCCACCGGGAAGGTAGCCGCCGCCACCGCCGCAGCGGTGGTCCTCACGAAACTCGCCCTCTATGCTCCAATCATGAGGCAAATCCAGCAGACGCCACTCGGCGTCGTCCAGTTCTGTTCTCTCTCCCCCCTCGAAATCGCCAAGATGAAAGCGCCAGTCGGCATCCCACAGGCGCCTGCGCTCGCTACTCTGCGACATGGCTATCCCCCTTGTACCTGAACACGACGGAGAGGGGCAAAGCGACAGCCTTTGTACCTCTCTGCGGGCAGACCGGCGAGTGACCTCAAGCGGCAACAAAGCCCCCGCAGCCACCGGATTGCGCCCATGATATCCGCGCGCCTGTGCCTGTCAACGGGTTTTGACGCCCTGGCTGCGGGCCCACCTGGCCAGCATTCGTACGCGTTCGATCGCCTCAGCGCCCGCCCCTTCAGGCACTTCATCCGAGATCCCCAGCACCAGGTTAGGATGAAATAGAGATACCACCCTCTCGGCACAGGCCATCAACTCTTCACGCGAGTACGTGTCCGTGAAGAGTACGGCCGGAATACCGTCCAACAGGATCTTGTCCCCAATGTACTCACGGATTTCGTCCAGCGTCACATCGCCCTGCGGTTCCGGCGTGAGCGCCTCCAGCCCATCGAACGGCAGATCCCCCAGCAGGGGAAGGAGAGAGTGAAAGTACCCATCCAAGTGGACGTGGGTGATTATGCCAGCGGAGCGCAGCTGGCCCGCTCTGCGGTGATACCAGGGCAGCAAATAGCGGACGAACCAGGCCGGCGAGAAGAGGCTATCATGCAGGTTCTCGCCAAAGTTGACGATGCGCGCCAGCCCTCCCGCGATCAGTTCATCGTATAACGCATCATAGGACGAATCGATCGCATCCATCGCCTCATGCACTTGTGTTGGGCAATCCGCAAGGGCGTACACGAGATCGGAAAGACGCATCCACTGCTGAGCAAGCGCCTGGTACGGGCTCTTGGGCACCCAAAACCCAGGCTGACCGCGGTCTCCGATCCACAGGCTTCCTTCCTGATAGAGGTTACTGTCAAAGTGATACCGCATGTGGCGAAACAGCCACGCGAGGGCTCGCAGGTCGTCCTCGTTCTGCACCGCAAAGCCGGTGACACGCCAGGCGTTATCCAGCGTCAGATGCTGCGTCTCAACCAGGTCGCCGCAGGGCGTTCGGTAGACGCGCGTCAGGCGATCCCCATCTCGCTGCTCGATGAGGGCTACCTCGCTCTCGTACTCGACGACAATCGGGGACTGCAATCCACTGTAGTACTGGAATGTGCGCATGCTGCAATCGCAAGCATCATAAAGGCCGCGCAGATCCAAGCCGGCAAAGGCTTCAGGCATCTGGCCGAATTGGGTGTGCCAGTCGAACCAGGGCTCCATGCGCGGCTGAAACAGCACGTGCGGCACAGGCTGCCGCTGGAAGACACGCAGGTTCATCTCGCGGAAAGACATGCGCATTGCCAACACCTACCGCCTGCACCCGGCTAACGTCAACGCGTCGAGCATAGCACCGGGCGAGCGTCACAGTCAACGGCCCCATCCAGCACGCTGCAACACAAAGGCCGAAGCATCGCACTGAATGCTTCGGCCTGCTGGCAAAGGGACAGGACCCCAAGTGACCTTTGCCCGTTCCTGGTTCGGTGGCTCATCTGTTGCGACTCGACATCGCTTTGTGCTGCTATCGACCTCGACGGCTTTACGTGTCAGAGACCGAGCGCAGTCACCGGCAATCTCGAGAACCGCTCACACATGGTCGCTCAACTGGCGCCAATCCCGAGCCTACCCGCACGGTTATCGCTGGCCATGCTTTGCGCCCACCTCACCTGGCCGCCTTGCGACGCCCCAGCGAGCTGCGCTGCCCCTCCTTCAGCCGCACGCCTTCCTTCCGGTCCGCGCCTGTGGCTGCGATGTGGCAAGCATGCCCCTCCAGTCGCTCTGACGCGCTGGCTGATGCCAGCAGCGCCTGGAGCTCCTGTCTGGCCGAGCTTGGCGTCTTGGCCGCACCCGAGATCACCGCCCCTGGTGCGATCCCACGCTGAGACCCCCCTCGGCCGCGCTGGCCGCTTGCGCCGCCAACCGACCTTCTGAGATAGCGCCCTCCGCTGCCGGATTGCTCCGCCAGCCGCTGGCGCCGTCCCCGGGCTACCCTCTCAAGCGTCTTTCGGGTTCACCCGTAATCACGGGCCGTCCCTGCCGACACTTGAGCGCACGCCCTGAGGCTTCTCTATCGGGGCAAGTGACTTTCGCGCTTTCGCCCCGCCAGCCCGTCCGTTGTTAACCGGCCTGGTCTCCAACAGCTCCGGATTCGCACGACCCTCCGTCTGTACTCACGTACTCCGGCCGGGCCGTTGCCAATCTCCCGACTGCCAGTCCCCCCGTGAGGAACGTTCTCCAACCTCTCGGGATCCTGTGCGGAAATCATAGCAGACGCAGAGGGCCGTGTCAAGGAATCTGCGGGCAGGATTCCCCTGATTCCGCGAGCACTGCAAGATCACGCCGGACTGACAGGCCCCACGGGGAAGCCTATAATGCCAACGGTTGCGGACCTTGGGCCAAGGCCGGCGGCGGCGAGCCGGCACACAGCGCCGACTAATACCGGAGGATCTGCTGCATGAGATCGCGAGCCAAGCGGCTGGTGCGCCTGTCTCTTCAATGGCTGGCCACACCCTATCCGGTGGACGGTACGAGCGAGGAGCAGCGTGCGGGCATGCAGATGCTCTGGTGGGACAACCTGCTGGCCGCCATGAGCGTTGCTTTCTTCATGGATTTCGAGACGCTCTATCTGCTGGCCATGGGGGCGCCCTCGTCCACAATCGGGGCCAGGGCTTCGATCGTGGCAGCGGCAGCCCTGCTGGCGCCGCTGGTGGGCGCCTGGCTGGTCTCCGTCAGCGGCCGGCGCAAGATCTGGGTTCTGCTCAATGGCGGCGGAATCGGCCGTGTGACGCTGCTTCTCAGTGCCCTGGCTCCCCTGCTGTTCCCTCGTCCGCAGTCTGCGATTCTGTTCGTCGTGATCCTCGCCGCGTTGCGCTCTTTCGCGGGCTCCGTGACGATGCCTCCGTTCAACTCCCTGTTTGCCGATCTTGTTCCGCCTCCGCTACGCGGACGCGTGATGGGCATTCGCATGATGGCCTCCAGCGCCATCACCGTGATTATCGTGCCGATCGCGGGCTACCTGATCAAGGCCATCGGTGGCCTACGCGGCTACCAGGTGACCCTCGTCCTCGCCACCGTGATCGGCGCGGCTGCCACCTACTTTTTCTCACGGATCCCAGAGATTCAGGGCGAAGAGAGTGCCCGCCAACCAGCGAGCGCGTTCATTCAGGGGCTGCGAATGCTCAGGAGCGATCGCGGCTTTCTGGTCTTTTGCGCCATCAACTTTGTGTGGACGCTGGGGACTCAGACCTCAGCGCCCTACTTTTCGGTTCACATGGTAGAGAACCTGGGCTTTGGCGTGGACACCATCGCGCTCCTCACCACAATCGTCACGGTGTTCAACGTGATAGCCGTCCGGCTGGCCGGCACGCTCGTCGATCGCAAGGGCGCTGAACGTCTGACCATGATCGGCATGCTGCTTGTCCCGCTCATGCCAGTGGCCTGGATATTCGCCCATTCGCCTGCCCAGGTCGCCCTCGCGCGCATCTATGGCGTGTTTGCCTGGGCGGGGGTGCAGGTGGCTGCGACGCCGCTGATCCTCCAGATCGCGCCCAGGCGCTATACGGCTCAGTACGTGGCGATCTTTAACACCATCATTGGCGTCGCGGCCGTGCTGGGCCCCTTGCCAGCGGCATGGCTGTACGCGCATTACGGATTCACTACCAACCTGGTGATCTCGGCCCTGATCCGTGGCCTTGGGGCAGGGCTCTTTCTGATCGCTTGCCTGCGAGGCTTCTTCCGGAGGCCTGCTCCGGCTGAATCGAGCCAGACTCTGGCAGTCTAGGCCTCGACGGAGAGACACGAAAAGGCGGATAACATGGCGCGTCGCGTAACGCAGAGTACGCGGATCGCGGTGGTCGGGGCGGGCCCCGCTGGGATCATGGCGGCACTGGAAGCTTCGGATCTCGGGGCACAGGCCGTCCTGTACGACACGAACAGCCAGCCGGGACGAAAGCTGCTGGTCACCGGGAACGGCCGCTGCAACATCAGCCACGCTGGCGCCTGTGCTGGCGACTATGTATCCGACGCTCCCGATGCGCTGGCGCACATCCTGGAGCGCTTTGGCCATCGGGAGCTCGTGGCACGCCTAAAGCGCCTGGGTGTACTGACGTACACCACCTCGGACGGCTGGTGCTATCCCCTGTCCGACTCGGCCGCAACGGTGGTGGATGCCCTCTGGGCAGCCTTGCGCATCAGCGGGGTTTCGTTGCGTCTGGATACCCAGGTGCGGGATCTGGTCCCCCGAGGCAGCGCCTGGGCCATTATCACAGGTCCCTCTTCCACGCCGGAGTACTATGACCGCGTGATCGTGGCCACCGGGGGAAAGGCCCATCCCGCCCTCGGTTCGACCGGCCGCTTCTTCAGTTGCCTGGAGAGCCTGGGTCACAGAATCCTGCCGGTCCACCCCGCCCTGGTATCGATCGAAGCGGACATGCGCAAGCTGCAGAGGCTCCAGGGAGTGCGTATGGACGCCAGGCTGACCCTGCTGGCCGATGGGCGCGTGCTCGGGCAGAGCACGGGGAACCTCCTCTTTACCCGCTCCGGCCTGAGCGGGCCTGCGGCAATGAACGTGAGCTATCTGGTGCACCAGGAGAGTGGCGCCGCTCTTACGGCCGAGATCGATCTGCTTGCCTTGCATGACGGGGCACTGGCGCGCCTGCTCCGCGACAAGCGGCAGAGCCCGTGGCCGCTGGCCACACTCCTCGGGGCCGTTTTGCCGGCCAAAATGCCGCCGGAGTTGCTCCGGTGGTCCGGGTTGCCGCCCAGTTGCCTGTTGAACGAGTTGAACCAGGCCCAGCTGGACAGGGTGCTCGCCAGCGCCCGGGCGCTGACGCTGCGGGTGACGGGCACCCGTGACCTGACGTTCGCTCAGCTATCCACCGGGGGCGTACCCCTTGCGGAAGTGGACTCTCCGCGGATGGAATCGCGCGTCGCACCTGGCCTGCACCTGGCTGGGGAGGTGCTGAACGTGACCGGCCCATGTGGCGGCTATAACTTGCTCTTTGCCCAAGCGTCCGGTGTGCTGGCCGGGCGCGGAGCATGCGCCGCTACTTGACCACCACGAGCAGCATCTTGAAGCGCTCCTCGGCATAGAGCGCGTGGGGAATGTCAGCGGGCATGACAGTGGCCTCGCCGGCCATTGTCGGGACGCGTCGGTCGCCGATCTCCAGGATGACCCGGCCATCTAAGACGTACACAAATGCATCCCCCGGAGTCGTGTGTGTGGAGATGGACTCTCCCGCCTCCAGTGCGAACAGCGTCATGCTCATCGCGTCGTTCTGGGCCAACGTACGGCTCACCACCTGGCCGGGCGCGTACGTCACCAGGCTCGCCAGTTGCACAGCTTGGCCATGCGTGATGTTCTTGATACGTACAGGCTCTGTCATCTTCTACCTCCCATCGGGGCGGGCTCACGCGCTCATCCGATCCCCTTGAACGATTACATAGTAGAGCTGGACGGCACCCGCGGGGCACGCGAGCTCGCATTCACCGCAGTACAGACAATTCTCCGGCGCGGAGAAGGTAGCCCGCCCCTCCTCCAGCGCAAGCACGCCCCCCGGGCAAACGGCAAGGCACACGCCGCAGCCGGTACATCGCTCGGGATCGTATTGGGGCAAGGCTGTCTCTGGCATACTGTCTCCTCGATCCCATTCTGGCACGCTGCGTTGTCCTCTGCAGTGACTCTGGTTACAGTACACGTGTGCCTTAGCTATCGGCGATACGCTCAAGAGCGGCTGCGTCCAGTATCTCGATCCGGTGGCGGTCCAGACGAATCAGGCCTTCTGCCGCCATGGCGGAAAGCGTGCGGCTCACCACCACACGGACGGAGCCTATTCGCGAACCGATGTCCGCGTGCGTCCAGCGCATCGGGGTTGTGCCGGGTGAGGCGAGCTCCGTCAGCAGGAACTTGGCCATGCGCGCCCGAACGCTGAGGAGCCCCAGATCATATGCCAGCGTGGAGAGATAGTGAACGCGGGCCGCCAGCAGGCTCAGCAGTTCCGCCGCAATCACGGGCCTGCTCCGCACCGCGCCGTGCAGCACTCGCGCCGGCACGACGACTGTCCGAACGGACCCGACCGCCTGAGCCGTGGCGGGCACTCTCCAGTCGGGAGCAAAGGCTCCCGGAAGATTCAGAGCATCGCCGGGGTGCAGGTAGATGAGCGTCTGCTCGCGGCCCTCCGGACTCGCGCGGAAGACGCGCACCGCGCCCTGAAGCACGAGATGCACATCCGTGACGGTATCACCCTCCAGCATGAGGATGCTGCCGGGGCGGTGGTCCCGCACATAGCCGCTCTGGGATAGGGCCTCGACAACGCCGGGCGATAGCCGAGTGCGCTGTGGGTCGCGAAACTGGGTTGCTTCCGGCCCGTGCTTTGGTGGCATGCTGCGCGTGGAACCCTCTCAGCGTGGTGGTCGGATGCGGCCTAGCAAGGCCGTGCGGCGATTCTAGGCCATGATCTGCGGTCCGGCAACCGGAGCCAGGGAATCCAGCGTGCCCGTACGGCTTTGGATATGCTATAATGGGCGTATGCAGGTTTGGACCGTCAGCCAGGTGACAGAGAAGGTATTGGGGCTCATTTCAAGCGACACGAGTCTGGCCGACCTTTGGGTCGCTGGCCAGATCTCGAGTCTGCACCGAGCGGCCTCAGGCCACTGGTATTTCACCCTGGTGGACGGGGAATCCGAACTGCGCTCAGTGATGTGGCGGGGTTTGGCAGGCCGGGTATCGCGGATGCCGTCTCGAGGGGACCTCGTCGATGCGCACGGGTACGTCGGCGTGTATGAGCGAGGGGGCTACTACCAGTTCTACGTCGATACCCTCGAACCTGCGGGAATCGGCACACTCTGGGAGGAGTTCGCCCGCTTGCGGGCGCGGCTCGAGGCTGAGGGGTTGTTCGATGCGGCCCGCAAGCGTCCTCTACCTGAGCACCCGCGACGGATCGGGGTGGTGACCTCGCCGACAGGCGCGGCCCTGCAGGACATCCTGAAGGTACTTGCCAGCCGGTACCGGCTGGCCGAAGTTGTGCTATCGCCGACACTCGTGCAGGGGCAGGAGGCACCGGATGGCATCGCCCGTGCGATCGCCAGGCTGAATCGACTGGCCGATGTGGATGTGGTCATCGTCGCCAGAGGCGGCGGCTCACTCGAGGATCTCATGCCGTTCAATGATGAGCGCGTGGCTCGTGCCATCGCGGGCGCTCGCGCTCCTGTGGTAACTGGGGTCGGACACGAAACGGATATCACCATCGCTGATCTGGTATCTGATGTTCGTGCCCCCACGCCCACCGCTGCGGCGGCACTGGTGGTCCCCGATGGAACGCAGTTGAGCGCGGATATCGCCCAGGCCCGGCTGCGGCTCGTGGAGGCGATGCGCCGGCGCACAGGCGAGTTGAGGCGGGATCTGGCCCAGCAGATGCGGCTGCTCCAAACCGCTCATCCGCGCAGAGCGCTGGTCGAAAAGAGGCAGCGCCTCGATGATCGCGCAGAACGCATGGCCTATGCGATGCGCAGCCGCCTGGGGACGCAACGCGCTGCCCTTGCAGCCACCGCGCAGCGGCTCCGAGCTCTGGATGCGCGTCAGATTATGGGAAGAGGTTTTGCGCTGGTGCTGGTTGAGAAAACTGGAGAGCGCCTCTCGAGTGTGCTCCAGGTCCATCCGGACGATCAGCTATCGATACAAGTGACCGACGGCAGTGTTGCGGCACGTGTGTGCCAGGTGAGCACTCCGAGATCGACATCGGGCAGTCCGGCCTGCTGAATACGGAGGGTGAATGGGCACAAAAGACATACAGTCGCTGAGCTTTGAGGACGGATACGACCGACTGGAAGAACTGATCGAGCAACTCGAGACAGGCACACTCAGCCTCGAGGAGTCGGTCGCCCTGTACGAAGAGGGCGTTCGCCTGGCCAAGCACTGTGGCCACAAACTCGACGATGCTGAGCTCCGTGTCACCGAGCTACTGAACGACGCCGTCGAAGAAGAGGAACGCGGGTTCTTCTAGTCTCTCTCTGGCTTCCTGCCAGGCACCGCGCGTGCCGGCAGGCGCTGCCTCACTCCCCGCCTCGCATTTGCGAGATGTCGGGGTATCTCTCGACCTCCCCGCACGACAGAGCGTCTCCCCCCATCACCCCCCAATCAGCCGCTTTACTCTGCCGGAGGGCCCGTTGGCGCCGGCGGCAGTGGCGTGTGCGCCAAAGTCGGCAGGTTTGTCGGCGCAGGCGTCGGCGTTGCTGTGTTGGTCGCCGTCGGAAGTAGCGTCTCTGTAGCCGTCGGCGTAGCAGAGAGAGTCCCCGTTACCGTGGGTGTGAGCGTTGGCGTGCGTGAAAGCGTCGGGCTGCGAGTCCAGGTGGGCACGCGGGTCCAGGTGGGGCGCCGAGTGGCCGTCGCCGCGAGAGTGGACACTGGAGCGCGCGTGTAGGCTAGATAGGGCGTCAGCGTCGGTCGCGGTGTCAGCGTCGCGCCAGCCCCGGGTGAGAGATCTGTCCCGATCGGAGTGATCAGTGGCGTCAACAGGCGCGCCGGCGCGCTCTCCGTGGCATCGATTCGCTCCACTTCAGGGGCCGTACCCGCATCGCCGAGGAGCAGACTGAGATCGTAGGTGCGATCGGGGCCGTAGCGATCCTGATTTCTCACTGTGACCTGCGCCGTACCGTCGGCCTGCGCGGTGAAGGTCACCTGCGAAGCCATGGTCCCGGGCTCCAGATCATCGTTGGCAAGCACCACCCCGTCGACATGGACCTCCAGCAGCGTATCCACGCCAACGGCCAGGTTCGAAGTGGTAACGACATACGTCTGCCCGGCCCGGACGAGGAATACGGCGCGATCCACATCGCCCGCCGCATCAAAGGCCCGGCGCTGTACCTCCCAGAGCGAGAGCGCAGCAGGAACGTCTTCGTCCGGCTCGTACGGGTCATTCTGAACCGCGGGCGCCCGAAGCGACGCGGCCCCCATCTCACTCGTGGGCACGAGTAGGGCTAACCCTCGTCCGTCTGCATATGAGATCAGCGCATCGCGCTCTCCGTAAGCCATTGTCACCGTCGGCAGCGACGCTGCGCTGGCTGCCAAACCCATCTCCAGCCTTCTGCCCAGAGCATTTACGCTAAAGGCCAGCAGAAAGAGGGCCACCACGGCGACGCCCGCCAAAGCGGTTTGAGCGGACAGCTGACCCAACACCAGGGCCGCCTGGCCCAGCACACGTTGATCCTGCACGGCCGATAGGGCCGCAATCACGCCCTCAGCCCCGGAGAATCGCTTCTCTGGACTGGGCTGCAGCAGCCGGTCCACAATGGCCACTAATGCGGAAGGGAGGCCAGGGGAAACGAGACCGAGTGGGGCACCGGTATCCCGGTGCCGCACGCCGGACAGCATCTCGTAGAGCACCGCTCCGAGGGCGTAGAGATCCGAGCGGGCGTCGAGCGCCGCCTGGGAGGTGGCTTGCTCCGGCGACATGTAGGCCGGCGTACCCGGATGGACCGGTGATGCCGAGCGCCGCAGCGTCTCATCGGGAAGCTGCGCCATCCCCAAGCCCGTGAGCCTCGCGCCATGCTCAGCGAGAAGGATGTTCTCCGGCTTGATATCGCGATGTACGATCCGCTCGGCCGCCATCACCTCGATGGCTTGCGCCACGTCGAGTGCGACCTGCACCGCACGGAGAGGAGGGAGGGGCCCTGCCTGCAGCACGTCTCTCAGCGTGGGCTCTGCGCGGTGGGCCAGCACCAGGAACGTAGCGCCGAGATCGTCGCCCTCCAGGCTCAGGGCAGCGACCAGGTTCTGATGCATGAACTGGCCGGCGGCTCGCGCCTCGGTCAGGAGCCGAAGACGCGCCTCCTCATACGCTCGCCGATCATCGTCAGAGGCTGGCGGCTCAAGTACCCTGACGGCGACCTCTCGCTCCATGCCGACGTCCGTGCACAGATAGACCGGGGCATCTGGCCCCGTCCTGAGGAGAGACTGGACTCGGTAGCGCCCTGCGAGCAGCTCGCCTTCGGCGCGCATAAGGGGCCTCCGCTGTGAAACAATCGAGCCAACAGCACCAGTATAGCATCCGCCGAGTCAGAGCACAATGGCGAGGAACAGAGGGCCGTGTCCTGATGGGCACGGCCCTCTGCCAGAAATCAGCGGGCGACGATGTTCACAAGCCTGCCGGGCACATACACGACCTGCCGGATCTGCAGGCCCTGGAGATGCAACTGGACGTTCTCCTGCCCCAGAGCCAGTTCCTTGGCGTCAGCTTCCTCTATCTCGGCCGGGGCCTCGATGCGAGCGCGGACCTTGCCATTCACCTGCACGACCAGGGTGACCACGCGGTCGGCAGCAAGCTCGGGATCCCACTCCGGCCAACGCTCGTCGTGCACAGAATAGGCGCCCCCCAAGCGCTCCCAGAGTTCCTCTGCGAGGTGCGGGGTGATGGGCGCGAGCATCAGGACCAGGCTGCGCGTGGCCTCACGCCAGGCATCGGTCCCATAGACCGGCGAAGCCTGCGCCTTGAGCAGAACGTTGTTGTACTTCATCAAGCTGGCGAGCGCCGTGTTGAACTTGAAGGCCTCATAGTCCCGCGTGACATCACGGATAGCCTGGTGCGTGTACCGCCGCAGGTCAGCGATCTCCTCCGCTGTGGCCTCCGCCGGGATAGCAGTCGTCGAGCTATCCGTCACAACAGACCAGACGCGGTTCAGGAACCGGTAGATCCCCTCGATCCCTGTGGATGACCAGGAGCCACCAAGCTCCCACGGGCCAATGAACATGAGAAACGCCCGGACCGAGTCCGCGCCCAGCGTAGAGACATAGTCATCGGGATTGACCACGTTGCCGCGGGACTTGGACATCTTCTCGTTGTCTTCGCCCAGGATCATTCCCTGGCAAAAGAGCCGCTCCATCGGCTCATCGAAGGCGACCAGGCCCATGTCACGCATCACTTTGGTAAAGAACCGCGTGTAGAGCAGGTGCATGGTGGCATGCTCAATGCCGCCCGTGTACTGATCCACTGGGAGCCAATAGCGCCCCGCCTCTGGGTCGAAGGGGACGTCGCCTTCATAGTACGGGCTTACGTAAGCATAGTTGTACCAGGAGGAGCACATGAACGTATCCATGGTGTCCGTCTCCCGGGTGGCGGCCCCGCCACAGCGCGGGCAGGTCGTGTTCAGGAAACCGTGATGGTACTTGAGCGGCGATTCGCCGGTGGGCAAGAACGCGGCGTCATCGGGCAACAGCACCGGCAGATCCTCTTCGGGGACAGGGACGACGCCGCAGGAGGGACAGTACACCATCGGAATGGGTGCTCCCCACATGCGCTGCCGGCTGATCAGCCAGTCGTGAAGCCGGTAGTTCACCTCCGCATGGCCCAACTCCCGCTCCTCGATCCAGCGAATGACGTCGGCCTTGGCCGTCTCCCCGGGCCGGCCCGTAAAGTCGCCCGAGTTGATCATCGTCCCGTACTCGGCATGCAACAACACATCTCGATAGAACGGCAGGCTGTTGAGCATCTCCATGACGGTCCGATTTTCTCCGACCGGCGGGTAGATCGCTTTGCAGCGCGCCAGTATTGCCCGATCGGATTCTACCGAGTCCAGGGCACGCACTCCGTCATCGAAAACGAACAGAAAACGCGCGCCCACGATCTCATTCCAGTTCCCGGGCTGAAGATAGCGCTGCATCACGGCCACATAGCCGTCTATCTGCTCCTCGCCCTGCAACGTAACATAGAGCCCCAGGCCAACCGTGCCCACGGGCCCTTCCTCGTACGCGATACCAAGAGCATCCAACTCGGCCGCAAAGCCGTCGCGCACAGAGCCAGGGAAGACCAGGCTCTTGGCCAGACGATCAGGGCGATCGATGACCGGAACGATGGGCAATCCGAACTTGAGCGCAAAGGCGAAATCCCGATCATCATGAGAGGGCACACCCATGATGGCCCCGGTCCCGTAGCCCGTCAGAACGTAATCCGCGATCCAGATAGGGACGCGTTCGTCGTTGACCGGGTTTACGGCGTAGGCGCCAACAAAGACGCCTGTCTTTTCTTTGTCCGTTGCGAGCCGGTCGATCTCGGTCTGCCGTCCAGCCGATTCCACATAGGCCTCTATCTCAGCCTTGCGCTCCGAGGTCGTCAGCTTGGCCACCAACGGATGCTCGGGAGCCAGCACCATAAAGGTTGCCCCCCACAACGTATCCGGACGCGTGGTGAACACCGGGATCGGATCGCCGGCCTCAGAGTGAAAGACCACGTGGGCCCCCTCGCTCCGCCCGATCCAGTGACGCTGCATCGTCTTGACTCGCTCTGGCCAATCGATCTGGTCCATATCGACAAGGAGCTGGTCGGCATAGTCGGTGATGCGGAAAAACCACTGGGCCAGTTCCTTCCGGATGACAGGCGTTCCGCATCGCTCGCAGTGCCGGTCTTCGCCCCACACCTGCTCGCGGGCCAGTGTGGTATTGCAGCGCGGGCAAAAGTCCACGGGTGCCACTTCACGATAGGCGAGGCCGCGCTCGTAGAACTTGAGGAAGAACCACTGGGTCCACTTGTAGTATCCGGGCAAGCAGGATACGGCCTCATGCTCCCAATCCCACATGGCACCCATAGCACGCAGTTGCGTACGCATGTGCCGCACGTTGTCCATCGTCCACTGGTGCGGATGGATGTTCCGCTGGATTGCGGCGTTCTCTGCCGGCAACCCAAAGGCATCAAAGCCGATGGGGAACCAGACATTGTACCCGTGCATACGCATGTATCGCGCGCGAGCGTCGGACGGTGCCATGGCGTACCAGTGGCCGATGTGTAGATCGCCGGAGGTGTAGGGCAACATCGTCAGAGCATAGTGCTTGGGCCGTGAAGGATCCTCCACCCTCCGGTAGAGCCCGGACTCCTCCCAGCGCCTCTGCCATTTGGCCTCAATCGACTGTGGCTCGTACGCCGTGCTGGATTCTGCCATTACGCACCTCCGCTCATACTGCTCCCGTTCAATACGCGAGCTGTAGGGACCGCTTCCTCAGCACAGGTCCCTTGATCACCAAGAACACACGCCGCGAGCGGCAAAGGGCAGGCCGCCGCACCACTTGGCTGGCCGGCCTTACTCGAACCCTGGAACGCAGCTGATCTGCCACTGGGCACCCCATGGCCCTACTTCGGGCGCCGCCGATTGCCACGCGCTCTCGAGCCGCTGGCCCGATCAGCGGCCTTAGAACTCGGCATTCGCCGCGAAAAAGGCATCTATGTTATCCCAGCTCGACAGCGGCGGGATGTCGCATCCGGAGGACAGTACAAAGTTGCGATGGGGCGAGCACTGTGCCAGCAGCCCCAAGGTGACGTCGCGGATTGCCTCGGGCGTCCCATTCCGAAACTGGCTGGACGGGTCCACATTGCCCATCACGAGCACATCCTCCGGCATACGCTCCAGGACCTGCTTCAGATCGATGGCGTTGCCAAAGTGATAGCCATCGGCACCAATGGACAGAATGGAATCCAGCAGGACGGGAACGTTGTTGCCGCAGTTGTGATAGATGAAGCAAAAGTCGTCGGTCCTGACCGCATCGACGATACGCCTAACGTGCGTCGATGAGAACGCATCGATCAGCTTCGGGGACAGAATCCCCGCGAGCGGCTCCGCCATCATGACGCCGTCGGCACCGGCATCGCGATACGCCAGCGCATAGGCCATGATAAAGTCCGTTACCCGATCGAGCACCGTACGGACCATATCCGGAGCGTCATAGCAGGCCATCATCGCTTCCGAAACGTCCAGCAGGCGCCCTGCCAGCGAAAATGGCCCGATGATGCCAGCGAAGACAGGCCGATCGGTGATCTGTTGCTTGGCCAGCTGGATCGCTTGTATATAGCGACCGGTACGCCCCGCTCGTGGATCGGGAGAACCGAGCGCACGGGCATCCTCCAGAGAGGCGACCACGCGCCCTGTTACCGTCGGGACCTCGTCTCTGGACACCCGTATCTCGGAGCCAAATGCTTCGGCCTCCACGGACAGGTCCATCATGCTCACCGTAGCGGCAGACGGCGTACGCTCGGCCACCAAACGCATCCCCTCGGCCTGCCTCTGGCTACTGGAGATCAGTTCCTCCACAGAGATGCCCATCAACTGCACCGCAGGAAAGGATAGGATCGGCAGAGCCTTCTTCGAGTTGGCCTGTAGAATATCTCGCTTCCACCGCTTCATATCCACCAGCAGTCCCTCCCTATCAATACGCAGATACTATAACGTGCCGGCCAGAGGAGCGTCTTGTTGCCAGCTGCTCTTCCATAGATCTCCCAAGGCCCATGGCCCTCGGTGAATCAGGCCCGGCGCCCCGGAACACAGCCACAAGAACACCCGGAAAAGCAACAAATCCGACCTCCTCTCTGATGTAGAAAGGGCTCGGATTTGATTGCCGTGGTGGAGCTGAGGGGAATCGAACCCCTGGCCTCTTGAATGCCATTCAAGCGCTCTCCCAGCTGAGCTACAGCCCCACGTTGCAGACAAGTGCCCCTTGTAGGGGCCTATAGTGCGAAAGACATCCTCTGCTTGTACATGCTCCCCGTACTCCCCTTGAGGTCTATGGAGCTGAGGGGATTCGAACCCCTGGCCTCATCAGTGCGATTGATGCGCTCTCCCAGCTGAGCTACAGCCCCCGGACAACGGGCAGAGTATACGGTCAATACCCCGCGGTGTCAAGTCATCGGAGCCCCTGCATCGATAGCCCCACGGTCTCTCTTCGGGCGAGGGTCGGTGGCGGGCGAGCCGCTACTCACCGGTTTGTCGGTCGTGTGCACGGCACACGGAATGTACTATGATATGTCTGAAAGTATCCAAGTGACGTCAGGCCATCCGAGAGGCAGTAACTATGCGGTTCAGGGACCTTATCCTTGCGTTGTGCCTCCTCGCATCGTTTGCATTGGGAGGCGTGATTGCCTGGTTCACCTTTGACAGTCCCTCCGCAGAGGTGGGGATGATGACCCCATCCCTTCAGGCTACGGCCACGCCCACCGCGCCCCAGCCCACTCTTGCCGCGACGGCTCTCCCCACTCTCACCGCTACGGAGACCGCCACTCGGACGCACAGCCCCAGCGCTACGGCGACGGCCACCAGGACTATGACCGCGACTGCATCGCGAACACTGGGCAACACACCTACCGGCACGCTGACACGCACGGCGACGCGCACCTCGACGCTCGCACGCACGGCGACACGGAGAAGCACGCCAACGGCCACACGGTCGTTTGTGCCAACGGCCACCGCAACGCTCACGCCGCCGATCCCGCCAACCTCTGCGCCGCCGCCGAGCACCAGGACCCCGATCCCGCCGACGCGCACGCAACCGCCGCCACCGACCGCTGTGCCGCCTACGAGCATTCCTATCCGGACGCCGACGCGTCCTGGTATTCCAACGGCGACAGAGCCCCCGCCGCCCACCGCGACGGAGGTTCCCCCCCCAACCGCGACGCCTGCTCCGCCCACTCCGCGGCCGACTTTGGGCTAGGCGCACAAGGATAGGCTGGCCGCGGGTTGCTTCACCCGGCGCCCTCGCCCGACGCGACAGCCATCCTTCGGCGGCACAAGCAGGGGACTCCGTCATGGTATCGTTGGCCGGGCACGTGAGACGAGGACTGGGGACCAGCCAACAACAAAGGAGGCCGCAGAGCGGCCTCCTCATGAGGAGCGGGTGATGGGATTCGAACCCACGACATTCTGCTTGGGAAGCAGACACTCTGCCAACTGAGTTACACCCGCCTGTACGAGCCCTAGTATAACCGGTGTCCCCTGCGCGTCAAATGTCAAAGCCCAATCCTCGCCGGCGGACCCCCAAGACGAGCCCGCCAGGCGATTTGACACAGGAGGCGATTGCGTATATGATGACTTGCTGTGAATTCACCACCTTGCGCAGAGCTTGTGCGTATTGCTTTCCCTCGCCTTTTCTACAGCACCAAACCGTGGCACCAAGACTCTCGGTACCTTTATGCACCAATCGGAGCATGGCCGGGGGTTTTCGTGCTAGGAAAGCCCGTCGCCTTGTGCACGCGTTATGTCATTAGGAGGGCATCTTGGAGATCAACGATATCAAGAACCTGAGGATCAGCCTCGCTTCGCCCGAGCAGATTCATGCGTGGTCCTACGGTGAGGTCACCAAGCCCGAAACGATCAACTATCGTCGTCTGCGGCCAGAGAAGGACGGCCTCTTTTGCGAGGCGATCTTTGGCCCAACGAAGGACTGGCAGTGCTACTGCGGCAAGTACAAGAAAGTCCGCTTCCGTGGCATCGTCTGCGACAAGTGCGGCGTTGAGGTAACGCATTCCCGGGTCCGCCGTGAGCGAATGGGGCATATCGATCTGGCGACTCCCATCGCCCATATCTGGTATACCCGTCGTTCGCCCAGCTATCTGGGGCTGTTGCTGAACATCTCTCAGCGCAACCTGGATCGCGTGCTCTACTATGCCCAGTACATCATCACTGAGGTCGATGACGCCGCGCGCGAGCGCGCTCTCCACCGGCTTGAGGAAGAGATGAACCGCGAGATCGCGCGCTACGCCGAGCAGGCCGAGCAGGGCATCGGCGCCATCGATCAGGCGCTGGACTCGCGCGACAAGGAAGGCGAAGAGCGCGAAGAGGTGATCGTGCGGGACATCCGTTCCCGGCGCGATCAGGCGATCGAGCGCATCATGAGCGAAGCCACCAGGCTCCGCGAGTCATTGGAGCGCCAACTCGAGTCGCCCGCCGCGGAGGACGTCATCTTCACGCCGACCGAGGTGCCGGTCGTGAAGCAGGGTGAGCGCATTACCCGTGCTCACCTCTCCACGCTGAACCAGTTCGTTCAGGACGAGTTGACTCGCATTGAGACGGCGTATTCCGAAGAGAGCGACAAGCTCCTCGCTCCGCTGGCTGAGGAGATGTCCGCTGCTCGCCAGGAAGCCGAAGGTCGCCGTTCGCAGTACAGCGAAGGCCTCGAATCCAAGATCGAGGAGATCCGGTTGCGCTTTGAGGACGAGCGGGATCAGCTGATGAGCCTGCGCCCCAAACAGCTGATCTCTGAGCAGCAGTATCGCGATCTATCGGAGAAGTGGGGTCGCGCGTTCAAGGCCGGTATGGGCGCTGAGGCGATCTATACCATCGCCTGTGACATCGATCTGGAGACGTTGTCCACTGAGCTCAGAGAAGAAATCAGGACCACCCACTCCAAGCAACGCAAAAAGAAGGCAGTCAGCCGCCTGCAGATCACAGAGGCGCTGCGCCGATCGGGCAACCGCCCCGAATGGATGATCCTGACCGTCCTGCCGGTGATACCGCCCGCGCTGCGGCCGATGGTCCAGCTGGATGGAGGCCGTTTTGCGACCTCTGACCTGAACGACCTCTACCGGCGCGTGGTCAACCGCAATAACCGCCTCAAGCATCTCATGTCGCTGCAGGCGCCTGAGGTCATCATTCGCAACGAGAAGCGCATGCTTCAAGAAGCGGTTGATTCGCTCATCGACAACAGCCGTCGCGGCAAGGCCATCTCACTCCGTGGCCGGCGCCAGCTCAAGTCGCTTTCCGACATGCTCAAGGGCAAGCAAGGACGCTTCCGACGGAACCTCCTGGGCAAGCGTGTGGACTATTCGGGGCGATCCGTCATCGTGGTTGGCCCGCAGCTCAAGCTCTACCAGTGCGGCCTCCCCAAGAGGATGGCCCTCGAGCTCTTCCGTCCCTTTGTGATGCACAAACTGGTCGAATACTCCCATGCGATCAATGTCAAGGGAGCCAAGCGACTGATCGAACGGGAGACTCCGGAAGTGTGGGAAGTACTGGAGGAGGTCATCAAGACCCGTCCAGTGCTGCTGAACCGCGCCCCCACCCTCCATCGCCTGGGTATTCAGGCCTTTGAGCCGGTACTCGTTGAGGGCAGTGCGATCCACCTGCATCCGCTGGTGTGCTCGGCCTTTAACGCGGACTTTGACGGCGACCAGATGGCGGTCCACGTGCCGCTCTCGGAGCCGGCCGTGCGTGAGGCGCGCGAACTGATGCTCTCCAGCCACAACCTTCTGCGCCCCTCCAATGGCGAACCAGAGGTGGGCCCCTCCAAGGACATGGTGCTGGGCTGCTACTACCTCACCATGGAACAGGCTGACGTCAAGGGCGAGGGCATGGTCTTTGGCTCTTCAGACGAGGTCCAGCTGGCTTACAGCCTGGGCGTTGTGCATGTGCACGCCGCCATCAAGTACATGGACGAGAGCGATGGCAAGCGCGAACTGATCGATACCACGGTTGGGCGCGTGTTGTTCAATGCCGCCCTGCCGGACACGGTTCCTTTCGTGAACCGGGTGCTGGACAAGAACGGTCTCAAGGAGGTCGTTGCGGATTGCTACGAGCGCCTGGGAGTGGACGACACCGGTGTCGTGGTCGATGCGATCAAGGACATCGGCTTTGAGTATGCCATGCGTTCAGGCACGACTATCGCCATCGACGACATCCATGTGCCCGAAGAGAAGGCCCTCATATTGGACCGCGTCAACGAACAGGTGGCCGAGGTCGAGCAGCAATATCGCCGGGGCCTGATCACCGACAGCGAGCGCTACATGATGACTGTGGATCTTTGGACAGAGGCCACGGACGAGGTCACGGATGCCGTGGCCAAGGAGCTGGATCCCAACAGCTCGCTGGGCATCATGGTCAACTCCGGCTCGTCCAAGGGTGGTCTCACGCCGATCCGCCAGCTGGCGGGTATGCGCGGACTCATGGCCGACCCGTCCGGACGTATCATGTCGCTTCCGATCCGGTCGAACTTCCGTGAAGGACTCACCTCCCTCGAGTACTTTATCTCCACTCATGGGGCCCGTAAGGGGCTTGCAGATACGGCGTTGCGCACGGCCGATGCCGGCTACCTGACCCGCCGCCTGGTGGATGTGGCTCACGTGGTCATCATCAACACCGAGGATTGCGGCACGAGCCAGGGCATCTGGATCGATCGGGCATCCTCCAAGGACGCCGGCGAGACGCTCGGGGAGCGGCTCCTGGGGCGTTTCAGTGCCGCCCAGATCGTAGACCCCGAGACTGGCGAGATCATCCTGGGCACGAACGAGTACATCGATCGCGATGTGGCAGAGTACGTCGAGAACAGCACGATCGATCGTGTCTATGTGCGGTCGGCACTCACGTGCAGCATGCGCCATGGCATGTGCCAGCACTGCTACGGCCTGGACCTGGCGCGGAACGAGATCGTCAGACTGGGTGCAGCCGTGGGCATCGTGGCGGCACAGTCCATTGGGGAGCCGGGCACGCAGTTGACGCTGCGAACCTTCCATACGGGCGGTGTAGCCGGAGCCGGTGACATCACGCAGGGTCTCCCGCGCGTGCAGGAGCTCTTTGAGGCCCGCATTCCTCGGGGTGAGGCGATCATCGCGGACATGAGCGGCCATCTGAACGTTCTGGCCGATGGCGACCGGCGGACCGTGGTCATCAGCGACTCGACGCTGCGGCGTGCATCGCACACCGTGCCTGAAGGCTATGAGCTGATCGTCTCAGAAGGCGACTCGGTTGAGCGCGGCCAGGCGATGGCCGTTGTCGAGGAAGGCGAACCCGTGGTCGCCAAGGCCGGAGGGCGAGTGACTCTGGAGGGCGACCGCATCGTGATCATTCACGAGGAAGTCCGCCAGCGCGAGTATGACATCCCGCCTACGGCGCGCCTGCGCGTCTCCGATGGCGATGAGATCGCTGCCGGCGAGCAGATCACGGAGGGCGTCAAGAACCCCCACGAGTTGCTCAAGATCATGGGCATCGAAGCCGTGCGCGAGTACCTGGTTCTGGAGATCCAGAGGGTGTATCGCTCACAGGGCGTGAACATTAATGACAAGCACATCGAGGTCGTGGCTCGCCAGATGATGCGGCGCGTCAACGTAATCGAGAGTGGCGATACGGGCTTCCTTCCCGGAGAACTGGTCGACCGCTTCGATTTCGAGGAGGCGAACCAGAAGGCCATCGAGGAAGGTTTGGAGCCGGGACAGGGAGAGCCAGTCGTCCTAGGCATCACCAAGGCGGCCCTCAACACAGAGAGCTTCCTCTCTGCGGCTTCCTTCCAGCACACCATCAGCGTGCTGGCCACAGCAGCCGTGGAGGGGCGTGTCGATGAACTGCGAGGCCTCAAGGAGAGCGTGCTGATCGGCAAGCTCATCCCCGCCGGCACAGGCTTCCGCACCGAGGCGGAGATCTTGGCACAGGAGGCCGAGTTGGCCGCGGGCGAGGGCTTTGAGCCACTGGGTACCGATGTCCTGGGCGAGATGGGCGATAGCCTGTTGGGTATTGACCAACTTGAAGAGCTCGACGCTCTGGATGCGGCCTTCCGGGCCAAGAGCGGTGGCGCCATGCCCAGACTTCAGATGCCGGAATCGCTCGACGAGAGTTAAGCATGAACAGCCGGCATATCCGGACCCTGACCCGGAAACATAAGCGGTCAGGCGGAGGAGCGATGCTCTTCCGCCTGGCCCTCATCTTGATCCTGGGCACGCTGGGCTCCTTCGTACTCATGGCTGGCCTGGCCGCCGGCAGCGTGTTCACGATCTACACCTCGTTTGCTCAAGAGCTTCCCCCGGCAGAGGAGATCCAGCGACGCAGCCTCGACACGTTTGAGACCACCCGCATCTACGATCGCACCGGCGAGCATCTGCTGTACGAGATCATCGCTCCCGATGGTGGCAGGCGTACCTGGATCAGCATCAATGAGTTGCCCCAGTACCTGATAGACGCCGTCGTCGTCATGGAAGACAAGAACTTTTATGACGAGACGCTCTACACCAACTTTTTCGGCGTGAACGTCGAGGGGGTGGCGCGCGCGATCTGGGGAGAGCTAACCGGCGAGTTTCTCGGCGGCGGCAGTTCTATCCCACAGCAGCTCGTGAAACTCACCCTGTTTGACACCTTTGAAGAGAGGGCCGATCGCAGTTACCTGCGCAAGATCAAGGAAATGGTCCTGACCATCGAGTTGATGAGGCAGAACCAGGGCCGTGAAGGTCGCGACCGGATCCTTGAGGCCTATATCAACAACATCTTTTACGGGAACATGGCGTACGGCATCGAGGCCGCCGCGCAGACGTATTTTGGCAAGTCGGCCAGAGATCTGACACTGGCGGAAGCCGCGATGCTCGTCCCGTTGTCGAACGCGCCTGCTCTCACGCCACTCAGCGCACCGGAGGATGCCAAAGAACGCCAGGAGATGGTGCTGGATCGGCTCTATCTTGCTGGGTATGTCTCTGCAGAAGAGGCGTTTGCTGCCAAGCAAGAAACGCTCGTCGTGGCCCCGGCATCCGTGGATATGCAAACGCCCCATTGGGTGCTGTACGTACGCGATCTCTTGGAGAAGCAGTTTGGGGCCGAGGCCGTGTATGGTGGAGGCCTGCAGGTTATCACGTCTTTGGACGTCGACGTTCAGGCCGAAGCCGAGCGTATCGTGCGCGAACACGTCGGCGAGCTCGGAGAACAGCTCAAGTTCGACAACGCCGCTGTGGTCGTGCAGGACGTCAAGACGGCAGAGATACTGGCCATGGTCGGCAGCCTCGACTATCGAAATGAAGAGATCGACGGCGAGATCAATATGGCCGTCTCTCCGCGCCAGCCAGGATCGAGCTTTAAGCCCTTTGTCTACGCTACCGCCTTTGCACAGGGCTACACGCCCGCGACCATGGTCATGGACATACCGGTCAGCTTCCCGAACCCTCCGAACGAGAACTATGAGCCGCTGAACTACTCCAAGACTTTCCATGGTGCCATTACGCTTCGTTACGCTCTTGGCAACTCGTACAACATCCCGGCTGTCATCATGATGGACAAAGTAGGCGTCACGCCGGTGATCGATACGGCACATGCCATGGGCATCGAGACTCTGTCCGGCTCCGGCTACGGCCTCTCCGTCGCGCTGGGCGGAAGCGAGGTTCGCCTGGTGGACATGGTCTACGGCTTTTCCGTGTTCGCAAACGACGGCACGATGCTCGGAGTCCCAAAGGAAGCAGAGGACGTCAAACCGGGCTACAGGCAGCTCGATCCGGTGGCCATCCTGCGCGTGACTCGAGCCAACGGCGAGGAGCTTTACCGCTACCTCCAGCCCGAGGCACGCCACGTCATCAGCCCCCAGGTCGCCTACCTGATCCAGAGCGTGCTATCGGACAACCAGGCGCGCTCGTCCGCCTTTGGCGCCTACAGTGCACTGACCCTGGGCGACCGACCAGCGGCCGTCAAAACGGGCACCACAAACGACTTTCATGACGGCTGGACGGTCGGGTTCTCCCCGCAGTACGCAGTGGGCGTGTGGACCGGCAACGCGAATCATGATCCAATGGCGGAAGGCGCCGATGGCGTACGGACCGCCGGGCCGATCTGGAACCAGATCATGACCTATCTGCATGAGGGTCTGCCCATCGAGCCCTTTGACAGGCCTGAGGGCATTGTCACGGCGACGGTGGATACCGTCTCCGGCAAGCTGCCCACCGAGTACTCCCCTGCCACTCGGCAGGAGGTATTCATCGAGGGCACCGTTCCCACGGAACCGGACGATATGCATGTGCCGATCCAGATAGACCGCACCACTGGGCAGTTGGCCACACCATACTGCCCGCCGGAAGAGGTGGAGACCACCGTATTCACGGTGTACCCCGCCGAAGCAGCGGATTGGGTCGCAGAAGAAGGACTACCGCAGCCACCTACGGAGATGTGCAGCGCGCACGGCCCCAGCTACGCCGATCAGGACGTCGCTCTCATCAGCCCTAGAGCATATCAGTCGGTTGGCGGCGTCGTGACCATCACCGGAAACGCGCGCGCCGGGAGCCAGGAACGCTTCTGGCTCGAGGTAGGTGCCGGCACCAATCCCGTGCAGTGGATGCCCGTCACGGGGGAATCCGGCGAGCGCGTGGATAACAACGTGCTGGGAATGTGGGACACTGCCAGCCTCGACGGCCCTCATACTCTGCAGCTCGTGGTGATCGATGGCGGCAACCGGCGCACGGTCAGCGTCCCCGTGGTGGTGGACAACCAGGCACCATCGGTGCGCATAGCCAGCCCCAGCGCGGACATGCCGGTTGTAGAGGGCAACCAGGACAAGCGCGACAAGGATCGAACCTTCCAGGTTGGAGCGGACGATGCCGTGATCGTGAAGGTGACCGCGCAGGACAATCGGTCGGTCCAGAGAGTAGAGCTCTACCTGAACGGGCACCTGGCCGGCAGCAGCAACGTGCCTCCGTTTACTGTAAGGGTGCCGTACGAGGCGCTGCCCGGAGAGATCGAGAACGCAGAAGCGCTCCAAGCCCTTCTCGGAGGCCTGCCGGCGCTCTCTCCGCCCGCAGGTGCCCGTGCCTTTGTAGCACACGTGGTGGTCTACGACAGCGCAGGGAATGCTGCGGTCAGCCAGCCCGTGGATCTGTACACCATCCAGTAGCGGTTACCCATGCAACCGCCGGACGAGCGCGCTCGTCCGGCGGTTTTGTTATCCCCTGCGTTCCAGCCGGGCCAGGTCCTCCTCCGAGAAGCCAAAGTGATGCGCGATCTCGTGGACGATTGTGTCCCGGATGAGGCCTTCCAAATCGGCCTCGCTATCTGCCACCTGCTCCAGTGGCCGCTGAAACAGCGTGATCCTGTCCGGCGGATGGAGATGGTATCCACTGCCTCGCCGCGTGAGGGGGACCCCCTCGTACAGCCCGAGCAGCATCTGGCCCCTCACTTGCACCACACGCTGCTGGGCGGCACTGGGCCAGAGTGCCGTGGTGATCAGCACGTTCTGCATGTGCTCGTGCACCCACCCGGGCAGGGCAGCGACGGCTCGATCGACCAGGGCCTCAAACTGCGCAACGCTGGTCCTGGCGGGCACTTAGCCCTCCTCGCCCTGCAGAGATGGATCTCGGGGCTGGACGGTCAGCGTGCGCTCGTTTCGATAGGTGACCATACCGGGGCGCCCACCGGGCATACGCCGAACGTGGCGACGTTCTGTGAAATCGACGGCGACCGTAGCCTCATCGCGCAGCCGCGAGTAGTAGGCCGCCACAGAGGCGGCAAAGAGCAGATCTCGCTCATTCAGCGCGTCCGTGCCACTTCGTACGATCACATGCCCACCGGACACGCCGCGAGCATGCAACCAGAGATCGCGTGGCTCGCTCATCCGAAAAGTTACGATCTCGTTCTGGGCACTATTCCGCCCCGCAAGAACCAGAGCGCCGTTTGGGCCTCGGAGCTCAAGCGGTGCGGCCGCTCGCGGCTGCACCCGTGAAGCAGCTGCTCGAAGATAGCCGGCCTCCTGCAACGCGGCGCGCACGGCCTCCAGCCCGGGTCGATCCTGGGCCAGGGAGAGATCGTTCTGAAGCTGCTCCAGGTACGCCAACTCGCGGCGTGCCTCGTCCAGGAGCGTCGGAATCCGCTCCCCGGCTGATTGACGCTTGCGATAGGCCTGGAATGCGGCCTGCGCGTTCGCCGCCGGCGACAGTGTCGGGTCCAGGGTGAGGCGGAGTTCCTCATCGCCGGATGCCCCTTCCTCGCCCGTCACGTCACCTCTCCGGAACACAAGCTCTTCCTGCCCCGGCTGTATGGACCAGGCCAGGGCCAGGATCGCCTCTCCTCGGAACTGTAGATCAGCCAGTTCCTCCGGCTCCGCCGCAGCACGCTTGAGGGATGCCACGCGCCGAGAGAACCGCTTCACCTGGCCGTCGATCAGGGCCCGGATCCCCGCGCGTGCCCCGGCATAGGCGTCTCGCGGGCGAACGGCACTCAAGGGCGTCGCCGCGGCCGCACTCACCGAGGCGACGGGCTCCCAGCTGTCACAATGAGTCAGGGGATAAGGAGCGATCGCGACGGCATAGCGCGCATCCGAGCAGTGCTGATACCCGATCGAAGGCGCCCACTCATGCATCTCTGCGAGCGACAGCAGTCCCTTCATCTCTGCGAGGAGACGGGCAAGCTCGGCATCATCCAGAGGCCAGCGCGCTTCGGCGTTTCCGGTTGACCGGAAGCAGGCCTCCCGCGCCAGCAACGGACTCATACCCTCGATGGCGGAAACAAGGCGACGCGGTACCTGGCCCGATTGGGCCTCTAGAGCCTGATTCAGGGCCGCCAAATCCAGTGTGGCACAAGCGATCTTGTTCTGAGGGGGCGGTGGAACATATCGATGCCCCGGGAGCACAGTGCGATAGCGGTTGATGCGCGCCGGCACTCTCTTGGCGGAGTCCAGAATAAGGCCTGCCTGGTCAAGCAGGAGGAGGTTACTTAGGCGCCCCATGACCTCGCACACCAGTTCGACGGACCCCTCGGCCCCGGTGAACGAGAACCTCAGCACGCGTTCCAATCCGGGTTGACTGATGCCTGTCAGCCGCGCACCCTCCACATATTTGCGCAAGAGGAGCTGAAGAGGTGAAGCGTTCTCGGCGCCGCGCCTCAGGCGCTCTTCGCACAGGGCTACTTTCGCCGAGTCGGCTTCAGCATCCAGAAGAAGCTGGTATCTGGACCCGGCATACACCTCGATCCCGATGCTCAGCTCCGATGGGCGTACCACACGTTGAACGCGCCCACCGACGAGCAGATCTGACAACTCGTCGCAGATAGCAGCCAGAAGAAGCGCGTCCTGACTCATGGTCACTCAAGCGCCTCCAGCAGGTCGGAAAAACGTGGCAGCGTATAGTCGCCATGGACACGTACCCGCTCAAGATCGAAAAGGCTCTCGGACGAATGCTCGTGCCCGAACAAGGTCGTAGTTGCAGCCCAGTAGCCCAACTCGTGCAGAACCTGCATGGCCTCTTCGTCATAGTGGCCGGAGGGGTAGCAGAAACAGCGCACAATCTCGCCAGTACGTTCCTCGATCGCCTCCTTGGACCCAAGCATCTGCCAGATGAGGTAATCCCGTCCCCGGCCCTCCATTGCGTCATGGGTATAGCCATGCGCCTCCATGGACATGCCGGCAGCGGCCATCTCCGACACCTGTGGCCACGTCAGGTACTCTGGGTGCCCCTGATCGATATAGCTCGTGATCAGGAAGAAGGTCCCGGCATAGCCATACTTGGTCAGAAGTGGATACGCGTGCTCATAGGCATCACGATAGCCATCATCAAAGGTGAGCACTATCGGACGCTCGGGCAAAGGGGCGCCTACCGTCAACGCGCGCACCAGATCGTTCAGGGAGATCGTCGTATACCCGGCCGATTTCAGATAGGCGAGTTGCTCATCAAAACGCTCGGGAGTCACCGACAGATCGGTTCGAATCGCGTCGGAGCCAGCCGGAGGCTCTGAGATGTAGTGATACATGAGGATGGGCACATCAAGCGTTCGCAGGGCGCCATCGGGGGTGGGCAGGGGGTGCGGCGTAGCCGTGGGAGTCGGGGTCAGAGTCGGCGTCGATGTGACCGTGGGTAACGGCGTGTCACTCGGGGTCAGTGAATACGTGGGCGCTGTAGTAGCCGTTGGCGCCTGCGTTGCAGGCAACGGCGTAGCTGTAGGCTGCGCGGTGTCCGTGGGAGTGGCGGATGCCGTCGGCGTGACCGTCGAGGTCCAGAACATCTCTCGCAGGTGCCCTGCGATGCCTTCCGGCCCGGAGACAGCGCCGATCAGGTCGACAGCCTCGTCTTGTCCCGCAGAGATATGGTGCGCAAGCAGTGTGACGACCAGGACGGCCGTCACCGCGATCAAGCCGCCCACCAACCATCGCGCACGGCCTAGCCTTCGCGCGGTACGATCAGAGTTTTCCATATATAACCTGTTTGATGATGATACCGAAGGCGACCGGCCGTGTCAAAGACCCTAGCCGGGAGGGCATACATCGGTGCGGACGACCCGCGCCAGGAGCCCACTTGACGGGTAGATGCGATCATGTACACTGTCATCAGTTCATCACGACAAGGCGATGACCGGGAAGAGTACACTGTGGGGTGCGGCCCAGAGAGTCGGGGGCAGGTGTGAGCCCGACGCCGAGACCACGGTCGAATGGACCCGCGAGCCGTGCGCCGAAAGGGAGGACCTGATCACTCCCGAGTAGTACGCACCGGATGCGCTCCGTTATCGCAGCGCAGGATATCGGGTTGCGGCCAAGCGCGTGGTCGAGGCCCCGTATCTGACGAGAGGTTGGCTCCCTGGTCCATATACCCGTCTCCGACGGGTTTTCTTCTATACAGGGCGCCGGCAAAGGTGGGTGGCACCGCGAGAGCTCTAGCTCCTCGCCCCGCTATGAGATTCGTCTCTGCGGGGTCGGGGAGCTCTTTTGTTCCCTCCCGCACCAGCATGCAGGCTACAGGAGAGGAACGATGAACACAAGGCTCGGCACGCTCAAGACGATCGCCCCCCCTCTGGTGCGCGAAGTACCCTCCGATATGGAGACCCCCATCTCTGCCCTGATAAAACTGCGCTCTTTGGGTGCCTGCACCCTGCTGGAGAGTGTCGAGGGCGGCGAGCGCATGGCGCGCTACTCGTTCATCGGCACGCGCCCGCGCGCGCTGCTGCAGGCCTGGCCAGATCGCATCGTGCTCACCGAAGCCGATGGACACGCGTCGGTGTTCGATCCCGCGGAGGGTCACGTCTTGAACGTCCTGCGTAGCATCTTACCCCGCTACGACGCCCCTCTGCCACCGGACCTGCCAAGGTTCACAGGCGGGGCCGTGGGCATGCTCGGCTACGATCTGGTGCGCGACCTTGAGCGGTTGCCGCAGGCGCCCCCGGACACGCTGGGCCTACCGGTGGCCTCTCTGGCGCTGTGCGATCGCGTCGTGGCCTACGACCACCTGAAGCACCGGCTGCTCGTCATGGTTCACGAGCGCCCGGCCACCTCTCAGAGGCGCGGACGCGCGGAGGCAGAAGCAGCGATGGAAGAGATTCTCGCGAGCCTGGTCGCGCCGGTACCGCCATTGGAGCCGGCCCTCCCGATGCCCGGAACACCACCGCCGATGGAATCGGCCTTTACCCGGGAGGCCTTTGAGGACGCCGTACGCCGTGCGCGCGAGTACATTGCCGCTGGCGATATCTTTCAGGTGGTGCCTTCGCGACGCATTCACCGCCAGACCAGCGCCCGCCCGCTGGATCTCTACCGTGCGTTGCGTCGTGTGAATCCGTCCCCGTACATGTTCTACCTGGAACTCCCCGACGATCTCACACTGGTGGGCTCTTCGCCAGAGATGCTGGTGCGCGTAGAGGATGGCGTGGTGACCTCGCGCCCGCTGGCGGGCACCCGGGTGCGTGGTGAAACCCCCGAGCTCGATCGCACGCTGGAGGTCGAGCTACTGGCGGACCCAAAAGAGCGCGCCGAGCACGTCATGCTGGTCGACCTGGCGCGGAACGACCTGGGGCGCGTGTGCGACTATGCCACGGTGCGAACCCCCCAGCTGATGGAGGTGGAACGTTATTCGCACGTGATGCACATCGTCTCGACCGTCGAGGGCAGGCTCTCGCGGGGGCATGACGCTCTAGACGCACTGCAGGCCTGTTTCCCAGCGGGAACGCTCTCCGGCGCGCCCAAGATCCGCGCGATGGCGATCATCGACGAGCTAGAGCCCGAGCGTCGAGGACCCTATGGCGGCGCTGTGGGCTACGTTGGGTACTCGGGGAACCTCGATACCTGTATTACCATCCGGACGTGCGTCCTCAAGGGCCAGGAGTTGTACATGCAGGCCGGGGCCGGCATCGTGGCCGATTCCGACCCCGCAACCGAGTTCCAGGAAACCGACAACAAACTGAGGGCGCTGGTCCGCGCGCTCGAACTGGCCGAGAGCCGTCCCGCTACCCCAGGAGGTGCGCGATGATCGCAGTGATCGACAACTATGACTCGTTCACGTACAACCTGGTTCAGTACCTGGGTGAGCTTGGCGCAGAAGTCAGGGTCTTCCGCAACGACGCCATCACCGTCGATTCCCTCGAGCGGACGGCCCCCAGCCATCTGATTGTATCTCCGGGGCCCGGCACGCCCGAGCATGACGCGGGCATCTCCAACGAGGCGATCCGCCGGCTCCACGGTCGCATCCCGATTCTGGGAGTGTGCCTGGGCCACCAGTGCATCGCCCACGTCTTTGGCGGGCGCGTCTCTCGGGCCGCTGTACCCATGCACGGCAAGGTTTCGCGCATCACGCACCAGGGCGGCACGCTCTTTGACGGCATCGCGAGCGCCTTTGACGCTACACGTTACCACTCGTTGACGGTTGAGGAGCCGCTACCCGATGTGTTACGCATCACCGCCCGCGCCAGCGACGGCGATATCATGGGGATTGAGCATCGCGATGCGCCCACCATGGGCGTGCAGTTCCACCCCGAGTCGATCCTCACCCGCGACGGCAAGCGTATGCTCGCCAATCTACTGTCGCTCGGCACCGAGCGACAGACGAATCGCGTGGCCGAGGCCTCACTGACTTTGCCCAGCGCGATTCAACGCGCCCTGGAGCGGAACCATCTCACGTCGGCACAGGCCGAGGCCGTCATGATGCAGATCATGGATGGGCAGGCAACCCCGGCGCAGATCGGCGCTTTTCTGGCGGCCCTGCGCGCCAAGGGCGAGACCATCGACGAGATAGTGGGAATGGCACGCGGCATGCGCAAGCACGCCACCCTGGTCCGCACCACACGCCAGCCGCTGATCGACACCTGCGGCACCGGCGGCGATGGCGCGCACACTTTCAACATCTCCACGACAGCGGCCTTTGTCGTCGCCGCAGCCGGTGTGGCCGTCGCCAAGCACGGCAACCGCTCCGTCTCCAGCCAGGCGGGCAGCGCTGACGTGCTGCAGGCGCTCGGCATCCGGCTGGATCTCTCGCCGGAGCAGGTCGGCCGCTGCATCGATGAGGTGGGCTTTGGGTTCCTCTTCGCCCCCGCGCTGCACCCGGCCATGAAACACGCCATAGGCCCGCGGCGCGAGATGAGCGTACGGACCGTGTTCAACGTACTGGGTCCCCTAACCAATCCCGCCGAGGCTTCGCTCCAGCTGATCGGTGTATATGACCGAACGCTGGTGGAGCCGCTGGCCCACGTGCTGGCCGATCTGGGATCGGAAGCCGCAATGGTGGTGAGCAGCGCCGATGGACTGGATGAGCTTTCCATCACCGGCGCCAACCTGGTGGCGGAACTCAAGCAGGGGACGGTCTCCACCTATGTCCTGGATCCGGCAGAGTACGGACTATCGCGGGCCTCACTGAACGATATCCGCGGAGGAAGCGCCGAGGACAACGCCGTCATCACTCGTGAGGTGCTCGCCGGGCAACGCTCGCCGCGGCGTGATATGGTGCTGCTCAATGCAGCCGCGGCGCTCAGAATCGCCGGCTGTGTTGCCGACGTCCGCGCGGGATTGGCGCTGGCCGCGGAGATCATCGACACGGGCCGCGCCACGGCGGTGCTCGACCGACTCATCGCCTACACTCAGGGGGCAGCATGATCCTGGACGATCTCGTGGCGCGCTCGCGCCAGCGCGTGGCGGCGGCAAAGGAGGTGGAGCCACTGGAGGCGCTGAGCGAGCGCGCGCACAACGCGCCCCCCGTTGATCGGTCGTTTGTTGATGCACTGCGCGGGCCCGGGACATCACTCATCGCCGAGATCAAACGCGCCTCGCCATCGCGCGGCACGCTGAACGGCAATCTGAATCCCGCTGAACAGGCGTGCCTCTACGCTCGCGCCGGCGCGGACGCCGTCTCGGTCCTGACCGAGCCTTCGCGGTTTCTGGGGAGCCTCGCCGATCTCGTCGATGCGCATGGGGCGCTGTCCACGGCTGGCTTTTACACACCGCTGCTGCGCAAGGATTTCATCGTAGAGAGCTACCAGCTGTTCGAGGCGCGTCTTGCGGGGGCGGCAGCAGTCCTTCTGATCGTCAGCGCACTAGAGCGGGCCCAGCTGCGCCTGCTCTACGATCGTGCGGTGGCCCTGGAGCTCACGCCGCTGGTCGAAGTCCACAACAAAGCCGAGGCGCGCGCCGTCGCGGCTCTGGATCCGATAGCCGTCGGCATCAACAACCGTAACCTGCGCACCTTTCGCGTCGATATCGAAACCACCGCTCGGCTACGCTCGCTGCTGCCACCGCAGGCGCTTGTCGTAACCGAGAGCGGCATACACAGCCCGGAACAGGTTCACCGCCTGGCGGCGATCGGAGTCGATGCGGTGCTGGTGGGCGAGGCTCTCGTCACCGCGCCGGATGTGAGTGCAGCGGTGCGTGCCCTCAAAGAGGCTGGGCGGTGACCGCCATCAAGATCTGCGGCATCACTCGCGTTCAGGACGCTCTGCTGGCCGCCGCCAGTGGCGCAGACCTCCTGGGCCTGAATTTCTACGCGCCCAGCCCGCGATACCTCCGCCCGGAGCGCGCTGCAGAGATCGTGCAGGCGCTCAGGGCAGTCTATCCCTCGGGCACAGGCCCGTTGCTGGTGGGCGTGTTCGTGAACGCGCCCGCCGACCACGTCCAGAGGGTGTGCGAGCGCTGCGGCCTGGACCTTGCGCAGCTCCACGGCGACGAATCGCCCGAGTACGCCCACGAATTGGGCCTGCCCTACATCGTGGGCAGGCGCGTTGGACGCCCGGGAGCCCTGGAAGGACTCGATCGCTATGCGCCGTGGGCCTTCCTCCTGGACAGCTATGACCTCAAGCGGCCCGGCGGATCCGGCGCCGCCTGGCGCTGGACCGACATGCGCGTCGCCCTGCCCCGGCGTAGCCGCCTGATCCTAGCCGGCGGCCTCGTCCCGGAGAACGTGCAGACGGGACTTGGAGCCGTACGCCCCTGGGGAGTGGACGTGTCCTCAGGGGTGGAGAGCAGCCCCGGAGTCAAGGACCCAGGGCGGGTTGTCGACTTTATCGAACGAGTCAAGGAGTACGATCGGCATGACCCAGCCAACTGATCGCGCCTGGCGCGGATTGCCCGATTCCCGTGGCTACTATGGTGCCTACGGCGGACGCTACGTGCCTGAGACGCTCATTGGACCGCTGCAGGATCTGGAGTACGCCTATAGGGCGCTGCGCGCCAGCGCGACCTTTCAGACCGACCTGGCTGAGCTCCTGCGCGACTATGTCGGGCGACCCACGCCTCTCACCGAGGCTCGGCGTCTCTCCGCTGCCTGCGGTGGTGCTCGGATCTGGCTGAAACGGGAGGACCTGGCGCACACCGGGGCCCACAAGATCAACAACGCTCTCGGCCAGGCCTTGATCGCTCGCGCCATGGGCAAGCGTCGGATCATTGCCGAGACCGGGGCCGGCCAGCACGGTGTCGCTTCGGCGACCGTGGCGGCTCTGCTGGGCATGACCTGCGTGGTCTATATGGGGACGGAGGACATGGCCCGCCAGGCGCCCAATGTCGCACGCATGCGCCTGCTGGGTGCAGAGGTGCGCCCAGTGGATGTCGGCTCGTGCACGCTCAAAGACGCCATCAACGAGGCCCTGCGGGATTGGGCTGCCAATGTCACGGACAGCCACTATCTGTTGGGCTCGGCTCTCGGCCCTCATCCGTACCCGATGATCGTCCGCGACATGCAAAGCATCATCGGCCGCGAGGCCCGGGCCCAGAGCCTTGAGCAGATGGGGCGCTTACCCAACGCCCTGATCGCCTGCGTGGGTGGGGGCTCGAACGCTATCGGCCTGTTCCATCCGTTTCTGGACGATCCCGTGCAGTTGATCGGAGTTGAGGCCGGCGGGCAAGGAATCGAAACGGGACTGCACGCCGCTCGCCTCGCCGACCCGGAGCGCGGCCGTCCCGGCGTGCTGCAAGGGGTTCACACCTACGTGTTGCAGGACCCCGATGGGCAGATCGCCGCGACGCACTCGATCTCGGCGGGGCTGGACTATGCGGCTATCGGCCCGGAGCACGCCAACCTGCGCGTCCTGGCGCGCGCCGAGTACACATGGGCGACCGACGAAGCCGCGCTGGAGGCATTCCACGCACTGGCTCGCACCGAAGGGATTCTGCCAGCCCTGGAATCGAGCCACGCGCTGGCGGAAGCGATCCGACTGGCGCCTCTACATCCTCCGGAGCATATCCTGTTGGTAAACCTATCTGGCCGAGGCGACAAGGATTTGGACACCATCCTCGCACAGGAGGGACGCCCATGAGCACCCAATCCCGCGGCGCCGAGGCCATCAGCGCCGCATTCCAGAGAGCGGCTGAGGACCGTCGCACGGAACTCATCACCTATCTGACACTTGGCTACCCCACGCGCGATGCTACGGTGCCGCTCGTACGTGCGCTGGATCAGGGAGGCTCTGGAATCATCGAGCTCGGCGTGCCCTTTTCGGACCCGGTGGCCGACGGCCCGCTGATCCAGCGCGCCAGCCACGCGGCGCTGCAGGCCGGCATCACCCCGGCGGGCTGCCTGGATCTAGCCGCAGAGATCCGTGCGGCGGGCGTCCGGCAGCCGTTGATCCTCATGGGATACTATAACCCGATCCTGGCACACGGCCCGGCACAATACGTGCAGCATTGCGTCGATGTCGGCGTAGACGGACTAATCGTCCCCGATCTGCCGCCAGAGGAGGCCTCCTCACTGCAGAGCGCCTGCGACGCCACAGGGGTCGCCTTGATCTACCTCATCGCCCCCACCAGCAGCCCCGAGCGGCAGGCCATCATCGCGGCGCGTACCTCTGGCTTTCTGTACGTTGTGTCGCGACTGGGCACGACCGGGCGTGGCACGTTGCCACTGGATACGCTGCGGACCCAGATCACGGCGCTGCGTCCCCTCGCGCGAACGCCGATCGCGGTCGGCTTTGGCATCTCGACGGCGCAGCAGGCACGCGCCGTGGCCGACACCGGCGCTGATGGCGTCATCGTGGGAAGCGCCGTGGTGGAACGGGCAGCGGAGGGGCCTGACGCGCTGGAGCGCTTTACGGCCGAGCTCAGTGCCGCGCTGGCTGGCCCCCAATAGCAGGAGCGCCGGCTTGCGTTGATGCATCGAAACGAACATACGGCCCTGACCACGTGGTCAGGGCCGTTGTAGTTCAGACTGAGACAGGCCTGATGGCCAGCCTAGCCGACGTGGATGATCTCGACGGGGCAGCTATCCGCACCGTCTGTCGCGCAGTCTTCGAGATCATCGGGAATCTCACCGGTGGCGAGATCGCCATTCACCTGATACTCCGTGGCGATGCAGGAGAGCCCGTCGTCATCGCTCTCGGCAAAGACGTCCGGGCAGCTCGACCAGCAAGCCCCGCAGGAAATGCATTCGTCACGATCGATCGTCACCTTGACCATCAGCGTTCTCCTTGTGCACGTTTCTGACCTGCCATCGGTTGGCTAGCCTACGGGCCGTATGATACTACAAGCGCCCGTCAAGCACAATACAGCTCGCCACGTAGCCATGGCTCTACTCGAGCGGCGACAGCAGCGCGGAGGAAGGGACCGTGCACCCGCGTGCGCTGATGACCAACGCTGTGGGCAGAGCACTTGCCGAATGCGAGCCCACGCACTAGACTAGCCTCAATCTGTGCCTGCCGATAAATGAGAGGAGTAACATGGCCTATCTGATGGGGATCGACGTCGGGACAAGCGGCACCAAGACGCTGCTGATCAACGACAACGGCGACGTGGTGGCGAGCGCCATGAGCGAGTATCCGATGTATACGCCGCGTCCGCTGTGGGCCGAGCAAGATCCGGAGGACTGGTGGCGAGCGGCCATTCTCACCATCCGACAGGTTCTGCAGCAGTCCGGAATCGATCCCTCGGAGATCGCCGGAATCGGCCTGACCGGCCAGATGCACGGCCTGGTGATGCTGGACGCCGATGGCGAGGTCCTCCGCCCCTGCATCTTGTGGAACGATCAACGAACGGCCGCTCAGTGCGACTGGATCATGAACACGGTGGGGCGCGAGCGCTTCCTGGATCTCACCCTCAATCGTGCCCTGCCCGGCTTTACGGCTCCCAAGATCGTCTGGATGCGCGACAACGAGCCAGAGCTCTACGCCAAGGCCGCCAAGGTTTTGCTGCCCAAGGACTATCTGCGCTATCGCCTGACGGGCGTGTACGCGACCGAGGTCTCCGACGCCTCCGGAACGGTGCTGCTGGACGTTCAGAACCGCCGCTGGAGCGAAGAGGTGCTTTCCGCCCTGGAGATCCCCACCGAATGGATGCCCGAGTGCGTGGAGTCCATCGTGATCACGGGCACCGTGACGCCTCAGGTCGCCGAGGCGACCGGCCTAAAGGCCGGGACCCCGGTGGTGGGAGGCGGAGGGGATCAAGCGGCGAGCGCTGTGGGCACTGGCGTGGTTGAGCCCGGCCTCGTGTCCGTCACCATGGGAACCTCGGGCGTCGTCTTCGCCTACACGGACAGCCCGAGCCGCGATCCGGAAGGGCGACTGCATACCTTCTGCCATGCCGTACCGGACAAGTGGCACGTCATGGGCGTCACGCTTTCGGCTGGAGGTTCCTTCCGCTGGTTCCGAGACACGCTTGGGGCCTCCGAGCGTGCCGTCGCCCACCTCAGCCACGTAGACCCGTACGTGATACTCACCTCCGAGGCCCAGCAGGCTCCGGCCGGGAGCGAGGGGCTGCTCTTCCTCCCCTATCTAACGGGCGAGCGCACCCCTTATGCCGACCCAGACGCTCGCGGCGCCTTTGTCGGGCTGACGCTGCGGCATGACAAGCGCCACATGGTCCGCTCTGTGCTGGAGGGCGTAGCCTACAGCCTGCGGGATTGCGTAGAGCTCTTCCGGGATCTGAACGTCCCGATCCAGCAGGTGCGGGCGGTAGGCGGCGGCGCACGCAGCGACGTCTGGAGACAGATCATGGCCGACGTATTCGGCACCGAGATGGTGACGATCAACGTTACCGACAGCACCGCCTACGGCGCGGCGCTGCTTGCGGGCGTGGGCTCCAACGTCTACGGCTCTGTTCCGGAGGCCTGCCAGGCCAGCATACGGATCACCGATCGAATCGAGCCCATCGCGGCGAACCAGTCGATCTACAACGAGTACTATCCGGTCTACCGGACGCTGTACCACGCGCTGGAGCCTGCGTTCTCGTCGATCTCTGCTACCGATCAGGGGAACGCCTAGTGACCACAGGCGCCGGCCCCCGGCGCATGGATGCCGGCCGCCGCTCGGTGGTTGCCGGCATGAACGGAGCGGTCGCCACCAGCCAGCCGCTGGCGGCGCAAGCCGGCCTGAGCGTGCTGCAGGCTGGCGGGAATGCCGTTGATGCCGCTTTGGCGGCCGCGGCGACCCTCAACGTCGTCGAGCCCATGAGCACCGGGCTCGGCGGCGACGTCTTTGCACTCGTCTACCTGGCCGCGGACCGTCGTGTATATGCCCTGAATGGAAGCGGCCGCGCCCCGTGGAGTGCTACGCCGGAGATCTTTGCCCTTCGCGGGCTCCATGCGGTCCCCGAGCGCGGAATCCTCTCTGTGACGGTTCCTGGAGCCCCTGCCGCCTGGTGTGATCTCTCCGCCCGATTCGGACGGCTCCCCCTGGAGCGTGTGCTGGCTCCCGCCATAGGCTATGCTGAGCAGGGCTACCCCGTCTCGGAGTATATCAGCCACCTGTGGGAAGTGAGCGAACCGCTTCTGCAGCGAGATCCCGAAAGCGCCCGGGTGTATCTTCCGGGCGGGCACGCACCCCGCCCCGGGGAGGTGGTGGCGCTCCCCGACCTCGCGAGCACGCTGCGGTTACTGGCCACGCAAGGGACCGCTCCCTTCTACCAGGGCCAGGTAGCCCACAGCATTGCGTCGCGATCGGCAGAGTTGGGAGGGCTTCTCTCTTCGCAGGACCTCGCCGACCATCGCTCGACGTGGGTTGAGCCGATCTCTACGCTCTATCGCGGCTACCGCGTGTGGGAATGCCCCCCCAATGCCCAGGGAGTCGCCACACTACTGGCTCTCAGTATCCTCAGCCATGACGATCTGGCCGCGATGCCCTTCTACCACGCGGCCACCGCACACCTCAAGATGGAAGCCATCAAACTGGCGATGGTGGACGCCGCGCGCTTCGTCGCCGATCCCGCCATGGCGAGCGTCCCTGTTGAGCAACTCCTGTCCGAGGCGTATGCCTCCCAGCGACGGGCTCTGATATCGGCCGATCGGGCGATCGCTCTGCCGGCGCCCTGGAAGCTGCCCGGCCCCTCGGACACTGTATACCTCGCCGCGGCGGACGGCCAAGGCAACGCCTGCTCCTTCATCAGCAGCCTGTACCGCGGCTTTGGCTCCGGCATTACGGTGCCGGGCACCGGCATCACGCTGCAGAACCGGGGGCGCCTGTTCAACCTGGATCCGGCGCACCCGAACTGCCTCGCACCACACAAGCGCCCCTACCACACCATCATCCCAGCCATGGTCACTCGGGAGGACCGGCTGGCGCTGTGCTTTGGCGTGATGGGCGGGCACATGCAGCCGCAGGGCCAAGTACAGGTTTTGTGTAATATGCTCGATCATGGCATGTCGCCACAGCAGGCGCTGGACGCACCGCGTTTCTTTTACCATGTGGGTGAGGGTCAGGGTGCCACCTTCTCCATTGAGCCATACTATGGCGAGGAGGTGCTCGCCTCCCTGCGAGTGCGCGGCCACGTGATCAGCGACGAGGCGAGCACCTACGGAGGCGGAGAGGTCATCATGGTGGACCCACAGAGCGGAGCGCTGCTGGCGGGCGCCGAGCCCCGCAATGACAGCACAGCCGTCGCATACTGAACCATCGCGAGAGGGGAGCACGCAGAATGGCGAACACGATTCGCATCGGGATCATCGGAACGGGCGGAATTGCCACGGCAGCACACATACCCGGCTACCGCGCGCTGGAGGACGTGGAGATCGCGGCGCTGTGCGATGTCGTACCAGGGCGCGCTGCACAGGTGGCCACTGATATCCCTGGCGCCAGAGCCTACGTCGACTATCGCGAGATGCTCGCCAAAGAGGAACTGGATGCCGTCTCTGTCACCACGCCGAATTCGGCGCACCGGGAAGCCACAGTAGCGGCCTTTGAGGCCGGCCTCCACGTACTCTGTGAGAAACCGATCGCCATGAGCCTGGCCGAAGGCCAGGAGATGGCCGAAGCGGCCCGCAAGGCCGGCAAGCTGCTCCAGATCGGCGTACACATGCGGTTCGAGGCGGAGGCGATGGCCCTGCGAAGGATCGTGGAAGCCGGTGACATGGGCCGCATCTACCACGGAGAGGCGACGTATATGCGCCGCAGAGGCATACCCACTTGGGGCGTCTTTACGCAAAGCAAGTTCCAGGGAGGCGGCGCGCTGATCGATATCGGCGTCCACGCGCTGGATCGCGCTCTCTGGCTGATGGGAAACCCAAAGCCGGTGGCCGTGATGGGCATGACGTATGCCAACTTTGGCAAGCGCAGAGATCTGGCCACTCCCCGTGGCCTGTGGGATGTGGACAAGTTCGACGTGGATGACATGGGCGTCGCCCTCATCCGCTTTGAGGATGGTGCCTCCCTGATACTCAGAGCCTGCTGGGCCGCTCACATCGAAGGCAACATCATCGGGACGCGCATCCTCGGAACTGAGGGAGGGGCGCACATGTCCCCCCTGTGCATCTACAGAGACATGCACGGCAGCATGGTGGATGTCAGCCCAACCGGCCTGGTTCCGGTGGACGGGCATACGGCGGAGATCGCACATTTCGTACAGTGCATTCGCGGCAAGGCGGAGTGCATGGTGCCAGTGGAGCAGGTACTGGACGTCCAGGCCATCCTGGACGCAATCTATCTCTCCTCCAGCACCGGTCGAGAGGTACGCCTGGATGCGTGAGTCAGGCTGCTGAGATATGCCTCAACGCATGCATGCCCTGGAGCGCGGCTCCCACAGCCGGATGGACGCAGAGGACCATGGACTGCCCTTTTCCAACCGGTTCGCCTTGGAAAGCCGCCCCCGCCGCATCGGCCCGCTCAGACTGCGTCCAGGGCGGATATCCTACGGGCTGTGCGGTGGCATGTGCTACGCCGCGCTCGACTACTACCACGCTGGCGTTCCTGCACCCGCAATGGTAACCGCACCGCGGTGGGGCACGACGATGCACCGCTACCTGGTGCGACGACAACTGGATAGCTGGCGGTGCCTGCTGGTGCCCCTCCGCACGCTTTGTTGGATGGCCCTGCCGGACGAGGCCGTGGCTCGCGCCACACTCCGGCGCCAACTGCCCCGCCTGCTCGCCCTGCTCAAGCGAGGTGAGCCCGCCGTCATCCTGCTCGTACGCGTACGGCTGGGCGACCCCACCATCAACCACCAGGTGGTGGTCACGGGCTATGACTACGAGCGCAAAGGGGCGCGGGTCAGGCTCTTTCTCTACGACCCCAACCATCGTGGCGAGGTGACGCTGGATCTGAACGCCTGCCCAACGGACGCGGCTCTGGAAGCCTCCCAGTCCACAGGTGAGCGGGTTCGAGGCTTTTTCCTGTTGCCATACCGCCCCAGAACGCGCCGGCTGCCAGAGCCGGACACGATCTGATCGCTTCCCGGAAAGGTAACGCTATGCCTGTTGCACGAGTCGATGAGCATGAACTGCTTCGCTTTGCGAGTGCGATCTTTGAGGCCGTGGGTGTCCCCCCGGAGCACGCCCGGGTCGTCGCAGAGAACCTGGTGCAGGGAGAGATGCACGGTCTGGCCAGCCACGGCGTCTCGCGACTTCTCAGAGTCTACGCCGAGCGCTTTGCCGGGGGCGGCATCAACCCGCGGCCGGACATCACCGTGATCCACCAGGATCGTGGTTGTGCCCTCCTCGATGGCGACGACGGACCGGGCGCCGTGGTTGGCCGCCAGGCGATGAGACTCGCCATAGAACTGGCGCGCGTGCACGGATCCGGCTGGGTGGCCGTGCGCACCAGTTCTCACTACGGTGCCGCCTTTCTGTTTGCACGCCTCGCGATGCAGGAAGGCATGATCGGGTTCTCGAGCACCAATACGGTTGTGCAGGTCGCCCCTTCGGGGGGGCGCCAGAAGATGCTCGGGACGAACCCGATTTGCATAGCGGTGCCAGGAGGCGAACGCGGGCCCATCATCCTGGACATGGCCACCAGCCAGACGGCGAGGGGTAAGATCCAGGTAGCGGCGATCGACGGCAAGCCGATCCCCCTTGGATGGGCGGTGGACAGGGACGATCAGCCCACTACCGACCCTGAGGAGGCTTGGCGACTCTTGCCGCTGGGTGGCTACAAGGGCTACGGCCTCGCCCTTGTGATGGAGATCCTGAGCGCGGTGATCGCTGGAGCCATGGTGGGCAATCAGGTGGGGGAGATGTTCAACCACCCGAGCACCCATCAGCGCATCGGTCACATTTTCGGGGCTCTGGACCTCTCGGCTTTCGGGCCCCTGGAGGGGTTCCGCGCCCGCATGGATGCGCTGGTGGGGTACATCAAGAGCTGCGAACTGGAGGCCGGCAGCAAGGAAGTGCTGCTGCCAGGTGAACTCGAAGCCCGCGCCGCCGAGCGCGCACGACGCGAGGGGATCCCCCTCTCTGAGGACGTGTACGCCATCATGGGGCGCCTGGCGAGCGAGTACGGTGTGGCGCCGCTGAGCACACGATAGCGTTCTCCTGCAGGCGAAGTGGTCTGCCACGGCACGCTCGCATACCTCGACCTGCCAGCGTCGTTCGCCAAAGCAAGTGAGCGGTATGGCACGAGACCATACCGCTCAGAGTCCTGCGATATTCGATCAAGACAATGCGGTCTAGCGGCGGACCCGCACCTCCACGGTGTCGCCATCCAGCCTCTGGCCATCGCTCGCATCCCAGGCAAGTCCGTCATCCTCAAAGAGCAGCACGGTGGCCAGCGTCTCCTGGCGGAAGTAGGCGCCGAACTCCTCGACCGCCGCATGAGCCTCCGGAGTCAACCCGAGGAGCCCAACGGTGATGCGATCATCGAGGGAATAGCCGGCGTCTTTTCGCAACGTCTGCACGTAGCGAACGAGGTCACGAACCAGCCCCTCGGCCCGCAGGGTCGGGGTGATCGTCGTGTCCACCGCCAGAGTCACGCCCTTGTCTGAAACCACGGCTAGCCCCTCCCCTGGTTCGGCGTTGATGATGATCTCCTCAGGTAGCAGCGAGACAGTCTCGCTGCCCACGCTGATCTCGATGGGCTGTCCCACCTTCAGGCGCCGCACCGCCGGCACGGGATCGAGTTCGGCGAGCGCTTGGCGGATCCGCGGATAGAGAGCGCCGTACTTGGGCCCGAGCAGACGGCCTTCGCCAGCCAGGCGATAGCGAACGAGCGAGCCCTCGTCTCGGACGAACACCAACTCCTTGACGTTCAACTCGTCGCGCACGAGGCTGGCCAGTTCCTCGGAGAGGCCCGCACCAGCACCCCCCGCGTATAGGAGGGCCTTGGCCAAAGGCTGGCGGATCTTTATGTTTGCCGAGTTGCGGGCGCTGAGCCCCAGGCTCGCCGCATCACGGGCCAACGCCATCTGGGCGATCAGATCCCCGTCAATCGTGTCGGCTTCCGGCTCTGGCCAGAGCGTGTGATGCACGCTCTGGAGGGCCTCGGGCTGCACCGAGCGCACGAGATTCTGATACATGATCTCTGTCACAAAAGGCGTAAACGGCGCCAGCATACGAATCAGGCGCACGAGCACATAGTAGAGCGTGGCATAGGCGGTCTGCTTGTCCCGGTCATGCTCGCTCTTCCAGAACCGGCGCCGGCTGCGCCGGATATACCAGTTCGTGAGATCGTCGATGAATGCCTCAGTCACGACGGTAGCCGAGTAAGCATCGGAATCAGCCAGTGAGGCGCTCACCGCCTCGCTCACCTGGTTACAGCGCGCCACAATCCAGCGATCCAGCGGATTCTGCCCGGCGGGCGCCCGGCCCTCGGGCCGGTCCGAATCAAAGCCTTCGGCGGCGGGCTCCCAGCCGTCCAGGCGGGCATAGCTCACGAAAAAGTTGTAGACGTTCCAGAGCGGCAGGAGGAACTGCCGCCGGACCTCATCGGCCCTGTTATAGCCGAACAGCAGGTTATTCTCCGGCTTGTGAGCGCAGTATAGCCAGCGCATCACGTCCACGCCCATCAGGTCCGCCGCCTCGTTGAACTCGATCATGTTCCCTGAGGACTTGTGCATGGGCGAACCGTCTTCGGAGAGCAGGAGTGCATAGGAGAAATTCTCCAGGAACGGTGGCCTCTCCTCCAGGACCGTGGACATGGCCAGCAGGCTGTAGAACCAGTTCCGGAACTGGCCGGGGAATGACTCACTGATCCAGTGGGCAGGGAACCACTTGTCCCAGTAGGCACGATCGCTGCGGTAGCCAAGGGTAGAGAACGGAACCACGCCTGCATCCAGCCAGGGGTTGCCAACGTCCTCGATCCGGCGCATCTCGGCGCCACACTGAGAACAGCGGATCTTGACGGCATCGATAAAGGGCCGATGTGGGGTATGCCCGTTGAAGATGTCCCACCCGGCGACGGCCTTCGACTGCAGGTCGTGCTCGTCCTTTACGACCTCATAGTGGCCGCAATCCTCGCACTCCCAGATGGGAAGCGCAAGGCCCCAGTAGCGCTTTTTGCTGATCATCCAGTCATGCATGTTCCGCAACCAGTCCAGCTCGCGATCCAGGCCAAAGGCGGGGATCCAGCGGATCTGGCGAGTCACATCCATCATCTTTTCGCGCAGTTGGTCCATGCTGATGAACCACTCGTCCACGAGGCGAAACACCAGCGGCGTTTTGCATCGCCAGCAGATCGGATATCGATGGGTATAGTCCTGCACCCGATAGAGAAGGCCACGGTTCCGCAGATCGTCAAAGATCGGATGGGCTACGTCCGCGACGTTCATCCCGCTGAGCCAGCCGAAACCCTCGACGACAACGCCTTCCTCGTCCAGGGGCGCCACGATCGGCAGGGAAAGCTCCCGCCCGAGGGCATAGTCCTCAGCCCCGCAGCCCGGGGCGATGTGAACGATGCCGGTTCCTTCTTCTTCGCCAACCTGATCCCACAGCACCACACGATGGGCCTGTGTAGCCGTTTGCTCGATCCCCTCGGTCAGCTTGCGCAGCGCCGTGTGCCCGCCCGGTTCCTGGTTGGCCGGAAGGTAGTCAAAGGGGCCGTCATAAGCCCAGCCCTCCATATCGGCCCCGGTCAGCTCGCTGAGCACCTCATAGGGTCCCTGGAGCATGTGCAGGGTTCCCTTTGAGAGATAGAGGATCTCGTCTCCGGCGCGCACACGTACGTAGGCGAGCTTGGCTCCCACGGCCGCCGCGACGTTGCTGGATAGAGTCCAGGGGGTGGTGGTCCACACCAGAAGCGACTCGCCGGGCCGGCCTCGCAACGGGAATCGGACCGTTACGGCCTCATGGGTGAGTTCGGCATAGCCGTCCGTCACAATCTCGTGCTGGCTGATGCCGGTGGCGCAGCGTGGGCACCAGGGCATGGAATCAGCTCCGCGGTAAAGCCATCCGTTCTCCCAACACCTGTGGAGCATATTCCAGATGACATAGTTGTTCTCGTTTGAGAAGGTAAAGTAACTGCCGCCCATCTCTCTCAAGCCGAGACGTCCGACAATCTGCTCAACCGTGTCCGTCACAGGTCCATCGGGGCCCTGCACCGTGATGATCTGCTGTGGGTCCTCACCCAGCCTGTCCGCGAGCCACCGCAGGTGGGCAGGGCTGTTCCAGTCCATCCAGTAGCCCAGCCGGATTGACTGCTCCGTTTGCACCGCCGCCATACGCAATACGCGCTGCTTGCACTTGATCACAAAGCGATCCAGCCCGTATGCCTCGATATCCTTTTTGGTGGCGAATCCGAGTTCCTTCTCCACCTCGACCTCGACCCACAGGCCCTGGCAATCAAAACCATTCTGGTAGCGCAGTTCGCGACCCTGCATGGCCCAGAAGCGGTTGAAGAGGTCTTTGTAGGTACGTCCCCAGCCGTGGTGCACGCCCATCGGGTTGTTGGCCGTGATGGGACCGTCGATAAACGACCAGGGCGGGCTGTCATGGCGCAGTTCACGCAAACGCTCAAAGGCGCGGGATTGCTCCCACATCTGCAGCACGTCCTTCTCCTGCTCGACGAAGTCCACGTTGCTCGGCACCGGATTGAAGGTCATCACCTATCTCCTCTGGAGCACCACATGTGCGCACAAACAAAAACGCTCCCGTCCCTTGAGGGACGAGAGCTGCTGGAGCATCCCGCGGTACCACCCTGATTGGCATACGCCCACTCACCCTGCGCAACACCGCGGCCGCCGTGCTTTGGCTGATACAGGAGCGCCCTGGTAACGAGGGGCGAATCCGGGCACGTCTACTGGGCCGCTGCCGTTTGAGTGCCAGCTCGGGAGGGATCTTCGGTCACAACCAACGCACCCGGATCACACCTCCCCGGGCTCTCTGAGCGTGGCCTGTGACGTACTCGTCTCCGTCATAGCCTGTAACATAGCCATTATACCCATCGGGGCGGAGCGCGTCAACTTTCGTCGCCCGTCCCGCGCTCGTTGAGAATCTGTCCATCAGCCATGTCGTAGGTATAGTGCGTATACTCCCGCATCACCGGATCGTGGGACGTCATCAAAATCGATACGTCCTCGCTGGTCACGATGGTCCGAAACAGATCCATGATCGCGCGGCCAGTGACGCTATCCAGCTCTCCCGTAGGCTCATCCGCAAGGATCAACCCGGGGCGGTTGACGAGCGCACGCGCGATCGCGACGCGTTGTTGCTGCCCGCCGGAAAGCTCCTGAGGGCGATGCCTGGCCCATCGCGTCAACCCCACCAGTTCGAGCATCTCCATCACACGCTGGCGCCGCACCCTCGCCCTCGTGCCAAGCATGCGCAACGGGAGCTCTACATTCTCAAAGGCCGACATCGTTGGCATGAGCGCGAAGGACTGGAAGATAAAACCGATGCGGTGCCGTCGCAGCTCGGTCAGTTCGCGGTCGGAGACGCCGGAGATATCCTGGCCATACACGTACATCTGACCTTCGCTGGGATGATCAAGCCCACCGATGATGTTCATCAACGTCGTCTTGCCCGAGCCGGAGCGCCCCATCAGCCCCACGAACTCTTGTGGCCGGACTTCTACGCTGACTCCCCTCAGCGCGTGCACTTCGTTCTGACCAACGCGAAAGACCCGCGTTACGCCGACGCTCCTTACGACGAGATCGCCATTGGATTCTGCTGTCACGTGATATCCTTTGTCTGGTCAGCTTGATCGCCTCTGCCGAGGAGCCTGCGCAGGTTGCGCCTCGCCCCGGCCACCTGCAGGCGCAGATCCCGAGAACGCCCGGGGCGCGCCCAGCTCTCAGCCGCCTCGGCCGCACGAGCAGCCTGAGCGGTCGTATCGGAAAGGCCCATCGCCGGCCGGATGAGTATGCCCTCGTCGGTGAGATCGATCTGAGCGCGATCGGAAATCCCCAGCGCCTCCAGAAACTCACGTGGCACTTGCAGCCGCCCCGCGGAATCCAGCACCACGTACTCATGAAAAGCCGCCGCCGGATCTGCGGATATACTGCGGCCAGCCTGGCCGTTCGCGTCGTCCTGTAGAGGCTCGCCCTCGCCGCTTGGAGCATCCGCGTCTTCGCCGCCAGCCTGCAGCCGGCGCACGCGCTCACTGGAGGTGCGGCCGTCGCGTATGGTGACCACACGATCGACCTGGTTGGAGGCACGGACATCGTGCGTCACCATGACGACGGTGAGGCCGAACTCCTCGCTAAGGGTGCGCAGGGTATCGATGATCGCCTGAGCCGTCACCGTATCCACCTCGCCGGTGGGCTCGTCCGCCAGAAGCAGGACGGGCTTGTTGGCAAGGCCCACAGCGATCGCGGTTCGCTGCTGCTCTCCACCAGAGAGTTGAGCCAGAGCGTGGTGCCTTCTGGACCACAGACCGACCGCCTCCAGCAACTGCTGCGCCCAGTCCTCACGCTCCTTGGGGCCCAGCCCCGCCACGATCATCGGCAGCTGGACGTTCTCGTTCACGGTGAGATATGGAATGAGGTTTCGAGATGGCTGTTGCCACACAAAGCCGACCTTCTCTCGCCGGTACTTTGTCAGTGCCACCGTGGAAAGCTTGAGAAGGTCCTGGCCATCCACGACTGCCTTGCCCGCCGACGGCCTATCCAGCCCGCCGAGGATGTTCATCAGGGTCGACTTGCCGCTGCCACTGGGCCCGATGATGGCCATGAACTCGCCGCGCTCGACAACCAGGTCCAGTCCTCCTAAAGCCACCATCTCCAGATCCTGGACCTTGTATATCTTGACCAGGCCGTCACACAGGATCATCGGACCGTTCGATGCCATAACTAGACTGCCTCTCCCAGCTAGACTGCCTTTAGGTACTTGGCGGCGAATGCCGCACGAGACCCCTCGCGCGTCCGATTCCGCACGCCCACGATGACAGGTGCCGCAACGCCATCCCGCGAGGGGTGTCGCCAGCTGTGCGGGCCCCTCATGATGCACACTCCCGGTGAAACCCAGGCGCTGGCGCTGGTTTGTTCAGAGCCCTCGGTCAGGCTGGGGGCAATGGATGCATCGGCCCCAGCAGCACGGTGACGCCGCGCCCGACACGCGCGACATACGCCCCCGTGCTTCGACCCGGATGACACTCGATCCACCTACTGGCCGATGACCTCCTGGCCCTCTTCAAGCCCGGACACGATCTCTACTCTCTCCGACCCGGTGATGCCGATGGTAATATCGGCCCTTCGTTCGGTCGCACCTTCTCTGACGACCACAAACGCGCGCCCCGAGTAGGTGCGGATGGCCGCCGGCGGCAGCCAGAGAGCATCGGCCGCCTGCGCAACGACCACGTCCACCCGGACCAGATCGCCCGGCTTGACCTCGCGATCGCCCGGATCGAAGGAGATGCGCGTGTTCTTGTCCACATCCACCAGATCGCTGCTTCCACCGCCCCCGTAAGGGTAAGGAAGCTGGTAGATCTCACCGGTGAGCACCTCTCCAGGGTATTGGGAGAGCACCAGTTGCGCCAGCATCCCTTCGGATACCTTATCCAGCTGCTCGTTGGTCGGCTGAGCCGTCACCTCCAGCTGCGCATCATTGGCAATCACCATCACGGACTTGAAGGCCTCGGCGTTTGTGCCCTCATTGGCCGACATGGTGGTGATCCGCCCGGCAAACGGCGCAACGATCTGACGATCGGCGATCTGGTCCTCCAGGCGCTCCACAGCCAGCGTGGCTCGGTTCACCGCACGCGTCACCTGCGGATCAACGTCCGTCGCAGCGCGAGCCAGTTCCTCCTCGGCCAGTTCGATCTGCCGCGAAAGGACGGCGATATCGATATCGGCATTGCGGCGGCTCTGCAGAGCCCTCTGATACGCCGACTGCAACGAGAGGATCTCCAGCTCAGAGGGACCCTTCTCCACAGCCTGCAGTGCCAGTTGCTGCTGGAAAACCGTCGCCTCGGCTCGCTGTACGTTGGCCTTGGCGGAATCACACTGGATGCCCGGGTTCCCGCAAGCAGAATCGCGTGCCAACTGGGCAGCCCAGAGTGAGCTCTGTGCTTGTTCCAGGCTGCTGCGGGCCAACGCGATCTGGTCCGCGCTGGGTCCCGCCAACGCCTCATCCAGACGGCCCTTGGCCAACCGAACCTCCAGATCCAGAGAGGCAAGTGCCCCCCGAAGCTTGTCCAGCTGCAGACGCTGGATATCCAGCTGCGCTTCCGCGCTCGATTGCCTGGCATCAAGCGACTCTAGCGCCGTGCTCAAGTTGCTCTGGGCCGTCTCCAACTCGATCTGCGCCTGGGCGAGCTCTCGCTGCAGATCCGTGATATCGAGTTCAGCCAGCAGTTGGCCTTGCTCCACCTGATCACCGCGGCTCACATGGACGCTCACCACCCGTCCACCTGCCTCAAAGTAGAGCTGCTCCTCCACCGTGGGCGAAATACGACCGTTAAAGGTGATCCTATCCTCCACGTCGCCTCGCTGGACGGTATAGGTTGGCTGTTTGGCTACCTCGGGAGGCGGGAGCGGCGTGGGCGTGGGTTCTTCATCGCCGGTTGAGGACATGTTGGTGCATCCGCCGGCGACGATTATCGCAATCGCCAGCATGATGGCCACGAGAGCACGCGTTCGTTGCAGCATCACATCTCTCCTGCTCTGGGTTATCGCCGCCGGAATGCCCCAGGAGCGCTTCCCCTGGCTGGATCCTGCGCTCAACGCCTTCGAAAGGCCTACCGGAAGCGACCGACATGGTGGTATGCTAGCCCAATTGGATCATGCCCGCAAGAAGAAGGAGATGGGGCGACAGAATGGGGCCTGCGTCCATAGCAAACGCACCCGCCAGGCCTGGCCGGACGGGTGCGCAGAAACCGTCGCCGAGCTATGCCTCGCGAACGATGTTGACCTTGACAGTGATCTGCACATCGGAATGCAGCTTGACCGATACGTCGTAGCTGCCCAACTCGCGAAGCGGATCCTCAAGGGCGACCTTGCGTTTGTCCACCTCGTCGCCAATCGCCTCGGCCAGCTTTTCGGCGATATCCGCGGCCGTGATCGATCCGTACAGCTTGTCATTCTCCCCGACCCGTGCCGAAAACGTCAGCTCGACATGCTCCAGCTTTTCGGCATGCCGGCGAGCCGCTTCGTGCAGTTCTGCTTCTCGGCGGGCATCTGCCTCGGCCTTGCCGGCCAGTTGCTTGCGAGCGGCGTCCGTAGCCGCAATGGCCAGTCCCCTGGCGATCAGATAGTTGCGCGCATAGCCATCGGCGACGTTCACCGTTTCACCGACCGCGCCCAGCTTTTTGACGTCCTTGAGCAATATCACCTGCATGCTGGTCCCTCCGCAATATGCCATCAGCCCGACATCATGATACCGTAAGGGGCCCTCCTCGCCAACTTGGCACAGCCGGACGGAGGGAACGCAAAGCCGGGCCGGAGGGGAGGCCCTCCGGCCCGGCCGTCAGCACATGTCTTACAGGCGGCTCAGAATGTCCTGCCGCTTGGCGTCATACTCTTCCTGCGAGATGAGCCCGTTATCCAGCAGGTTCTTGAGTGTCGTCAACGCGGCGACCGGGTCCGCGGCCGCTGCCTGATCGTTGGCCGCGCCAGCCGCCGGCTGGCTCCCGGAAGCGAAGGAACTCGCCATCGCCTGTGCCGCCGCCATGCCCGCGCCAAGCCCGAGGCCCATCTGCGCGGTGCCGGCTGCGGCGCCTCCCTCCACGGTAGCAGCATCGCCCACCGCCCTGGCCGTCTTGAACTTCATGTACCGGTCCATGTCCCCGATGGCGCCCATGGAAGCCGCCTCATCGATCGCGGCGCTGGTCTCGTCCGTGGGGCTGACCGAGAGGATGTAGAGCTGCTTCAGAGACATGCCGATGGCGGCAAAGTCGTCGCGCAGCTTGACGCGCGCCGCGGCGGACATCTCCTCAAACATGGAAGGCAAGTCCAGCACTGAGCGCATGGTCTGCCCAAGCAGATCCGTCAACCGGTTGATGATCATACTGCGAAGGTAGTTGGACACGTCTTCAGTGGTGTAGTACCCTCGCGCTCCCACCATCTGGCCCACAAAGAGCTGGGCGTCGGCCACGGCCATGTTGTACGTGCCATGGGCGCGCAGGCGAACCATGCGCAGAACCTCATCGCGCAGCGTGATCGGCTCCGGCGTCCCCCAGCGCATGTCGATGAAATCGCGCGTGTTGACGAAATAGACCTCTGCGGTAAAGGGCGTATCGCCGCTAAAAACCGCCGACACCAGATTGACCAAGAGAGGGATGTTCGCCGTGCTGATGGTGTGGCGACCGGGGCCGAAGGCATCCAGGGCCTTGCCATCCCGGAAAAAGACCGCCACCTGCCCCTCTCGTACGATCACCTGCGTACCAATGCGAAAGTCGCCGGCTCCGGTCTGCGGTACGCGACGCACCAGGTCACGAGCACCCATATCCGGGGCCTGAACGACATCCAGTATCCTCGCCATCGTCATGTCTCCTTTGTGTCGCAGTGCGCGCAGGGCGCCGTCAGCTCAGAATCACCTGTTGTCTCTCGCTAAAGAGGCGATGTAGCCGCTCCAGATCGGTGGCAAGGGCGTTGCCCGCTTCTTGAATGGGCTCACCGGCGGCCGACGATGCCGCAATGCGATCCAGTATCTCACCCAGCGAGGTGACGCCGTCCATCATCGAATGATCGAAATCGTACAGCTTGTCCAGCGCTTGATCATCCACCTTGATGGCATCAAAGAGACCGCTGTATCCGTAGCTGGCGGTACGGATGCGGTCCACCAGCAGCTGCAGCCTGCTGACGGCACGCTCCAGCAACATCATTCCCGTGAGGTCACCAGCCGTCACAAGATCCTGTTGTACCCGGTTCAGACGGTCCAGGACCTGGTCATACTGCTCTGCCACGAGCATGCGGAGGAGTTTGTCGGCATCACGCCGCTGCTCCTTCTGTCGGTAGCCGCCATACCCTGGAATCTTGTTCGCCAGAGATTCGAGCTTGTTCTGTGAGGACTGGATTTTCTCGGTCAGATCCCCCAACATAACCTATCTCCTTGCTTTGAGCAGTGGGTCCGTACGCATCGCCCTCTGCACCCATTACGGCAAAGTCGGCGCTTTGTTGCGCCTGTCACATTGTAGGCGATGGAAATGGCTTTGTAAACGACCTCAGCCCTCTGCTTGGCGCGCCGAAAAGGGACAGAGCCCCTCAAGCGGGCACTCGGAACACCGCGGGTTCGTCGCCTTACACAAGGTACGCCCATGCTGGATCATCAACAGGTGAAAGGGGTAGTAGAGGCCCTGAGGCACAAGGGCTTCCAGCTGCGTATGCGCCTGCTCGGCGCTGGCACTTGAGCCGATTAGCCCGACCCGCTGCGACACACGGTGAACGTGCGTGTCCACGGGGAGCGCCGGCATCCCAAGCGAAAAGAGCAGAACGCAAGCGGCGGTCTTCGGCCCGACACCCGGCAGGCTGAGCAGGTAACGCCGGGCCTCCTCAACGGGCATATCCCGCAGCGCGTCCAGCGTGGCGGACCCCCGCTCTGCCTCGAGCTGTGCGATGATGCTCTGTATGCGAGGAGCCTTCACTCGCCCCAAGCCACCCACCCGAATGGCCTCCGCCACATCTTCGGTCGGAGCCGAGCGGACGGCCTCCCAGGTCGGGTAGGCCGCTCGCAGGGATTCATAGGCACGCTCAGAGTTCGTGTCCGAGGTGTTCTGGGAGAGAATCGTCTGGATCAGTTCATCAAGCGGGGGCTTGACGGGCTTGAGCGCCGGCGGACCGTATCGGCGGAGTAAAAGCTCATGGACGGATAGAGCCAGTTCAGTCAGTTGGGATAACTCCACCCTATACCTCCCCGTCCCACGTGGAGTGAATAAGAGAGGCGGGAGGCAGATTCAACTGCCATCCCGCCCCCAACATCGCGCAACTGTCGGCAAACCCACGCAGAAGCATCTCGGGCGACAGAGCCGCTTACTCCTAGGCCTCAGCCGTGGCCTCTTCCAGGAGGGCGTTCAAATCCGCCACCAGCGCATCCGAATCGATACCATGGGCCTTGGCTCCCTGATCGAGGGACTCGAACCGCGCGGCCGCGCACCCCACGCACATGAGCCCGTGCTTGAAAAAGACACGCACCGTCTCTGGATGCTCGCCAACGATCTGCTGTATCTTCATGTCTTTGGTAATAGCCATCATATCTCCTTGACTCGTGCGATGGTCACTAACTCGCTTCCAACTCTCTAGGAATAGTGTACCACCGTTGTCAAGAATGTCAACTGCATAACGCTGGGAGCACGCCAGCCCGGTCGACCCGAGTCCGGCTCAGGTGTATCATGCTCACACCAGCACGCAGGAGCCTCGAAGATGCCCTTGGATTGGCTGCGCCATGTGCTTTCCGCCAGCTACCTATACGCTCTGCGCCCGGCAGCCGATCAGGGCACCGGGGGCGGCTGGTTCCTCGGCGCCGCGCTGCTTCTGTTGGCAAGTGCCGCCCTGTTGTGGCAGGTCCATGCAGGTTGTTCGAGAGCCTCTTCTCGCAGCGCATCGCTTGTGCTCGGCGCAACACTGGCGGGAGGCGTGGGGCTGGTGGCGCAGCGCTATGCCGGCGGCCCCTTGAGTGCCCGCATCTGGACCTTCTCCTGCATCGCCATTGCTCTGGCCGTGCCCGCGCTGGCCTGGCTTCAGGGGCTCGACTGGCCCACGTCACTGCGGCGCTACGTTCAGGCCCTGGCGTGTACACTGAGCCCTGAGGATCCCCCGCCCCCGTGGACCCGTTCGATAGCCAGCCTGGGCGCCCACGCCCTTACCCTGACCGGCCTGACACGGCTCGCCGCCGGGCAGGGCGGTCGACCCTCCGGACTGCCGGCCTATCCGCTGCCACTCATCGCGGCCCTGTGCGCCGCGGTGTGCCTCATGGCGATCGCCGCGGCGGCGAGGCGCTCCGGACGCTCGCCAAACCTCCGCACCGAGATCCTTGCCCCGCTGGCCGTGCCCTACATGGCCATCCTGTTGCAATGGGCCGTGGGAGATCTTCTGGGCGTCGACACGGCGCCCTACCAGGCCTACTCCTACCCCGACCTCTGGTCTCCCTGGTTCCACGACGGCATCCCCTGGGCCATCGGCATCACGTGGATGATCCTGAGCGCAGCCGCACTGCTCTGCGAAACATGGCGCCCTGCACGTCGCTGGGTCCTGGCCGGCGCCGTTGGGGGCATGGTCACCTGGGCGTTCGCCCTGTATGCACGGCATCTCAGCCACGGGGCCACCGGCAGCGATCCCTTTGCCTACCTGCAGATGGCCGCAGACCTCGCCACTACCGGTGACCTCCGGCACGGGTTTCCGCTCGCAGCGTTGGTCGAGCCGCAAGGACTAGCCCTGTGGCCCCTCGTGCCGGAGGGCTACAACCCGCCGTTGGGAGGGCTGGCCGCCACAGTATGGCCTCCGGGTTGGCCGGCGATGCTCGCCCCGCTCTATGCCCTGGGAGGCGAAGGCCTCGCGCGCTGGGGGGCTCCCGCTGCATTACTGGCCTGTGCCGGCGCGACGGCGTGGCTCACGCGGTCGACCCTGGCGCCGCGCCCCATAGAAGGGCCCGGGCACAGCACGCCGTGGGCCCTCGGAGCCGCTACGCTTGTCCTCACCTCTTACGAGGCGGTCAGCCGGGCCCTCGTACCCATGGCCGATGCAGCTGCCGCCCTATTCACTCTGGTGATGCTGCTGTCCCTCGTTCAAGCCAACCGCAGGGACGATCTACGCCTCTCGGCCTGTGCAGGCCTGGCGCTTGCCCTGGCCTATGACGTTCGCCACCCGCAGTTGGTGCTCGGCCTGGCGGCCGTGCCCGCGCTGGCGCTGGGGCCCTGGCCTTGGCGCCGCCGGATCATTCACGCAGCGGCGTTCGGCGTCGCAGCGCTCGCTGGCGCCATTCCGGACCTGTGGTACCATGCGGTCGCCTTTGGCTCGCCGTGGATCAGCGAGTCGAGCGAGTGGTTTCTGCTCTCCCCAGCCAACATCCAGACCACGCTGGCCGCTCTCTGGCGCGGCGACCTGTTTCGCCGCAACGAGTTCGGTTACCTCTGGCCGCTGATCGCCCTCGGGCTCGTGGCCTCCCTTCGCACCAGGCATGAGCGCAGGGCCACCGTCATCCTGCTGACGGGCGGCGCCGCCATGCTCCTGTTCCATCTCTGCTACGCTGCACTGCGCCTGCGTGACCTGATCCCGCTCTTCCCCCTGCTGGCGATGTGGGCCATCTGCGGCGCGCTCGCTCTCGTCAGGAACACGCCTCACACACCCGGGAACGCCCTTCATCGGGTGGTGGCGATCGGGCTCATCCTCACGCTCCTGATGGCCCGCACCGCAGAGACTCTGGCGTTGCCCCTTCGCGCCCGCCTCGAGACCTACGGATACCTGGATGCGCTCGAGCGCGAGAGCTATATCCGGCTCGGCGAGCGATTGCCACCGGAAGCCGTGGTCGCCGCGGGCCCGAGCGCCGGTGCCGTGCAGCGCTACGCCGGGCGTGACATCATCCGGCCCGCCGTGTGGAGCCCGGACGACTTTGACCGGTTGTACGACGCGCTACAGGAGCATCAACGACCGCTCTATCTGCTGGAAGATGGAGAGGAGATGTCCCTCTGGCTTGAGAGCCTAGAGAGAGAGTATGCCATCAAAACGGCGGAATCATGGCCGCTACCTCGATACGGCAAGGGCGGACAACCGCTGGATGGGCCAGCGAGCCTCTATACCATCGTCATCCCCTAGGGCGCCAGCAGCCTGACCTCCGATGAGTCCCCCTCTCGAGGGAGGATGCTCCCACAGAAGAGCGA
>JAAYAW010000071.1 GCA_012719135.1 Chloroflexota bacterium
ACAGCATGAAAGGCAGAAGCTCCTGGCGGCTATAATAGCCGCGAGAGAGGTTCAGACGAAAGGAGGTTCTGCCATGTACTACGCAGGGATCGATTACCACAAACGCTATTCGGTGATCAGAGGCGTGGGGTGTGCACCGCACACCGATTCGATCCCGAGGGAGGGCCGAGAGATGCGAAAGCAGCGGTTCGCAGGGAGCCGGTGCACAGTCGTGGCATTGTCGAGGGGAAGGTGTGCGGTGCACACCCTACGGAATCGGGACATGTGGGAAATGGATGGGAGCAAAGAGATGAGGTGTTGGCGAGGGGTTCGAGGGTGGCGGCTGCTGCTGGGGTTTGTGGTGGCGCCGGCGGTCGTGCCGGTGGTGGTGGCGGTGTGTCTCGATCCGTTGCTGTCGTGGTTCCGGCCCCAAGGGAGCAATGTGGCGATCGGCATGTTCTTTGTTCTGACCATCAGTGCTGCGGCGGCTGCGGCGTATCTCTGCAGTTTCGGGATCGGCTATCCTTGCATCCGCCGGAAACGTGATGAGGGCCGATTGAGCGTTTGGGCTGTCATGAAAGGGGCGGTGGTGGCGGCGTTGGGTTTTTCGCTCGTGGCGACGGTGATTCCGCTGGTCTCGGGCGCCTTCGCTCTCGCCGGCGCGATGGTCGTGACGATAGTCCTCGCGTTTACGCTCTCCGCGGCGTGCTTCTACCTGATCGCCTGTGCCGGCGACACACATGGACCGTGTGACGCAAGCGAAACGGACCATCCCCAAGCCCTGCGGGCTTGAGGCTGCCACACGGGATTACGCATAGGGTGGTGGGTGGCAGCCTAAAAGCTTGTCCTGAGCGAAGTGGAGGCTTGGGAATGGCGAGCAGGTTGGGTGCTGTCAGCGAGCACAGTGCGGACGCGGGCATGGGGCAGTGGGTGGCAGCCTCAAGGCGGAGCCTTGGGGATGGCGAATGCGCTGTGGATGATTAGCGAGAGGAACGTGGGAGCGAGCAGAGGGGAGAGATCATGCTGGAGGGTGAGCGATACACGAAGCGGTGCGAACGCTGGAATACGCCGGGACAGGCGCATGCGCTGACGTTCAGTTGCTACTGCAATCGACCGTTCCTGTCCAAGCAGCGGACGTGCGAGTGGCTGGTGCAGGCCATCGACGCAGCGCGACGGCGGCATGCGTTCGATCTGTGGGCGTACGTCTTCATGCCGGACCATGTGCATCTGGTCATCTACCCGAGATGCGAGGATTACTCGATCTCGCGCATTTTGCTGTCCATCCGACAACCTGTCTCACGCAAGGCGATTGCCTATCTGAAGGTCCATCACCCCCAGGGATTGCGCGCGATGGCGACAGGCCAGCGGGCTCGGCCGTATCATTTCTGGCAAAAGGGCGGCGGGTACGACCGGAACATCACGCAGGTGGACACGCTGATCTCGACGGTGCGATACACCCACGACAGTCCCGTGCGCCGGGGTCTGGTCGCGACGCCCGACGAATGGCGGTACTCCAGTGCGGCGGATTGGGAAGGGACGGGCAGCGGTCCGTTGACGATCGATTGGGACCGGCTTCCATAGGTGCATCCTCTGGAGGAAGACCATCCCCATCCGCCTGCGGCGGATGAGGCTGCCACACGTCTCGAAGGCAGCCCAGCCTGCACGAGTGAGCCATCCTCAAGCTTCGCTTGAGGCTGCCACTCATCGAAGAGATTGGCCGCGTCGCAAACAGAGAGTTACATGGGGAGGTTGACGCGGAGGGTGGCGGTGGTGACGCCGGCGGCGGTGGTCAGGCGGAGGCGGCCCTCGTTCATGCTGATGTGCGGGAAGGCGACGCCCT
>JAAYAW010000072.1 GCA_012719135.1 Chloroflexota bacterium
ATACACCGGGATGGCGGGGTCCAGGGCCTGAATCATCGCATCCACGTCCATGATGTACGGCAGGATCGGGGTGATGAACGCCCACACGGTGATGCCGCCATCAAGTAGAGCGTTCGCTACTTGGATGTTCCGATTGTCCGGCCCCTTGCCCGCCTGAGCGACGTGCGCCAAACCCATCAGCACGGTGAGGCGGCTCCCGAGGCGCCGGAGCAGTTCCAGGTCCCGCAGCACGAGCCCGTTGTCGGCCTTGGTGGTGATAAAGACCGGGTACTGCCCTGTTCCCATCACCTCCAAGCACTTTTCCGTGAGGCGATAGGTGCCCTCCAATGGCATATACGGATCGCACCTGCTGCCGACGTACAGTGGATCTGACGCCGGCCGGTCGGCGGCCTGCTCCTGCAGCACCTCGGGGAGGTTCACCTTCACATAGATGTCCCTGTTCCAGTCGGCATCGTTCAGTTGGAAGCAGTAAGGACAGTGTAGCTGACACCCATCATAAGGATCGACCACCGTGACGGAGCCCCCGCCTGGCTGGCCCTCTAACCCGAACGCATCCGTGGTCTGCGTCTCGATGATCATCGTGGGCCCTCCTCAGGCTGCTTTCCGACCCGATCGCCACACCGTGCCTCAGCAGGCAGCGGCAGGAACTCCCATGGGCGTTGCCGGGTTCACGCTAGGGTCCGGGCGCCACCGGTGCAAGAGAGAGGCGGTCGGGCGCAACCCTGCCGTTACTTTTCCCTCAGCAGAGCGATGCTGTACGGATACAGCTCGGCCGTCATGATCTCCTCAGAGACCGCGGGGTCAGCGTTCATAATCGTCGCCGCCTCTTCCGGCGAACCCACCTCCAGGATCACGATGCCGAACGTCTTTTCGTCCAGGCCCGACGTCTTGCCCGCCAGGAGCAGCTGACCCTTCTCGAGCAGCTCCTGCAATCTGGCGAGATGCCGTTCGACGATCTCCTCCTCCCGGTCAGTCCAGTTGCTGGCATCGCACAACAAAGGGGCCGGCCTCAGCACATAGATGAAGTGGATTGGCGCGGCTGCCATAATCCTGACTCCTTTGCCGTTGGATGGCTGTGATCAGCGGCGCGAGGTGTGGCGTTGGTGAACATGATCTCTCGTCCGAATCGCCGTGGCGATCGTCGCGGTTATGTCCGGTCTACAACGACCGTGCTTCCAGCCAAGAGATCGGCGAGATGTCTGCCATCGTGACGGAGCAGAACCATGAGAACGTAGACGATGGCGAGGGCTATGGATAGCGACAGCAGAGCCGCTGCAAAGGGCGTATCAAAGCCATGGTATACGCCGTCGATGGTGCCCATGTGCCCGAACTGCCAGGGCAGAAACTTGGCCGTGTTCCGGATGACGCTCCCCCTGACAGGGCTGCCTTCGTAGATGACCTTCAGGCCAACCCTTCTCTTTCCCCACGAGGCAAAGGGTCTCGTCCCCTCCCAGATCGCGAAAACGGCAGTTACAGGAACCACGGAGGCCAGCGTGGCAATGAGCTGCGCTTGGTAGCTAGTGGATTCCGGGGTTCCGTCAGGAATGAGCGCATAGATGGATGAGGCAACGATGAGCAGCACGATCAGATAGGCCGATATGAGGAGCCAGTCGAAAAACAGCGCCTTGAGCCTGCGCGCCGTTCCCGGAATGCGGAGGTTTTCCCTGGTCCCGTGTTCCATTAGGCCCACATCCCCATGTACCTGTGGTCTGCAGAGGCTCGGCCTCAGAGTGCGGAT
>JAAYAW010000073.1 GCA_012719135.1 Chloroflexota bacterium
CGCTCGACCAGTTGACAGGCCGGGCGCTCGGCATCATGATGCGCACATGTCCCATAATACGCTGGAGGCGCCCTCCGAGTCAAGGCCTTACTCCGCGTCCGTGGCCGTTCGCCGGCTGCTGACGCTGCTGCGCGCTGCTCCTGAAGAGGCGGCCAGGCTCGTCGCGCCCTGGCAGGATGAGGAGTGGTCGGCTGTGGTCGCTCAGGCGGAGCGACGCTCTCTGGCTCCGCTCTTGTACGATCGCATGCAACGGATGGCCATCGCGGTTTCAGAGGGACAGATGCAGCGCCTGCGGCGCCAGTACCTCGCCACCGCGGCCGCGAACCTCAGGCGATCCCACCTGCTGGGCGGCACGCTCACCTCGCTGCGTGCGGCCGGTATTCGTGTGGCGCTCTTGAAGGGAGCGCATTTGGCGCCCCTCGTCTATGGCAACGAAGCGCTGCGCCCAATGGCCGATACCGATCTCCTGGTGCAGGAACAGGAGGCCGGGCTCGCGCTGGAGATCCTCGCCGAAAGCGGCTACGATCCCGTCTCGGGGCAGGCCTGGATGGGCGAGCGCTACGGCCACTATGCCCTGCGCCACTGCGAAACCGGGCTTCTGCTGGAACTTCACGCCCGCCTGGCGCCCTTTGAACAGCGCGGGGAGATCGATCAGGCTGCGCTTTGGGACCGGATGCTGCCCGCCACGGTTGCCGGCGAGCGCGTATGGACGCTATGCCCGGTGGACCTGCTGGTGTACCTCTCTATCCACGCGGCCTCGCAGCACCTGTTGCAGATGGGCCTACTTCCTCTATTTGATCTCGCGGCCCTCTGTGCTGTGAGCGGCGGCGAGATCGAGGCGCAGGAGCTGGCGCTCCGCGCTCGCGAATGGGGTGGCACGCGTGCCACCTGGCTGGCGCTCACGCTCGCCCGAGATCTGGCCGGCGCTCGGGTGCCGGATGCGTTCACCCAAGCGCTGGGTGCCGCGGCGACTCCGGGTTTGCTCGCGGATCTGTGTGAGCAACTCCTGCGGGAACCTGGGCAGGCTGGCGGAGCACCCTCGCCTAACCTCATGGCGTTGTGGGCGGCGCCCGACTGGCGTACGCGCCTGCGAACCTGGGGCAGAATTCTCCATCCGGAGGCGGCTCACATGCGGGCGCTGTATCGTCTGGGTGAGGACGAGCCCGTTTCCGGGCTACTCTATCTGCGTCGGCTGAGTGATCTCATATTCCGGCGTAAGGCTACCCTGCGCGGCCTCCTGGGCAGGACTCGCGAGACGCCGTATGAGGCGCTCGCTCGCTGGTTGGCCGACGGCTAACCAGAAGCCCGTATGAAGTCGTACTTTAGCGGGTATGTAGTGCCGGTTTGGCGCCGTTCGATCGAGCCCGTCAGAAATCCGACGATGCCGGCGTCTGGGTGGCCGAGATATGAGCCCGAGGCCGCCTGCTGCATCATGACGCGACGAGTTTTGGATGCCGGCGCGTCGATGTGCTGGCGGACGCCCTTATCGCGGGCCCATTCGCTCTCGGACCCTTGCCTCAGCGCACATACGACGGCCCGTAGCGTCCCACCTCCGACCAATCCTCTATTACTCTTGGAAAAGGTCTCCGCGCGCCACGGCGCGGCGTCACGGGCGGGTGACACAACAGGCTGAACTCAAGCGAGGTGGAAGGTGGCGGGCCAGGGGGTGGCACGATCGAGCCGGATGAGCATGGCACCGTGCACAAGGAGTGGCTCGATCCTCGGCCACGGCACGGATGGCTTCGTCCGCAGGCGTGCCTCTCCCGTTCCTCTAAAGTGCGTGAGTCTGAGCATCCCCCCCGGCGGTGATGCCCACCCCGACGCAGGCGGTCGGCCGCGCATCAGTTCGTGCGGCCTATCTGTAGGGCAAAGGCGCCATCGGCTGCGGGAATTAGCGCGATCGATTTACACAGCGGGCGAACGTGTCTAGAATACACGCGTGTATCCGGCCGCTCTGCGTGGGCTCATGGAGCGACCAGAACAACGTACAGGTGATGAATCAGGGATCGGAGAGTCTGGAGGAGGCGTGAGCGAATGATCAAGAGGTTGTGGTCTGTGATGCTGGTGTTCGTACTGGTGGCCACCTCGGCCCTGGTGGGAGGGTGCGCTGGCAACGCACAAGTGGGGACTGAGGATCACCCCATTCAGATCTACTTTGTGCCGTCAGTGGAAGTGTCAGTCATCGTGGAGAGCGGCGACGCCATCGCCAACTTCCTCGAGGAGCAGACGGGACTCAAGTTTGAGGTCAAGGTTCCCACGACCTATTCCGCCGTGGTGGAGGAGATGGGGGCCGCCGAGGGTGACGCGATTGCGTTCGTCCCGGCCATGGGGTATGTGCTCGCCGCGGACACCTACGGGGCGGAGGTTGCCCTGGCGACCGTGCGGTACGGCTGGGGTTTCTATTGGGCGCAGTATCTGGTGCGCTGCGATAGCGGCCTGACGAGCCTGGCCGACCTCGAGGGCAAGACCTGGGCCTACCCCGATACGAGCTCCACATCGGGATACCTGGTGCCTGCTTCGTACTTTGCCAAGGAGGGTATCGATCCGGGCGATGAGATCCAGGCAGGCGGGCACCCGCAGTCCGTGATCGCCGTGTACGAGGGCCAGGTGGACTTTGCCACGACCTTCTTTAGCCCTCCTGGGAACGAGGGGGACTGGAAGATCGGGGATCCGCCGCAGCCGGCCGGAGAGATCGAGGTGCAGACCGAGGGCGATACGACCCGTGGTTTCGTCGGTGGCCTGCAGATCCGCGACGCCCGCTCCAGCCTGATCGGGGATTATCCGGATGTTCTGGAAAAGGTCTGCATCCTGGCGATCTCAGACCCGATCCCCAACGATACGGTGAGCTTTAGCAAGGGATTCCCTGAGGATGCCAAGGAAAAGATCGTCCAGGCATTGATCGACTATGCCGGCACCGATGAGGGCCAATCCGTACTGGCGAATGACGAGTTCTATGACATCACCGGTTTCGCCAGGGTGGACGATTCGAACTTTGACCCGATCCGTGACATGATCACCGGGCTGGGCCTCCGCGAGGAAGACATCCTGCAGTAGTTGTGCGCCGAGCGCGCCGGGTGTTGTAGAACCGGGGGCAACCTGGCCAGGTCAGGTTGCCCCCGGTCTGTAGCCAGCTGGATGAGGGGAAGGAGATGCCTGTGCTGGAAATCAGGAACCTGACCAAGATCTACGACGGCCGGGTGCGTGCTCTGGATGACGTGAGCCTGAAGGTGCAGCGCGGCGAGTTTCTGGTGGTCGTTGGCCTGAGTGGCTCGGGCAAGTCCACACTGATGCGTTGTATCAACCGGTTGGTGGAACCGACGGCCGGGCAGGTTCTCTTCGACGGCGTCGACGTGACGGCCGCTTCGCCCGAGGAGTTGCGACTCGTCCGCCGCCGGATCGGTATGGTCTTCCAGCACTTTAACCTGGTTCGGCGGTCGTCGGTGTTGACGAACGTTCTCTCAGGACGCCTGGGATATGTGAACCCCTGGCCGAGCCTGCTCCATCGCTTCCCGGCCGTCGAAGTCGAGCGCGCCATGGCCAACCTCAGGCGCGTGGGAATCGAGGAGAAGGCCGAGGCGCGGGCGGACGAGCTATCGGGGGGGCAACAACAGCGTGTGGGGATCGCCCGAGCTCTGATGCAGGACCCCGAGATGATCCTGGCTGACGAACCCGTGTCGGCGCTGGACCCGGCCACGTCGCACTCTGTGCTGCGCTATCTGGAGGAGATCAACCGCGAGGACGGTACCACCATCCTGTGCAACCTCCACTTTCTTGACCTCGCGCGGAGGTATGGTACGCGGATCATCGCGCTCAAGGCCGGAAGGCTCATCTTTGACGGGCTGCCGAGCGAGATCGATCGCGACCGGTTCCGCGAGATCTATGGCGAGGAAGCGCAGGAAGTCGGTGTGTCATAGGAGGCGGCATGGAGACTCGTAACGCGGGCTGGAGCACTCGCCTGAAGGCCTTTGCCCTGGACTGGCTGATCTGGGCCTATGTGCCGGTGGCGGTGGTCTACTTCTTCCGGGATCGTCTTGCCGGTCAGCCGTACGCTCTGTGGCTGTATCTCGGCTCTTTGCTGCTGGGCCTGGTGCTGGCCGCGATTCTCGAGGCCAAGGGCGAGTCGATTGGCGAGCGGGTGGCCGGGCTGGGGAGATCACAGGTTGACGTCGAGGGAGCTACAGTACGCCGAGGTCCCTGGTATCGGACGCAGGTGGGTATCACGGGGGTGATCCTCGCCCTGGTGACGCTCATTCTGGGGTGGAACATCACCGAGATCAACCTGTACTATGTCTTTACCCGGGCCGATCGGATGGCCAACATGACAGATCGGCTCCTGAGGCCCTATTGGGCGGTCTTTCCCGCGCTGATAGAGGGGATGGTCGAGACCATCTTCCTGGCCCTTATGTCGACGGTCATATCCGTGCCCATCGCCGCGTTGCTCAGCTTTTTCGCGGCGCGCAATCTGATGCAGCGGGTGACGTCTCCTTACGGCCCGCTATCGGCTGGGTTCGCAGGCGTGGCCGCCGGCGCGCTGCTGGGCAGCCGCCTGGCGACTGCGCTGCTGGGCCCACTGGATGCGGGCGTGCTTGATGTGGCCCTCATTGGTGGGATCCTGCGCCCGTTGCTCATCGTAGCCGGAGCCGCGCTGGGCGGACTCGCTGGGGCCAGAACGGCCCGGCGACTCTCGCTGGGGGAGCGCCACGGCGCGGCACGGCTGTTATCCACGCTGGTGACGGCCGCCATCGGGGCCGTGGGAGCCTTTCTCCTGGGCGCTCTGGGATCGGCGGTGGTGTACGCTGCATCCTGGGACATTTTCGTCCGTGAATGCGGGCCCTGGCCCTATGTTCTGCTCGCCGCCGGTGCGCTCGCAGGGGCCGTCCTCGGAGCCCGACAGACGCCCGCCGCCGAGTTCCCCGTCGGCCAGGTGATCTATGGCGTGATGCGCTTTGTGATGAACGTGACGCGATCGATCGAGCCATTCGTCTGGGCATTGATCTTTGTCACCTGGTTTCGCCTGGGGCCCTTCCCGGGCATGGTGGCGCTGATGGTTCACTCGGTTGCTGCACTGGGCAAGCTGTATTCGGAGCAGATCGAAGGGATCGATCCTGGCCCGTTGGAGGCCGTCCGTGCTACGGGCGCCAACGAACTGCAGACGATCGTGTACGCCGTGGTGCCGCAGATCATTCCGCCCTTTATCTCCTTCACCATCTATCGCTGGGACATCAACGTGCGGATGAGCACCATCATCGGACTTGTGGGAGGCGGTGGAATCGGCCAGTTGCTGTTCCAGTACCAGAATCTGGGGCAATGGCGGAGCGTGAGCGTGGCCGTCATACTGATCGTGGCGGTGGTCATGACGCTGGACACCGTAAGCGCGCGGATCCGCGAGAACATCCTGTAGATCGCGGCCCGGAGCAAAGTCAAGGGGGACTGAAATGCACTATGGCGCTGATTACTATCCGGAGCACTGGCCGGAGGAGCGATGGGAGGAGGATGCGCGGCTGATGCAGGCCGCTGGCCTGAACGTTGTGCGGATGGCCGAGTTCGCGTGGACGCGGATGGAGCCCAGTGAGGGCGCGTTCAACTTTGGCTGGCTCGATCGCGCGATCGCGTTGCTGGGCCGCCATGGCATACGGACGGTGCTGGGCACGCCAACGGCAGCGCCGCCCGCCTGGATCATGGCAGCCCATCCGGACGCGACCCTGATCCGCGAAGACGGCCGCCCGGTGACGTACGGCAGCCGCCGCAACTACTGCCCCAACAATGCAGACTATCGCCGGCACAGCGCCCGGATCGTTACAGCCATGGCCGAGCATTATTCAGGCAACCCGCTCGTGATCGGATGGCAGATCGATAACGAGTTCGGTGGGCGGTGCTATTGCCCTGTGTGCCAGGCCGCTTTTCAGCGCTGGCTCCAGGACCGGTATGGCAGTCTGGAGGCGCTCAACGCCGCCTGGGGTACGGAGTTCTGGAGCCACATCTACTCGGCGTGGGAGCAGATTCCGCTGCCATGGGCGGCTACGGGCACCCACAACCCTTCTCTGGCCCTGAACTATCGCAGGTTCATGTCGGATAGCTATGTGGATTACCAGCGGGCGCAGATCGATATCCTCCGCCAAATCTGCAAAGACGTGCCGATCACCCACAACATGATGGGCTTTGGCTACCCGAACCTGAACTATTTCGATCTGGCGCGAGACCTGGACTGGGTGAGCTGGGACAACTATCCGCGTCTGCGTGGCGAGCCGGACCCCGCGGCAAGGGCGCTGGCGCACGCCACCATGCGTGGGCTCAAGGGCAAGCCGTTCTGGGTCATGGAGGAGCAGGCGGGGCCAACGGGAGGCTCCACCGTGGCGCTGACGCCACGGCCGGGGGAGATCCCGTATTGGGCTTGGCAGGCGGTCGCTCACGGTGCGGACGGGATCGTGTACTTTCGGTGGCGAACAGCGAGGTTTGGCGCTGAGGAGTACTGGCACGGCATTCTGGATCACCATGGAATTCCAGGTAGACGTTACGACGAAGTGCGGTCGATGGGGGAGGTTCTCGAGCGCATGGGCGATCGACTCGATGGCAGTCGCGTCAGCGCTTCGGTGGCCATGGTGCTCTCCTACGACTCTCGCTTTGCCTTTCAGAACCAGTCACATAACCCGCATCTGGACTATCCCCGTGTCTTTGCCTCGCTGTACCGCGCGCTCTGGAAGCGCAACATCGGTGTGGACATCGTGCCCTGTGTAGCCGAACTGGGGCGCTACCGAATCGTCCTTGCGCCGATGCTGTATTTGCTGGATGCCGATACGGCTGAACGCTTCCGCTCCTACGTTGCCCAGGGCGGCACGCTGGTGATGACTTGCCGGAGCGGGGTGATGGATATGGACAATGTGGTCGTGGATACACGCCTGCCCGGCCTGCTGAGCGCGCTGTTCGGTATCGAGGTCGAGGAGTATGACTCCCTTGAGGACGGAAGGGCCGTGGCGATCAAAGGGGTCGGGCCCCTGCAGGGCCCCCGAGGGGAAGGTTCTGCCTGGGCCGATGTGCTTGCTCTGCAGCAGGCGGAGTCTCTTGCCTGCTACGAGGGTGAGTACTATGCATCGCGGCCTGCCATCACCGCCAGCAGAGTTGGAAAGGGGCGCGCTGTATACCTGGGCACCCTGCCCGACGAGGCCCTGGCGGACGCGTTCCTCACTGCACTGGGCGCCCGGCCCGAGTTCTCCAGCCTTGTACGGGCTGACTCAGGCCTGGAGGTGGTTGAACGCACCGCTGACCACGCGAGTTACCTGTTCCTGTTGAACGGGACCGGCGACGAAAAGCGTGCCGATGTGGGCGCGGGTGGCCACGAATGGATAACCGACCGCGAGGTCGCAGGCGAGATGGTGGTGCCTCCGCTCGGCGTGCGTATCGTAGAGAGTCCTCGCGGCTAGCTTGTGATCCGCAAGGGAGAGCCATACCGGAGGCTGCAGCCTCCGGTATGGCTCTCCCTTTGGTCGTTCACGGCCATCTCAGGACGAGGAGGCTTCCTGCTCAGATGGCTGGCTGATGATGGTGACGGAGCTACCCGCACTGACGGTCCCCGGCTCCAGAATGCGCACGAAGATGCCCTCACGCGGCATCACGCAGTCGCCGGCCAGTTCGTAAATGGCGCAGTGGCTGTGGCATTCCTTGCCGATCTGCGTGACCTCTGCCAGCGCGGTGCCGAGGCGCATGCGCGTGCCGATGGGCAGTTCGTAGAGCACCAAACCCTCTGTGGTGATGTTCTCGGCAAAGCTGCCCGGCTTGACCTTTAGCCCTGCCGCCTGCATCTTCTGAATGCTCTCCATAGCGAGAAGCGACACCTGCCTGTGCCAGTCGCCGGCATGTGCGTCACCTTCCAGCCCCCAGCTGGGGCGCAGCGTGCCCGTATCGACCGGTCTCTTGGGAACGCCCGTCTTTGCACTCGTGCAGACAGCCACAACGCGACCTTCTGTGTTCATGCCTTACTCCAGTGTGATCTCTCCGCTCCGGCCACCGCTCTTGTGAACCAGGCGGATCTCGCCGATGCGCATGGCGCGATCGACAGCTTTGCACATGTCATAGATCGTAAGCGCCGCGACGCTGACGGCCGTCAGGGCCTCCATCTCGACGCCCGTCTGCCCTGTACAGCGCGCGGTGGCCTCGATCCGTACGGCCGAATGCTCCCTATCCAGTTCCAGATCGACAGCGACGCTGGTTAGCAGCAATGGATGGCACAGGGGAATGAGGTCGTATGTGCGCTTCGCGGCCATGATGCCCGCCAAACGTGCGGCGGATAGCACATCGCCCTTGGGGAGCCCGGACTCTTCGATCAGCCGGAGCGTCTGCGCCGCCATCCGGATTTCTCCGCGAGCGACCGCTTTGCGCTGGCTCGGTGCCTTGTCACCGACGTCGACCATTCTGGCCCTGCCCTGAGCGTCGAGGTGAGTCAGTTCCATCTTCCCATCAGCCTCCGATCCAGGACATGCGGTGATGCGTGGTCGTGAGCGCCTCATCCAGGTGGTGACGGGCGGGCTTGTGCGCCAGAGCGTCACGCCAAATCGCCGCCAGGGCGGCATCGTCCGCACCATCACGCAGCGGCCCTCGCAGATCGAACTCGGCGTCACTAAAGAGGCAGGGCACCAGCTTGCCATCAGAGGATAGGCGCATGCGATTGCAGGAGCTGCAAAAGTGCTCGCTCACGGCGCTGATAAAGCCGATAGTCCCTTGGGCTTTCGGCAGGCGCCAGTTGCGCGCGGGGCCTGCACCGGTCACGTCGGCAGAGAGCAGAGAGCCCAGAGCTTCTTCGATTCTCGCGCGGATGAGGTGCGAAGGCACGTACTCGGCCCGGGCGTCCTCCTCTCCATCGCCGAGTGGCATGTACTCGATAAAGCGGACATGCCATGGCTCCGCAAGCGTCCTAAGAGCATAGTCGACCACTTCATCTGCGTTAACATCCCGCATGACCACCATGTTGATCTTGACCGGGGCGAGGCCGGCCGCGCGTGCGGCCTCGATGCCTGCGAGCGCGTCGGCCAGGTTTCCGATTCGGGTGATGCTGCGGTAGCGCTCAGGCCTCAGGCTGTCCAAGCTGATGTTCACGCGATCCAACCCGGCCTCTGCCAGAGCGTTGGCCATGCCGGCGAGGGCAACCCCGTTTGTGGTCATGCTGATCGACTCGATGCCGGGCATGGCCCGTATGAGCCTGACCAGGTCCACAACACCCTTTCGCACCAGCGGTTCCCCGCCGGTCAGGCGGACGTGGCGTATGCCTGCGCCCACCCCGATACCCACGAGCCGCGCGATCTCTTCCAGACGCAGAACTCGCTCATGGCCAATCGAAGGGACTCCCTCCTCCGGCATGCAGTAGCGACAGCGCAGGTTGCACCGGTCGGTTACAGAGACCCGCAGGTAATCAATTCGTCGATTGCAGGCGTCGAACTGGCTCTGGGTCATGATGGCTGCTCTATCTCAGGCTCCTCAATCATCATCGCCGTGACCGTCGTCCCGGCGTCAAGGTCCCCGGTTCCACGCGGGATCAGCAACAGGGCATTCGCTCCCACCAGCGAGAGAAGCCGGCTGGACGCCTGCGACCCGGTTGTGCGGGCCCACCAGGCCCCGTCCCGTGCGAACACCTGCGCACGCTGGAACTCGAGGCGCGCGGGCTCGTGCCGGATGGCGTGGTCCAGCCGGACCTGACGCTCCGGGCGCCATCGGGCGGGCTGCGAGGCGAGTGCCCGGAGGACCGGTCGGACAACGACCTCGAATCCAACAAGCGTAGAGACCGGGTTCCCCGGCAGCCCGAGCACCGGCACACCCAGGACCGTCGCAAAGGTGAGAGGGAGCCCCGGCTTGACGGCCACTCTACCAAAGTGAACGGTCCCCAGATTCTCAAGTACGGGTTTGATGAGGTCACGGGTGCCCATGGATACGCCGCCCGTCGTGAGCACGAGATCGGCTTCGGCAGCGGCCGAGCCGATGGCGCTCGAGAGTTGCGAGGCGGAATCGGGGATCTGGCGGACGGTGGTAACGGTGCACCCGATGGCTCGCACGGCAGCTGCAAGGACGTAAGAGTTGCTATCCCGTATCTGCCCCGGCGCGGGCACGGCGTCCTGGGAGGCGAGTTCATCGCCCGTCGCCAGGATGGCGACGCGAGGTGTCGGGTAGACCAGAGGCTGGTAGATACCCAGGGCGGCCAACAAGCCGATCTCGGCGGGGCCGAGGACGGTGCCGCCGGACAGGACGGTTTGGCCGCGGGCGACGTCCGAGCCGCGGGATCGAACGTTCAGCCCGATTTGAGCGGCCATCTCCGTGGCCATCCATCCCTGCTCTTCGCGCGTCCACTCGACGGGGATCACAGCATCGGCACCCGCCGGTAAGGCGGCGCCAGTCATGATCCGGACACATTCGCCGCTGGAGAGCGTGACATTGGCAATCGGGCCGGCGTTCTGTTCCGCAAGCACGCGTCGTTTCACCAGGCCATCCGCTGCGATGACCGCATATCCATCCATGGTGGAGGCGTCAAACGGGGGTACTTGCTCCTCGGCCGTCAGGCTCTCTGCAAGGACTGTGCCCGCCAAGATCGTGCCGAGCGAGGCAGGCCGGGGGGCGAGGGGAAGAATGCGCTCGGCGAGGATGCGTTTGGCCTCCTCAAAGGCGATCATCGGATAGTCACTCTCGGTCCTGAAGATACTCACGTCGCTGCCTCTACCTTAGTGTGATGATCTGAACGTCGCTGCCCGCATCAAGGTGGTCCACAGATTCTGGGATCACAGCGAGCCCGTCGGCGCGCACCATCGATGTCAGAATACCCGACCCCTGGTCTCCGGTAAGCCGGGCCAACAGCCCCTCGTCGTCGCTCTCCAGGGTTACCCGGAGGTAGTGACGTCGCGAATCCTTGCGCGTGATGGGTTCAGCCAGCCGCGCCCGGACGGATTGATGGGGCTGGAAAGTGCAGCCCAGCAGGCGGTGGATGGCCGGCTCGCCAAAGAGGAGCATCCCGAGCATCGCGGCCACCGGATTCCCCGGGAGGGCCAGGAGCGGTATGTCATTCAGGAATCCAAAGGCCATAGGGCGACCGGGCTTCATGTTGACCCACCAAAAGTCCAGCGAGCCCTCGGCCGCCAACACCTGCTTGACGAGGTCGAAATCGCCCACCGACACGCCGCCCGAGGTGACGATGAGATCTGCCGATTGCCTTTGTGCCTCGCGCAGACGTTGCACCAGGGACGACTCCTCGTCGCGAGCGGCTTCGAGGACGAGCGGCACTCCTCCTGCACGCATGGTCTGGGCGGCACAGGTGTAGCTGTTGGCGTTATAGATCTTGCCTGGTGCCGGGGCTGCGTCTGGCGGTAGAATCTCGTCGCCGGTGGCCAGGATGGCAACCCGCGGGCGCCTGCGCACCGCCACGCGCGACTGTCCTAGCGAAGCGAGCATACCGATCTCCGCCGGGCCGAGAAGAGCCCCCGCCGCTAGCACTGTCTGTCCTGGCATCACATCCTCACCAGCGAGGCGCACGTCGGCTCCCCTCCTGGGCCGGTTGGGAACCAGCAAGACCGTGCCATCCAGCCTGGCCTCCTCGAACCGCACGACGGTATCCGCGCCGGCAGGAAGTGGCGCGCCCGTCATGATGCGAACCGACTGGCCCGGTAGCAGTGTGCCCTCCCAGACGCTACCCGCGGGGACCTGCCCGGCGACATGCAGGCGCGTCACCCCGCTCTCGGATAGATCGGCATGGCGGATGGCGTATCCATCCATCGCCGAGTTGGTATGGGGTGGGATGGGTGTACGGGCGACCAAATCGGAGGCAAGCGCTCGGCCGCAGGCTTCGAGGATCGGCACACGCTCTTCGTCCAGGGGGGCCAACTGGTCCAGAATGCGGGCCCGAGCCGCCTCTACGCTCAGGATAGGGTAGCTGGACTCTCTCACGCCGGATCCTCTTTGTGCTCGAGATCGGTGCCCTGGGCCATTTGGAGTGCGTGTGCTAGAACGGGCTGAAGGATCTCCATCGCATCACGGACGGCGCCTTGGCTGCCGGCCACGTTGATGATGAGGCATCGACCTCGCAACCCCGCGACGCCCCTGGAGAGCACCGCTCTCGGGGTATGGTCATAGCCTTTCCAGCGGAGCAGCTCTGCGAGGCCCGGCACAGGTCGTTCGATCACGGCCATCGTGGCCTCTGGCGTCCAATCTCGGGGTGCTGCACCGGTCCCGCCAGTGGTGACGATGAGGTCGATGTCGCCGCCATCCGCGAGGGCGCGCAGCTCTGCCTGGATCAACTCGGATTCGTCGGGCAGTACTCGTGCGGCTCGGACTGTGGCTCCCAGTGCTTCTAGCGAGCGAGCCAGGAGCGGACCGCTCAGATCCTCTCGTTCTCCGGCGTAGCCTTTGTCACTGATTGTCAGTACGGCTGCGTTGAAGCGCACAAGAACCTCCTGGATAGGTAAACGGCGCACCCATGCTTGGTGCGCCGGCACATCCTGTGCCCAGCGGTACTCTCCTTTCCAAGCACGGGAGGTGCAGTGGTTTCCCATCTGACCCTTGCTGGCCAGGCCAGCGGGTCGCTCACCATGGCAGGCGCGGTAGGTGCAGCGACTCGGAGATCACGCGATTCAGCCTGGAGGTATTATACTCGGATCCCGACGGTGCGCGAGGAGAGCTTGGACGCAGAGGAGAGGCTTCACTTGCGTCTGCCTGATGTTTTGACACCGGATGGCCCGACCGCTATAATGCCGCATGACTTGATGGAAGAGAGCGATATGCTTGCGTTCAACGTTGCGCAACTGCTCAAGGAACCAGTAGGCCACTCTCGAGCGCACGAACTGTCCGGTGAGTTGTTCGAGGTGGACGAGCGCAATCGAGGACCGATTGCTGTCAGCGGACAGGTCATGCTGGTGCGTACTCCCTCGGGGGTGCTGGCTACGGGCACGGCCGATGTCATGCTCGAAGTAGCCTGCCGGCGATGCCTTGAGCCCGTAAAGCGTACCGTCCAGATTGAGGTTGAAGACGAATTCGTCCCCTCGATCGACGTGGTTACTGGGAGGCCACTGCCGGTTGACGATGACGTGAGCGCCGAGCTGGTCATCGATGAGCATCACACGCTCGACCTTACCGAGGTGCTCTGGCAGTATGCTGTGGCTGAGACTCTGGAGCCAGCATATTGCTCCAGTGACTGCCGGGGACTATGCCCCCAGTGTGGTGCCAATCTCAACCTGGGGCCATGTGCCTGCAAGACGGACCAGATCGATCCGAGGCTCGCCGTATTGGCGGACCTGCTGGATGGATCTGAGCAGCCTGATACGACTGAAGAAGGGGTAATCGAATGACACCGCTACCGAAAAGGAAGCACTCTCACGGCCGTACCCGGCGCCGCCGGGCACACGATCACCTGACGGTTGTGAACCTGGTGGAATGCCCGTCGTGCCACGCGATGCGCCTGCCGCACACCGTGTGCTCTGCCTGTGGCTCCTACCGGGGCAAGGTCGTTCTCGCCGCGCAGAGCTGAGTCCGGAGCCGCGAATTAGCAACGGGCCGATCGAGGACGGGCGCCTCGCGGCCCGTTTGTTCGGTTGAAAGCCCTGGATCGGGCCAGAAGATGGGGGAAAGATGGGAGATGGCAAGCTCGGAACAGTGCGGATTTCTCCGCAAGTGCTCGCTACCATCGCGCGGCTGACGACAGTCTCGGTTCCGGGAGTCGCGAGCCTGTACCACGACTTTTCCAGCGACGTGGGCCGTCTCTTTCGCGGCAAGGGCGGTGGAGGAGTGAGCGTGGAGGTCGTGGATGGTGCCGTGCGCGTCGATCTAGGGATCGTCGCGGACAAAGACGTCAATCTCTACGATCTGGGGCTCGAGATCCAGACTCAGGTCGCGCGTGCCATCAAGGAAATGGTCGGCATGCCCGTGCTGGCGGTGAACGTGCACATCGCGAACGTTGCGATGGGGCTCTCCGCCGAGTGATATCTGCAAGCGGCGTGTCCCAATGAAGCCAAGACGCAAGGCGCGGATCATCGCCCTACAGGTGCTCTTTGAGGTGGACCTCACGGGACACAACCCCGAATTCGCCCTGCGCGAGAGGCTCCAAGAGCAGCCTGTCCCCGAATCGGGGGAGGTGTTTGGCAGACGCCTGCTGGCGGATGCGCTCAGTCACCGTGAGATCCTGGACGTGATCATCCAGCGTATCGCGCCCGAGTGGCCTCTGGATCAGATGGCTCCCGTGGACCGTAATATCTTGCGCTTGGCCGCGCAGGAGTTGCTCTACGGTGAAGACACGCCTCCCAAGGTGGCCATCAATGAGGCCGTCGAACTGGCCAAGCTCTTTGGCAGCGAGAGCTCGGGGCGGTTTGTGAATGGCGTGCTCGGCACGCTACTGAACCAGCGGCAGGAGTTGATGGCCACTTATCACATCACTCCGGTGACATACGAAGGAACAGAGATCGAAGAGGCCTAGACCCCTCTGGCGTCTGGCAGTGTCATGCAAGGAGGCTTGCACGCGCGATGTTTGGCATAGGTCTCTTGGAACTAATCACCATCTTGGTTCTCGCCACATTGGTCGTGGGCCCTGAGGGCATGGTCAAGTTCGCGGGTCAACTCGGCCAGTGGCTGGCCAAGTTCCGTCGCGAGACACAGGGCATTACTCAGGAGTTCAAGGAAGCCTTTGACCTTGAGCTAATGAACCCCACCTCCGAGAGCAATCCGCGCGCGGGTGCCGGGGGAGACCCCTCCGCGACCAACCGCCAGTGGAATCTGCCCACCACCAATGAGAACGAGAAAGCCATCGAGGTCGGCCGTCCGAGTGCCGAGCCGGCGGTGGAAGACCCTTCTGCTGCTGCGTCCCCTGCTACAGAACCCCATCGCGACATACCGCCGGCGCTTGCCCAGGCGATGGCCGCTAGCCAGGGCATCCCCTACGGTGGGGTAGAGGGGGCGGACGATCAGACGAAGGTGAGCCCGGAGGTCGTGGAGTTGGCTGTTGAGGTATCACCGGACGCCGAGCCCGTTGAGCTGGGCATCGCCCAGTGGGTCCCGGAGGATGACGATATCGAAGCGACCGTCGTCGGTGAGCCGGTGTGGGTGCAAGCTCCGGACGAAGACACCGGCGAGAAGGGCGACGACGCTGGTCGTAACGGCGCGGAGGATGTCGCGTGAGCACGTATACGGATCGCGAACTCTCGATCATGGAGCATCTCCTCGAGCTCCGCACGAGGCTGATGTGGGCTGTGATCGCGCTGGTGATCGGGACGGCCATCGGTACGATCTTTACGGAACGGGTGCTTGGGCTTCTGACTATCCCGCTCGGCGATAATGTGCCGCAAGCCATTGCCCCCACTGAAGCCATCCTGGTCTACTTTCGGATCGCGCTCATCCTTGGCGTCACCATTGCCATGCCCGTCATCGTCTACGAGATCATCCTGTTCTTGCTGCCCGGCCTGTTGCCGTCCGAGCGCAAGTACCTGACGATGCTGGTCCCCGGTGCAGGTGTTTCTTTCGCGGCCGGCGTCGCTTTTGCCGTGTTCGTCATGATGCCGGGAATGGTTCAGTTCATGCAAGGATTCCTCACGAGTATTGTTGAAAACAACTGGACCTTGCAGAACTATATCAATTTCGTGACTTTTGTGATGTTTTGGATGGGCATACTCTTTGAGATGCCTCTGGTCATCTTCTTTCTGGCGAAACTCGGAGTCGTCTCCGTGGCGCAGCTATCCAAGGCGCGCCGATGGGCAGCCATGGCCAGTGCCTTGGTGGCCGCCATCGTTACACCCACCCATGACCCGGTGAATATGCTCGTGCTGATGGTGCCTCTTGTGGTGCTGTACGAGATCGGGATCCTGCTCGCCCGTTTTGCCAAGCCAAAGACGGACGAGGCAGCCGAGACCATGATCGCCTAGCAGATCGGGCGTGGTGACCGTCTGACTCGCCTTGGCAGGCATCTCCTGGTGTGTGGCTCCAAGCCGATGGGCTCCCCTGGATAGGATCGGAGTGTCGCAGTCCGGGTATCGCAGATGCATACATGGGGACGCAAGGAACAGCGGCCAGCATCAGCTGCTGGCCGCTGCTTGATCGTGCGTGGTGCCGCACTCCCCGAAACGGATGGCGAACCGCTCGGCGCGGTGGGTCCGCTTCGGATGGTGCGTCCCTGGTAGCGTCGAAACGCCAGGCTCTACAGTACCTCCAGGACCTCGCCCACGTGCCCCTCAACCTTGACCTTGGGGAACACCTTGATGATCGTGCCATTCTCATCGATCACAAAGGTGGAACGCGTCATGCCCTGGGTCGTCTTCCCACAGACGACCTTCTCACCCCAGGCACCGTAGGCGATCGAGACGGCGTGATCAGAATCGCTCAGCAGGTAAAAGGGCAGATCGAACTTGCTGCGGAACTTGGCGTGTGAGGCTACGCTATCCGGGCTGATCCCTACGACAACGGCCCCCTTCATTGACAGGGCAGCGTTCTCATCGCGGAAGCTGCAGGCCTCCTTTGTGCAACCGGGGGTGTTGTCCTTGGGGTAAAAGTAAACGACAACCTTCTTGCCGCGGAAATCGCTCAGTGAGATGCGCTCTCCTTGGTCCGAATCCAGTGTAAAGTCGGGAGCGACGGTCTGTTCCTGAAGCATGGTTTACCTCCTGTGGATCTTTCATAATCATACCTATTTACAGTAAGTTTGTCAAGATATCGGTGATGGTCCAGAGGGCAGCGGTGTTGTGGCACAGGCGGGCCACAGGTACAATCGAGGTGAGCGTCAGGGGGGCAGTGTGCCATGCACAGACGGTTCATCCGCATCGGCACGATCGCTGGAGCGCCGGTGGTTCTGGACATCGGCTGGTTTCTGTTGGTTGCGGGGCTGCTGTGGGCGCTGCCGCGCTACTACCTTGAGGCGATTCTGCCTGCCTCGTCTGCTGTGGAGCGGGTGGCCCTGGCCCTGGGCGTTTCCCTGGTGTTTTCTGGCACAATCCTGCTGCACGAGCTCGCCCACCTCGGGATGGCCAGCGCGCTCAGGCTCAGGGCGAAGCGTATTACGCTCACGTTGTTTGGCGGCGCTGTCTCTCTGGCGGAGGACCGGTCTCATGCGGCTCAAGAGTTCCTCATATCCCTCGCCGGCCCGGGGGCGACGCTGGCGCTGGGGCTGGTATTCGGGCTGCTGCACCGGTATAGCGTAGGGAGAGCTCCCGTTGTCGCTGCTGCGGCCAGGGCCTTGCAGCTGGCCTGCATTGGCCTCGGGCTGTTCAATCTGTTCCCCGCGTTGCCGCTGGATGGCGGGCAGGCGCTGAGAGCGGTGCTTTGGGCACTCTCGCGTGACCGGCACACGGCGGGGTTCTGGGCAGCGCGCATCGGACAGTGGGCCGGCTCGGCCATGACCATCGTCGGCCTGATGGGTTATCTCTCGCGTGACGCGAATCAGTGGATCTGGCTGGCCGTCGTCGGCTTGCTGGTTGAGGGCGGCGCTCGAGCTGCCTACAGGCAGGTCGGAGTCGAGCGGGCCATCGAGGGGCATGTGGCGGCCGATGTGATGGTCCGCGGCTGCGTACCTCTGAGTCCCGATCTGACACTGGATCAGCTGGACGGGGCCTTGGCCCGCCGTAGTGTGCCATGCCTCGTCGTGGGAGACGAACGAGGTGTGTACGGCATGCTGACCGGGAGCCGGATCAGGCGAGTGCGAAGATCGCGCAGAGGGCGCACCACCCTGATGCAGGTGTTGCTTCCTATCGCTGAACAGCACCGGGTGTCGCCTGAAATGCCGCTACGGGAGGTCCTGGAGCGGATGTTCGATTCCGGGTTACAGGAACTCCCCGTGATGCGGGATGGCGCGATGCTGGGGATCGCCGTGCATCACGAGATCGTGAGGCTGATCGAGTCGCGTTCGATAGGGGGGCTGAGCTGAGCCGTGCGTGGGAGCGGCGCGTGAGGCGCGAGGCCGGTGGCCATGTCCTGAGCCTGCGGACGCCCTCGGCGTGCGGGATAGCGAGGAGGCGTACGGCAGGGAACCCACGGACGCCAGTGACGGGGCCGGCGGCTACGGATGTGCGTGCTCGAGGGTGCGAGAAGAGGGGCCATCCTGAGGCTGATTTGCCCTACTACCAAGGTGAGGCGGGAGCGATGTCGGATCGACTGTCATATCCTCTGTTTTTTGAGCCACAACTGAGGCACTACATCTGGGGCGGCCGCAACCTCGAGATCCTGTACGGCCGACAATTGCCTCCCGGCAGAACGGCCGAAAGCTGGGAGATATCGGGACATCGCGATGCCCCGACCGTTGTAGCGAACGGGCCCCTCACGGGTGAAAGCCTGATCACCCTGGTAGCGCGGATGGGGAAAGATCTGGTTGGCTGGCGTGCAGAAGGCAGCTGTGGCGCGGGCTCCTTCCCGCTGTTGGTCAAGCTTCTGGATGCGCAGCAGGATCTCTCTGTCCAGGTGCATCCCGATGATGACTACGCCCTGACCCATGAGCCCGGCGAGCGCGGCAAAGTGGAGACCTGGTATGTGCTATCGGCGGGCGCGGATGCCCGGTTGGTCTATGGGCTCCGCCCGGGCATCGACCGGTCGGCGCTCGCCGGCGCCTTGGAGCGGGGGAGTGTGGCGGACGTGCTGGCTTACCTGCCGGTGAAGCCGGGTGATTGCGTCCACGTACCGGCCGGCACGTTGCATGCGATAATGGCCGGGACCGTTGTGGTAGAGGTGCAGCAGACTTCTGATGCGACCTACCGGCTCTTCGATTGGGGAAGGCTCGGGCACGATGGCCGGCCGAGGGAAGTTCACATCGACAAGGCCCTGGCCACGATCCGCTGGGATTCTCCTGCGCCGGGTACGGTTGTCCCGAGACCCTTGGATACCGACAACGGCGTTCGCCAGTGGGAGCTCGTGCGGTGCCCTCAGTACAACCTCGACAAGATCGAACTCAGTCCGGGCGCAGCCTTCGACGGCCACTGCTCGGGCGAAACGTTCGAGATTTGGGGTTGCGTTGAGGGCGAGGCCACGGTGAGCGCCGGCGGTGAGTGGGAATTGGCGGCCGTGCGGTTCGCCCTGCTGCCGGCCATAGTGGGACGGTATCGTATCTCGTCCGGCAGCGGTGCGACGCTACTGAGGGCCTATTGCGGATAGCGAACTGTTCGCCATAGGCTACACGAGTATCGCCCTATCGGCCGGTGGGCTCAGTCGAACACAAAGACCGTTCTGATGTTGCCCTCGACGCCGGCGTACAGGCGGTCAAAAACGGCTTGGCCTTCTTCCAGATGGGCGTACTCGCTGATGAATGGATCGACATTGAGCCGGCCGGATGCGATGAGATCCGCGCAGTCGGCGACTTCACCGTTCGAGGCACATACGCCATAGATCGTGAGCTCTCGGCTCACAACATTCTGCAGCGCCATTGTGACCTCCGGAGCGACGTTGCCGATGAGGGTGAGGCTGCCACCTTTGCGCGTGATCTCCAGTGCGATCTGGAAGGTGGCCTGGACGCCGACAGCCTCCAGGGCAGCGTCGGCTCCGCGTGGGCCGGTGGCGAGGCGCAGTTGATCGATCAGATCGGGAGCGTCAGCCGGAATGGTGACGTCAGCGCCCATGGAGCGAGCCATCTCCAGGCGCGATGGGGACAGGTCGGTCACGATCAGCTTGCCGGCGCCCTTCAGCCGCATGGCCTGTAGAGCGACGAGGCCGATCGCGCCGGCGCCGACGATGACGACGGTGTCGTTCAGTGTGAGTGGCGTCCGGTTTGCCGCGTGCACACCCACGGATGCCGTCTCGATCAGCGCAGCCTGTGCAAAGGACAGGCCCTCGGGCATCTTGGCGGCAATCCAGTACGGGACCGTGACGTACTCGGCCATCGCGCCGTGTCGCCGGTAGGTGCCCTCGGACACCCCCAGCACCTCGCGGTGGTCGCAGAGGTTGAGGTGCCCACTCTGGCAGTAGTGGCACAGGCGGCAGTAAATCGTCGAGTCGAAAGTGACACGGTCGCCGGGAGTGAATCCGGCAACCTGATCGCCAACCGCCTCCACCACTCCCGCAGCCTCGTGTCCCATGATGATCGGTGGCTGACGCCGGCCTGTCACCCCTGAGTATCCCTTGATATCAGAGCCACAGATGGCGCAGGCACGCACCCGAACCAGCAGCTCTTCTGGCCCCGGCTCCGGTTTCGGCCAGTCGGTGTACTCCAGAACAAAGGGCGCCGTATGCACCAAGGCTTTCATGGGGCCACCTCCTTTTGCGTTGCGCCGATTATCGGTGGGCCCGTAAGGCCTGTCAACGTCAAATGAACACGCCTCCTCACGATATCGTGGGGAGGCGGGACGGCGTGCGCCAGAAGCCCGGCAGGGGCCGCGCTACAGGACCTGTGCCTTGGGACGGCGACAACTTGCTCTCTCGCGGCGGGTGGGCTGCCGCTGCGGTGCCTGTGAAGCCCGTGTTCCTGGCGTGACCGGCACACCATCCCTGGGCGACGCCTGTCCTTGCCACGCAGGCGACAAGTCGGGTGCGATGGGCTGATGGCTTTCCCGGGCCAACACGCGACGCGCCTTCTACCGGGCCGAGGGCTCGCGAAAGGCGACGTGGAGTTCCTGTCCCTCGATGGATGCCCACTCCGGCTCTAGCGAGGCGAGGACCTGCGGAAGCGAGAGAGTCCGGCGAAAGCGGCCCAGGCGGATGAGCAACTGGTCGGCATCCTTGGTCAGGTCCACCGTGCCGGCTTCCACGGCTGCGAGCCGGAGGATGAGGATGTACCGGCCGTCACGCCTCTCAAACCGCAGGGGTTGCTCAACGGAGAGAGGACGGCTTGGATCCACATCTCCATAGGTTTCCTCCGCCAGAGACGTCAACGCCTCGACGCCGATCACCTCCCGGCGTCTCAAGGCGATGTGGAAAGTGGGAAGGGGGGCGAACACAGCCTCTACCGAATCGATGTACCCTGCCTGGTCGGCCTTCCAGTGCTCAAAGAACGGGTCCTGGACGGCATCAGGTAGTATTCTATTGACATAAAGACTGTCTACGCTGAGACCAAACAGGCTCATGTAGGTAAAGGCCCGCTGGGTCTCCTGAACGGAAAGCTGGTCCGGATTCAGCACCAGACGTACTGAAGTCTGCTCGCGATCGGTGAGCACGTCTCGCAGCTGGGTAACCTGATCAAACAGGCTGGTGATCTGTTGCTGAATCTGTGGCTCACTCCATGGCAGCTTGAGGGCGCGCTGGAGTGAAGGCAGAAAGAGGCGGGCTGCGCCGGAGCTGAGGCCCGCCAGGTGGCGTACGTACCACTGTTGCAGATCGGGCGCCCCGAGGAGACGCATGGACGCCCCCGTGGGGGCGCTATCGATGATGATCACCTCATAGTGGCCCTGCTCCTGGTACCGGAACAGACGGATTAACGAGACCAGCTCGTCCAGCCCGGGAAACACAGCCAACTCACCAGCGATTGGGCCATCGACACCCTGGCCCTCAAGGCTGGACGCGATTCGACGCCTGATACTGCCCCAGTAGCGCTCGAGTTCCTCAGCCGTATCGAGCTCCGTCGCGTACAGCGACGTGCCGCTCACCGGTTGCGGGTCGTTGGTGAGCGGCATGCCCAGCGCGTCAGCCAGGCTGTGCGCCGTATCCGTGCTGATCACCAGCGTGCGGTAGCCAAGCTGAGCGCAGCGCAGGGCTGTGGCGGCGCTCAGCGTGGTCTTGCCCACGCCCCCTTTGCCTGTGAAGAGAATCGTCCTCACTCAGGTGGCCGTCGCGCTTAGGCCATCGATGGCCTTGAGGATCGCGGTGCGACGCTCGTGCTCCAGCTCGTAGGCGCGCACAGCATCGAGTTGCTTGGCGCTCAAACCGGTCAGCCTGGCGATGATCTGGTCACTCTCAAGCGAATCATAGTCGGTGATGGGCACCATTGGTACGGTGCGCCGCCCAAGCGGCTGGGTCTCGGTGCTCTTGTGACCCAGCAAGCCCATGACGGTGCGAGTAACAGGCCCGGGGTGTTCTGCGGCTTCCTGCCCCGCCGCGCGAGCCTCTTCAAGCGTCCTCACAACCGAGCGGGCCGTGAGGATCGCGAGACCGATGCTGGTAAGAGCCACCTGTTCGAGCGCCTGACGTACGGGCTCAACGTCCGCTTTGGGCAGGTGGATGTCCTCTCGGCGGGGGCGCTTTAGCTCAAACTCGACAACCCGGCGTGTCCCACTCGATCCCGCGTCATCGAAAGACAGCGTAGTATCACTCATGTTTCCTCCGTTGCTCTGCGTAACTGCACACTATACGCAACGATCAGGCGGAGGTTGCATCGCTTGGAGCCGGCGTCTGCGCTGTGACGCAAGAGCGCGCCATCGGGCAGCCATAGCACCGGGGCGTGGCGCGGCAATGGGCCTTGCCGTGCTGTACGATCAGGGCGTGGCACTCGTTGTAGACCTGCGGATCTGTGCCCAGGCCCTGGGAGAACCAACTCTGAACGGTATCGTAGCTGGATTCCCGGGCCCAATCATGACCAAGGCGCACCAAAAGGCGGCGGGTGTATCGATCGACGACAAAGACACGCTTGCCGAGAGCGTACAGCAGAATACAGTCGGCCGTCTCGGGACCGATGCCCTTCACCGAGAGGAGCAGCGTGCGACATTCTTCCGTGGTGAGCGTGCCGAGCGCGCACAGACCGCCCTGATCAACAACCAGACGCAGGAGGTTCATCAGCCTGCCGTACTTGACATTGTAGCAGCCAGCCGGGCGAATGCAGGCCTTGACCCTGTCCTCAGGGGCTGCCAACAGCCGCTCGAAGGAGTCGAGTCCCGCTGCCTTTAGCCTGCCGATGGCCTGAGCGGCGTTAGCCCAAACGGTGTTCTGTGTCAGAACGGCCCCGAGGACGACCTCCGCGGGCGAGTCTCCCGGCCACCACCGTTGATCGCCATAGGCGTGATAGAGCTGTGTATAGAGGCAGGTAGCATCAGGCGCGGCGATTGACAAGGTTGGGCTCCGTGTGGACAGGCTGGTGAGCGGACTATATGCATCCGCCGTGGTGCTGGCAAGGCTGCTGGCGAAGGATTCCTGCACAGTACGGGAGGATTGTTGGCCAGCCTGGGCCTATGGTATCATCGAGCAAGGGGGTAGGCATGCAGGACCATCCGGGCGAGGAACTGAGCGCGCGCGAGCTCGAGATACTGCGTCTGGTTGCCACTGGGGCGACCAACCGGCAGGTCGCGCGTACGTTGTTCATCAGCCCCAATACGGTCAAGACACATCTCCGGAACATCTTTTCCAAGATAGGGGTTGAATCACGCACCGAGGCTACGCTGTACGCGGTTCAACAGGGCTTGGTGGACGTTGGACTGAACACGAGAGACGACTCGCCAGTCGAAGAGCAAAGGGATGAAGAGACGAGGCGTGCGCTTCTCAAGATGTTACAGTGGGCTCGCACGACGACGCCGTCTCCCTGGTTGAGGCCGGTGACCGTGATCTTGGCCGTGGCTCTAGCGACGCTGCTGATGGTATGGCCCGCCGGGGGTTTGAACAGCGCGATGCAGCCGATGGATCGGCTCTCGGATGACTCGAGTCTATCAGGTGTGGGCGGCCAGGCCGCGGGGCTATCGAGATGGGGCGATCGTTCTCCGATGATCAGTGCGGCAGGCCGGTTTGGCCTGGCTATGGAAGGAGACAACGTCTACCTCATAGGCGGCGCGGGACAGAGCGGCGTGACAGGGACCGTTCAGGTGTACAACGTCGCTCAGGACGTGTGGGGGATGGGCAAGAGTAAGCCCACGCCGGTATCCAACGTCGGCGCTGCGACCGTCGGTGGGCGGATCTACGTCCCGGGTGGATTGGACGCGGAGGGCAACGTGCTGGACACCCTGGAGATCTACGATCCGAGGATGGGCCAGTGGACCACGGGGCCCTCGTTGCCGGTGGGGCTGTGCTCATATGCTATTGCGCCCGATGACGATGGATTCTACCTCTTCGGGGGCTGGGATGGTGCCGGCTATGTCGATGCCGTATACCACTACGGCGTAGGAACGGCGCGCTGGGAACGTGTGGCTACGCTCAGCCGGCCGCGCGGCTTTGCCGCAGCGGCTACGGCGGATGGGATCATCTATCTGCTGGGCGGGTACGATGGGGCCCAGGAACTCGACAGCTGCGAAGCCTTCCATGTGGACGCGGCCTGGGCCGGGCGCGATCCATGGGAACGGCTCTCTGACATGCCAGAGGGGCGCGCCGGACATGCCGTGGCTGCCGGCCTGGGGAACCTCTACGTGTTGGGCGGAGGATGGCAGAGAGCGTTGAGCGAGAGCGCGCGCTACGACATCGGAACCGATAGCTGGGGTACGATTCCATCTCCCATATCTGATGAATGGCGCACCCTGGGCGCTGCCTCCGTAGATACGAGCTCTGGGTTGTTTGTCTATGCATTCGGCGGATGGAGCGGCGCCTACCTGGCGGACGTGTACGCCTATCAGGCGTTCTACCGGCTCTATCTGCCGTGATGGGGGAGAGATGACCAATAACACTGTCAGCGTTCAGACGACCTGGATAACGAAGATGCAGTTCGACGCGACGGGAACGGCCTCTCAAGAAACCGTGCGAATGGATGCTCCAGTCGAATCGGGCGGGAAGGGCGAGGGCATCCGGCCGATGGAGACCCTGCTATCGGCGGTTGCCGGCTGCAGTGGCATGGACGTGATCAGCATTCTGAACAAGATGCGCCAAGAGGTGACAGGTCTCTCAATCGTCGTGTCCGGAGAGCGTGCTGCCCAGTACCCTCGTGCGTTTGAGCGCATCACAGTGGAGTATCTGTTCCGCGGGCGCGACCTCTCAGAGGCCGCCGTGGCACGAGCCATCGCTCTGTCGGTGGAAAAGTACTGCGGTGTGCTGGCTTCGCTTCGCGCGGAGATCACGACCAGCTATCGCCTGGAGACGGACTGACAGGCACCAGAGCAGACTGCGCGCACTCTATGGTATAATCAAGCGGCTTTGGCGCAAGGTAGGTGTATGATGATCATTGGCCTGCTTGTGCTGGAGTTGCACATTCCGGCCTCGGGCTCACTCAAGGATAAGCGGCAGGTCATACGGTCGTTGGTCACGAGGATCAGGCAGACCTATAACGTGTCGGTATCTGAGGTCGATCACCAGGATAGCTGGCAGCGGTGCACTCTTGCAGCCGCTTGCGTGTCAGGCGAGCGGGCCAGCGCGCAGCGGGCGCTGCAACAGGTGTCCGACTTTGTCGAAGACAATGCCAGCGAGTATGTTGTGCTGGAAGTGAGCACCGAGCTGATGTAGGCACCGATCCGGATCAGGGAGGGACGGTCCGTGTTCTCGCACGTCGCAGCCATTGCCAGGGATTGGTCTCTGATCATACTCATCGTGCCCGCGTTGATCATGTTGGGCGTGCAGGCCTATCTCTTGTGGCACGTAAACCGTGCGCTGCGCCGGTTCGGGCCTCGTGTGAGGCCGGCGCTACGCTCAGTGCAGGAGACCGTGCTTCGGGCTGCAGGCACGGTGGATGCTGCCAGGCAGCAAGCCGAGCGCCCCTTTGTCTGGCTTCGCGTTTGGCCGGCTCAGGTGAGGGGCACCTGGCGCGCCGTCGTTGGTGGCCGCCAACCGAGGAGGTAAGCAATGCGTCGGGAGGCCCGTCGAGTGTTGGTTGGGGCTGTGGCTGGCGCCTTGATGGGAGCCGCCGCGGCGGTAGTGTACTCGCGGCTCGCGGAGAAGCGTTCCGGCGGGTTGGTTGCTGTGCCAGGGGAGCGCGCCGCCCTCACGGTTCAGCAGGCCACTACGCTGGGTCTTCAGATCGTCAATATCGTGCGGCAGCTGCTATCCATCGCCTGACCGGACGTCACCTGTGCCACAAAGGGACACGATGCTCTGGGCCGTGGCTGGACGCCGTCGCTGCTGACTTTAGCTTCAGGAGGTTCTGTGTACTGCATTCTGTCCAAGAAGACGCTCACTCCAGTGACGACGGAATACGTCATCGAGGCCCCCGAGATCGCACGCAAGGCTAGAGCTGGCCAGTTCGTGATCGTTCGGGTTCACGAGCGGGGAGAGCGCATACCTTTGACCATCGCCGATCGGGACGCCGACGCAGGCACGATCACCGTAGTAGCGCAGGAGATCGGAGCCACCTCGCGGCGCATGAAGGAACTGGAGCCCGGCGATAGCCTGGCCAGTCTCACCGGGCCGCTGGGAAGGCCCACGGAGATCGAGCGCTATGGCACCGTGGTGCTTGTCGGCGGGGGCCTGGGTATCGCCGCCATTCACCCAATCTGCCAGGCGCTGCGGGACGCGGGCAACCACGTCATCGCGATCATCGGCGCACGCAGCGGTGATCTGCTGTTCTGGGAAGACAGAATGCGCCAGGTGACTGATGATCTGATTGTCGTGACGGATGATGGCAGCTACGGGCGCAAGGCGCTTGTGACGGTGCCTCTCAAGGAGTTGATTGAGGAACGGCAGATCGACCGCGTGTGGGGTATCGGTCCTGCGATCATGATGAAGTTTGTGTCGCTGACGACGCAACCGTATGGCGTCAGCACTATTGTGAGCCTGAACTCGATCATGGTGGATGGTACCGGCATGTGCGGAGCCTGCCGTGTTTCCGTTGGAGGGCGCACCTACTTTGCCTGCGTTGACGGGCCCGAGTTCGACGCGCATCAAGTAGACTGGGACTTGCTCTTTAGCCGACAGCGGTTCTACGCCGATGAAGAGCGGCGGGCTTTGGATCTGTACGAGGAGAACTGCAAGGCGATACCTGAGCAGGAGGATGCTCGCTAATGGCAACTGGCAAAGAGCAAGCAAACGCACGTCACGCTATGCCTGCACAGGACCCGCAAGTGCGGGCGTGCAACTTTGATGAGGTGGCGCTGGGGTACGATCACGAGATGGCCGTGGAGGAGGCTCTCCGCTGCATTCAGTGCCGGCGGCCGCTCTGCGTAACAGGATGCCCCGTGCAGGTCCGAATTCCCGAGTTCATCAAAGCCCTCCGCGAGGGCGACATGTGGCAGGCGGTAGAGTTCCTCAAGGACAACAACAGTCTTCCGGCGATCTGCGGGCGTGTGTGTCCGCAGGAGAGCCAGTGTGAGGCCTTGTGCATACTCGGGCGCCGTGGCGAGCCTGTCGCGATCGGCCGTCTTGAGCGGTACGTGGCGGATTGGGAGCGGGAGCAAGGCGTCCGTGTCCCGGAAGTCGCGCCCTCCAACGGTATCCGTGTGGCCGTTATCGGTTCAGGGCCAGCCGGCCTGACCGCTGCTGGCGACCTGGCAAAGAAGGGCTATCAGGTCGACATTCTGGAGGCGTTGCACGAGCCGGGGGGCGTGCTGGTGTACGGCATTCCCGAGTTCCGCCTGCCCAAAGCCGTCGTCGCTGCCGAGGTGGACTATCTGAGGAAGCTCGGCGTTTCGATCCTCTTCAACAGAGTGGTTGGCAAACTGTACTCGCTTACCGAGCTGCGCGAGCAGTACCAGGCTGTGTTTCTGGGCACGGGCGCTGGGTTGCCCATCATGATGAGCATCCCTGGCGAGAATCTGAACGGCGTCTACAGCGCCAATGAGCTGCTCACCAGGGTGAACCTGATGAAGGCGTTCGACTTCCCCAACTGGGATACTCCGGTCCGCGTGGGCGAGCGTGTGGCGGTGGTGGGGGCCGGAAACGTCGCAATGGATTCAGCGCGCAGCGCTCTCCGTCTGGGGGCGAAAGAAGTGCATATCGTGTACCGTCGCTCTCGAGAGGAAGTGCCTGCCAGAGCTGAGGAAGTCGAGCATGCCGAGGAAGAAGGCGTGGTCTTTGACTTTCTCACCAACCCCATAGCTGTTCTCGGCAACGAGCAAGGTGGCGTGACGGGCATCCGGTGCATCCGGATGACGTTGGGCGAACCAGACGACAGCGGGCGCCGCCGACCGGTTCCAGCGGAAGGCTCCGAGTTCGAGATGGGCGTCGATACCGTGGTGATGGCGCTGGGCACTCGCCCGAACCCTCTGGTGTTCATCGAGGCGGACGGGTTGGAGCGTGCGCGGGGTGGCACGGTGGTGGCCGATCTCGAGACGGGCCGTACGACGCTGGAGCGTGTCTGGGCGGGCGGTGACATCGTCACAGGGGCTGCTACGGTAATCAGCGCCATGGGAGCCGGACGTGTGGCCGCCAGCGACATTGACGCCTTTTTCCAGGCGGGATCGCCTGGACCCTGGAAGGCAACCAAGGAGGATGTCCCCGCCTGAGCGCTGGCGGGGACTGCGGATCACTGTACGGGGGTTGTGCACGCTGCGATGTCACAGGACCGACTGATCTCTGAAATACGTGAACAGCCGTCGGTCCTGGATGGCCTGCTGCGATCGGGCCGTTCCGCCGTTCAGGCGCTGGCCGAGGAGGTCCTGCGCCGGCAGATCGCCCACGTTGTGATCGTGGCTCGCGGCACGTCAGACCATTCGGCCACCTATGCGAAATACCAGCTTGGGATTGCCCATGGTCTGTCCGTCAGCCTGGCCGCGCCGTCGATTACTACGCTGTACGATGCCTCTCTGCGCCTGACGCCTGACACTCTGGTCCTGGGGATCTCGCAGTCCGGAATGTCACCCGATATCGTGGCCGTTGTCGCCGAGGCGCGAAAGCAGGGAGTTCTGACGGCTGCGTTGGTCAACTCCACCGAGTCGCGACTCGCAGGAGTCGCGGAGTGGGTGGTCCCACTGGGGGCAGGCCCGGAGCAGAGTGTCGCAGCAACAAAGTCGTACACGGCGCAGCTGATGGCGCTGGCCATGCTTTCCGCTCTGCTGGATCAGGATTCCGACCGATTGGCTCAGCTGGCCGCCGTGCCTGAGGCAGTCCGGCGGGCGCTTGACCTGGAGGAGGGGATCGCCAGACGAGCCGAGCGGTATCGCTACATGGAGCACTGCGCGGTCATCTCGCGGGGCTACAACTATCCCACGGCCCTCGAGATCGCCCTCAAGCTCAAGGAGCTTACGTATACCGCGACTACGGCGTACTCCGCAGCGGACTTTCTGCACGGCCCAGTCGCTGTCGTGCGTGAAGGGTACCCGATCGCGGTCGTTGCCTGCCAGGGGCGGGCTTGGCGCTCGCTACAGGCTTTTTTCGGTGCGATGCACGAGCGCGGTGCGGAGCTGATCACCATCACGGACGACGAACAGCTGGCTCAAGAGTCGGCCTTTGGGCTGTTTCTGCCTCAGACTCTGCCAGAGTGGCTATCGCCGATTGTCGCCGTTATTCCGGGGCAGTTGTTGGCCTACCATCTGGCCAGGGCGCGCGGCATCGACCCGGAGAAACCCAGGGGCCTGGCCAAGGTGACTGAGACGCGCTAGGGCGCCCCGCCGCGGCGGGGCGCCCTGACCCGTGTGACCTGCTGCGACTAGGCGACTACATCCACCATGACCTTGATTGCCGATTCCTTGTGCTCGTCGGCGAAGCGCAGTGCCTCTTCAGCCGCCGCCAGGGGAAAGTGGTGCGTCACCAGGGAGGCGACATCGATGCGGCCGGCGGAAGTGAGAGCGATCGCGGGGGGGTACCGGTTTGCATAGCGGAATTGCCCGCGGATATCGATCTCCTTGCTTGCCGCAGAGACAATGTCCAGCTCGACCATCGGCCGTGAGGGGAGGCCCGTCAGCACTGCGACGCCACCGGGTCGCGCGGCGGCAAGGGCGTTGCGGGTGGTAGGCACTGATCCCGCTGTCTCAAAAGCCACGTCCACTCCGGCCCGGCTGGGTGCCTCGCCGAGCGCGTTGGCCATGTGCGCGCGGATCTGCTCCAGGGCGGTTCCGTCGGTATCGTTGATCGTGAGCGTCGCACCGAGCCGTTCGGCGCGCGCCAGACGACTCGGTTCCACGTCGATGCAGATGATCGTGGTGGCCCCGGCGATGCGGGCAGCTTGGAGGGTCAACAGCCCGATGGGCCCGCAGCCAAACACGGCTACGCTGTGCCCCGGGCGAACCTGCCCCCGCTCCACGGCCCACAGACCGACCGAAAGTGGCTCCATCATGGCGCCGTCGTCAAAGCTCATGTTCTCTGGCAAGGCGAAAGCAAAGTCCTCTGGCCAGACAACGTACTCGGCCATCGCTCCATCCACCGGAGGGGTTGCCATAAAGACCACATCTGAACACAGGTTGTAGTGTCCTGAACGGCAGTACCGGCACTTGCCGCACGTGTACCCGGGCTCGATGGCCACGCGATCACCGGAGACGAATCGCGTGACACCTTCACCCGTGGCGACCACAACGCCGGCGCTCTCGTGGCCAAGCACCATGGGCGCTCTTACGACAAAGTCCCCAATGCGTCCCTGCCGGTAGTAGTGCACGTCGCTCCCGCACACGCCTACTCGATGGATTCGGACCAGAACCTCATGCGGCCCTGGCTTGGGAACGGGGCGCTCCTCGATGCGCACCTCCTCGATCCCGTGCAGTACGGCACACTTCATCGTCTCTTGCATTATCTTCCGCCTTTCCTATGTGGATCTTGTGGACATCGGCCGTCGTGTGCGGCTCGTGCCCGGACGCCTGTCAGTCTACCGGTGGTACTCAAAGACCACGATGTGCTGCCCGGGGGTGAGCAACAGGCCCCGGAAAAGCCCATCGACGGTCATGATCGGCGCACCGGCGCCGTCCACCCTCGCCTGCCAACCCGGATAGGCCATATCCGCGAGCACGAGCAGCGCGTTCTGTTCCACTGCACATTCTAGCCTCACGCGCTGTGCCTCGTACACGAGAAAGTCTACGCTTCCGAGTGCATTCGCACTCAGATTGACCTCCAGGCTCGCTGTGCCATCCCCCAGGCTCACGTGGCGCAAAGGAACAGTATAGGCCCGCGGCCACACGCTGCGGTTCTCGTACACCACGGCATCCTCGCTCCGATAGACGATGGCGTGTTCGCCGAGGCCCAGAAGGTCGGAGGCGAGGTGCTCGCGACCATCGCTGGTAACAAAGCGGATCTGCTCGATCCGGAGGTAAGCCTCCGGGAACTGCGGCATGATGCGAAGGCTCTCGATGCGGGCAGGCGAAGCGAGCGTGAACCTGGCCAGGTAAGTGTGGCCGGCATGCTCCTCCGGGGGAAAGCCGGACCGCGCCGAGAATGTGGATGCGATAGGCGCCAGGGAGTGACGCACGGCTCTCGATACGTCGCTTCGCATGTAGGCCCACTCGGCCGTCTCCAGCCCCACGCGTACAGGATACTCCAATCGCTCGCCGGACTCTGTAAGGAGCTCCACCGTGCCTGCGATCTCGCCATCCTCTCTATCGGCGGCATGGCTCACGTAGGACTCTACCTGGACCTCCACCACATCATCAAGGCCAATCGCCTGCTCCGCTCGGTACCTTATGGCGGAGAAGGGATTGAGTACATCATAGAGCTCGCTCGCCTCGTCCACAGGCAGGAGCTGCGGGATGATATAGTAGCGCACATTCAGCCGGTTGAGGCGCTCCGCATCCAGGGCCTCTATATAGGACAGATATGACTGAGGAACCAGCGGGGTGTATATGTTGGCACTGCTGACCCCGTAGGAGGAGGCAATGTTGGGGAAGAGCGACTCTTTCTGCACCGACGGAAACGGCAGAATGCTCTCCTTGGTCCAGATGCGATAGGGGCCATCGGTCGCGCTCAAGAGCGGAAGAATCGCGGGCTCCCGGAGCACTTCCTGAAGCGACTCGGAGGGCGTGTACGTTGCCCTCAAGACGGCACCATAGGTGAAGAGATCTGCACAGAGAAGCGTCATCGCGATGGCCGATGCCGCTCGCCAGTGTAGCAGGCGAACCCCGAGCAGCCACAGAGCCAGGGCGGCACCGTGGACGAGAGGTAGCCATCGCCACAGAGCGACCATCTCATCGGCGTCGCCGAGTCTCCGTATGAGGATGACACTGGCCAAAGCAAGGACGAGGGATATTGCTCCAAGGAGCGTACCGGGCCAGGCCGCCGTCGTACGGCGGGCCACAACTCGATCCAGGCCCGTGCCGGCAAGCAGAGCGAGGCCAAAGCTGGTCCAGAGCAGGTACCTTGCCGGGGCGCGGAACAGGTTCAGGATAGGCACCCGTCGGACGAGTGCATAAAGCGGATTGTACTCACCAAAGGCCATCAGCAACCCAGCGACAGCAATCGCCAGGAGGAGCCACTTTTGCTGGCCTCGGTCCTGCCGAATGGCGATCCAGCTCAGAGCCAGCGGAGCCAGGCCCAGGTAGCCCATCAGCTCAATGGTGCCTTCGGGATAGGGGTTCCCCCGCAGGAAAGGCGAAAGAAACGTGGCCGAGAGCAAGGGGTGGAATGAGTAACCCGTGTAAAAGTCGCTGGCCAGGCCCGCCGCACGTTGAGAGAGACTCGTCAACTCCAGCGTCTCCAGCAACTGTGGCGCGGCGATGAGCGTCCCGATCGTGGCAGCCAGGAGAGGCGGTATGAGGCGGCGCAGCGCCTTCGCCCGCGCTGGAGCGGCAAGAACAAGGTATGTGGCCCAGGGAATCGACGGTATGAGGATGAGCAGAGACATCTGTGCGTGGCCGACGAGGAACTGGAGTGCGATGACGCCGGCCAGGCCCGCGGCACAGGCGGCGCGCTCTCTGGGATTGGCCGCAGCCATCGCTCGATGCAGGAGCACCAGCACCCAGGGCATCCAGGCACAGACGCCGATGATGCTCACATGGCTGGCATGGGCAATGAGGAACCCACCCAGTGCGAAGGTGAGTGCGGACAAGAGCGCGCTGCCACGGGACAGGCCGATGGTTCTTGCCAGCCACGCCATGCCCAAACCCGAGAGAAGCAGGTGGACCAGCACTGAAACCGTCAGCATGACCTCGGCCGGGAGAAGAGCGTGTAGCAACAGGTTCAGCGGGTACAACGCCCCGATCTCGCCTCCCGCGATCAGGGGATAGCCAGCGCCGATCAGCGGGGACCACCAGGGCAATCGGCCCTCCGCCAGAGAGGTCGCGAGCATGCGCTGCTGCGGCAGGTACAGGCGGGCGATATCGCCGCCAAAGTACACCTCACCACGGAGTGGCAAGTAGGCGAAGAAGGCCAGGGCGATCAGAACCGTCGCGGCGACAACTTGCCACCGGGCCCAGTCACGTTGGCTCATCGGCTTCGCGATGGCGTGAAGGGGGTGACGCTTGCCGCGATCAGCCCATAGCGAAAGGGCAGCACCTCACAAGGGGCTGCCCTTTGCGGATCGACGGTACAGGCTCTGTCACTCACGGTAGGGCCGGATACCCAAGTATACCTCGCCGGCCGTCAGCGTGCGCAAGATCACCTCAGGTGTACGATGGTTGACTTGCTCGTGGATCTCGCGGACGGTCAGAGGGGCATTGCCGTTCGCAACGAACACGCGGAACACGCCATCCACAATGGGCGTCGTGCTGGTGATATAGTCCGGTCTCTTGGAGCAGCACGTAAGGAGCGAATCCCAAATCGGATCCACCTGCCGGACTTCGCCGGTCTCAGGGTCCACGGAGTCGATCGTCTGATCCAGGGCGAGAGAGGCATAGGAGGATCGACAGTCCTCACAGAGCAGGTCCCGCAGGTAGACGCGGATGTCACGGCCCTGGTCTTTCCACCAGGACATATCAATGTAGAAGCGTGTGTCCAGCGTTGGCCGTTGCCACCTGAGCGCCATCCATAACCTCCCTAGTTCTCTACATAGCGCACGACCTGGTCGCGCACCAGATCGCCGCGGTGGGAGAGCGGGCGCTCTCGCATCTCATCCGGAGTCTCGTAGATATGGCCCTCCAGCGATCCATCGTAGGCCCATTGGCCTTCGCCGATGGGGTCAAAGCAGGCGTTTCGCGTCAGGATGGCAAAAACGGGCACCGCTCCAGACCGGCGGTACATGTTCACTGCCGAATAGATGGCCTGGCAGGAAGCCACACCCTGCGGGCTGAGCTTGGCCAACTCTGTGAAGACGGCTTTCACCAGCCCGTAGAGCGAGCGACTCGTCTGCTGTGATTGCCACATCAGGCGAGCCACGGCATCGCGGTCCGCAACATCGATCTGCGTTGCGGGGTCGTAGCGCACGCCGATCCGGCCGAGCTGGTTCTGTATGACCAAGGCGCCATCGCTCACGGCGGCCGCCCGTATCCAGCCGCTGCTGCTGGTTCTCGGCTGGGTGATGGATAGCTCCAGAGAGGCGGGCCTATCCCCCGGCGTCACGTTGACAATCCCCCCGACGACCATCCCGACCGCCTTGTACCAGGGGTCCACACCGGCGATGTAGCCCTCTTCAGGCAGCAACCAGGCCGTGTAGGTGCGCCGGTTTCGGGCGTCGATGAGCGTCAGCTGAAGGTGCTGGCCCTCTTCATACTCAAAGAGGTCGAGCAAGCGGCGTGACGCGGGCATTGTTCCGGCGTGGAGGTGCGGGAAGGACACCTGGAAACCAAGAGAGGCATCGTTACCCACCCGTGCGCCGGGCAAGCTATCCAGCTCATCGCCGAGGGCTTCGACGATGTCCAGCATGGTGAGCCCGATGTACTCGTCGCCCGTTGACACGATGGGGCTCGCGTGAACAGCCGGGCGAGAGAAAACCGCCTCTGGCAACAGGGCCCTCAAGTACCAGACCTGCTGAGTCCGCGTGCCCACGTTCTCAAAGCGCGAGTCCAGGGCGAGGGAATGATTCAAGGAAAACAGCTGAGCCTGGCGAGAACCCGGGAGACCGAGGTCCAGCCGGCCGAGCATCTCGTTGACGGGCAGCGGATGCGCGGCCTCGTAGATCGCTGCCTCTGCCAGGTTCAGATGCCCCACATGGAACTCAGGCAGAAGCTCTCTCAGGTACCACACGCCGTCGAACTGAACCCAGTCATCCTGTTCGGAAAGAACCTGCTCCAGAGCGGCGGCAACGTCCTGCCGGTACGCCGCAACGAGATCCTCTTCCGTGAGGTCATCCATGCTGCCACCGACGAGCTCCTCGGTTGGCCGGTTGAGGGGATGCTCGATATCCAGCCCGGAGGCGTACTCCTGCTCGGTGCCATCTTCAAAGAGCACGCGTATGACTTCGAACTGAGCGTACCTGGGGTTGACGCCTGGGCGGGTATCAGTCACCGACGCCTGAGCAAACTCGCGTCCCGTAAACACCAGTTGCTGACCGACAGCATAGCGATCCGCCGGGCGGTATATCTCCCCATCTGTCACCTGCTTGGCCGCGCGTTCCTTCTCCCGCTGAATCAGGCGCAGCATGAGGCCGCTTGTCAGGTCATCAAGGCTGCGGGGCATGCCCTCTTCGAGAATGACGCTGGCTAGATGGTCCAGATCATCCTCAGAGGGCGTATACTCCTGCCAAAACGCAGCTTCCTGGGTTCGCATGCGACGAACACGGGCCATCGAATCCTCCCGGGCCAACCCGCGGATCAGCCAAGCTATAAAGAAGGGACTCCGGCCAATATGGCCGAAGCCCTGTGGATCAGTGGGCGAAACAGGGCTCGAACCTGTGACCCCTTCCTTGTAAGGGAAGTGCTCTCCCAGCTGAGCTATTCGCCCAAAGTGTCTTCGGCTGCACCGCTCTGCAGTGTAGCACAGAAGACAGCCTCGGTCAAAGCTCCGAGCCCCCAGCCTTTTGGGCGTTACCTGGTGGCGGGCTGATGCCGCATCTGGGCTGCTACATGGTATCTGGAGCGGTCATCCCCATAATCTCCAGCACGCGCCGTAGCACGGCCTGGCAGGCGCGGACCAGGCGGATGCGGGCCGAGCCCACAGCTCGATCAGCCGGATCCGAACTGACCACCCGGCAATCCCGATAGAAGGCATGGACATCCGACGCCAGTTCGTAGGCGTAGTAGGCCAGGTGGTGTGGCGCGAGCTGCTCTGCGGCAAGCTGTATGATCTCGGGCAGCTGAATCATGCGGCGGATCAGCGTGAGCTCGGCCGGGTGGGTGAGCAGCGACACATCGGCCTCGGAATCGCTCAGCTCGATGGCATGGCGCAGTATGGATGACAGGCGAGCGTGAGCATACTGAATGTAGTACACCGGGTTCTCGTCCGACTGCGCGACGGCCAGGTCGAGGTCGAACTCCATCTGGCTATCCGCGCTGCGCGAAAGCAGGAAATACCGCATTGCATCCGGGCCGACTTCATCAATGACCTCGCGCAGCGTGATCATGTCCCCGGTGCGCTTGGATAACCGGACGATCTCACCCCCGCGCTTGAGGGTAACCAGCTGATAGAGCACGAGCGTTAGTCTGCTTGGGTCCAGCCCCAGCGCCTCCATCATGTGGTTCATGCGCGGCACATGGCCCTGATGGTCGGCTCCCCACACATCGATGACGCGATCGAAACGGCGCTCGACGAACTTGTTGTAGTGGTAGGCGATGTCCGAGGCAAAGTACCCGGGACTGCCGTCCGAACGGACGATGACTTCGTCCTTGGAGCCGCCGAGTTGCGTGGCCGTGAACCAGACGGCGCCATCGTGGACATCGAGATAGCCGCCCTGTCTCAAGAGCGACATGATGGCATCAAACTGGCCGTCGGCATAGAGCGATGCTTCGGAGAACCAGCAGTCATAGTGCACGCCCATGGCGGCCAGGTCATCGCGAGCCTGAGCGATAACCGATTCCAAGGCGAGCGCTCCCACCCTGGGTGTCGCCTCTCCGGGGTCCAGCGCCAGCAGGGCGTCTCCCAGTTGATCCGCGAGCTGCTGCCCGAGATCGACCATGTAGGCGCCGTGGTAACCGTCTTCGGGAACGGGGAAGTCCCGTCCGAACGCCTGTGCATAGCGCGCGTAGGCCGTTTGATAGAACACCTGCATCCGGCTGCCGGCGTCGTTGACATAATACTCGCGCTGCACATCATAGCCCGCGCTCTGCAACACAGCCGCCAGGCTATCACCCAGCACAGCATTGCGCGCCGAGCCCATGTGGAGCGGGCCCGTCGGGTTTGCGCTGACGTACTCGACCTGGACGCGCGTTCCCTCGCCGAGATCAAGCTGGCCGAGCGACTCGCCGGCGCTTAGTATCGCATTGACTTGTTCGGCCAGCCAGCGCTCCGACAGGCGGAAGTTGATGAACCCGGGATGGGCAACGGTGGCCTCGGCGATATACTCGGGTAGCTTCATGTAGCGGACCAAGGCCGCGGCGATGGCGACCGGTGCCATGCGGGCATAGCGCGCCAGTTGCATGCACACCGGCGTGGCATAGTCTCCCATGTCGACCTGGCGGGGATGCTCGACCGGTATGTCCGCTGGCACGTCAAAGCTCGGCAGATCACCGTGGCGCTGTGCGCGCTTGATACCCGCGGCTATTGTCTCTCTCAGCTCGACATCGATCATGCGTTGTTCATCTCCATCCAGTTCTGTCCCACGGCCACATCGACCTTCAGGGGCACACGCAGCTCGACGGCGTGCGCCATGGTATCCACCAGCAACTCCTGAGCGGCGGCGCGATCCCCCTCGGACACCTCCAGGACGAGTTCATCATGAACCTGGAGGATCATGCGGGCATCCAGCCCGGCGGAGAGCAACCGATCGTGCAGCCGGATCATAGCGATCTTGAGAATGTCGGCGGCGCTACCCTGAATGGGCATGTTCACCGCCGCGCGTTCCGCTGCCGCCCGTACCGCCTGGTTGACGGTGTGCTGAGTGAGCTCGGGAAAGTACCGGCGCCGGCCCATGATCGTCTCTACATACCCGTGTTCGGCGGCCTGCACCTTGGTCTGCTCCAGGTAACGGTGTACGGCCGCGAAGCGGGAAAAGTAGGCGTCAATGAATGCGCCGGCCTGATCTCGCGTGAGAGAGGTGCGCGCCGCGAGGCCATAGGCGGACATGCCGTACATCAGGCCAAAGTTGATCGCCTTGGCCATACTCCGCTGCTCGTAGGTGACGTCCTCCAACGGGATGCCAAAAATGGCCGCCGCCGTGCTGGCATGCACATCCTCGTTACGCTCAAAGGCCGCGATCATCTCGGGGTCCTCAGAGACGTGTGCCAGCATGCGCAGCTCCACCTGCGAATAGTCGCAGGCCAACAGCAAGTATCCGGGGGGCGCGATGAAGGCTCGTCGCACCTCGCGGCCGATCTCTGTGCGCACCGGGATGTTTTGCAGGTTCGGGTCACTCGACGACAGCCGCCCCGTGCTTGTGCCCGCCTGGTTGTAGGAGGTGTGCACACGACCCGTGTCCGGATGCGCCAGCCGGGGTAGCGTGTCTATATAGGTGCCCCGGAGCTTGTCCAGGTTTCGATACTCTAGCAGCAGGCTGACCATGGGGTGCGCATCACGGAGTTCCTCTAGTACCGAGGCGTCGGTAGAGGGACCGGTCTTTGTCGAACGCACGACGGGGAGGTTCAACTCCTGAAAGAGAACTTCACCCAGTTGCTTTGGCGAGTTGAGGTTGAAGCGATGGCCCACATGGTCGTAGATACGCGTCTCGAGTGCCTGGATCTGTGCACCTACCGTGCGCGACATCTCTTCAAGGTAGGCGACATCCACCAACACCCCGTGCATCTCGATCTCTTTGAGCACCGGCACGAGGGGGACCTCGATGTGGTCGTAGAGGTCCTGCTGGTCTCTATCGGCAAGCTCGCCCCGCAGTACGTGGTGGAGCCTGAGCGTCATGTCGGCATCGGCGCAGGCATACATCCCCACGGTCTCAATGGCCACCTTGTCCATGGTGGTTTGAGCTCTTCCCTTGCCGATAACTTCGGAGGTGTCCGTCATTTCGACGCCCAGCCGGTGAAACGCCTGCTCGCGCAGGCTGATGCCTCTGCCTGTTGGCGAAAGCAGCCAGGCGGCGAGCATGGTATCCTCACAGCGTCCGCGCACGGGCATCCCGTGGCGCTCCAGGACGATCAGGTCATACTTGGCGTTGTGCAGGACCTTCGGCCGATCCGGGTCAGCCAGGATGGGTCCCAGAACGCGGGATACTGTGTCCAGGCTGAGCTGTCGAACGGCTGGGCGCCGTTCGTGACCCACGGGTACGTACCAGGCGTTGCCTTCTGCCGTGGCGATGGAGATGCCGACGAGGCGGGCCTGCATCTGGTCGGTGCTGGTGGTTTCCGTATCCAACCCGAATAACGCGCAATCCTGTAGGCTCTCTTTGAGCTCCTGCAGGATCGCGGTGGTATCCACGATGCGATAGTTGCCGAACACGCGGTGGTCTCCAGCGTTGGCGGGAGCAGGCGTCGCAAAGAGCGTGAGTTGCTCGCCAGGCGCCGGCCCCTCGCCGGGAAGGCGGTCGATAAGCGAATGAAAGCCCAGTTCGCGCAGCAGTTCGACGAAGCGGACACGGTCAAACTGGGGCCAACGCGCGGACTCCAGGTCCAGGTCCTCGTCCAGATCTCGGACGATGGTCACCAGATGGCGGCTCATCAGAGCATCCTCACGCCCGGAGCGCAGGGCCTCGCGGAACCGGGAGCGCGATACATCCTCCAGATGCTCATAGATCTGGTCCAGTGAGCCATACTCTTTCAGCAGGGCCGTGGCGGTCTTTTCGCCGACGCCTTTCACCCCGGGGATGTTGTCGGACGAATCGCCCATCAGCGCCTTGAGATCAATAAGCTGGGCAGGAGCGAGCCCGTATCGCTGCTGGACGGCGCCCGTGTCATACAGCTGTACATCGGCCATCGTCCGGCGGGGCATCAGGACGTGGACGTCATCGGACACAAGCTGGAGGGTGTCACTATCTCCGGTGACAATGATCGTTTCAAGCCCAGCCTTGCTGGCGAGCGCAGAGATCGAGCCCATGAGATCATCGGCTTCGTAGCCCTCACGCGTGTGCACGGGAATGCCAAGCGTCCTGGCGAGCTCCATGATCCGCTCGATCTGGACGGCGAGGTCATCGGGCATCTTGGCACGCGTCGCTTTGTACTCGGCATATTCCTCATGGCGGAACGTACGGCCCGAGTCAAAGGTGGCGATCACGTAATCGGGTTGCTCATCACCAACGGCCTTGAGCAGCATGCTCGCAAAGCCAAACACCGCATTCGTGGGCTCGCCGGCCGGCGAGGTGAGGGGAGGAGTCGCGAAGTAGGCCCGATAGGCCATCGCGTGCCCATCGATGAGCATCAGCCTCTGCTTGTTCTTCATGGCGTGGCCTCCAAGGTCGGATTATACCACAGGCCACACACCGCACAACCGCACAGGGATCCATGCCAGAAGAACGCAGCTAGTGGACGAGCACTGTGGCCGTGTGTATAATGGCTGCGATGGATAGCGATGTCCGCGCATAAGGAGAGGCCCATGAACGTGTTCAACCGAATCGTGATGGTCTTGCTTATTCTGGGGCTGCTCGCACTTGCGGTGGTTCTGCTGATATGGCCAGAGGCTGCTATGGAGACCACGGCAGCCGGTCTCACGCGGGTACAAGAGAGTGGGTTCTTCTCCAGCGCCAGCCAGAACAGGTACTACCTCGGTGGTGTGGGTGCGGCCGCGCTCATCCTCTTGGTCCTGCTGATACTGGAGATTCGCAAGACGCGGAAAAAGGCCGTTCGAATCCGCACAGAGGGAAATGGCCGTGCTCGGATCGGCGTGGATTCGGTGATGCAGAGCCTGGCGTACCGGATTGATGAACTGCCAGGTGTCCGCGACGCCAAGCCGAGAGTCACCTCGCGCGGAAACGACGTTGATATCGCGATCGATCTGCATACCAGCCCCACCGTGAATGTTCCCGGGGTCACGGCGCAGATCGTCAACCTGGCGCACGAGATTATCGAGACACAGCTGGGCGTCAAGATCCATGGTAAAGTACAGGTCAACGTCGCCCATGAACCTTTCCCGCGCGGCACCATGGCGCCAGCCGCTGCGCCAACGGCGCCCTCTGGCGCAGCCAAACCGGCTAAGGAGCCCGAGAGAGTTGTCATCCCGCCGGTGACGATGCAGCAACCACGGCCGGCTGCGGCTACCAGGTCGGAGGAAGCATCGGCCGAGAGGCCGTCGGCCGGGGCGCCTTCAGCGTCCAAGCCCAGCGGTCAGTAGCGACCATACTGCCAGTGAGAAGCCCTCGCGGAGCGCCTCGGCCACCAGCCGGGTGAGCCGCGAGGGTGCCTGTATACGACCCGATTACTCCTGACCGCCAGATGAGGACCAGGCTCTTGTGGATGTGAGCTGTGCAACAGACTGCGATCTCGCCCGCCTGCTGGAGGCGCTCCTCTTTGTGGCGGATGAGCCAGCGAGCGTAAGCGATCTGGCGGCGGCACTGGACGCTCCGATTGAGGCCGTGCAGCAGGCGCTTGACTGGTTGACTGCCGAGAATGCAAAGCGGGGCGTCTCGGTGATCCGCGTGGGCATGCGCGTGCAGATGGTGACGATTCCCGAGGCGGCGGCCTGTGTGGAGCGATTCCTTGGGATGGATCGGACGGCGAGGCTTTCGCCGGCGGCGCTCGAGACGGTCGCGATTATCGCCTACCGGCAGCCAATCACCCGTGCTCAGGTGGATGCCGTCCGAGGGGTGAATTCGGATGCGGTAATCCGTACATTGAGGGCAAGGAATCTCATAGAGACGGTGGGTCAGCTTGAGCAGGCCGGCAGGCCAGATCTGTTTGGCACGACTTTTGAGTTCCTGCGCTACTTTGGCCTCGCCTCGCTGGAGGATCTGCCCAGGCTTCCAGAGCCCGACGAGTTGCCGGCCTAGCGGAGTGGCAGTCCGTCGTTGATGGTGGAACTCGCGCAACGCTAGGAGCTGATCTGGAGCGAGATGCTCTGGGAAACCCCCTGGTCTTCCATGGAGATGCCGTAGATCGTCTCGGCAGCCTCAATCGTGCGCCGGTTGTGGGTGATGACCACGTACTGAGTAGCTTCTGCCTGGCTGCGCAGTAGATCTCGAAAGCGCCCCACGTTCGACTCGTCCAGAGCGGCATCGACTTCATCAAGGAAGCAGAAGGGGACGGGATTCGCGCCCAGCAAGGCAAAGAGCAGCGCGACCGCCGTTAGCGCTCTCTCGCCACCGGAGAGAAGCGACAGGCGCTGAGCGTGTTTGCCAGGCGGATGAGCGATGATATCGACCCCGGTCGTGGCCAGACTTGTGGGATCAGTGAGCACCAGGTGAGCCGTTCCTCCGCCGAATAGCTCCTCGAAAAAGCGGGCGAAACTCACGTCCACACGCTCCACCGCAGCACCAAAGTCCCGCTCGATCACCTCATCCAGTTCTTCTATCACCTCCTGCAGAGAGGCGATGGCTCCACGCAGATCGGATATCTGGCTTTGTAGGAAAGTCTGCCTTTCCAGCAGCTTCTCATATTCCCTCGGAGCCTCGGGATTGATGCCGCCGACGCGTCGCAACCGGGCGCGCAACTGCCGAATCTCGTCACTCAGCCCTGAGGGCAGCGCGACGACTCGGGGCAGTTCGACGACGTTGTCGTCAAGGTTGAGCCGAAGCTGGTGCGCGTGTGCGTCCGGAAGGTCTATCGGCCCGAGAGATTCCTCGATCTCGATGCTGAGGCTGATCTGTTGATCCCTGGCGCGATCGCGTTCCAGAACGACCTGGTTGAACTCTGTCTCCGCCTCGTGTAGCCTCTCAAGGCTGTCCCCATGGAGCCTTACGGTGGATTGTTCCTCGCGTTCCAGCTCAGCACGCTGTCTGCGGAGGGGATCAATTCTTGAGCGGGCCTCCTCGATGCGCGCCTCCAGGGCCTGCAAGCGCTCCCAGCCCTCTGCCAGCAACGTTTCTACTTCTTTGAGACGCGCCTGCTGTTCCTCGCGGTGGCCGCGCCGCAAGGACAGCTGAGAGTCAACCTGGTCGACATTCCGCACATGGCTCTCAACGAGCGCGGCGACGCTCCGGTAGGTTCGCGCATTCACCTCAGCCTCTGTCTCGAGGGCGTTCAGCCTGTGGCGCGCCGGGCCGTCCTGAATGGCATCGCGTCGCCCGGTGATCTCCGAGAGGGAGGCCGCGAGATCTTCGCCCTGCCTGCTCAGTCGATCCATCGCGGCGGAAGCTGCCGTCTGACGCACCGCCAGCTGGGCGAGGTCCTCTGCAATCTGTGCCGCCCGCGAGTTCTGCCAGGAGGCTTCTCGTTCGGCACGGGCGAGCGCGTCCTCGTGCTTCTGGCGGGCTCGGCGCGCCATGTCGTTCTCGGCTCTCTGCTCGGCGATCTGCCTGGAGCGATCGCGAATTGCCGTCTGCAGGTCGGCGATCTGCAGCTGGTGAGCGGACACAGCCGCCGCCGCGTCATGCAGCCTGTCCTTTGCGGCCTGTACTCGCGCTGGCAACTCGCGCCATTCCCTTTCCTGAGCGAGGATCTGCGTCTGTACCTGCCGAGCCCCGCCGCTTACAGCGCCGCTTGGCTGCACCGTCTCCCCCTCCAGGGTCACGAGGAGACTGGCACCCGTACGTTCTCTGAGCAGGCGGCGCGCCGTGGCCAGATCCTGCGTCACCAGGATGTGGCCAAGGAGTAGGTCGTACACAGGCGAGAACTCGGCGTTGTATCGCACGAGTTCGGACGCGACGCCGACCACGCCGGGGCGCGATACGTTCTGTAGCGGTGGGCGCACCTGGAGCGTATCCAGCGGCAGGAAGGTAGCCCAACCAGCCTGGCGCTGCTTTAGCAAGGCAATGGCGGCTTCGGCATCCTCCCAGCGATCCGTCACGATGTTCTGAAGCCGCGTGCCCAGGGCGGATTGGATCGCTTGCTCGTACTCACGAGGTACGCGCATGAGGCTGGCGACAGTGCCGCGCACTCCTGTGAGCTCTTCCGAGGATCGCAGGACCAGGCGAACGCCCGGATGGTATTCGCTCATCTGATCTCGCTGCCTCTGGAGCGCGCGTTGGCGGCTGAGGAGTGCGTCGTGATGGCTGCGTGCTTCGCTGGCAGCTCTCTCGAGCGAGACTAGCTGCTCGCGCACAGCCAGAAGCGCCGTTTCTTCGTTCGTCTGCTGTTGCTCAAGCAGGGCGAGCTGTGCCTCCAGTTCGCTCTCACGAACGTCGAGCTCGGCGGCCTGACCGCGCAAGATCTCCAACTGGCGGACGGCACTCTCCGATCGGCTTCGAAGCTCTCCGCGTTCGGCTTCGAGCTCATGCTCTCGCTCGTCGAGCTGCTCGTTCTGAGCCTGGAGCTGCGCGGACTCGCGCTCGCGCGCCGCGATGCGGCGCTCGACCCCCTGCAGCTCGCCGGTCAGCCTGGCTCTCTCCGCATCGGCGGAGGCCAGCTCTTGCCTCAGCGTTTCGATTTCGCTCAGGCACCGTGACCGGCGATCACGGTGCTCAGCCAGATCCGCCCTGGCCCTTGCGACCTCTTCTTCGAGAATCTGGCGACGCGAGATCAAGGCCTCCTCTTCCTGCTGTGAGGCCGCGATCTGTTGGGCGTACAGCCGTTCGCGCTCTGAAGCGACGGCCAGATCTCGCCCCAGGCGCTCGCTTTCTTCCAGCAGCGCGGCGAGGCGATCGGTATGTGTCTTCTCCTGGGCCGTCAGGGTCGCGATCTGATCGCGTAGCGAATCTTGCTTTGCCTGAAGCTCACGGGTTTGGCTACGCAGAGCGTCCGCGTGATCACGGGCGGAATCTACGCTTGCCTCGCCCTGGGCCACCTTTGCCTGGACGTTCTGCCACTGATAGCCATACCAGATGCGCTGGAGCTCTCTCAGATCCTGGAGGAGGAGCATATGCTCTTCGGCCCGCTCTGCCTGACGGCGCAGGGTGTGGGCACGCGGGCGCAACTCGTTGACGATGTCCTCAGCGCGCTCCAGGTTCCTTTGAGTCTCCTGGATGCGACCGAGCGTCTCCTCGCGTCTGCGCAGTTGCGGTGCAATACCGGCAGCTTCCTCAAACAACGACCGACGCGCTTCGGGGGTCAGGGCCAGGGCGGCATCCACCAGTCCTTGGCCGATCACGACATAGTTGCTGGCCGTGAGGCCGGCTGCGCCAAGCAGGTCGGCGATCTCGCGATATCGAACGCGGCTACCATTCAGGAGGTACTCATTCTCCCCCGAGCGGTAGGCCCGCCGGCCGATGGTGACCTCGGTAAAGTCGATATCCAACCAGCGATCGGAGTTGTCCAGCGTGAGGGTGACTTCGGCCATGCCGAGGCGCGCGCGGCGGCGCGAGCCGGCGAAAATCATGTCCTCTGTGCGGCGGCCGCGAAGGTTGCTATAGCTCTGCTCGCCCAGCACCCACCGGACACCATCGGCAATGTTGCTCTTGCCGCTGCCATTGGGCCCGACGATGGCCGTAACACCCTCCGCGAACTCAAAGGTTGCGCGAGAGGCAAAGCTCTTGTAGCCGTACAGCTCCAAACGCTTTAGACGCATGTTCTCCTCAGAAGCGCCTTGCGGGTGCCACGGGTATACCTCCGATCATCCCTGCCAAAAGCATCACTGTCATAGCGAGCGCTCCACGATCGCTGCTCGGGCAGCGGCCTGTTCGGCGGCGCGCTTGCTGCGGCCGGTGCCCTCGCCCCAGATCTGTTCGCCGACGAGTACCTGCGCGACAAAGACGCGCTCATGATCTGGCCCGCGCTCGTCCACGATCTGGTATCTGGGCGTGATGCCGAGGTCAGATTGCGTCTGCTCCTGGAGGTATGTCTTGGCGTTCTTTATGGAACGCTGTTCCTCGATCTCCACCGCTAGACTCTCCAGGTGTTGACGCACCAACTGACGGGTCGGCTCGATGCCCCGATCCAGGTAGAGAGCGCCAAAAAAGGCCTCCACTGCGGCACATAGGTTGGCCTCACGCAGGCGTCCCCCGCTGGCTTCCTCACCGCGTCCCATGCGCAGGAACTGGCCAATGCTCCAGGCACTCCCCAGCCGTGCGAGGCTCTCTGAACGCACCACAAAGATGCGCAGGCTGGTGAGATCTCCCTCGCTCACGTCGGGGTAGCGGCGGAAAAGCCACTCGGCGACGAGGAATCCCAGCACCGCATCTCCGAGGTACTCTAGACGTTCGTTGTCTGCAGTAACCGATCCCGGGTTCTCGTTTGCGAACGAACTGTGGGTGAGCGCCTCCTCCAGCAGGCTGGGATCGCGGAACGCAAAGCCGATGCGCTCCGAAAAGGCCTCGACAGTCGAGGCATCCTTCCGCGCGCCCTGGCCGGGCTGATCGCTCTGCACGTCAGCTCTCATCGACTCGGATATGAAGCTCACCCAGTTGTTTTGTGGTTAGCTCCGAAGGGGCGTCTGTCATGAGGTCGACGGCACTCTGGCTCTTGGGGAAAGCCATCACCTCGCGGATGTTGGGCTCGCCGGCCAGCAGCATGACGAGCCGGGCCATCCCCGCAGCGATGCCTCCATGTGGAGGGGCGCCGAACTCAAAGGCCTCCAGGAGATGGCCGAACTGCGACTGGGCGGCCTCTTGCGTCATGCCGATTGCCGCGAACAGGCGCTCCTGAATGGAGCGGCGATGGATCCGGATGCTTCCGCCCCCAATCTCGTAACCGTTGGCGACGATGTCGTACGCCTTAGCGCGCACCTCCGCGGGGGCGGTCTCCAGCATGGGCAGATCTTGATCCACGGGCGCGGTGAAGGGATGGTGGACGGCAGTAAAGCGCTGCTCCTCTTCGTTCCATTCCAGCAGCGGGAAATCGGTAATCCACGCAAAGGCCAGGATGTTATCATCCAGCAGAGATAGACGCCGGCCGAACTCCAGGCGAAGCTGCCCCAGTATCTGCGCGACGACCTGTGGGCGATCGGCAGCGATGAGGATCAAGTCGCCTTCGCTGGCGCCACAGCGCGAGATGATGGACTGCATCTCCGAATCCGGCAGGACCTTGCCCAGGGAGGAGCGTACGCCATCCGGGCGGATCTGAACAGTAGCGAGCCCGCTGCCCCCCAGGTCCTTGGCCAACTGCACGAGCTCATCTATCTGTCGCCTGGAATAGCCTGCGCAGTCCGGGGCAACCAACGCTTTGACGAGACCGCCTGACCGGGCGGTGGCGCTAAAGACATCGAATTCGCTGTTGATGGCGAGGTCCGTGAGGTCAATGAGAGTGAGGCCAAAACGGAGATCTGGCTTGTCGCTTCCGTATTTAGCGATTGCATCAGCGTAGGACATGCGAGGGAAGGGGATCTCTGCGATCCGCTTACTGCAGACCGACGGCACCAGCGAGGTCAGGAGGTCCTCCATCAGGCCCATGACGTCTTCGCGATCGACAAAGGACATTTCCAGGTCCAGCTGAGTGAACTCGGGTTGCCGGTCCGATCGCTGATCCTCGTCGCGAAAACAACGCGCGATCTGAAAGTAGCGCTCGATACCGCTGACCATGAGCAGTTGCTTGAGCTGCTGAGGCGACTGAGGCAGAGCGTAGAACTTGCCGGGATGGATCCGGCTGGGGACCACATAGTCGCGGGCCCCCTCGGGTGTGCTCTTGAACAGAATCGGCGTCTCGATCTCGATAAAGTCGCGGGCAGATAAATAGGTGCGCATGAACTGAGCGACCTCATGATAGAGGACGAGATTCCGCTGCATGCGTGGGCGGCGGAGATCGAGATAGCGGTAACGGAGCCTGACGGCTTCGTCCACATCGCCTTCGCGATTGATGTGAAAGACGGGCAGTCGAGCCTCGTTAAGGATCTCGAGATGAGTCGCCAGGATCTCGATATCTCCAGTCGGCATGTCCGGGTTGCGCATACCATCCGGGCGGGGCATAACCTGGCCTGTCACGCGGATGACATACTCCAGATGTAGCTCCGTGGCCAGAGCGTGCGCGGCAGGGGATAGATCGGCGTTGAACACGACCTGAGTGATGCCAAAGCGGTCGCGCAGATCCACAAAGACCACGTTACCGTGGTCACGCCGGCGATGTACCCAACCCGCGAGCTCCACGGTGCTCCCGGCATCTGTCACGCGCAGCTGGCCGCAGTTGTGTGTCTTTAGCATGGCAGTCTCCTCAAGCCGATCGTCAGGCTATCGGATTATAGGTGAGCGCGGTCACGACACAAAACCCAAAAGACACAGGCTGGAGCACTTGGCAACTCGATCCTGCAGCGCTACGATGCCAGCGCATACTGGCAGGGGAGGGAAACATGAGCGAGCGCGGCTGCAGACCGGTCACGATCACAGATGTCCAGACCATTCTTACGGCACCTGCGGGGATTCGGCTGGTGGTGGTGAAGGTGCTCACCAGCGAGCCCGGGCTGTACGGCCTGGGTTGTGCGACGTTCACTCAACGGGCTTTGGCGGTGGCGACAGCCATCGAATCCTACCTCAAGCCCTTTGCCATCGGGCGCGATGTGGACCGGATCGACGATCTGTACCAGGCTGCCCACGTGAGCTCGTACTGGAGAAGCGGGCCAGTGCTGAACAACGCGCTTTCGGGGCTGGATGAGGCGCTCTGGGACATCAAGGGCAAGCGGGCCAACATGCCCGTCTACCAGTTGCTCGGTGGAAAGGTCCGCGAGGCTGTCCCCGTATACGTGCATGCGTCCGGGCGGGATCCGATCGAGGTGGAAGATCGCGCACGGGCGTATCTGGAGCAGGGTTTCCGCTATGTGCGCTGCCAGATGGCGATCGCGGGGCTCACGACCTATGGAAGCCGAGGCGGTGCCACCGTTCAGGCGCTCGATCCAGCTCAAACCCGCACGTGGGAGCCCGGGCCGTACGTGCGTGCGGTGCCCCGGCTGTTTGATCATCTCCGGTCGACGCTGGGCGATGACGTCGAGTTGCTGCATGATGTTCATGAGAGGATCCCGGCGAGCGATGGCCTGTGGCTTGCGCGGGCCCTCGAGGAACACCGCCTGTTCTTCCTCGAGGATCTCTTTGCGCCTGAGGATGTGGCGTACTTTGCTCTCGCGCGGCAGCAGACGGCGACTCCCCTGGCCATGGGCGAGCTGTTCGTTAACCCGGCAGAGTACGTGCCGCTGATCAAGGACCGTCTGATCGATTTTATCCGAGTCCATATCAGCGATATTGGCGGCTTTACTGTGGCGCGCAAGCTGGCCGCCTTTTGCGAGTACATGGGCGTGCGCACCGCCTGGCACGGGCCCGGGGATGTCTCCCCTGTGGGGCACGCGGCCAACATGCACCTGGATCTGGCCAGCCCGAACTTTGGCATCCAGGAGTTGGCTCTCATGGACGATGCGGTGCGTGAGGTCTTCCCCGGGACCCCCGACGTGCACGATGGTGCCATGTGGGCCAATGACCTGCCAGGATGGGGAGTGGATATCGATGAGGCCCAAGCGGCGCGCTATCCGTTCAAGGAAGAACCCGGCAACGGCTACTGGCCCGAGATCCGGCGGCTGGATGGCACGGTAATCCGGCCGTAATCCACGCCGGCACGCGAACGACCCTGGAGGGGGAGCGAGAACGGCTCGCCCCCCCTCTCCCATGCGGCCATCATGCCGGGATGCCTGGGATCGTGGTCCGCAGCCTGTAGATCCCCGTTCTGGCCGTGATATAGAGCGTGCATCGATCGCTCCCGCCGAAAGCCAGGTTGGCGGGTTGCTCCGGGCCCCTCAGTATGCCGAGCAACTCGCGATCGGGCGTGTAGACCCAGATGCCCCCCGGGCCGGTGCACCACACGTTGCCATCCTGATCGACCTTCATGCCATCCGGGCTGCCGGCATCGGGCGAGGCCATCTCGGCCCATACCTCACCGCCTGCCAGCATGCCGTCCGGCTGGACGTCGAAAGCGCGGATGTGCCGCCGTTGCGAGTCGTCTACATACAGGATGGATTCGTCCGGCGACAGGGCGAGCCCGTTGGGTCGCTGCATATCGGACACGAGCAGATGTAGATCCCCCGCAGGCGATAGGGCGTAGACGCCGTTATGCGGCAGCTCCCGCTCCGACTCCTGGATACCGTAGGGCGGATCGGTAAAGTACACGGTGCCATCGCTGCGCACAACCACGTCGTTGGGGCTATTGAGCCGGGCGTCGCCGTAGTGATCTGCCAGAGACGTGATAACCCCCGGTTGCCTCTCGATCGACACACGCCGGTTGCCGTGCTCGCAAGCGATCAGGCGTCCATTGCGGTCCCAGGTGAGGCCGTTGGAGTTGCCGCTTGGGTATCGCCAAACCCGCCGAACTCCTTCCGGCGAGAGGCTGTAAATCGTGCTGGCGGGAATATCGCTGAACAAGAGGTAGCCCTCGGGCGCCCACAACGGCCCCTCTGTGAACTGAAAGCCACCGGCTACCATCTCCCATTCGCTCGACACAACGATGGTCGCAAGCTGCATGGTGCCTCCTTCTCTCTAGGCCAAGTCCGAAAGTGTGACAGGCTGCCCTTTCTCCGCGGACAACACGATAGCGGCCACCGTAAGGGACTGCTTCAGGCCATCGACATGATTGGGGAGCGGACCGGGGCCCCTCCAGGATTCCGGATGGGGGTCACCGGCCAGGATGGCGTCCACAACGCTGTGAGTGAGCGCCATCGGATCCCCAATGGGGTGGTCGTAGGCCTCCAGGGCCAGCGGCAACCGGTCTCCACACGCGGGGCCGTGAGGATCGCCAGGGGCGCCCCGGTCAACGACGCCGCGAAGGTGAGCTCCAGAGCGCGCGAGGAGCTGCTGATGAGCCAGGAGTTGCTCCATGGTCACCGTTGGTGAAAGGTTCGCTCGCCATCCGGATCGGGTCCCAAATCCGGGCAGCTTGTTGTAGATGAGAGTGCCCTCTGCACCAGAAAAGCTGAGATAGAACTCCACCAGCTCGTCCATGTGCCGAATCCATTCCGCTTTGATGCGCACGCGGGCTCCGGTGTCGAGAAGCAGGTAGGCGTCATATAGGTCCGGCGTGTACCCCAACACTCTCTGCTGCTTGAGCGCATACACCTCTGTGATCTCGGCGGGATGCAGATACCAGCGCACCAGATCGACCACATGGCTAAGCAGAAAGTGCGCAGGGGAGGAGGCGCCGGCCCAGTCACGTGATCGCGCTCCCCACAGCGCCGTGGGCACGCTGATATTGTCGTCAAGGCGGATATCGCCATACACGATCGGGCCGATCAGCCCCTCGCGGATCGTGTGGCAGGTAGCAATGTCCAGCGGAGCCGTGCGGTTGGCATAGTTCACATAAAGATGTACGCCAGAACGCTCTACGGCTTCGTGGATTGCCCGGGCATCTGTCAGGTTCGTGGCCAGGGGCTTTTCCTGCAGGATGTTGGGCACACCCGAGTCGATCGCGCAGAGGGTGGGCTGAAGGTGTTGGGCGTCCGGAGTCGCGACCACGACCAGGTCCGGCGCGTGGTGCGATAGCATCTCATCGACGCTGGAGAAGGCCTGAGCGCCCACCTGCATAGCCAGCGCTCTGGCGGCGTCGAGACGCAAATCGCAAATCGCCACCACCGCAGCGTCCGTCCTTTTGCTGAGAGCCAGGGCGTGGGCAGTTCCAAGTATTCCAGCGCCAACCACACTGATCCAGAGCATCGGCTCCCCCCGTATGTCCTCGCGGTGGCTGCATTCTAGAGGCGCGCATAGATGCGTCAAGGGCTTTGGTGGGCGGCTCGCACTGGCCGGCAATTCGGGCTATAATAGGCCGCTTAGGATGTATGGCTGTCACGTGCACTGGAGAGGGCAAGCGCTTGCTCGGTTACAAGTCGATACTACACGGAACCTGGATCGCCCGCGAGGACCAAAAAGAGGAGCTGTTCTTCATTTGGGGCGAACGCGAGGCTGAGGCTCTGGTCGCTACCAAACAGAGCGCCAACCAACCGCGGATACAGCGGCATCCCCATGCCGCCACGACGATCGAGATTGCCGAACTCCTCTCCGAGTTCGTTCCAGAGATCGATTGGCGGTCCACGGAGCGACTGACAAGGGTGGCGTTCCTGCCGTCGCTGGGCATGGCGCCGATGGCGGCGGCATGGCTGTATCGTGAGCCGGTCGATCTCGGGAACGAACTCGCGACAATCGAGCCGTGGCGCATCGAAGGGCTATGCGTGCCGCCAGCACGGCTCTTGCGGCTGCTCATCACCCTTCCTCTGGCTCACCGTGTGATACGCACAGTGAACCGGCTTGGTGACGATCTGCTCTACTGGGGGGGCGTGGCCAAGTTCGCTCTCGAGCTCCTCGCCAAGCAACGTTTCCTGCCGGGACTGGCCGGCGATAATGGCTCGATGCGCGCCGTCTGGCTGCCGGTGCTGGATGGCCCTGAGGATAGCGCGCGGTTCGACGCTTATGCGCATGCGATGCCTCCGGCTTGTCGCGCGCTCCTTCCAGAACGCGATGCGCGTGGGGATGCATCGATACTGCGGCCAGATGCGGTACTGCAGAGTTTTCTGCGAAGCCTCGTGGATGCGGCCGTACGCGAATGGGGCTTTGAGAAAGATGGGAGGCCTGCGCGCCTGGCCTCTGCAGCCCATAGTGCGGCGGCGTCGGTTTCGTCAGTCTGGTGGCAAAGCCTGGGTAAAGATCCCGATATCCGCGTGCCACAGGCCAAGACGGCCGAGATCGGGCGGTTCTACCAATCATGGAAGAACTGGACCTACAAGGCCAAGTCGGAGAGCGGCTCCTCTTTCCGTCTGTGCTTCCGTCTGGAGCCCCCGGCCTACGAGCCCGAGTCCGATCATCCGACCGCTGCCCACTGGACGCTTCGCTTTTTCCTGCAGGCGATCGATGACCCGAGCCTGCTCGTTCCGGCGGAGGAGGTGTGGCGCGAACGCGGCGATGTGCTCAGCTATCTGAACCGCCGCTTTGACAATCCTCAGGAGAAGCTTCTGGAGGGGTTGGGAATCGCGGCTGAGCTCTGCCCGGCCATCCGTCGCAGCCTGAAAAACCAGTCGCCAGAGTCCACGACGCTGACCGACCAGGAGGCTTTTCACTTCCTGCGCGAAGTGGCGAGGCTCTTGGAGGGCGCTGGCTTTGGCGTGATGATCCCCCCCTGGTGGAACACGCCCGATACCCGGCTGCGCGTTCGGGCCGTGCTTCGGGCGAACGGCGACGGCCAGGGGCCCGGGACTCTGAACATGAACTCGATCGTCTCCTATGATTGGGAGATGGCCCTCGGAGATGAGACGCTCAGCCGGGAGGAGTTCGAGAGGCTGGCGGCCCTAAAGACGCCCTTGGTTCAGGTGCGAGGGCGGTGGGTGTTGCTCCAGCCCGATCAGATCGAGTCCGTGGTCGCCTTCTGGGAAAAACACCGCGGGCGGGGGACGCTCCAGCTACGCGATGCGCTCTCGTTGGCGCTCGGCGCTCAGGACGAGCTGGACGGTCTACAGGTGAGCGAGGTCCAGCTGGACGCCTCGTTGAAGGACGTCCTGTCTCGGCTCACCCGTAAGAATCAGATGGAGTTGCTGGCTGCGCCAGCAGGCTTCGTTGGAGAGCTAAGGCCCTACCAGACGCAGGGGCTTTCCTGGCTGGCCTTTATGCGCCGTTGGGGCTTTGGCGCCTGCCTGGCTGATGATATGGGGCTTGGGAAGACGATCCAGGCGATCGCGCTGGTGCTTCACGAGCAGCAACACTGGCCAGAGAGCGCCCCCACGCTGGTCGTGTGCCCCACTTCGCTCGTGGGCAACTGGCAGCGCGAGGTGGCCAGGTTTGCGCCCGGGCTCAAGACAGTGGTGCATCATGGAACCGGGCGCGCGGAGGGCAGCGCCTTTGTCGAGCAGGCCCTCGCGAGCGATCTGGTGATCAGCACCTACGGGTTAGTCCGGCGCGATCTTCAAGACCTGGTGCAAGTTCGCTGGGCCAACGTGATCATCGACGAAGCGCAGAACATCAAGAACCCTGCGACCAAGCAGGCCCGTGCAACACGTCGGCTGCAGGCGGACTTTCGCCTGGCCCTCACGGGCACCCCGGTAGAGAACCGTCTCTCCGAGCTCTGGTCGATCATGGCCTTCCTGAACCCGGGGTACCTTGGCTCCAGAGCGAGCTTCCGGCGCGAGTTCTCGGCGCCCATCGAGCGATTCCAGGATGCTCAAGCGGCGGAGCGATTACGCAAGCTGGTGAGGCCCTTTGTCCTGCGCCGCCTGAAGAACGACCCCGCCGTCATCCGGGACCTGCCGGACAAGTTCGAGCAAAAGATCCTCTGCAACCTCACACGGGAGCAGGCCACGTTGTATGAGGCTATCGTGCAGAGCGGGATGTCTGCGCTCTCCGGCGAGGAGAGGGCGGCCGGGATGCAGCGCCGGGGCATGGTGCTGGCTATGCTGACCCGACTCAAGCAGGTATGCAACCATCCTGCGCTGTTCCTTGGGGACGGGTCGTCCATTGGGCAGAGATCGGGCAAACTGAACCGGCTTACCGAGATGCTGGAGGAGATCCTCGAGGTTGGTGAGCGTGCGCTCATCTTTACCCAGTATGCGCAGATGGGTTTTCTGCTGCAATCTCACTTGCGGGATACCTTTGGGCAGGAAGTCCTTTTCCTCCACGGCGGAACGCCGCAGCGCCAGCGTGACCGGATGCTGGAGCGCTTTCAGGAACAGGCCGATGCGCCGATGGTGTTTGTTCTCTCCCTGAAGGCGGGAGGAACCGGCCTGAACCTGATGCGAGCGAACCATGTTTTCCACTATGATCGTTGGTGGAACCCGGCGGTGGAGAACCAGGCGACCGATCGAGCCTATCGGATCGGACAAAGCCGGGACGTGCAGGTGCACAAGCTGATGTGCATCAGCACGCTTGAGGAACGTATTGACGCACTAATCGAAAGCAAGCGGGAGCTTGCGGACGCGGTAATCGGACAGGGAGATAACTGGGTAACCGAGCTGACGACGGACGAGCTGTACGATCTTGTGTCGCTGCGGTCAGAGGCTTCGGAGGCGGAGTAAGCAGAGTGGGGGAGCGAACGAGCGAAGATCAGGGATACGCCGGGAGTGGGCCAGAGACGACAGCGGAGCTCTCCAGAGTCGGGCACGGCCCGGGCCGGGTGGAGTATACCTGGTGGGCTGGCCGCTGGATGCGGGCTCTTGCGCAGGTGTTGGATTCCAGCCGCATCTCCGAAGGGCAGGCGTTTGCCAGGGCCGGCAGGGTTACTCAGATCGAGGTACAGCCCGGGCTGGTGCTCGCAGAGGTCGATGGAGCCGCCGGCTCTGTGCAGACTCCCTATCGGGTGCGGATGAGCACAGTGACCTTTACGGACACACAGTGGGAGCGGGTCCTTGCGCTCATGAGCCAACGCGCGATCTATGCCGCGCAGTTGGTCAACGGCGAGATGCCCGAAGACATCGAAGGCGTCTTCCAGGCGGCGGGCGTATCGCTGTTCCCCACAAGCATGCACGACCTGGGCGCCAGTTGCTCCTGCTCCGAATGGCCAAGCGCCTGCCGGCATGTGGTGGCGGTCTTCTGTCGCCTCGGGGACATGATCGACGATGATCCCTTCACACTGTTCACCATCCGCGGACGCACCAAAGAGCGGATCATGAGTGAACTACGGGCACAGAGAGCTGGCCAATGGGACGCCGGTCTCTCTGATGCGCTCGATAGAGGTGTGAGCGCCAACGTCGTCACCGATCCACGGAGCCTTCCGTCCAATCTGGACGAGTTCTGGCATCTGGATAGCCGCATCGAGGAGATCCAGATCCGAGTGGGTCCGCCGGAGATCGAGGCCGAGCTACTCAAGTTGCTGGGCGAGATGTCCTTCGTGGATGATCGCGATGTCCGAGCGCAACTGGAAGCGATCTATGGGCGCGTGTCACGCAAGGCGCAGGACCTCGCCTTTGATGGTGGCCCCCGGGATGGCGGCGAGTAGCGCTTTGAGGGGCGGTTTACAAATGCAGCGGATGGGCCATAATAGGAGCATCTGATCACTCTAGTACAGGAGGAACAGGCATGACGACCCTGGCAGTTATCGTAGGTAACCGTGGATTCTTCCCATCACACCTCGCACAGTCGGGCCGAGAGACCATTCTTCGGGTTCTGGCGGAGGAGGGCTTTAGCGCAGTCTGCCTTACCCCGGAAGACACCGAACACGGCGCGGTGGTCACGTTTGAGGATTCGGTCAAGTGTGCCGAGTTGTTCAAGAAGCATGCCGAGGAGATCGATGGCGTTCTGGTGACGCTGCCGAACTTTGGCGAGGAGCGGGGCATCGCGGACGCCGTGCGGTTGTCCGGCTTGAACGTACCCGTACTGGTGCAGGCTACGCCTGATGACCTGAGCAAGATGGACATCAACTGGCGGCGCGATGGCTTTTGCGGAAAGATGTCGGCCTGCAACAACCTCACGCAGTATGGCATCAAGTACAGTCTGACCACGCTGCACACTGTGGACCCCGAGTCAGAGAGCTTTAGGGAGGATCTTCGGACCTTTGGCGCCGTCTGTCGCGTGGTGAATGGCCTCAGACGGGCGCGGTTTGGGCAGCTTGGTGCCCGGCCCGCGGCGTTCATCACCGTCCGCTACAGCGAGAAACTGCTTGAGAAGGCGGGCATCTCCGTGGAGAGCATGGACCTCTCGGAGGCCTTTGGGCGCGCCTGGAAGCTAGCCGATGACGACGCCGCTGTGGTGGCAAAGGTCGCAGAGATCAAGGCCTACATCGGCACCGATGGTATCCCCAACGAGGCCCTCCTCAAGATCGCCAAGTTCGGCGTGGTGATGGAGGCGTGGATCGAGGAGCACGAGCTGGACGGCACGGCGGTGCAGTGCTGGACGTCGATGGAAGAGTTCTACGGCGTCGTGCCGTGCACCACCATGAGCATGCTAAGCAACAGCCTAAAGCCCAGCGCCTGTGAGACGGACATCGCCGGCCTGATCGGCATGTACGCAATGGTGTTGGCCTCCGGGAAGGCCAGTGCCATCCTGGACTGGAACAACAACTTTGGTGGAGATCCGGACAAGGCGGTGGTGTTCCACTGCAGCAACCTCCCGCAGGATCTGTTCGGCGGAGAGGCCACCATGGACTATCAGGAGATCATCGCTGGATCCGTGGGAAAGGAAAATACATACGGCACCGTCTTTGGCCGCATGAAGCCGACCAAGCTGACCTACTGCCGCGTCTCTACCGATGACGAGTACGGACGCATCCGAGCGTACATGGGCGAAGCGGAGATCACAGACGACAAGGTCGACACCTTTGGTGGCTATGGCGTGGTGCGGGTGCCCGAGTTCCAAAAGTTGCTGCACTATGTCTGCTCGAACGGCTTTGAGCATCACGTAGCCATCAGCCCGTCTCAGGTAGCAGACGCCCTGTACGAGGCATTCACCAAGTATCTCGATTGGGACGTGTATCTGCACGATACCGAGCGGCCCCTTCGGCTCCAGCCCTGATCGACCAGGATCGGGCCCGCGGAAAGACGAGAAAGCGCCCGTCCCCTGTTGGGGACGGGCGCTTGATTTACTCGCCGCGCTCTAGAAGAGTGTGAGGGCGTACTTGACGATGAGCGGCGCAAAGACCGTGGCGCTCAGCGACATCACGGTGATGAGCGTGTTGAGGGACGGGCCCGCGGTGTCCTTGAACGGGTCGCCAACGGTGTCACCGATGACCGCGGCATCATGGGCGGGAGAACCCTTGCCACCATGGGCGCCATCCTCGATGTACTTTTTGCCGTTGTCCCACAGCCCGCCAGCGTTGGCCATGAGGAGCGCAAACAGAATGCCTGTCACGATGGATCCCGCCAGAAAACCGCCGAGCGCCTCGGGGCCCAGGATGATGCCCACGAGCACCGGGCTGACCATGGCGAGCACCGCGGGAAGGACGAGTTCCTTGAGCGCGCCTGCCGCCGCGATATCCACGCAACGGGCGCTATCGGGCTCGGCTTTGCCCTCCAACAGGCCAGGGATCTCGCGGAACTGACGCCGGATCTCCTCAACCATCACGTTCGCGTTCTTGGTGACTGAGAGCATGAGCAGGGCGCTAAAAAGCGGCGGCATCATGCCTCCGATGAACAGCCCGACCACTACAGCCGGGGAGCTGAGGTTCATCATTGTGAGGCCCACTGTCTCGGAGTAGGCGTGGAAGAGGGCGAGCACCGTCAGAGCCGCAGCTCCGATCGCAAAGCCCTTGGTGATGGCCTTGGCCGTGTTTCCTGCCGCATCAAGACGGTCGCACACCGCGATCACTTCCTCAGATTCCTTGCCATACTCGGCGCAACCCTTGGCGTTGTCCACGATCGGGCCGTACGCGTCCGAGGACATGATCATGCCCGTGATTGAGAGCATCCCCACGGCAGCGATAGCCACGCCATAGGTTCCCGGGACGCCGAACTGCGTCGCAAGCAGCCAAGAGGCCACCATGGCGATACAGATGCCGAGGACCGAAGGCACGATGCTCAGCAGGCCGTATGAGAAGCCCTCCAAGATCACGAGGGCAGGGCCCGTCTCCGCAGAGGCTGCTGTGCTCTGGACGGCCTTCTGATCGATGTCGGTGAAAAAGTCCGAGGTGAAGCCGATGACGATTCCGGCCGCCAGACCGGCAAGAACCGGCCAGAGGACGCCCCAGGTGTGCTCGCCAAAGCCCAGGAGATTGACGATCACGACGGCCAGCACGGCAAAGATCAGCGCCGTGACAATAGTGCCCATGTTCAGGGCGCGGCCCGGGTCCTCACTCTCCTTGGAGCGTCCGACAAAGACCATGCCGATGAGCGAAGCGACAATACCCACTGCGCAGAGGATCAGCGGGAAGAGCACATAGAGCGGATTGCCTGCAAAAGCCGGCAGAGCCGCGCCGAGGAGCATCACCGAGACGACGCTGGCGACATACGAGTCAAAGATGTCGGCGCCCATTCCGGCGACGTCACCCACGTTATCGCCGACGTTATCGGCTACCACGGCAGGGTTGCGGGGGTCGTCTTCGACCAGATGCAGCTCGACTTTGCCAACCAGGTCGGCACCGATATCGGCCGTCTTGGTGTAGATACCGCCACCGGCCTTGGCCAGCAGGGCCAGCGAACTCGCACCAAAGCTAAAGCCGAGGACAACTTCAGGGTCTTTGAAGATCATGTAGAGCAGCGTCATGCCCACGAGGGCAAAGCCCACCACGGCGAGCCCCATGACCGCTCCGGAGAAAAAGCCCACGGAGAGGGCCTTGGAGAGGCCGGTACGGGCCGCCCAAGCGACGCGGCCGTTCGCTCTCGTGGAGACGATCATGCCGGTGTAGGCCGCAGCAGCGGAGCAGGCTGCGCCGATGATGTAGGCGATGGCGCTGCGCCAGCCTACGGCGACCAGCAGAACGACCGTGATGACGAGGGCCAGGATCGCCAGCACCGAGAAGAGACGTTTTAGGTAGGTGGCAGCCCCCACCTGCACGAGCTCCGAGTACTTGGCAATACCCTCGTTCTTGTTTTCCTGGCGCATGACCCATCGGTACAGGTAACCTGCCACACCGATGGAGGCCAGACCGGCGACGAGCGCTACGATCTCCCAGACGACCATTTTCCTTCCCCCTGGAACAGAGTTATATGGACTGGCGGGCAGCCGTACGATAGCGACCCGCCAGTGAACACACCTCAGAGCGGTGGATATGCCGGTCTCGGAGCCGGCACATGCAAACAAGAGGACTGCCGTCCAGGCAAAGCCAAACCAGGGTTGCCCAACGCCGGCAAACACACCCTGTGCGATCATACAGTCGAACAGGGGGAGTGTCAAACAGTCCGCGGCATACGCCATTCATCTGGGCAAACGGGCGACAGTCGTAGGAGGGGCAACCCAGGGCTGAGGGCCTGTAAGATCTGAGGCTCGGAGGTAGTGCTCGGCCTAGCCACGCTCCGCCAGTTGCTCGGGAATGCGCCATGGGCGGAGCACGTCTCGACCGTCACGTACGCCCTGTATCACTGTGAGGTTGACGTAGCTCTCCAGTCTCTCACGTAGGGTGCGGTTGTCGAGGCCGCTGGCGATGTGCCTGCGGATGGCGGGGAGCTCTGCTATAAGGGCCTCGTTCTGCAGGCGGATCGCGTCTACATCGATCCACAGCGACGGCATGCCCGAGCGGATCAGGGCGGCGAGATCGTGCTCGTCGCGGGGGAGAGCGTCCACCTCGAGGGCATAGAGCCCCAGCATGTCTACATGATGACCGTCGGATGCGGCTGTGGTCGGTAGGCCGAGCTGAAGAGCGAGGTCTACGGCCCGAGTGTGCGAATAGTTGTAGATGTTCGTGCTCATGATTTCGACGGCGTCTACACCATAGTTGTAGACTTCATCCGGCACGCAGTCACGGTACCGATACGGGTGCGCCAGTACGACAGAGGCGCCCTGGCCGTGCGCTATCTGCAGAATCTCGGATGCCTCCATGCCGGCGCCAACAGACGACCGGTCTGTGAGACCGTAGACGAGGTAATCGTCACCATCGCTCGAGGTTAGCTCGGTGGCAACGTACAGCCGGACGTCGGGGTAGGCCGCCTGGACCTCATCCACCTCATCCTGGGGCCAGTGCAGATTGTGCTCGGTGAAAACCACCGCGTCCAGCCCGATCTCCTGCGCTCTGGCGACCATCTCTTCCGGGGTAGACCGTCCGCAGGGGGAATACCGGCTGGTGTGCACGTGCAAGTCAATCAGCATGGAAACCGCCTTCTAGCGTGCCCTGACAGGGCCTGGCGAGACGCTCCAGGCAGTATAGCACAGGCCCCAAGTGATGACCGCATCGGATACGGGTGCCCCGCCTGCCATCGCGCTGCTCGCCATCCCGGTAGCAGGCACCCGCGGGAAAAGCAAAGGAGCCAGCCTTGCGGCTGGCTCCCTCTGGTCGGGGCGAGACGATTTGAACGTCCGACCACTTGAACCCCATTCAAGTGCGCTACCGGGCTGCGCTACGCCCCGATCATCTGCCATTATAGGAGGCTTGCCTTTGCCGCGCAAATCACGGCGTCGCGAGCGGCTCGAGAGCGCAGTTTGACAGGCCGTCAGGCCCGTGATATGATCCGGCCCATTCAGAAAGAGGCCGCCAGTGAGCCTCAGTGGAAGCAAGAAATGGTATATCGCGAGCGCATAACCGAGATCCCCGCCGTTTCGGCGGATCTCATCAAGAAGAGCAAGCGTATCAAGGCTGACCCCTGGTCAGGCTAGTCTTGCTCATGCCTCGCATCTGAGGATACGGAAACAAGAGCGACTCCCCGGCCAGGGGGGTCGCTCTTTTTCGTACGTCGGCATCGTGGGCGTGTTGGTGTTGTGGCAGTGGGTCAACTAGAGAACAGGAGACATGAGATGATCGGCACCTGTCCCGAGTGCGCAGCAGAGATCGAGTTGAACGATCCGCTCGAAGGCGAGATTGTCGACTGCCCGGATTGTGGGGTCGAGCTCGAGGTGGTGGCCCTGGAGCCACTGACCTTTGATGTCGCTCCCGATGAGGAAGAGGACTGGGGAGAGTAGACATGCCAATCGGCGACTATTCCATCATCGAGTCAACGCTTCGAGAGGGCGAGCAGTTCGTTGGAGCGAACTTTTCCACCGAGCAAAAGGTCCAGATCGCCCGGATGCTGGATCAGTTCGGCGTGGAGTACATCGAGGTCACCTCGCCGGTGGCCTCGCCCCAGAGCTACCATGACTGCAAGACCATCGCAAATCTCGGCCTAAAGACCAAGGTCCTGACGCACGTGCGCTGTACCCTCGGTGACGCTGAGGCTGCGATCGCGACCGGAGTCGATGGGATCGACTTGTTGATCGGGGCGTCCTCCATGCTGCGGCAGTTCAGCCATGGGATGGATATCCCCACCATTCTCGAACGCGCGCGCGAGGTCGTATCCCACGTGCTGGATCGGGGCTTTGAGGTGCGCTTTAGCACCGAGGACTCGTTTCGCTCGAACCTGGACGACATCCTGGCGATCTACGAGGCCGTAGCAGAGCTCGGCGTCAACCGCGTGGGTATCGCCGATACGGTGGGGGTGGCCACACCGCTTCAGGTGTATGAACTGGTCAAGCGGGTTCGGGAGCGGGTCAGCTGCGACATTGAGTTCCACGGACATAACGATGCGGGCTGTGCGATTGCGAACGCCTGGTGTGCGCTGGAGGCAGGGGCGACCCATGTCGATACGAGCATCCTCGGCATCGGCGAACGGAATGGGATTGCCTCCCTGGGCGGCCTCGTCGCGCGACTCTACGCTCAAGATCACGGCCTGGTGAGCAAGTACAATCTGCCGCTGATCCGGGATCTGGACGACATGGTAGCCGAGATGGTCGGCGTGGACATTCCCTTTAACAACTATATCACCGGGATCACAGCCTTCACGCACAAGGCCGGCATCCATGCCAAAGCCGTGCTCAACAATCCGGAGACCTATGAGATTCTGGCTCCTCAGGATTTCGGCCTGACACGCTACATAAGCATCGCGCACCGGCTTACAGGATGGAACGCGATCAAAGATCGCGCGGAGCAGCTCGGACTGCAGATCCCTGAGCATGAGCTCAAGGCGGCCACACAGCACATCAAGGCACTGGCTGACGAAAAGCCAATCGGTCTCGATGATGTTGACGCGGTTCTGCGCCGCTGGGGTAGCGATTCCACACACGAAGGAGATCACCATGGCTGAGAGAGCGATGACGTTGGCGGAACAGATCCTCTCGCATGCCGCCGGGCATCCCGTTCAGGCGGGCGATCTGGTGATCGTAGAGATCGATCGGTGCATGTCCCACGATTCCCTCACTCCTGAGGTGATCGATGCCCTTCAGGGTACACTCAACACAGAGCGCGTGTACGACCCGTCCCGCGTGGCAGTGATGATCGATCATGTGGCTCCAGCGGCCTCCGTAGCTACTGCGGACGCTCAGGTCCGCGTGCGGCGCTGGGTGCGGGAGCAGGGCATTCCGCACTTTTACGATGTCGGGGCAGGCGTGTGCCACCAAGTGATGATCGAGGAGCGACTCGTCGCCCCCGGGCAAATCGCCTTCGGAACCGACTCGCACGCCACGGCTTACGGCGCGGTGGGAGCCTTTGGCACGGGGGTGGGCTCTCGAGACATGGCGCTCACGCTGGCGAGCGGCAGGAACTGGCTGCGCGTACCCGAGACGGTACGGGTGCAGGTGAACGGTCGTTTCCGGCCAGGCGTCAGCCCCAAGGACCTCAGTCTCTATCTCTGTGGCCTCCTCGGACTGGATGGTGCGGACTACCAGGCGGTCGAATTCCACGGGCTGGACTGGCTGGATCTGGACGGGCGCGAGACCATCTGCTCGATGACGACCGAGCTCGGCGCCAAGGCCGGCATGGTCCCGCCGACGGGCCCGGCTGTCGCGGATCTGGACGTGCCCGAGTGGTTGGGCGTGCAGCCCGGCGCCACGTATGCACGGGAAATCGTCGTTGATCTGGACTCGCTCGAGCCACAGGTATCGGTGCCCTATAGCGTGGATAACGTGGTTCCCGTCACAGACGTGGGCGAGGTGCCTGTCGACCTGGTCTTTGTCGGGACCTGCACCAACGGAAGGTTGGGCGATCTGCGCGCGGCGGCGGAGATCCTGCGGGGGAAGCACATCGCCCCCCATGTTCGCCTTTTGGTCATACCGGCCTCGCACCGCATTCTCACGGCTGCCACGGCGGACGGTACTCTGTCTACGTTGCTGGATGCGGGCGCCACAGTCGGGACGCCCGGATGCGGCCCCTGCATTGGGCGCCACATGGGAGTGATCGGCGCTGGCGAGGTCTGCCTTTCGACGGCGAATCGCAACTTTCGCGGACGGATGGGTTCTCCCGACGGCAGGGTGTACCTGGCGTCTCCAGAAACAGCGGCGGCTTCGGCTCTCGCGGGCCGGATCGTTCCCGCTACCACGCGATAGGAGGGATGCATGGCCACCGTATGGGTCTTCGGAGATGATGTCGACACCGATCAGATCGTGCCTGGACGGTATGCGCCCTATATGAAGTCCGAATCCGAACTGGGCAAGTTCCCGTTCATCGAGGCGCGGCCGGAGTTTGCCAGAGAGGTGCAACCCGGTGACGTGATCGTCGCGGGCCGCAACTTTGGGTGCGGTTCCTCTCGAGAGTATGCCCCGCGGGCGCTGTTCATAGCCGGCGTGGGCGCGATCGTCGCCCCGAGCTTTGCGCGCATCTTTTTCCGGAACGCGCTAAATCTGGGCCTGCCGCTCGTACAGGCCGACCTGCGGGGGCGCGTGGTCGATAGACAGCCGGTAGATCTCGACCTGGCACGTCCGGGGCTGCGCGTGAATGGCGAGTGGCTGGCGCTGCCCGCACAACCGGAATGGCTGCGGCTGGCATGGGCCGAAGGGGGCATCATACAGTACTATGCCAGACACGGGCGCCTGCCCGTGGAGGCAACCTCGTGAGCCCGGTGATCTGTCTCCTCGAAGGGGATGGCATCGGCAGGGAGGTGATTCCCGCGGCAAGGCGCGTGCTGGAGGTTCTCTGCCCCGATCTGTCCTTTGTGCAGGCGGAGGCGGGCTGGGAGACCTTCCAGAGGGAGGGCACCGCGCTCCCTGAGCGTACTGTGGATGCCGTGGCCCATGCCGATGCCACTCTGTTCGGCGCGGTCTCGTCGCCTTTAGGACCCGCAGAGGGCTATCGTTCGCCGATCGTGGACCTCAGGCGTCGCTTTGACCTGTACGCAAACCTCAGGCCAGTAGCCTCGCAGCCCGTGGCGGATTCCAGGACCGGCATCGACATGCTGATCGTCCGGGAGAACAGCGAGGGGCTGTACTCTGGCATCGAGCGCCGGGACGCCGAGCGCGCGGTTACTGAGAGGGTGATCACCCGCTCAGGTTCGGAGCGCATCGTGCGGCGAGCCATGGACCTGGCGATGGAGCGGCGCCAGCATGTGACTGTTGTGCACAAGGCGAATGTCCTGCGAGCGACGTGCGGGCTCTTCCGGGAGGCGGCGCTCGCCGTAGCACAGGAATACCCCCGGGTTCGGGTCGATGAACTCCTGGTGGATGCGGCTGCGATGCGCCTGATCACGGCCCCCGAGAGCTTTGACGTGCTCGTCACCACAAACCTGTTTGGCGATATCCTGTCTGACGAGGCGGTGGCTCTCGTGGGTGGCCTCGGGTTGGCTCCATCCGGCAATATCGGAGAGAGCGTCGCCGTGTTTGAGCCGGTTCATGGCTCAGCACCGGATATCGCAGGCAAGGGGATCGCCAACCCAGTGGCTGCCTTTGGTGCGGCCGCGATGCTGTTGGCGCACATCGGCAGGCCCCATGATGCGTCGGTCCTGCGCACTGCGATGGCCCGCGTACTGGAGAGTGGAGCACGCACGCCCGACCTGGGCGGCGACGCGACGACAGATGAGGTAACCGAGGCCACGCTGGGTGCCATGGAGGAGTTGATCTGATGCGAGTAGGGATGTTGCTTTCCCGTGTGCGAGTGGAAGAAAAGCTGCTGCTACAGGCCTTTGAGAAGCGTGGGCAGGCCGTCGATCTGATCGATGACCGTGAGATCGTCCTGCCTATTGATGGTGCACCGGAATTGATGGAATACGATGTGGTCCTGGAGCGGTGCATCAATCACTCCCGGGCACTGTACTCTCTGGAGATGCTCAACGCCTGGGGTGTGCCGACCGTGAACACCGCTCACGTCGCCGAGGTCTGCGGCAACAAGTTCTCGACCTCTCTCGCGTTGGTCGCCAACCAGGTGCCCACTCCCCGCACGCTCATGGCCTATACGATGGAGTCGGCCCTGGAGGCCATCGAGAGACTCGGGTATCCCGTCGTGCTCAAGCCGGCCGTGGGCTCCTGGGGGAGGCTGATCGCCAAGGTGAACGATCGAGAGGCGGCGGAGGCCGTGCTCGAGCACAAGGCTGTACTGGGATCCTACCACCACTCGATCTTTTACATACAAGAGTTCATCGACAAACCACAGCGCGATATCCGCAGCTTTGTGGTGGGAGACCGTACGATCTGTGCCATCTACCGGCTCTCGGATCACTGGATCACCAACACGGCACGCGGGGGGCGGGCGATCAACTGCCCGGTCACGCCGGAGATTGACGCGCTTTCGCGAGCGGCCGCTCGTGCCGTGGGCGGCGGGGTCCTGGCCATCGACCTGCTAGAAGACGCCGATGGCTCTATGACGGTTTGCGAGGTCAACTACACCATGGAGTTTCGTAACAGCATCGACACGACGGGGGTCGACATCCCGGGCCACATGGTGGATTACGTGCTAAAGGTAGGGAGGAGTCGTTCATGACCATCAGGGTATCCATCGTTGGCGGATCCGGCTATGCAGGCGGAGAACTGTTACGCCTTTTGCTCTTCCACCCGGAAGTAGAGATCGCGCAGGTTACGTCAGAGAGCGCAGCGGGACGGTTCGTGCATTCGAGGCACCCGAACCTGCGAAGTTGTACGCGCCTCAAGTTCTCGCCGCTGGAGTCGCTGGAGCCCTGCGATCTGCTGTTTATCGCGTTGCCTCACGGCGAGGCGGCGCGGAGGGTGGATCATCTGGCAGGGTTGGCGGATCGGATCGTTGATCTCTCGGCTGATTTCCGACTCCGTAGCCCGGCCGCCTATGTGCGGTGGTATGGCGCGGAGCACCCGGCGCCGGATTGGCTGGCGCGGTTTGTGTACGGCCTGCCTGAGGTCAACCGGAGCCAGATCTCCGGGGCGAGATACGTCAGCGGGGTAGGGTGCAACGCCACCGCGACGAATCTCGCGGTGTGGCCGCTTTTTTCGAGCGGACTGGCCGATACGGAGCGTGGCGTGATCGTCGAGGTCAAGGCGGGATCGTCCGAGGGCGGAGCGACAGCCGGCTCGTCCTCACACCATCCCGATCGGAGCCATGTCGTGCGCTCGTATGCGCCTACTGGACACAGGCACACGGCCGAAGTCATGCAGGTCCTTGAGGGGACCGGTGCGAGCGTTCCGGTGCACATGTCCGTCACTTCGGTGGAACTGGTCCGGGGCGTGCTGGCCACGGCGCATCTGTTCGTGGCGCCAAAGCAGCGAGAGGGGCTCGACGTTATGGGCCTCTGGAAGACCTACCGACAGAGCTACGGCGAGGAGCCGTTTGTGCGAATCGTACGCGAGAAGCAGGGCAACTACCGCTATCCTGAGCCCAAGATTCTCGCGGGCAGCAACTATGCTGAGGTCGGCTTTGACTATGACGCGGACACCGGGCGGATCGTGGCCATCGCTGCAATCGATAACCTCATGAAGGGCGCCGCAGGGACCGCTGTTCAGTGCATGAACATCATGTACGGCTGGGATGAGACGCTCGGGCTTGGCTTTCCCGGCCTGCACCCGATCTGAGCGAGGGGGTTAGGGTATGATCGTCGTCAAGGTTGGAGGGAGCGAGGGAATCGATTTGGGGGCCGTCTGCGCAGATGTGGCTCATCTGGTGCAGAATGGTACTCAAATGGTTCTGGTGCATGGGGGATCGGCGCGCACGAATGAGGTGGCATCGGCACTCGGGCATCCTCCGGAGTTCATCACCTCCGTATCGGGATACACGAGCCGGCGGACAGACCGTGAGACGCTGCGCATCTTTGAGATGGTCTACTGCGGCGAGGTGAACAAAGGCATCGTTGAGCGGCTGCAGGCACTGGGTGTCAACGCTGTCGGGCTATCGGGGATCGACGGCCGCCTGCTTGAGGGCAAACGCAAGGACGCGCTCAAGATTATGCAGCGGGGACGCCGAATGGTGGTGCGGGACGACTATACCGGCACGGTGGATCGCGTCAATGTCGGGCTTCTCCGGCTGTTGCTGGAGCATGGCTACCTGCCCGTGGTGTCGCCACCCGGGATCAGCACCGAGGGAGAGGCGATAAACGTCGATGGAGACCGTGCCGCGGCCCGTATCGCGGCGGCACTGGAAGCGGAGCAACTCATCATTCTCTCGAACGTCCCCGGTTTACTACGAGACTATCCTGACGAAAGTACCCTCATCCCTCACATCTCGCCCTTTAGGGCCGATGAGATGATGGCCCACGCCGAAGGACGAATGCGCATCAAGGTCCTGGGCGCGCTAGAGGCGCTCGAGGACGGCATTGGTCGGGTCGTCTTTGGCGATGCGCGCATCGACGCCCCTGTGACAGCGGCGATCGGTGGCCGGGGGACCGTGATTGGGCCAGCATAACCAAGGGAGGCCTGCATAATGAACACCATGGAACTGGAACAACGCTATACCAGTGGCTGCTATTCCAAGCGCGGCATCACGATCGTGCGCGGAGAAGGGGCGCGGATATGGGATGACGCCGGCACAGAGTATATCGATTGCGTGGCGGGACATGGAGTGGCGATCGTCGGCCACTGCAACCCCGCTGTGGTCGAGGCCATCTGCCGTCAGGCGCAAACGCTGATCACCTGCCCGGAGATCTTTTACAACGATGTGCGCGCGCAACTCCTGGAAAAGCTCGTCTCCATCAGCCCTGCCGGACTGATGCGGGCCATGCTAGTCAACTCCGGCACAGAAGCCGTGGAGGGGGCGCTCAAGCTCGCCAGGCTCAGCACCGGCAGACCGGGCATTGTGGCCACACAGCGCGGGTTTCACGGGCGCACCATGGGTGCGCTTTCTGCAACCTGGGATCCACATTACCGGAAACCGTTCGAGCCCCTGCTCCCCGGCGTGCAGCATGTTCCGTACGGCAACCTGGACCAGCTGAGGGATGCCGTCACAGAAGAGACTGCCGCGGTGATTCTCGAGGTGGTTCAGGGGGAAGGCGGCGTCAACCCGGGGGATGGCGAGTATTTGCGTGGTGCGGAGGCCCTCTGCCATGATAGGGGCGCGCTCCTGATCATCGACGAAGTCCAGACTGGCTTTGGGCGCACGGGCCGGATGTTCGCTTGCGAGCACCACGGGCTGCACCCGGATCTCATGGCGGTGGCCAAAGGGATCGCGGGTGGCGTTCCCATGGGAGCGCTGCTGCTGGGGGACTCGATCCAAAACGTCAGCCCCGGCGTGCACGGCACGACGTTCGGAGGAAATCCCCTGGCCTGCGCAGCCGCCCTGGCTGCTATACAGTTTATCCAGGAGCACGATCTGCCGGCCCAGGCCGAGCGCAAGGGCAACTGGGCTCTGCAGAGGCTGCGTAGCCTGGACGCGCGGTGCATCCGCGATGTGAGGGGGCTCGGCTTGATGATCGGCATCGAGTTGCGCGGGCGTGTCACTCCCTATCTGAAGGCTCTGGCGGACGAGGGCGTGATGGCGTTGCCTGCCGGGAGCACCGTGCTGAGGCTGCTGCCGCCGCTTGTCATCACTGATGAGGAACTGGCTACAGTGTGTGATGCCATCGAGCGCGTGCTGACTCGGGCGCAATGAAGGTGAACAGCGCTCCAACGGATGATCAAGCGGTCCGGCTGCTGGAAGATCTCGTTCGGATACCGAGCCCATCGTGTCAGGAGGGCGCCGTTGCCCAAGCTTGCGTTGACGCAATGGCTGAGATGGGGCTGGCCGCGCGGCTGGACGCGGCCGGCAATGCCGTAGGCGAGGCGGGCTCGGGTGAGCGGTGCATCCTGCTGTTGGGGCACATCGACACAGTGCCGGGCCAGTTGCCCGTCTATCGCGAGGGTGATTGGCTACACGGCCGCGGTACGGTGGACGCAAAGGGGCCTTTTGCCGCCATGATCTGCGCGGCGGCGCGAGCGGGGCTGACGAGCGCTCGAGTCATCGTAATCGGCGCTGTGGAAGAGGAGGCCGCCACTTCGCGGGGGGCCTATCATGTGGCTGAAACCCATCCTCCCGCCGACGCCGTTGTGATCGGTGAGCCCAGCCGCTGGGACCGGGTGACGCTGGGATACAAAGGGCGGCTGCTGGTCGAGTACCGCCTGACCCGGCCCGTGTCCCACACGGCTGGGCGAGAGCAGAGCGCCTGCGAGGTAGCCGTCAACTACTGGGAGGCCGTGCGTGATTGGGCCCAGCGCTACAACGCCGGTCGCGAATCGATGTTCGATCGGCTCGATCCGTCGCTGCGCGCCATGAATACCAGCTCCGACGGTCTCGCCGATCTCGTCGACATGCGGATCGGGCTGCGCCTGCCACTAGGCCTGGACGTCGCAGAGCTCCGCCATCTCCTTGATGATCACTGGGCTGGCGAGGCGCAGGTCCAGCTGCGCGGGCAGGAGCTCCCCTATCGGGCCAGCAACAGAAGCGTGCTGACCAGCGCATTTCTCGCTTCCATACGAAGCGCAGGGGGGCAGCCTGCCTTTGTTACAAAGACCGGGACCTCGGACATGAACGTGATCGGCCCGCGCTGGAAGTGCCCGATCGTCGCCTACGGCCCGGGAGACTCTGCCTACGATCACACTCCAGAGGAGCGGATTTCGGTATCGGAGTACCTGCAGGCCGTGCGCGTGCTCACTCGCGTCCTCAGGCGGCTCGAGGCAGCACTTGCAAGGGAATAGAAGAGAGGCGGCCTCACCGGGCCGCCTCTGTGGGCGTCCACGTGGCGAGGGCTAGGCTGGCAGCTGCTCGACAACGGCGCTTGCGACGATTCCAAAGGCGTTGGTCTCTGCCTCCTCCAGCCGGCCACTATCCGCTAGCTCGGCCAGGCCTGGCTCGATCGGCAGCCGCCCCAGGAGCGGAGCCCCTATACTCTCTGCCAGTTCGCCAACTCGGCTGGGGCCAAAGATCTCATGGTGCGCACCGCAATCGGGGCACACGGCATAGCTCATGTTCTCCACGATGCCGAGCACGGGGATATCCAGTTGCTGGGCCATGCTCCAGGCCTTACGAACCACCATGCCTGAGAGGGCTTGTGGCGTTGTTACGAGTACGATGCCGTGCACTGGGAGTGACTGCATCACCGTCAGCGACGCATCAGAGGTGCCAGGGGGAAGGTCCACCACGAGGTAATCCAGGTCTCCCCAGGCAACGTCGCCGTAGAACTGCTGGATGGCGCCACTGATCAGAGGGCCCCGCCAGATCACGGCCTGGTTGGGGTTCTCCAGGAGCAGGTTGATGGACATAACCTTGATGCCCTCGCTCGTGGTGACGGGCAGAATCCCCAGCGGCCCGCCCATCGGCCGCGGCTGGCCCTGGAGGAGCATTCTGGGAATGCTTGGGCCCGTGATGTCGGCATCCAGCAGGCCGACCCGGTATCCCTTGCGCTGCAGCGCTACCGCCAACAGCGCAGATACGGTGGACTTGCCCACGCCGCCTTTGCCACTCACGATAGCCACGACATGTTTGATGTGGTTGTAGGCCGAGGCGCTTCCTGACTGTTGCGGGGCGCCCTGGATGGCCTGCTTCTCTTCCGCAGTCATCTCTCGCAGGTCGATGTGGACATCACGCACTCCGGGCAGCTCCATCAGCCGCGCCCTGGCATCATCCTGCATCTGCTGCTTCATCGGGCAGCCGATGATCGTCAGGGCCAACGTGAAGGAAACGGTCCCATCCTCGAAAGTGATGTCATGGACCATTCCCAGATCGACGATGCTCCTGTTGAGCTCGGGATCCATGACCTTGGTCAGGGCCTCCCGGATCTGCTGTTCGTTGGGCATAGGGACTCTCCTTACTGCTGTAACGATCGTTATCCCATTATAGGCCCATCGCGAGTCTGTCAATCTGGAGGACAGCGTTCCGGGCGCCAGTTTGACCCGTACTCCTTACGAACGGATAATCGCCCTGAATAGACGTTCTGGGCTCCTGGGTGTCGCCGGGCCGGCAGGTCAGGCCCTGCAGGGCCGCCGAGCGAGTAGGGAGGAACGACGAACGTGGAACTCTCTGGCTGTACGGCACTTGTCACGGGGGCTGGCGTCCGCATCGGACGAGAGATCGCTCTGGGCCTTGCCCGATCCGGCATGGATGTCGCGGTGCACTATCGCCACTCACAACGGGCAGCAGAACAGGTGGCAGAGGAGGTCCGCGCTCTGGGGCGCCGGGCGGTGACGCTTGAAGCTGACCTGGAGAATCTCGAGCAGGTGCAGGCGCTCATTCCGGCGGCTGCCGAGTCACTGGGCGCTGTGGATGTGCTGGTCAACTCAGCCGCTGTTTTCGAGCGGGGGACTCTGGCATCGACCACGCCGGAGAACTGGTCTCGACACATGGACGTCAACTTGCGGGCTCCGTTCTTTCTCTCCCAGGCCTATGCGGCGCGACTGCCTGCCCATCGCAGGGGGCATATCATCAATCTGACCGATTGGCGTGCTTTCCGCCCCGGCATACAGCACATGGCCTACATACTGAGCAAGAGCGCTCTGGTGACGCTGACCCGTAGCCTGGCGCTGGCGCTCGGACCGCAGGTGCAGGTGAACGCGCTTGCCCTGGGCGCGGTCATGGCCTCGCCGGGGGAGGAGAGCTATTTCGAGCGCCTAGCCATGAGGCTGCCGCTTGGGCGCACAGGAGATGCACAGGATGTCGTCCAGGCCGTGCTGTACCTGCTGAACGCGGACTATGTGACCGGGGAGGTTCTGCACCTCACCGGGGGGGAGCATCTCTAGTGGTTGGACAGATAGAACGAGACACCGATCGGATCTACATCCGGGATCTGCTGGTTCAAGGGATCATCGGCGTGAACGATGACGAGCGGGATACCGCCCAGGACATACTGGTGAATGTAGCTCTGGAAGTGGATGCGCGGAGGGCAGGTGCATCGGACGAGATCCACGATGCCGTGGATTATGGCGCCGTTGCCCGGGAGTTGGTGGCCTATACAAGGGGGGCGCGGCACCTGCTCGTGGAAAAGCTCGCTACCGAGTTGGCACGGCTCTGCCTGGGGCACCGAGGCGTGAGCCGTGCCACTGTTCGAGTCGAAAAGCCGCAGGCCCTGTCGCTTGCGCGGTCGGCAGGGGTGGAGATCACCCGCACACGAGACGATTTTCCAACGGCCGGCGCCGAGGACGATCGTGCTTGTAAGCCCCGGGGAGACTAGAGCATCCATGACACATCTGCCGCTAGATCCGGCCGAGTATGACACCTCTTGTGACGAACTCGCGGGCACTGAGGACGAGGAATCGTCAGTGGCCATCACGGACGCGATCCATGCCATTCTGCTCGCGATCGGCGAGGACCCGGAGCGGCAAGGGCTAAGGAAAACTCCGGAGCGCGTGGCCCGCGCGTATGCCGAGTTGACGGCTGGCTATCGCGTCGATCCAGCGCGGCTCGTCAACGGCGCCGTGTTCGATGTGAACTATGACGAGATGGTGATCGTAAGGGATATCGACTACTACAGCCTGTGCGAGCACCACCTCTTGCCGTTCTTTGGGCAATGCCATGTGGGCTACATCCCGGATGGGCGCGTGATCGGCCTCAGCAAGATTCCGCGCATCGTGGAGATGTTCGCCCGCAGGCTGCAGTTGCAGGAAAGGATGACTCAGGAGATCGCCGAGTTCCTGGAGGAAACGCTACACCCGAAAGGCATCGCCATCGTGTGTGAGGGTATGCACATGTGTGCGGCCATGCGTGGAGTCAACAAAGCCAATGCACGCATGGTGACGAGTGCCATGCTGGGCGTCTTCAGGCGCAGTCAGAACACCCGCTCGGAGTTCCTGGCCAATATCGGACGCGCGCGCACCGAACCCTGACGCCGCCTCCGTGCGGTGTGTGGCTGTCCCCGAGTGTGTCGCCATGGTATAATCGCCCTGCAAGAGGGCATCAACGGACTCGCGGAAGGTCGCCCATCTCACTGTATTTGGGAGGATGCGATGAAGGCTGTGGTGATGGCTGGTGGTGCAGGCTCAAGGCTGAGGCCTCTGACGGTGAACCGTCCCAAGCCCATGGTTCCGATTGTGAATCAGCCCGTAATTGCGCACATTCTGGATCTCGTCAAGCGGCACGGAATCACCGAGGTGGTGATCACGTTGCAGTTCATGGCGGAGGCGATACAGGACTACTTTGGCGATGGCTCCAGCCTGGGGATGCACATAGACTATTCCATCGAAGAGTCCCCGTTGGGCACGGCAGGTAGCGTCAAGCAGGCTCAGCATCTGCTTGACGACACTTTTGTTGTCATAAGCGGCGACGCGCTCACCGATATCGATCTCTCCTCTGTCATCGAGTACCACCGCCAGAAGAAGAGCCTGGCGACCTTGACGCTCTACCGGGTGCCCAACCCGCTGGAGTATGGGGTGGTGATACTCAACGAAGATGGGCGGATCAAGCAGTTTCTGGAGAAACCCAGCTGGGGCGAGGTCATCTCCGACAATGTGAACACCGGCATCTACGTGCTCGAACCCGACGTGCTGGACTATTTTCCGGCCGAGACCAAGTACGACTTTAGCCAGGAACTCTTTCCGACGCTTCTCGAAAAGGGTGACCCGATGTATGGCTATGTGGCCGAGGGATACTGGTGTGACGTCGGGAACCTCTCCGAGTTTATGCGTGCCAACAGCGATATGCTCTCCGGCCTTGTGAGCTGCGCCTCATGGGGCGAGCAACTGCGCGAAGGCGTGTGGGTAGGAGAGGGGGTGGAGATAGCCCCCGATGCCCAGCTCTACGGGCCGGTGTTCTTGGGAGATGGTGTCAAGATCAAGCAGGGGGTTATCGTCCATGGACCCTCTGTCATCCGCAACTACACGGTTGTGGATCGATACGCGGACATTGATCGCAGCATCGTGTGGCGCAACTGCTACATCGGCGAAGGGGCTGAACTGCGCGGCGCGATCATCGGCCGGCAGGTCAGCCTCAAGCGAAAGAGCGTGGTCTTTGAGGGTGCGGTCGTCGGCGATTCGTCGGTCATCGGCGAAGGGGCCATCATACATCCCAACGTCAAGATCTGGCCGAACAAAGAAGTCGAGGCGGGCGCCAGCGTTAACAGCAGCATCATCTGGGGCGCCCAGGGCCGGCACGTTCTCTTTGGACGGTTCGGCGTGACGGGCCTTGTTAACATCGATCTGACACCCGAGTTCGCCGCCCGGCTGGGAGCCACTTTTGGCGCCTCATTGCCGAAAGGGGCCGTCGTCACCATCAACCGGGATCCGCATCGCAGCCCACGTATGCTCAAGCGGGGCGTGATCTCAGGGCTGCCCTCGGCGGGCGTCAACGTTCTCGACCTGCAGTCGATGCCCATCCCCGTGGCGCGCTTTTACACGCGGTATGCCGGCACCGCCGGTGGCGTGCATCTCCGGCTATCGCCCTTTGACAACCGGGTGGTGGACATCAAGTTCTTTGATGGCAACGGTCAGGACCTGACCAAAGCTCAGGAGAGAAGCATTGAGCAGGTGTTCTTCCGCGAGGACTTTCGTCGCGTGTATCTGGACGAGATCGGTACCATCAGCTATGCCGATCACGTCGTCGAGAGGTACCAGGAAGCCTTCATGGCTTCACTCGATGTGCAGGCGATCCGAGAGGCCAATCATTATGTGGCCGTGGACTTTGCCAATGCGCCCACGGGCGCCGTGCTGGCGCCGATCCTGACGGCGCTGAACTGCCGCACCGTGGCCCTAAATGAAGCTCCTGACGAAACCAAGATGTCCATCCTGCCGGAGGAGTTCCAGACGTCTCTGGAGCAGCTAGGGAAAATCTGCCAGACGCTGGACACGGCGATGGGGGTGCGGCTGGACGTTGGTGGCGAGCGGGTGTTCGTGGTGCACTGCGGTGGTTCGGCGGTCAACGGCGTGAGGCTCGGGGCTATGCTGGCGGACATGGTGCTCCGTGCCAAGGGCGGAGGAACCATCGCCGTACCGGTCTCGATGCCGACTGTGTTCGAGCGCGTGGCGGAGCGGTATGGCGGCCAGGTGATCCGCACCAAGGTGAACCTGCACGCCTTGATGCGCGCGGCGAACGAGCCGGGCGTGGTGATGGCGACCGACGGCAACGGCAGCTTTATCTGGCCCGAGTTTCAGGCCGTGGTCGATGGAATGATGACGGTGGCCAAGCTACTCGAGTACATGACGCTCCAGAACATCAACTTGCCTCAAGCACTGGCGAATGTGCCACCGTATCATATGGCGCAGACCGAGGTGACCTGCCCATGGGAATCCAAGGGCAAGGTCATGCGCTTGCTTAACCAACAGTACAAGGAGCGTCTGGGCGAGCAGATCGACGGCGTCAAAATCGTGCTTGGTGACGAGGAGTGGGTGCTCGTTCTGCCTGATGCCGATAACCCGCTCTTTCAGGTGTTTGCACAGGCCCCTACAGAGGAGCAGGCCTCGGGCCTGGTACAGCGTTACCGGCGAATTGTCGAGAGCTTTCAGGACTAGTGAAGGGTAGGGGCGGTCAGCGCTGGAAGGCGATCTGGCCGCCCACGATGGTACAGTCGATTCCCATCTCGAGCAGGCGCCGCGGCTCATCATCCGAGAGTGCATCCGAGAAGACGGTGATGTCCGCCTGCCGGCCGGGTGCCAGCATCCCGCGCTCTCGCTCCGCGTAGCCTGCATAGGCGCTTCCCCATGTGTAGGCGCGGAGCGCCTGATCCAGCGATAGGCGCTCTTCCGGATACCAGGCGTCTTCGTCGCTTTCTGCTTCCCTGGTTCTGGTCATCGCCGCGTACAGCCCGCGAAGCGGGTTGAGCGGCTCCACGGGCGCATCCGTGCCAAAGGCGAGGTGAGATCCCGCTGACAGCAAGCTGGCCCAGGCATAGGCGTCCCGGCATCGCCGGCCCCAGCGCCGCTCAGCCGTCGCCATGTCCTGCGTGCAGTGGTATGGCTGCATGGACGCTACAACGCCCAGCCGGCTCATCCTCCGGCGGTCCTCCGGTGTGATCAGCTGAACATGCTCGATCCGCTGGCGCAACCCTAGCGACCCCAGTTCGCGGAGGACGCGGGCATAGACGCCCAGTACCCGCCGGTTTGCCGCGTCCCCGATGGCATGGATGGCGCAGGCCAGGCCTCCCTCAGCGGCGCGCAGCACAGCCTCGAACATTTCCTCGGTACTGCTGGCCGCTACGCCCCTGCTTTCGGGCGCGTCCTCGTAGGGTTCGAGCATCTCTGCGGTCCCAGAGCCCAGAGCGCCGTCAGCAAAGAGCTTGATGTGGCCAATCCGCAGCCGCTCGCTGCCGAAACCGGTTCGCAATCCCAGGGCGAGAGCCTGATCGAGATACCGCACAGGCAGCATGTGCCAGACCCTCAGGGGCAGTTCTCCGGCGCGTTCGAGTTGGGCGAGGGCGGCAAAGGATTCAGGGCCTTCACAGCTGTGGACAGCGGTCAACCCAAGCCGGGTGGCATCGGAAATCGCCAGGCGCGCGGCTTGCAGCCTCTCTGCAGGGGTAGGTGCCGGTATCACGCGCTGGATGAGTTCACGCGCGCGCTCGGAAAAGATCCCCAGCGGTTCGCCGGCCGAATCGCGGGGAATCTCGCCGCCGGCGACGTCGGGTGTGTTGCAATCGATCCCGGCCAGACGCAGGGCAGCTGAGTTCACCCAGAGCGTGTGCAGATCCTTGGAATCCAGTGCCACGGGTTGGGAAGGGGAGACCAGATCCAGATCATGGCGCGTCGGCTTGACCGGTCGGGGCCAGGCGTTGTGATCCCATCCATGGCCATGGATCCAGTGCTGGGTGCTATTCTCGGCGGCACCACGTACTGCACTCTGTACGTCCTCTAGAGTGTGGCAGCCAACGAGCTGGAGTTGCTGAAGCGCCAGTCCGTGCTCGCAGAGATGCAGGTGGGCATCCTCAAGTCCCGGACTGGCGCTGCGCCCAGCGAGGTTGACTGGCAATGCCGCGCGGGAGAGCGCACGTAGATCCGCAGTCGCTCCGCGTGCCACGATGCGCCCCTGGCGAATCAAGATGGCTTCGGCTGCGGGAAAACGCGGGTCCATGGTGCGAAACCGTCCGTTGTACAGGAAGAGATCTCGGGCCACCACGTGCTCCACATGGAGATATCGCGGGCAAGCAACTGCGAAGGCCGCGGGCGCCCTGCTTCGCCTGCGGCGGATAGACTACCGATCCGCCGGCAAGTGGCACTAGAACGGTATCTCTTCCTCATCGAGAATCGCCCCGGGGCGATCAGCGGCGTCCCCTTCGCTATCCTGTGACCCGGACGGCCCGCTGGCTTCGCCACGCCCACTGAGGAACTTGACATTGGTGGCCGTGAGATCCAGAGATGCGCGCCATTCGCCATCGCGGCCCTGGAAAGGACGAGGATCCTGCAGTTCACCTTCGACCATGACGAGTTGACCCTTGGTGAGGTACTGGTTGCACGTCTCGGCGAGGCGTCTCCACGCGGAGACCCTGAACCAGGTGGTGCGCTGCTGCCTCTGGCCGCTCTGATCGGTCCAGTTGCGATCGGTAGCGACGCTGAAGGAGGTTACTGCCGTGCCCTGGGGCGTGTAGCGCATCTCAGGGTCGCGCCCCAGCCTGCCGATGATGATCGTTCTCTGGTACATCTGATTGCCTCCCGGGTGGCAAGAAAAACGGCGAACCAACACGGCCAGTATAGCATCTAGACACCCCTGGGACAACAGGCTCTCACCCTACAGCCACCTTGTTCCGCATGTTAGCGCTACCGTTCACGCCGTTTAACTGATCTTTTGTGCTGTTATGTCCCCATATTGTTGACTATCGCATGGGCCTAGGCTATAATCGGGCTACACTCGCGCTTTGTGCATCGTTGTGCGCGGCACAGTGATTGCTGGGCGAGAACATCTTGTATCAGTGTTCGTTAGGTGTCCGACCCGATGCTCTGGTCCGGGACATAGGAGGGTGAGATGTCTCAGGATGTTTTGCTTAATGTTAAGCAGGTAGCCCAGTACTTGCAGCTCAAAGAGTCGACGATCTACTCCTGGGCACAGGACAACAAGATTCCCGCGATCAAAATCGGGCGAACGTGGCGATTCCGCCGAGTCGATCTGGACTCCTGGCTGGAGAAGCATCTCCAGCAGGAGTCAGAAGCAGAGGAAGGCCAGTTCTAGTCGTTCCTACGCCGTACACAGGCGCCCGACCGGCGCCGCCGCCCGCGATTAGCGGGCGCTGGTCGGGCGCCTGTTGTTCTTTGTGCAGAGCAGGCACGGCCGCGGAACCGCTATCTGCGGAGGTTGCCCGTGCGACAGCGGGCGGATATGCTGGCGGCGAACTGAGGCTAGGCTGGGTGGAATCCCGGCTACGGCGAACATCACCCACGGAGGAGGTGGCCACATGCCACTATACGGAGGTATCGAGGGTGGGGGCACAAAGTTTGTGTGTGCCATTGGCACGGGGCCGGACGACATCCGCGCAGAGATCCGATTCGATACCGGCGCACCGGCGGAGACTCTGGCCCAAGTAGCGACGTTCTTCTCTGAGCACCAAGCGCTGGGGCCGCTCAGCGCTGTGGGGATCGCTTCCTTTGGCCCGATCGATCCGGATCCAACATCGGCACGCTTCGGTTACGTCACAACCACGCCAAAGCCCGGCTGGGCGCACACGGACTTTGCTGGGGCCGTCCACAGCATGCTGCGCGTACCGGTGGGCTTTGACACCGATGTCAACGTGGCCGCCCTTGGGGAGCACCGCTGGGGTGCGGCCAGAGAGCTGGATACCTTTGTCTATCTCACCGTCGGTACCGGCATCGGTGGCGGTGCGATGGCGAATGGGGCCCTGATCCACGGCGTGATGCATCCGGAGATGGGGCACATTCGTGTGCCCCACGACCTCGCGCTCGACCCCTATCCGGGGCACTGCCCATATCATGGAGACTGTCTGGAGGGGCTCTGCTGCGGGCCGGCGATTGAGGAGCGATGGGGAGTGCCTTCGGAGAACTTGGCACCGGATCATCCTGCCTGGGAACTGGAGGCACGGTATCTTGCGAGCGGGGTGATGAATTTCCTGCTGACCCTGGCCCCGCAGCGGATCATCATGGGCGGGGGCGTGATGCATCAGCAACAGCTCTTCCCCATGATCCGCCGTTATGTACTGGAGTTGCTCAATGGATACCTGCAGGCCGAGCGGGTGATAGCCGACATCGATAACTACATCCTGCCTCCTGGGCTCGGCGACAGGGCGGGGGTGTTGGGCGCCATCGCTCTCGCCGAGGGAGTGCACAGGTGTGAGCTTCCCGCGCTCGACAGGGCTGGGGTGTAGAGGCCCGTCTGGGCGTAAACAAAGAGAGAGGGAGCCCTGGGGCTCCCTCTGCGCTGCAACAGATGAGGCTCAGTCCGTCACCATCACGCCGCGAAGTTCGGCATCGAGTTCTGGCTCCAGAACGGCGATCGCGCTCGCGAGTTCATCGTCGCCGATAGCGGTGGAGCGCCCCTCAGCGTATTGCTGCTGAACCCATTCGTTGATGTGTACCAGGCGGGGATCACGTTTGTCCAGTTCATGCCGCCCACCGAGCCCATAGTACCCCTTCATCCAGTATGCCAGGCCAGCTGCGCCCGAGGACTGGTTCACCATCACCCGGATGGGTCGATTCAGCAAGGCTTCTGTGTCAAAGGCGGCGTATACCTCTGGATCCTTGAGCAGACCATCGGCATGGATGCCTGCACGGGTTGTGTTAAAGTCCTCACCCACAAAGGGCGTCATCGGCGGGATCTGGTACCCCAGGTCGGACTCATAGTAGCGCGCGATCTCGGTGATGACACTCGGCTGCATGCCATCGAAGGTGCCGCGCAGTGCTGCATACTCGAACACCATCGCCTCCAGCGGTGTGTTCCCCGTTCGCTCGCCGAATCCGAGCATGGTGCAGTTGGCCGTCGAGATGCCGTACAGCCAGGCCGTGCCGGCGTTGGAGACCGCCTTGCCAAAGTCGTTGTGGCCGTGCCACTCCAGCAATTCACTGGGGAATCCGGCGTGGTGCCAGAGGCCATAGGCAATGCCGGGTACACTCCTCGGCAGGGCTACTCCAGGGTAGCTCACGCCAAGGCCCAGAGTGTCACAGGCACGGATCTTGATCGGAATGCCGCTCTCATCCGACAGCTTCTTCAGCTCCAGGGCCAGGGGAACCACAAAGCCATAAAAGTCGGCGCGGGTGATATCCTCAAGGTGCACGCGCGGCCTGACACCGATAGAGAGGGCGTCCTTCACGATGCCGACGAACTGGTCCATGGCCTGTCGTCGGGTCATCTTGAGCTTGTTAAAGATGTGAAAGTCTGAGCAGCTGGCCAGGATCCCTGTCTCCTCGATGCCCATATCCTTGACGAGCATAAAGTCCTGCTTGGTCGCCCGGATCCAGCTTGTGATCTCTGGGAACTTGAATCCCAGGGCGCGACAGGCGTCCACGGCGTCTCGATCGTTCTTGCTGTACAGGAAGAACTCGGCCTGGCGGATGATGCCATTGGGGCCACCCAGCTCATGCAGTAGCTGGTACAGGTGCACCGTCTGCTCAACCGTGAAGGGCGTGCGTGCCTGCTGTCCATCCCGGAAGGTGGTATCGCTGATCCAGAGCCTTTCCGGGGGATACATCGGGACGTGCCGGTGGTTAAAGGGGATCTTGGGCACGTCGTCATAGCTATAGAGCAGCCGGTAAAAGTTCGGCGTTGTGACGTCCTGAAGACTGTACTTGTACTCGGATTGTTCCAGTGTATTGGTTCGTTTGCTAAACTCTAGCATTCGTGCCTCCTAAGCGTGTGCCGGATCTGGGAAATCCTCGTATCAGTAGCTAACAAAAAAGACCAGCTCCCTTGGGATAACTGGCCTGGTCTTCTTCGACGCTCTGTACGCCAAACTACCCCTCGGTACATATGCCGATGGCAGGCTGCCTCCTATTGATCCTGAGCGCTGCGAAACCCATTGTCCCAGTCTCCAGCCTATATACAACCACGAGGATGCCTCTGGGGCATCCTCGCCACTTGCCCAATAGAATAACACAGAAGAGCCGGGTCGTCAAGCCGCATGCAGCCCAAGCCGGGCCACGAGCCCTTCCCAAAAGCACCATTCGATGCACTGCGCCACTTACCTGGGAAAGCAAAGGCTCGGCATCCGAGAACGCGAAACCACCTAGCGGTGGCGCTTCGGCACGGTACCCTTGAGGCCCTTCACCAAACCGCGGCAAGCCCCCGCAAAGATGCCTACGTCGACGCCGTAGGAAAGGTACTGCACGCCGAGATCCATCCACCGGCGCGCCGTCTCCGGGTCCGAGGCAAAGGTCCCGGCCGCTTTGCCCGCTGCCCGGATCTTGACCACGGCCTCCTCCATACCCTGTACCACTCGCGGATCATTCACCTGGCCCGGGATACCGAATGACTGCGATAGGTCATAGGGGCCTAGGAAAACGACGTCAACCCCGGCGACGTCGACGATGTCGTCCAGGTTCCGCAGTCCTTCAATGCCCTCAATGTGGATGATCACCAGTTGCTCTGCATTCAGGCCATCGGTGATGCCTTCCGTGCCGTACACGGCATAGTCGCCTGCTCGCGTGAGCAGCGAAATGCCGCGCATCCCCAGCGGCGCGTACTTGGCGGCACGTACAGCGGCTTCGGCTTGCGACCGCGTCTCGATCTGGGGGATCTGCACGCCGGCGGAACCGATGTCCAGTGCGCGCTGGATCAGGTGAGGTTCGTTGCTGCTGACTCGCACGATTGGATCGAGCTCTGCCAGTTGGCCAGCCCGGCAGAGGTCCTCGGCGGTCTCTATGGAGAGCGGGCCATGCTCGGTGTCGATGATAGCAAAGTCAAAGCCAGCCAAGCCGACGATCTCGATAAAGGCCGGGTAAGAACAGTTCATAAAAGGGCCGACAACGGTCTCGCCTCTCTGCAGTTTGCGCCTGAGTTGATTGATGCGCATCGTTTACCCCCCGTGGCAGATGCATCTTCGCTGCGAGTCTAGGTGACCGGCGCCGAGCCGTCAAGGCGGTTCGAGACGCGGTTTGTCCTGCGACACAACGTCGGATAGTATTCGGGCAAGGATGCGAACACAAGGATTGGACACACATGAGAATTGGATGCTATCTGCCGTTGACTGTAGAGAACATAAAAAGGGCGAAGAAACTGGGGTATGAGGCGCTGGAGGTCCACGCCGGCTGGCTGACGGAGCCGGGGCTGCAGACGCTCGAGCGCTCTCTCCCAGGGTTGGTGGAGGAGCTTGCGGCAGAGGAGACGGCTGTCACCGCGGTGACGATAGGCGGCGACACCATTCGCGTCCCTGTGGCCGATGCCGTAGCGTACTACGGGCGGGCTATGAACGTTGCGCGTGAGCTGGGATGTCATCTGGTGGTCGGAAGGACCGGGCGCGATCCCGGATTGAGAATGGATGAAAACCTCTCGCTCTACACAGCGCGCTTTGCGCCCATCGCTCGTATGGCTGCGGATCGGGGTGTGTCGGTGGCACTCGATCCATGGCCCGGAGATGTGTGTGGCGACGGTCCTCTGCATTGGGAGAATCTGGCCACGTCGCCCGAGATGTACGACCGGCTGTTCGATGCCGTGCCGGACAGCACGCTCGGGATCGAGTATGACGCCTCTCACTATGCCTGGCAGGGCATTGACTATCTCCAGGTGTTTCGGGAATACGGAACGCGGGTTCTGCACATGCGAGCCAAAGATGTGCTCGTCGATGCAGCGCAATTGCGGCGAGTGGGTGTACTCGGGCCAGACTGGTGGCGTTATGCCATCCCCGGGTTGGGTCAAATCGATTGGCCAGGGCTCTTCTCGGTGGCAAGACAGGCTGGTTACGCCGGCGACATTGCTGTGGAGAACCGCGACCGCAACTACCAGGCCGATCGCATCAATGAGGGCCTGCAAGTCGCCCTGAAGGCTCTGAAGCCATTGATAGAGGAGCACTGGCCCGAGTAACCGTCCTCGTCCAGGGTGGAGCACAAGGACTTGGCCTTGTGCCCGTCACTCCAGGACGGCACCGCGGCTGGCTGGACCCACCAGGCGTCTGTAGCGGTCAAGGAGGCCTCCGGCGGGCATCGACTTTTCTTCGGGCAGGCACCACATCGCGCGTCTCTGATCCAGCAGGTCAGTCTCTACCTCGAGAGACAGCCTGCCAGCGGGGATATCGATCGAGATGCAGTCGCCATCTCGGACAAGGGCGATCGGGCCACCAAGATAGGCCTCCGGCGTGACGTGACCGATACAAGCGCCCTGCGTAGCACCGGAGAAGCGGCCATCCGTCACCAGCGCGACGGACCTTCCCAGGCCCATCCCGATTATCGCCGAGGTCGGCATGAGCATCTCTCGCATGCCGGGTCCGCCTTTCGGACCTTCGTAGCGAATGACCACCACATCACCCGGCCTGACGCAGCCATTCAGGATCGCGGCAAGGGCGCTCTCCTCCCCATCATAGACGCGCGCTGGACCGGTGTGCTGTAGCATCTCGTCCACGACTGCCGAGCTCTTGACTACTGAGCCTTCCGGCGCAAGGTTTCCGTAGAGGATGGCCAGTCCTCCGACGGGCCGAATGGGCGAGGAAAGCGGATGGATCACGCCGTCATCGGTGACATGTCTTGCCCGGACGTTTTCCGCAATCGTGCAGCCGTTGACCGTCAGGCAGTCTCCGTGCACCAGATCCGCTGCCAGCAGGCTCGATAGCAGGGAAGGGACGCCGCCCGCCCGGTACAGGTCACTGGCGAAGTGCGTTCCGGCCGGTTTGAGGAGGACCAACTGCGGAACACGAGCCGCTGAACGTGCAAAGGCCTCCAACTCCAACTCCAGGCCAGCCTCTCGGGCAATAGCAGGGAGGTGCAAGGCGGTGTTTGTAGAGCCCCCGACGGCCATGTCCACAGCCAGAGCGTTCTCAAAGGCTTCCCTGGTGAGGATATCCCGCGGGCAGATGCCTCGCTCCAAGAGGGCGACTATGGCGCGTCCGGACTCCCTGGCGAGCGCAATGCGTGCCCCGTGGGTCGCCGGGATGAGGGCCGAATCGGAAAGCGTCATGCCGAGGGCTTCGGCCATAATGGACATGGTGTTGGCAGTGCCAAGCATGTTGCATGAGCCTGGACCAGGGCAGGCCTCCGTCACCATCTCCTCCAGCTCGGCTTGGCTGAGGATTCCTCGCACAACAAGCGCCTCGGCTTCCATGAGATCCGTGTAGCCGATCGGGCGGCCCCTATGACGCCCTGGCTCCATCGGGCCGGCGGTCACCATGATGGTGGGCACGTTGAGGCGCGCCGCGGCCATGAGCATGCCCGGGGTGATTTTGTCGCAATTCGAGAGAAGCACCATCGCGTCCAGCGCGTGAGCCGTCATCATCGCCTCGATGGAGTCGGCGATCAGTTCGCGGCTTGGCAGGGGCATCTTCATTCCCTCCATGCCCGTGCACAGGCCATCGCAGATGGCGATGGAAGGGAACTCCAGCGGCGTGCCTCCGGCTTCGGTGATGCCCAGCTTGATCGCCTGGCACAACGCCGGCATGTGAACGTGGCCGGGCACCAACTCGTTGTACGAGTTGACCACACCGATCAGAGGGCGGCCCAGATCGCTCGGCCGGAGCCCCGTGGCGAACAATAGCGCCCGGTGCGTAGATCTCTGCAAACCCTGTGTCATGCCGGCGCTCCGAAGCGGACGCCCATTCTGGCAAGGTCCGGTTGCCATGATGCACCTCATGCTTGGGAATAGGTCGCGGCGGCGTGTCGATGGCATCGTCGTCGCGACGGAACAGGAAACGGCGTTCCTGATTCAGGAACGCCGTTTCTCAGAGTGACTCCCTAGGACTCGCCGATGCCGAGCGTTTCCTTGCAGAACTGGATGCTGCGTTCCAGATCGATCGTCTGCTGAGCTGCGATCGCGGGCAGGTACTCTGGGGGCGCGTCACGGCCGACGGTCAGGCATGGCCGGATGTACGGCTGACCGTTACGGACCAGTGCCTCGAACCGCGCGAACTCCCGCGCTGGCGTGTCCGGGTACATCTTCCAGTAGTCCGCCTCAGGCTTCAGATAGTCGAGCACGCGGGGCGGGGCGGAGGTGATGATCTCGAGGCTGAACGGCACGTTCGGGCAAAGCTCGATGAATCTGGCCGCCCAATCGTTGATGCCGATGTTGCCATCTCCCATGGCCACCCACTGGACAGAGGCGCCCGTGGGATGTGGCCACACGGCGGTGTCTCGTACGTGGCTCGTGGCAATGTAGGGGGCCAGCGCCTCAAGGGTGACGAAGGGGCTCTCGCCTGCCCAGAGGGGGTTGCCTGCATCGATACAGGCGCCCACGTACTCGGGTCCCGCCGCTACGATCAAGTCCGCAAGCTCGGAACCGTGGAAATCGCCCGCATGGTTCTCAAGCGCCAGCTTGATGCCCAGGTCCATACACATGCTGCGGACGGCACGGCACGTGGCGATCGTGTTCTCGATGTGGCCTTCAAAGGGAAGCTCGGTCTGCCTGTCCGCAGACGAGCCCTGTACGCACCGCAAGATCGGCGATCTGAGCTTGTCCGCCACGTGCAGCATCTTTGTGACCTGCTCCACCGCGGAACCCTCCGAGCGGTCAAAGATGGTCGCGGACTCGCAGATCGAGAGCATCCCGACCTCGATCGCCAGCCCAAGCCGATCGGCATGAGCCCTAACCCGATCGAGATACTCGTCTTCCAGGCTCTCAAACGGGTTGAGATCCGAGAAATGCACCAGATCGAGGCCGATCTTTTTGGAGTAGTCCAGCAGTTGGAAGGCGTCCCAACCTTTGGAGCGGACGGTGTAGATATCCATCCCCAGTTTCATGTTCCTACCTCTCCTGAACGCTAGTATTGTAGCTCAACGCGCCGCCCGGACTCTGCGGATTCGATAGCCGCTTCGCCGATCGCCAGTGCGCGATAGCCATCCTCAAAAGTGGCAGCATAGGGTGAGAAGGGTTCTCCGAGAACGATGGCGCGCAGCAGCAGGTTCACCTCGTGCACAAAGCTGTGCTCCCACCCAATGATGTGTCCGTGCGGCCACCAGAACTGGTAGAAAGGATGGTTCCTCTCCGTGACCGATACGGTGCTAAAGCCCTGGAGGCTCTCCGGCGTGCCCTCCTTCATGTAGACCTGCAGTTCGTTCAGCCTCTCCAGGTCAAAGACCACTGAGGCGTTTGCTCCGTTGATCTCAAAGGTATTCTGGTTCTTGCGGCCCGTGGCCACCTTGGAGGCTTCGATTGTGCCAAGCGCGCCATTCTCAAAGGCCACGGCAGACACGAACACGTCATCGGTCGTAACCGGGGCGTACTCGCCCGGGCGATCAGATAGCGGGCGCTCGCGCACAAAGGTCTGCGTGAGCGCAGAGATGGACCGGATTTCCCCTACGAGGAACCTTGCGAGATCGATGATGTGCACGCCGATATCGCCGATGGCTCCATACCCGCCCTGGGAGCGATCAGAGCGCCAGGACCAGGGGCGGTTAGGGTCATCACCGCCTTCCTGCAAGTACCTGCCGCGAAAGGAGTAGATCCGTCCCATCACGCCCTGCTCGATGAGATCCCGCACAAGGCGCACGGCCGGTATGAGACGGTAGTTAAAGCCCGTCATGTGAAACACCCCGGCAGCTTCGGCGGCTTGCCACATTCTGTAGGCGTCGCGTGCCGAGGTGGCCAGCGGTTTTTCGCACAGCACGTGCTTACCCGCCTGGATCGCTTCCAGCGTGGGTTCGGCGTGGGCATCCGCCGATGCGCAGTTGTCAAAGAGCGAAATGCGCGGATCGGCCAGCATCTCACTCAACTCGGTATAGTAGCCCTCGAATCCCAGCCGAGTGGCTGCCTCTGCCACGGCGTGCTCCGTGCGCCCGCACATGGCCACAAGGCACGGCCGCGCCGCGGGCGGCCAGCAAAAGACTGGCATTCGCAGGTAGGCATTCGAGTGGGCTCGCCCCATGAAGCGGTAGCCCAGCATCCCCACACCCACTTCGGGAATGCCCAGGCTGGCCACATCGACGGGATGGAACCCCCTGTAATCACTCATAGCTTTCGACCCTCCTAGGTATCCAAGCGCAAAGACTGACGTTCGGATCCGGACTCGCCCGAGCGGGGACAGGATACGAGGGCCCCGGGGCCGGATACCCAGCCCCGGGGCCCGGGGAGTCGCTCATTCCATCGGAATCAGCCCAGAATCAACTCCGTCAGGACATACCAGACGATGATGATCGCGGCCTGAATACCGGTGTTCACGGCGAATCTCTTGGCCACCGTCTCCGGTGACTTGGCCCGCGTGTACCGCTCGGCCATGACAATGTACCAGATGAGCCACGCGATGCCGATGATCGAGTATCCCAGAATCATCAGAGCCCGAGCCTGGCCGGAGCACTCCACCGTCTTCATGGGATCGCAGTTGAGGAACAAGCGCGGTACGGCGGCTTCAACCAGACCAATGGCGGCGAACAACGCTCCTACGCCGATGATTGCCGAGATGGCCCATAGAACATATCCCAGGATCTTTGGCCACAGCGGTGCTCTATCTGTCATGCTGTCCCCTTATCCGGAAACGCCGCGAAGCGTAAGCTCATTCGCCCGGTGACACTTGACATAGTGCTCTGGCCTCGCCTCAAGCAGCTCCGGCTCCTCCACTCGGCATTGCTCCGTCGCGTACCGGCAGCGCGGGTGGAAGTAGCAGCCGGACGGCGGGTTCGCCGGGTCAGCGACTTCGCCCTCAAGGACGATGCGCTGCCTGGCGGCCCGCGGATCAGGCTTGGGCACGGCGGACATCAGTGCCTCTGTGTATGGATGGAGAGGCGTATAGTACAGGTCGTTCGTGCTCGCCATTTCGACGAGTTTGCCCACGTACATCACGGCCACGCGGTCAGAGATGTGCTGGACCACGCTGAGGTCGTGTGCGACAAAGAGGTAGGTGAGCCCATACTCAGCCCGCAGATCCTGCAGGAGGTTCAGCACCTGTGCCTGGATCGACACGTCCAGCGCAGACACCGGCTCGTCAGCGACGATGAACCGCGGGTTGAGGGCCAGCGCCCGGGCGATACCGATGCGCTGCCGCTGCCCGCCGCTAAAGGCGTGGGGATAGCGGCGCATGTACTCTGGTCGCAGACCCACCACTCGGAGAAGGTCTGCTACGCGATCCTCAAGCTCGCGCCCCTGCGCCATCTTGTTGACGGTTAGCGGCTCGCCCACGATCTGGAGGAGCGTCATGCGGGGGTTCAGCGACGAGTACGGGTCCTGGAAGATCATCTGGAGCTCTGATCGAAGGGCCCTCAGGTCCTCCTTGCTCATATCGGGGATATTGATCGTCTCCCCATTGGCTTTGGTGTAGAGCACTTCTCCGCTGGTCGGCTCGATGGCACGCATGATGGAGCGTCCCGTCGTCGTCTTGCCGCAGCCGCTCTCACCCACGAGGCCGAGCGTCTCGCGCTCACGAATGTGAAAGCTCACGCCATCCACGGCACGTACCTGCCCGACCACGCGCTTCATTGCCCCGCGCCTGATCGGAAAGTGCTTGACGAGATTATTCACACGCAAGAGCATGTTGTTCGTGTTTTCTGCCATGTCCTCGTTCCTCTCCTACTCGTTGTACAGGAAGCAGCGGACCTCATGACCGGGACCGACCTCGATATTCATGGGATCGCCTACATCGCATACGCCCGGCATGAAGCTGTTGCACCGAGGATGGAACGGGCATCCCGGAGGCAGGTTGTACGGATCTGGGACGACGCCTTTGATGGACTCCAGACGTTCGGCGCGCTGCTGACCCAGACGTGGGATCGAGTTGAGCAGAGCACGGGTATAGGGATGCTTCGGGTCGTAGTACAGGTCATCCACGGAAGCAGACTCGACCACACGGCCCATGTACATGACCACAACGCGCTTTGTCATCTCGGCGATGACACCCAGATCATGCGTGATGAACATGATCGCCATGCCGAGATCTTCCTGCAGATCGCGCATCAGTTGGAGAATCTGCGCCTGAGTCGTCACGTCGATGGCCGTGGTGGGCTCATCAGCGATGAGCAGGCTGGGGCTACAGCTGAGGGCCATGGCGATCATACCCCTCTGGCGCATGCCTCCAGACATCTGGTGGGGATAAGAGTCCACCGTGGTCTCCGGTTGCGGCATGCCGACGCGGCGGAGCATGTCGATGGCGCGGCGCCTGGCCTCGGCCTTGTCAACGCCCTGGTGCAGTATAATGGCTTCCATGATCTGCTGACCCATGGTGTGCACGGGGCTTAGCGAGGTCATGGGCTCCTGGAACACCATAGCGATTTCGCCGCCACGTATCGAGCGGATCTCCTCTCCCTGAGGGTCGAGCGCCGTGAGGTTGACGGCTTCCTGCACCTCCGTTCCATCGGGGCGCTTGTTGTAGCGGTAGAAGATAATCTCCCCCTCGACCACACGGCCGGGGTAGGGGACGATCCGCAGAATGGACTGCCCGGTTACGCTCTTGCCGCAACCGCTCTCGCCTACCACTCCCAGGGCCTCGCCGCGGCCGATGGCAAAGTCCGCGCCATCGATCGCATGAACGGTGCCTTCCTCCAGGAAAAAGTAGGTCTTGAGATTCCGAACTTCCAGAAGCATCTGGTCTTGGTTCATGAAAAGTGACTCCTGATCTTACCAGAGAGCGGGCCCAATCGCCCGAACGAATCGTACCGATCCCTCACTATCGGACGGCGACGCTCGGACGTATGGGTCGAGCATCGTCTCTGTGCTGACGATGGGCCGCTCAGCCCAGCCCACCTGCTTTCCAGAGCTTGTCCATGTACACCGCTGCCAGCCTGGCGGCCTCGACAGGATCATCGATCGCGTTGATGCGCTTGCTGAACGGCTCCGGCGTGACTGGCCCGTCATATCCCATCGCCGAAAGCTTGCCCATGAATCCCGGCAGATCGATTACACCTGTTTCCATGGGTAGACGTCGATCGTTGTCGACCTGCTCTTCCAGCGCCAGTCCCTCAGGCGCATCGTTAACGTGCACCGTGACAATATCCTCGGCGCTGATCTGGTCGAGATCCTCCACCGACCCGCCGGACGTGTACAGGTGCCAGGCGTCCAGCAGGAGACCGACGTTACCGGTCCCGATCTGTGATGCGAGGTCCATCATGCCTTCCAGCGTGTAGATGAACTCGTACTTGCGACGCGACCGGCTTGTCTTGGGGCCGATGAACTCTATGCCAAAGCTGGAACCGTTGTCCGCGAGGATCTGGGCGATCGGTCGAAAACGGGCCAAATGCCACGCCAGATTCTCCGCATAGTCGCGCTCATCGGAGCCTGGTGGGCACCAGGTCGTCGAACGCGTGCAGCCAATGGTCTTGGCCAGCGCCGCATGTTGTGGGAGCATGGCGAGATCCTGCCGCCAAGTCTCCTCGTCTGCCTGCCATCGCACGGGCATATTCCATTGCCCGGGAAGAACCCCGGCACTGGAAAAGAGTGCTTTCACATACTCCAGGCCGCGATCGGTCGCCAGAGCCGCGACCTCCTGAATACTGACGTCAATCCCACCAAAGCCGCTCTGGGCGGCCAGGGCGATAGCCTGCTCCAGAGAGCAGTTGCGTATTCCGATTGCACCTGGGCTGAGGTTCTTGTACACCTGCTCCTCCCCGTCTCACCTGTTCCTGATTACCATGCTGTTCTGCGTACTGACCGGACCCAGTCTGCGGAGGGCCTGAGGGCTTTGCGGCCAAAGGCCCTCCGCGTGATGCTAGACCTTGTATGGATCGGCGGCGTCGCGCAGGCCGTCACCCATAAAGTTGAACGCCAGCACGGTCAGGATCAGGAAGGCGCCAGGCCACATGATCCAGGGGTAGGTTGCCACCGTTCGGACGTTGGTGGCGGCCTGAAGCAACACACCCCAGCTCACGACGGGTGGCCGAAGGCCAAGGCCGAGGAAGCTGAGAGAGGTTTCACCCAGGATCATGCTCGGGATAGCCAGCGTCATATCCACGATCAGGAAACTCATGAACGAAGGGATCAGGTGTCGGGCGATGATTCGCGCGTCGCTGGCTCCCGCCAGCTTGGCGGCCATCACAAAGTCGTACTGGGCGACCTCAAGCATCTTTGATCGGACGATGCGCGCCAAGCCACACCAGCCACGAAGAGACAGGATGATGGTGATGGCAAAGTACACCTGGATCGCATTCCAGCTGGCCGGCACAGCGGCGCTGAGTGCCATCCACAGCGGGATCGTCGGGATCGAGATTAGGAACTCGATGACACGCTGGATGATGGTGTCAGTCACTCCCCCATAGAATCCCGAGATGCCTCCGAGCGTGATGCCCAAGAAGAAACTGGTGAGCACGCCCATGAGCCCGATCGAGAGGGAGATGGCCGAGCCATACAAGATGCGTGAGAACAGATCCCGCCCGAGGTCGTCGGTCCCCATCAGGAAGATCTTGCCTGGTTCATCGACGCCAAAGAGATGGGTCCGTGTCTTGAACAGGCCAAGGAAGCTGTACTCATCTCCTTGGGTAAAGAACCGCACCGGGTAGATCACCGACTCATCTGAGACGAAGGTGCGGGTAAACGTGACGGGGTCCGAGGTGGCGGTGATGCCGTGCACGTGGGGGCGAAGCGAAAAGCCCGTGCCATCGCTGAACAGGAGCTTCTGCGGCGCCATGTACATGTACTCGGATCTCGTCAGCTTGTCGTACGGGGCCAGAAAGCCGTGGAAGATCGCCAGGATGTACATCAAGATCACGATGATGCTTCCGACCACGGCCAGCCGGTGCTTCTTAAAGTGGTGGAGCATCAGGGACCACTGAGAAGCTACGAACAGACGCTCCTCATCAGAGAGCGAGGTGTGCGCCACATTGGCCAGCGCCCCGGTCCCTGCTGCAGTTGTCATATCGCTCATTGTCAACTCCCCAAGAGTGTTGTTGGCGGAAAGTGGCCAAGTCCGCGACGGTCAGAACCGTTACGTGTACTGGATGCGCGGATCCAGCCAAGCCAACAGAAGGTCCGAAAGCAGTGTGCCGACGAGTGTCAGGGCTGTGGTGATCATGACCGTGCTGGCTGCCAGGAACATGTCCTCTGTCATCAGCGCTCGAAGCAGGACAGGACCGATGGTGGGCAGATCCAGTACGATGGCCACGATCGTCGAGCCGGAGAAGATGTTCGGCAGCTGCCATCCGATCGTGCTGGCGATGGGGTTCAACGCCACCCGAATGGGGTACCGCGTCAGGACCTTGCCTTCGGTAAGGCCCTTGGCGCGAGCGGTCTGCACATACGGCTTGTGTATCTCATCCAGCAGCGTGGCGCGCATGACGCGCTGCAACCAAGCCGTTCCCGATAGCCCGATGACGACGAGCGGGATCGGAAGGTGCCTGAGCAGGTCCACGATCTTGGCCCAGTTCCACGGCGCGTCAACGTACTCAAGCGAGAAGAGTCCTCCGATGCTGACGCCAAAGGTACGGTATGCAAAGACCATAAGGACCAGCGCCAGCAAAAAGTTCGGGACCGACACGCCGGCAAAGCCGACAATGCTAAACACATAGTCCCCGATGGAGTACTGATGCAGCGCCGAGTAGATGCCGATGGGTATGGCCACGATGTAGGTGAATATCAGCGAGGCGATGGATACCACCATGGTCATGCTGATCCGGGGCCCCAGTACCTCGGTGACCGGGCGATTATACTCGAAGGATCGGCCCATGTTTCCCTGGATGAACCTAGTCACCCACTTGAGGTACTGAACCGGCAGGGGCTGATCAAGCCCGTACTGACGCCTGAGGGCGAGTTCCTCCTCCAGGCCAACGTCCTGGCCTTGCGCCTTGAGTCGCATGATGTATGAGGTCATATAGTCTCCAGGCGGAAGCGTGATTACCGCAAAGGAGACGACAGACGCCATCAGCATCATCAACAGCATATACAGGAAGCGGCGTGCAAGGTATGCTCTCATTTTCACCCTTTCTCCAGACTAATGGATCGTCAACCTGTGGCGTGCTGCTCTTTACCCATACCATCCCTGGTTTGGCCTCTATCCTGCTCACCTGCTCCTCGTTGGCTGGCCATCGGACATCGCTGGGACCCCCGTGATCTCCTGACGTGGAACAAAGGTCTCTGGGATCCCTCTGCTCGGTGGGCCTACATCCGGTGGCGGATACCATCGACAAGGCGCAAAGGACTAGGGCGAGCGGACACGCGCTGCGGTGGCGAAATCGGGTTGGCTTTGTTTCGTACGGGGGGATTTGAATCGGCCGGTATGACCGCTGCGAGTTCGCGCACACCATGTGTCCGAATGCGGATCAGTGGATGGAAGGCTGCCTGAGCATATGATGAACGCAGCCTCTCAAACTCGTCAGACGGAGAACGAGCGCTCTGGTGGGCGAAGGAATCGTGTGTTCCGAGGTCGACATCCTGCTGGATAGGCTGCCTAGACAGTCTCCGCAATGATCCCGGAGCACACCATGACGCTGTCCTCTGTCCCTGCCGCAAAGCAATCGGTCACGCGCAGCGCCTCGCATAGGCGTAGCGTGCGCCCGACACGGTCACGCCAACCCATCTCCCGTGGACCACCTCCCCTCTGCGGGTAAGCCGCTTCATTGACAAGCCGTGGCCAGTATCATCACTGATAGGACCGTGTATCCTGGGTGGAACCCGGCCCGGGCAACTGGGACCCTAAACAAAACGAACCAATCGGTCAACCGATTGGTTCTCGAAAGCATCATCGATCACCATTGATTGACGCTTGCTCGCTGCAGAAAGGCACGCTATAGCCAGGTGCTGCCTTACGTGCCTCATTCTAGAGGGGGTGTGATCCGGTGTCAACCGGTTGTGCAGACTATCCTTCACATCCGTACCTCTTTGAACGGTGTGGCGGATCGACGCGTTAAGGAACCCTTTACTTGCTCTGGACAGAATAGCTGTCTTGCTGACCGATGTCAAAACAAACTAGAGTGCAAGGTGCTCTGGCTGGCTCGGTAACGTTCAGCAGACCGCCGTTGTACGGGTCACTCCTGGTTGCCCATCCGGAGCACCTGGAAGAGCTGCTGCCGAACGACGCGAGAGAGTATGATTCCGCCGATGATAACGAGGGCGAGTGTGACGCTGATGGCCATCCAGTTGGTGCTGGCCCAATCCACCACGGGCAGGAACGGAGGTATCTGCGCCACCGCGTCCTGTGTGATCTGAAAGTAGGGAACATAGAGCCGCGCCCCAAAGACACCTGCGACGATGCCGGTGACGACGCCATAGGCCAACACCAGAAGGTACTCGCTGGATACGATGCCGACGATCTCGCGGGCACGCATTCCGATGGCGCGCAGCATGGCGAATCGCGTGCTGCGTCCCGTCAGGTTCGCGTAGCTGTAGATGAGGAGTTCGGTACCCGAGAGAAGGGCGCCTGTGAGGAAGCAGACTGTCAGGAGGCCAAAGATGCCGATCCGCTCCAGATTACGCTGGTCCTCCGCGATGAGATCGCCCAGTACCACCGGCTTGGACGGAGTGACATCCATCAGCTCTATGGCTTCCATAATGGCTTCTGGAGCGGCACCGCGATTGAGGCGCATCCAGATCCCGTGAGGGAAGGCCCCTCCAATCTCGCGCTCGATGTACTCCATGTTCCCAATGACATATAGAGGGCTCCGCTCCGGCATGGTCGGGAAATAGTCGAATTCCCCGACGATACGAAACGGAATGGTGTATACCGTGCCATCCAGGCTGATATCGATCTTGATCTCTTCATCGAAGCCTTCAGGAAGCCGCTCGGCAAGCAGTGAGGGCACCAGTATTCCGCCCGTCTGGGCCCCCAGCGCGTTCATCAGTGAGCCGAGCGGCTGAGAGGCAAAGTCCCTGCGCCAGTAGATGACCGAAGGCAGATCGAGCCGGTCCACCAGGAGAAGGCTCACCTCAGGGATCTCGTCATCGTCCGATTGGGGCCCAAAGGGGAATCGGGGTGTGGATCGAAGGCTGCGCTCCCCGGCGGGCAAGTTCAGGCTCGCCTGGAACCGACCCACACGGGTCGCCTCTCCCACCCCCGCGATACTCTTGTACGCAGAGGCTGGCAGCAGCCAGGCGTCGGAAGCCGTAAGCCCGGAGGAACTTGCATCCGCAGATGAGAGATGCTGGAAGGTGAGATCAGCGCCGACGCTGTATTGGAGACGATCTATGAGCCATGTGTCCGCGCTCCTGGCAAGCGAAGCATAGAACACACCCAGGTTTAGACACAGGACCAACAGGAATACCGGGATCCGGTAGTGCTGCCCTTCGCGTACGAGGCTGGTCCAGCCAAAGTACACCGACGTGGATGGCAGAAAGCGCGCAATAAGTGCGAGAGGGCGCATCAACAGGATGAAAAGCTCGGCCGCGAGCAGGCTTGATGAAAACAGGTAGAGGGTAGGTGCCAGGAGCAGGAGAGGATCCCGCCCCCCTTCCGTTCCAGAGCGGTACCCCATCAGGCCGAGCGGCCCGCCCTGCGCGAGTTGGTAATAGGCATAGTACGTGGCGAGCGCGAGTACGGCCAGCATCAGGACTCGCAGCACATGGCTCCCGGATATCGACCGGGCGCGATCGCGCTCGTACGTCACGATGCTAAAGCGCGTTGCCAACCACACGGGCACCAGCCGCGATAGTAGGCCGATAGCCAGGGCGACCAGGACCAGTGACTTGTTGACCGATACCAGCGTCACATCCAGCGCTTCGCGTTGAATGAACTGCAGAAAGCCGTACGAAAAGCCCATGAGCCGTGCCAGGCCCATGCCAAGCCCTATCCCCAGGGGAGTTGCCACTGCCAGAATGATGGCCGTCTCCAAGAGAGAGAGCAGCATCAGCTGTGACCGGCTGGTTCCTCGGCTGCGCACGATCGCAGTCTCACGAACCTGAAAACGTGCCGTAACAAAGGATACGGATGCGATGAACAGCGCGAGAATACCCATCAGGGGCAGTGCAAAGGTCAACAGGATGTTCGAGAGCGAGGTCTTCCGCATCTGCGCACTGGTGAGCTCCTGACTCGGCGCATAGTCCATTTTCCCGGCCGGGATGCGCTTGGCGACCTCCGTCTCTATGCGATTGAGCGCCTCGATGTACTGTGGTACTTCGTCCAGCGCCATGCGCCCATCGTCAAGGATGTAGTACCAGAAGGCAAAGCCAAATCCTTCGGGCGTGATGGGCGAGATATGCTTCTGATACTGCTCAGGAGTCGTGATTACGACGTCGGCAAAGAGCTTTTCCGGTTCCCAATACCAGAATGGATCCTTTTCGTCGATCGCCTTCCAGAAGCCTGCGATCCGCACCGGGATAGGTGTAACGCCTGCTCGGAAAAAGTAGGCCAGATCGAGCGTCTCTCCTACCTGCATGGCCATGTCATCGGCCATCTTGGTCGTGATCCACACGTTCAGCACGCTCGCGTCGCTGATCTCGCCAAAGAGATCCCCCGAGACGACCTCTATGCGCTCCTCGATGCCATCTACCAGCCCGATGCGAAGCGTAGCCAGATCTGGATCACGGGTCGTATACTCTCGCCCTGGGACGCGCGCACGAAAAGGTGGGCTCTGGTACTGAGCGTATGACTCGGTCACCGGAAGTCCGACTTCATCGTGCAGTTCACGTGCAAGCCACGCCTGAATCTGCTGGCCTTCGTCAATGCTCATGGGAGTCCGAGACTTGGGCAGACTGTAGTACCGAATGGAGAAGGGGGGACGGTTTGCTGACTGGGTGCGTAAGGCCAGTTCCTCGTTGAGGATGAGCCGGCTGACGCCCTCGGAGAACACGGGCACTCCGACCATGATGGCCACGGTGATAGCCATCGTGAGCATGATCAGTGTATTCAGGAACGTACGGCTGGTGAGCCTCCGGAGAGCATACCACAGTGGGGATAGATGCTTCATGAAGCGGGAATTCCTGCCTTCGCTACGGGTTTCGCCGATAGTGGCGTAGTATCGACTGGCCGCCCAGGCAGCGGACCATAGGCGGGATAATAGGTCCTTTGCCGGATAACGTCAACGGCGCGTAATTCGGAGGGCAGAAACCATGTCAAACGCTATCGCGCCAGCGACAGCAGTGCGCGGGCACCCTCTGCCGTGAGCCCCAGACCGGGCAACTCGCTCTCCAGAGATCGCCTGTCGCAGTAGCCCGCTAGACAGCTATTCAGGCGAGTGGCCAGAGTAGAGTCGATCAGCGCCTGATCCTCCGCGTATTTCGATGAGAACGCATTCAGCCATCGAGGGTTGTTCCGCAGGTAGTACTTTTGATGGTAGTCTTCAGCCAGGTAAAAGGGCCCGGATGATCGGATCTCCGTCTGAACCGGACGTCCGTACTCCTCGGCGTATCGCCTGGCGCTCTCGCTGGCCAGTTCGTATTGATGCATCCCGTGGCAGTGTACGATGTTGGCGTACTGCCTTGTTGGCGACTGGTAAGTGGGCTCGTGGCTCTGCCAGAATACCTCGAGGAGATCGACATAGCTGATGATGTCCGGGTCATAGTCGATCTCTACCGTCTCGCTGTGATCGCCTATCGCTCGATATGTGGGCTCAGCCGTTGTGCCGCCGGCGTATCCCACTCGGGTTCGAAGAACGCCTGGGAGATGCCCGAACCGGGCCTCGCTGCCCCAGAATCAACCGAACGAGAATGTGGCGGTCTCGAATACTTGCGGCGGCACGGCATCAACTGGGGCAACTCGCTCGACGTACATCGTCGCGTCTACCTCCTCCAAGTTCCGACACGCGGAAGGAAACAGGGCGGTAATGGTGACAACTACCGCCGTCAACAGGACAGTGAATCTACTCCGAAATGGTCTGCCTCGCATGGGATTCCCTCCCGAGTCCGTCACGCAGAGGATACCCAGGTTGACGTAACTCGTCAAGCGGCGAGGGTGAGGAAGGCCGGGTGTGGTGGTGGAGTTGACACTCTCACCGCTGAACTCTACAGTACTCCCGTGACGAATACTTGCGGAAGGGAGGGCATCGGCATGTCTATGCATCGGCAGACCTGAGTCCGCGTTAGTCGCTGCACGTGGTGCAGCCTCGCTTGCTTGAGCGCGCACCCAGTCCTATCGATGCCCTCAGCTTCGGTCGCCCTGCCGTAGGGCTGCCCGGGAGAGTGGAGGGCCATCCGATAGGGTCGGATCGGTCATTCACTCCTCAGGAGGGCTCTACGACTATGAAGTGGCTAGATCGTGTTCTTGTGTCCCGCTATGGTCCCGTCATCGCAGGGTTGGTCGTCGGTATCATCGCACCTGTTCTGGTACGGCTCGGGAATCCGGGTAACATGGGTGTGTGCGTGGCGTGCTTTACGCGAGACATCGCGGGGGCGTTGGGGCTCCACCGAGCCGCGGTTGTTCAGTACATGCGCCCGGAGATTATCGGCTTCGTTCTAGGTTCGATGGTCGCAGCGCTCGTGCATCGCGAATGGCGCCCCTCCGGGGGGTCTTCGCCACTCATCCGTTTCTTCCTTGGGCTTTTCTCCAGTATTGGAGCGCTTGTCTTCCTCGGTTGTCCCTGGCGGGCATACCTGAGGCTGGGCGGAGGGGACTGGAATGCTCTCCCCGGCATAGCGGGCCTCGTCATCGGCATCGCAATCGGGGTGTTCTTCCTGACGAGGGGCTACAGCTTGGGGAGAAGCCGGCCGGCCTCCAAAGCCTCCGGGCTGTTGATGCCGCTGACCATGGCGCTCTTTCTACTCCTGCTTGTTGTGGCCCCTCAGTTTCAACGTACGGCTGAGGGTGATCCAGCCGGCCCCATCTTTTTCTCTGCTTCAGGACCGGGTTCCATGGCGGCGCCCATCGTCATCTCGCTCGCAGCCGGCCTTCTGATCGGTTACGTTGCGCAGCGGACTCGCTTTTGCACCGTCGGGGCATTCCGGGATGTCCTTCTCATTCGCGATGCTCACCTACTTCGGGGTGTCGTTGCACTTGTGGTGGCCGCGTTTGCCACCAACCTCGCGTTGGGGCAGTTCCAGCCAGGCTTTGCGGAGCAGCCCGTAGCCCACACGAATGCTCTCTGGAACCTCGGAGGCATGGTGCTGGCGGGGTTGGCCTTTACGCTGGCGGGCGGCTGCCCGGGGCGACAGGTGTTCATGTCGGGTGAAGGTGATTCCGACGCCGCCATCTTTGTGTTGGGAATGATCGTGGGAGCGGCCGTGGCGCACAACCTTAACCTGGCGAGCTCGGCGGCTGGACCGACGCCGTACGGGCCCGTCGCAGTTGTGGTGGGGATTCTCTTCTGCGTCGGGCTTGGCCTGACCACGCGGGTCGACTCGGGTAATGTAACCATCGGAGGGTAAAGTGAACGCGGTAGCTACCGTCAATGCCAGTGGGCTGTCCTGTCCGCAACCGGTGATCCTGACGCGCCAAGCCCTACGGGATCATCCCCATGGTGAGATCGTGGTGTTGGTTGATTCCGCTACATCGCGGGACAACGTCCGGCGGCTCGCAGAGCGCGAAGGCTGTTCCGTCGTGATCGAGGAGGCGCCGTCAGGCGGATTCCGATTGCTGTTGAGCCGATGATCTACCTGGATAACGCCGCAACATCCTGGCCAAAGCCGCCGGAAGTGATCCGGGCGATGGCTAACTTGCTGGAGAATGCCGGGGGGAACCCAGGCCGTTCGGGACACCGGCTCTCGGTGGCGGCCGGGCGCGTCCTGTATGATACGCGTGAAGCTCTGGCTGAGCTGTTTGGCGCCGACGATCCGCTGCGCGTCGTGTTGAGCCCGAACGTTACCTACGCACTCAATATCGCGCTGACGGGCCTGCTAAGGCCTGGCGATCGCGTGGTCACGACCGGCATCGAGCACAACTCGGTGATGCGGCCGCTCCGGTCGTTGCAGGCCGCAGGGGTGTTGCTTGACGTCGTTCCCTGTGCGCCCGATGGACATGTGGACATGGAACGGATGGCCGAGGCCCTGCGGGCCCCGGCCTCCGTCGTTGTCGCGAATCATGCGAGCAACGTCGTCGGGACGATCGCGCCTGTCGGCGAGATCGCCCTGCTGGCCCACAGAGCGGGCGCACTCTTTATCGTCGATGCCGCGCAGACGGGGGGTGTGCTGCCGATCGATGTACAGGCTCTAGGCATCGACCTGCTGGCGTTCACCGGCCACAAGGGGTTGCTGGGTCCAACGGGAACCGGTGGCCTGGTGATCGCGCCGCATCTGGCACCAGAGCGCTTTCGGCCGGTGTTTACTGGGGGAACCGGGAGCCGGTCGGAGGAGGAACTCCCACCGGAGGTCTTTCCGGATCGGCTGGAGGCAGGCACTCCCAACTCGGTCGGCATCGCCGGCCTGGGAGCGGCGGTGCGTTTTCTGCAGGCCACGGGTGTCGAGACCATCCGTCGACACGAACGTGGCCTTTTGGAGCGCCTGTTGAACGGCCTGCGCGAGATCCCTGGCGTGCGCATGTACGGCCCGACCGATGTCTCCCAGCGAACCGCGACGGTCTCCGTTCGGATAGAGGGCATGAGCGAGTCCGAGATCGGGTGGCGTCTGGACGAGGAGTACGGCATCCTGTGCCGGGTAGGGCTGCACTGCGCTCCGGCGGCCCATCGCACACTCGGCACCTTCCCGCATGGCACCGTGCGTCTGTCGGCCGGGGTGTTTACCACGTACGAGGAGATCGATCAGGCGGTCGCGGCGCTGCGCGATTTGGCTCAATCGCGGCATCGAGACTGACCGGACGAGGCCCAGATTCCGTTGACCCGACCGGTCTTCCCGGGTAACCTTGACGCTGTCAACAAGATCCTTGCTCGGCCCAATGGCGCGTCCTGGCCCGTGTCGGCGAGAGGAGCACAAAAATGGTTGAACGTTTGGCTATTCTCGGCGGCGAGCCCGCGATCGGGCCTGAGATCCGATTCCGCTCCTGGCCTGAGACCAACGCTCAGGACGAAGAACTGGTTCTGGCCTCCATACGGCAAGACCAGCACGCGTATGGACCACACGTCAGGGCCCTCGAGAGCGAGTTCGCAGCCTGGAATGGGAACAACCACTGTCTCGCCACGAACAGCGGCACCGCAGCTCTACATATGTGCGTGGCGGCGTGCGGAACGCACGCTGGCGATGAAGTCGTCACCACGGCGCTCTCCTGGACGAGCAGTGCTTCGGCCATCATCCATCACAGCGCCGTACCGGTGTTTGTCGATGTGGACTGGCAGTCGATGCATATCGATCCAGATCGCATCGAGGCCGCGATCTCTGAGCGCACGCGCGCGATTCTCGTGGTTCACTATTGGGGCGTCGCCTGCGACATGGATCCCATCATGGAGATCGCGAGGCGACACGGGCTGGCCGTGATCGAGGATGCATGCCAGGCCCACGGAGCCGCGTACCGGGGGAGGCGAGTTGGGACCATCGGAGACGTGGCTGCGTTTAGCCTGAACCAGAACAAAGTGCTGTGCGGCGGAGAGGGGGGGCTCTTTGTCACGAACGACGAGGCGCGCTTCAAGCGGGGTAAGGCCGTCACGGCCTTTAGCGATATGCGGCCGCCGCATGCCGGCCGTGAGTATGATGATTACGGCCTGGGCTGGATGTATCGCACATCCGATCTCGCGGCGGCCTTTGCGCTGAGCCAGCTGAGACAGATCGATCGCACCAACCGGCAGGCTATTCAGAACTGGGAGCTCCTCTACAAGCTGCTTGAGGGGACGCCACATCTGGTCCGGCCGTTCAGCGCGTCCGTCAGGCCCACCAATGGATATGCCTACGTCTGGCGGGTGGACCCGGCATACGCGCGCGACCGCGGTGTGCCGCTCCGGGCCTTGACTGAAGCGATCGTCAGGGCCCTCAAGGCCGAGGGCGTGGAGTTGTCTCAGGCCAATTGGCTCCTGCCGGCGCACTCTGTGTTCGCGGCAAAGAACGCTTTTGGGGGCGGTGCGCCCTGGACGTACGCGCGCCCGGATATCTCCTATGATCCCGCGCAGTTCCCCGTTGCTCAGGATTGCGTGGATACCTGCCTGTGGAATGTGAACACCCATAGGCCACCCAATGGGGAACGCGAGGTCCGTGCGCTCGCCTCTGCCGTACGCAAGGTGTTTGAGCAGCTCGATGATGTACCCCTTGGCTGACGGCTAGTCAGCATGCAAGGGCACGTCACTGCTGTGTTCCCGCGGCCCGGTCCGCCGCAGCCGCAGTTCCCAGCTGTGTTCACCGCCTACTCGGATGTCCCGCCTTAGGAACAAGAGCCACGCGCATGTCGTGAGCAGTAACGCCGTGCCGGAGATGCCGGCCAGCGCGGCCCAGTCGAGCCCCTGTATGGCATAACCCCCCTGATAAAAGTGCAGCGGCGTGTACCGTACGAACCGCTCCAGGTCCGGGTTGATGTTGGCCAGTCCCGACAGCAGATAGTTCGCCACCAGCAGCATCCCCGCCGTCATCCCAGCGCTCGAGCCGGAGGGCATCAACAAGCTCAGGAGCAGCGCCAGCGAGCCGAACAGGAGCAACTGGGCGAACAGCGCCAGAGAGGGCAAGAGCATTTCCATCGGCGAGAGCCCGATGCTGGTGCTGGCAGGCGGCAGGATCCATCCCAGCCACCCGGCGAGCACCACGATCAACAGGGCCGCGAACATGCCGAGGACGCGCCCCCAGAGGAGCGCAGTTCGGCTGACAGGATGCGATAGAAGCACGTCCATCAATCCGCGCTCCTCATCCCCCGCCACGAGCCCGGCTCCCAGACCAACCGCCATCAGCCCCACGATAACTGTGGCGTAGTTGTAGTAGTAGGTATCCAGGTAGCCCTGCGGCGTGCTCAGTTCGAGCAGGCCCTTGAAGAAGTGCAACATTTCGTCTGGAAAGGCCGCGTATAGGTCGCTGAGGTTCTCCATGCCTGCCACATTCTCGTACATGGCGGCCATGAGCAGGACGTAAGCCAGAAGGCCAATCGACCAACCGACGACGCGAGTCCGCATGCGCCTCAGGGCCATCAAGGTCTCGGTGATCATTGGGCCACCTCCTGAGACGGCCGTGAATAGCTCGCGAGAAACGCCTCCTCGAGAGAAGGTCGCTCGACTTCCAGTGATTCGACCGGGAACAGGGCGAGCGCCTTGACGAGGGCGTCCATGTCGCCCTGAATGTGCAGCTTCAGCCTTCTCTGGTCCAGCTGCTCTGTGCGGGTCACGCCCGGAACATCGTGCAGGCTCTCCGAGTTGATGGCAGTGGCAAACACCACCAGGACGCGACGAATCGCCCGCTCGGCCAGAGAGCGAGGCTCCAGCAAGTCGACGATGCGACCGTCGCGGATCATGGCGACGCGATCCGCCAGCAACTCCACCTCACTGATGATGTGTGAGGAAAAGAACACCGTGGCCCCCTCCGCCTGCGCTGAGCGAAGCAGGCTGTACACTCGCTGCTGCATAAGTGGGTCCAGACCGGCGGTGGGTTCATCGAGGAGAAGCAGTGTGGGCCGAGCCATGAGTGCCTGTACGATCCCTACCTTCTGCTTGTTCCCTTTGGACAGGTTCTTGATCGGGGTGTGCAGATCGATCTCCAAACGGCTGGCCAGTGCCTGTACATGGCCCCAATCCACTCGGCTGCCTCTGAGGTGCGCCAGATACCGCAGCATGGCACCGGCTCGGAGTGCGGGATCGAGGTTGAGCTCACCGGGTAGATAGCCCGTTTGTGACCGGAGCTCGAGTCCCTGCGCGTGTGGGTCCAACCCCAGCACCCGGATCTCGCCCGCGTCCGGGCGGATCAGATCCAGCAGACAGCGAATCGTCGTGGTCTTGCCGGCCCCATTGGGCCCGAGGAAGCCAAACAGCTCACCTCTGGAAACCTCAAGGTCGACGCCGCCGAGAGCCGGCATTCTTCCGTACCGCTTGTGCAGATCGTGAATCGCTATGGCAAGCGTGTTGCTCACCGTGCCTCTACCTCTTTCCTCAAGGCCCTCACCCCTGTAGGGCGTTGTCGAATCTCCCGCGCTCGTTACGCAGTGGTCAGCCGGTTGCCTCTTCGATCGTCGAGGAGGCTGCGCCTGGGCCAGAACGGGGCCTCCCTCGCAACCGTCGCCGCAGTAGCTCCTGCTCTCTGCGTACAGCAGTTGCGATCATCATAGCGAAAGACCTGCCCAGCCTCAAGGGGAGAGACGAGGTATCGTGATGTCCTCTCTAGGTAACGAAACCAGCGATATCGTTGACAGCGCTGCCGTGTCGTGGGATACTCGGCCGGGATTGGTCCCAAGGCCGGGAGCGGGGTTCTCGCGCGACCCGGCGGTTGAGTGGAGCGTGTGACTCGCACATCAGCAAGTAAGTGTACCTAGTTACGAAGGGAGGGCAGGCGCATGTTTCTGGGAATCGCATATTACCCCGAACACTGGCCCAAGGAGCGCTGGCCGATCGATGCCCGGCTAATGCACGAAGCTCACATCGAGGCGGCTCGCGTGGGAGAGTTTGCCTGGAGTCGCTTTGAGCCACGCGAAGGGCAGTACGACTTTGCGTGGCTGGATGATGCCATCGCGGTACTCGCCGATGCCGGCGTAAAGACGATCATGTGTACGCCGACCGCGACTCCTCCGGCATGGCTGATACACAAACACCCGGAGATCCTGCCGGTAGACGCTAACGGGTTGACGGCGCGGCGTTTTGGAGCCCGGCGGACGTATTGCGCCAGTGTGCCCGTATACCATGAGTACACGCGCAAGATCGTGACGGCCATGGCAGAGCACTATGGCAAGAACCCCAACGTCATCGGTTGGCAGATCGATAACGAACTGGCCAACGTGTACGCTCTAGGGCAGGCGCGGTGCTACTGCGATTCCTGCCGCCAGGGTTTCATCGCGTGGCTCAAGGGACGCTATGCTTCGCTGGACGCCCTCAACGAAGCGTGGGGCACGGTGTTCTGGAGCCAGGAGTACACCGACTGGGATCAGATGGTGCTCCCTCAGCGGGGCACCGCGGGCGAGGGGTTGAACCCCAGCCACGTGCTGGATTACTACCGCTACTTTTCCGATTCGTGGGCCGACTACACTCGGCTGCAGGCTGACCTCCTCAGAACGAGCGTCGTCGACCAGTGGATCTCGACCAACTTTGCGGCAGGACTCGCCGGTGACCTGGGCCGGGCCGATTTTGCCCTGTATAGAGGATCGGTGTGGTTCCCCTGCGTCGTGGACTGGCGCAAGCTCTCCGAGTCGCTGGATTTTCCCGCCTGGAGCTCCCACGTCTCTGGCGTCGCGGCCTCGATGTGCGCGGACTATCTTCGCGGAATCCGGGAGGACGGCCGGTTTGCGGTGCTGGAGGGGGGCGGGACGCGGATGCGTTCCTACCAGCCGATCGCTCACGGCGCCATAGGCTTGAGCCCCTTCAGATGGCGCACCCCGCTATTTGGCGCCGAATCAGGAGTGGACTGACATGCTCGATCATCAAGCTCGCAAGGATGCCACGTACGATGAGACCGCTGAGGTCTTTGGCGAGATACAGCGTCTGGCGCCGATCATCGATGCCACCCACTTTGTGACGACGGCGGCCATTCTGTATTCGGACGAGATCGGATGGGCATGGAATCAAACCGCCGCGACTGGCCTGCGGTCCATGCTGGACGACGTCGATGTGTCGGACCAGGGGCGCGTGCTGCGCTGGTATCAGGCGCTCTACCGCGAGAAGGTCCCTGTGGATATCATTGATCCCCGAGGCGACCTTTCCCGATATCAGGTCGTGCTGATTCCGAATCTCTATCTGATCGACGATGGAATCTCGGCCAACCTGGAGGCTTTCGTCCGCGAGGGCGGCTGGGCACTGCTCGGGCCCAAGGCAGGGCTCAAGAACTGGAACAACGTCTTCTTCAGCCAACTGCCGCCCTGCGGAGGCTTGGCGAAGGTCTTTGGCGTGACCGCAAAGCGCGCGCCTTACCGGCTCGGACGTACGACGCTTCCCGAAATGTCCGTGACGATGCAAAAGACGGCTCCCTTTGGAGCGCGCATGCGCTTCACCAACGTGGGCCTCTTTGACGAACTGGAGGCAAGCGAGGCCGAGAGCATCGCTTGCTTTGCAAACGGAGAGACGGCGATCAGTCTCAACCGGTACGGCCAGGGCCTGGCGATGTACCTGGGGTGCGAGCCGGACGAGAGCTTCTACCGACAGATGGTCCGGTGGCTTGTCTCTCAACATCGGGTGACTCCTCCCCTCGTGACGGATGCCGATGTGGAGATCACCCGCAGGGCCGGTGGCGGGCATGATCTGATCTTTGTGCTGAACCACAACAACGCGCCGGAGCAGGTCGTGTTGGATGCGCGCTACCGGGAGCTGATCTCGGAGACAGTTGTCGATGGGTTATTGGTCATCGAAGGGCAGGGCGTCCGAATCCTGGAGCGCGTAGAGTAGCAGAACCGTTCGCAGAAAGCCGAGGGGCGCTCGATGGAGAGCGCCCCTCTTGTTGTGTCGGGTGGGGATGTCTCCTTATGTGCCCCTATGGTAGAATGCGCTTGTGCCTGGCCTGGGCACCGGTACAATGGTCGTGGAGGTGACCGATGAAGTTCACGGACGGATACTGGCTGATGCGATCCGATGTGACCGCCCAGTTTGCGCAACATGTCCACGAGGTCGATCTGGAGGGCGAGTCGCTCATTGCCTACGGGCCATTCAAGCACGTCGCGCACCGGCGCGATACCACCGACATTGGCATGCTGACAGCACGCTATTCTTCCCCCGCTGAGAACGTGATCCGTGTGGAGATCTACCATCACAAAGGGATGGTGAACCGGCCGCCCTTCTTTGATCTGGGGTATGAAGGGTCTCCCGAAGTGTCCCTGTTCAACGGCCCCGAGGCGGCTACACTGACGACCGGAGATCTCACCGTCCGCATCGACAAGGGGCCCGTCTGGAAGGTCGATTTCCTGGCTAATGATCGGCCTTTGACGGGCAGCGGCTGGCGCGCCGCCGGCGTGATCGATACCGACGGAGGTGAGCGCTATGTCCACGAACAGCTGAACCTTGGGGTGGGAGAGTATGTCTACGGCCTCGGAGAGCGGTTCACCCCCTTTGTAAAGAATGGCCAGGTGGTGGACATCTGGAACGCGGATGGTGGCACGGCCAGCGAGCAGGCTTACAAGAACATCCCCTTCTATCTCACGAACAAGGGGTACGGCGTCTTTATCAATCACCCGGAGCGGGTTTCGCTGGAGGTCGGCTCGGAAAAGGTCGAGCGGGTTCAGTTTAGCGTTCCTGGCGAGCGGCTGGAGTACTACCTGATCTACGGACCAACGCCGCTGGAGATCATCTCTCGCTACACCGCACTGACGGGACGGCCCGCTCTGCCGCCCGCCTGGTCATTTGGGCTGTGGCTGAGCACCTCTTTTACGACCGACTATGACGAAGCGACGGTGAATCAGTTCGTGCAGGGCATGGAAGAGCGTGGTATCCCGCTCTCGGTATTCCACTTTGACTGCTTTTGGATGCGGGAGTTCAACTGGTGCGACTTTGCCTGGGATAGCCGGGTGTTTCCGGACCCAAGAGGGATGCTGCGTCGGCTCAAGGAAAGGGGATTGCGCGTCTGCGTCTGGATCAACCCCTACATCGCACAGCGTTCGCCACTCTTTGATGAAGGAATGAGCAAAGGGTTTCTGCTCAGGCGGCCCGATGGTTCAGTCTGGCAGTGGGACCGCTGGCAGGCCGGCATGGGTCTCGTGGATTTCACCAATCCGGAGGCGACAGCGTGGTACTGCCAGCAACTTGAGGCGCTGCTCGAGATGGGCGTGGATTGCTTCAAGACGGATTTCGGCGAGCGGATCCCGACGGATGTGGTCTATCACGATGGTTCCGACCCGCTCAAGATGCACAACTACTACACCCATCTCTACAACCAGGCCGTTTTCGAGCTTCTTGAGTGTCATCGAGGCGAGGGCGATGCCGTCGTCTTTGCACGCTCGGCCACGGCCGGCGGCCAGCAATACCCGGTCCACTGGGGAGGTGACTGCTCGGCCACCTTTGAGTCCATGGCCGAGAGCCTGCGAGGCGGCCTGTCTCTGACCACCTGTGGCTTTGGGTTCTGGAGCCACGATATTGGCGGGTTTGAGATGACGGCGTCTGCAGACGTGTACAAGCGCTGGTGTGCCTTTGGCCTTCTATCGACACACAGCAGGCTGCACGGAAGCGAGTCCTACCGGGTGCCCTGGCTCTATGATGATGAAGCTGTGGCCGTGCTGCGGCACTTTGCCAGGCTCAAGAACAGGCTGATGCCGTATCTGTACGCTGAGGCTGCGCGGACGCACCGGGAAGGGGTGCCCATGATGCGTGCCATGCCGGTAGCGTTCCCCGAGGATCGTGGCTGCGATACGCTCGACAGGCAGTACATGTTGGGCGACGCGTTGTTGGTGGCACCGGTCCTGAGCTCGGACAATGCAGTGGACTATTACGTGCCGGAGGGTCGCTGGACGAACCTGCTCGACGGTCGTGTAGTCGAAGGGGGCCGCTGGGTGCGGGAGGAGCACAGCTTTCTCAGCCTGCCGTTGATGGTGCGCCCAGGCAGCCTGATTCCCATCGGGCGGTGTAAGGAGCGTCCCGACTATGACTATGCCGATGGGGTGACGCTGCAGTTGTTTGAGCTGGCTGAGGGCGAGACCGCCACGACCGTGGTGCCCATGGTCAGCGGAGAGGTCGCCATCAAGGCCACAGCGCGCCGATCGAACGGGTGCATCACGGTGGCCGTTCAGGGCGCCGTCCGCCCCTGGCGAGTGCAGCTCCGGGGTATCGCGACGGTGCGCGACGTGAGCGGGGGCCAGGTTGAGCAGGATTCACTCGGCGTGTTGATCGCCGCGGATTCGGGAGCCACCAGCGTTCAGGTCACGCTCTAGCCGGTTACACCCTCGATAGTGCGCAGGGCTAGATAAGCGGGGGGGGGGGTGGCCCTGGCCACCCCCCCCCCCGCTGTGTGTGGTGAGCCGGCTCAGGCGGCGGACATCTTGGCGCGCTTCTGCTGTTTGCCGCGTTCGTGGGTATCGAGAACGGCTTTGCGGATACGCAGGCTCTGCGGGGTCACCTCCAGCAACTCGTCGTCACCAAGGTACTCGATGGCTTCATCGAGGCTCATGTCACGGGGTGCCTTGAGGCGTACTTCGATATCCCGCGTCGACTCGCGCATGTTGGTGAGGTGCTTGCGTTTGGCGATGTTCACAGCCACGTCAACCGGTCGCGAGTTCTCGCCCACGACCATCCCCTCATAGACCGCCACCCCCGGGGAGATGAACAGCGTACCTCGATCTTCCGCGTTCTTGATGCCAAAGCTGGTGGCCGTTCCGGCCTCAGAGGCCACGAGCGAGCCGCTCGTCCGAACGGGAATGGCTCCGGTCACCGGTAGAAACGCGTGGAACAGCGCGTTGATGACACCCATTCCACGGGTTGACGTCAGGAACTGGTAGCGGAAACCAAGAAGCCCGCGTGTGGGCACGAGATAGCTCAGATGGACGCTGCCATCGCCTCGCGCCTCCATGTTGAGAAGCTGGCCGCGGCGCACGCCGAGCATCTCGACCACGGCTCCCACCGTTTCGGGACTGGTCTCGATCTGCACTTCCTCAAAGGGCTCCAGCCACTGACCCGTCTCGTCCTGATGCATGAGCACCGTCGGGCGGGACACTTGGAACTCGTAGCCTTCGCGGCGCATGGTCTCGATCAGTATCGCGAGATGCAGCTCGCCGCGGCCCGAGACCTCAAAGGTATCCGCTGACGATGTTTCGTTCACCCGCAAGGCGACATCGTGACGCAGTTCCTCAAACAGGCGCGCGCGAAGTTGCCGTGAGGTGCTCCAGCGACCCTCGGTACCCGCAAGGGGCGACGTGTTGACGGTGAACGACATCCGCACCGTGGGCTCTTCTACTTGGATCAGGGGCAGCGCAACCGGGTTTTCTGGATCGGCCAGCGTCTCACCGATCGCCACGTCCTCCAGCCCCATCACCATGGCGATTTCGCCTGCTTGCACCTCTTCCACATCGATACGGCGCAAGGCCTCGTAGACCTGCAGATACCGCGCTCGCTCCGGAACCACCGAACCGGAGCGCGTAATGCGGGCCAGGTCCTGGCCCGCGCGAATGCGTCCGCTGGTGATGCGTCCGCTGGCGCTTACGCCGCGGTGCTCATCATAGTCCAGCGTGGTGACGAGCATCTGCAGCGGCGCATCGGGATCCACCACAGGCCCGGGTATGTGACGCAGGATCGCCTCAAAGAGGGCATCGAGATTGGGCCCGAGATGAGGGGTAAGGCCCGCCTGCCCCGTGACTGCATTGGTGTACACGACGGAGAAATCGGCCTGCTCGTCGGAGGCGCCCAGTTCGATGAACAGATCAAAGGTCCGGTTGAGCGTGTCATCAGGGTCGGCCCCCTGCCGGTCCACTTTGTTGATGACCACGATGACACGATGATTCATCGCCAGGGCCTTCTTGAGGACGAATCGCGTCTGTGGCATGGGGCCCTCGGCGGCATCCACCAGGAGGAGCACGCCATCCACCATATTCAGCACTCGCTCGACTTCGCCCCCGAAATCGGCATGTCCGGGCGTGTCAACGATGTTGATCTTGACAATCTGATCCGCCAGGGGATCCCAGATGGAGATGGCCGTGTTCTTGGCCAGAATGGTGATTCCCCTCTCGCGCTCCAGAGCGTTCGAGTCCATGACACGCTCTGCCACCTGCTGGTTCTCGCGGAACGAGTGCGCTTGCCTCAGCAGGCCATCCACCAGAGTGGTCTTGCCGTGATCTACGTGTGCAATGATGGCGACGTTTCGGCGGTCAGTTCGTTCTTGGCGCATCGGATCCTTTCGGCCGGTGAGATGGGCCTGCTCGGCGTTCGAGTGAGCACGGGCAGCGACCGTTTATTTTACGGCTGTGGGGAACCTCTGTCAAAGAACCCTTGCCAGCGGTTGTGCGTCAGATCGACGTACGCACTGCCTGGCGCTCCTCCGCTGAAGGGTACAGGGGCGAAGCGCTCGCTGGGCGCACGCCCGGAACGCTCTCTGCCTTCCAAGTCCTCACCGCCTGTTGACACGCCTGCCCAATCCGTCCTATTCTGGAGCCGGAGTAGTGTCACCATGCCCCGGAGGATGAGAACATGAGCGAACCCAGCAGAATGCCGCGGTACGATATCCGCAACGACGGCATCGGTCCCTATGCGGTTTTCTACTGCGAGACGTGCGATCGCGAATACCGCAGTCAGCCGACCGTCGTCGATACGATCGCCAAGGACGTAGGGCGTCAGGCTGCCGGGGGGCTGCTGCGGCGCATACCGATCCTTGGAGACGCGATTGCGGATAGCGTTGAGGGAGAGGATCCGCGCTATAGCTATGACCTTTCAGCGGAGCAGATGGAGAAGGCCTGGGGCCAGGTGAAGGATCGCTTTCGAGAGTGCCCCACCTGCATGCGCATCGTGTGCCTGTCCTGTTGGGACGAGCAGAGTGGCTACTGTACCGAGGATAGCCCCCGAAGGCAGGAGATCGCCGAGGCGGAGGCCGAGCAGGCGGGCGCGATGATCAAGGGATTTGCCAGTGCTCTGGGTCTCGGCGAGGTGGTAAAGCGCGCGACGCAGGCGGCGGAAGGAGCTCGCACCGCCGGGACGGTGCGCTGCCCCAAGGACGGCACGGTGGCACCCGCCGGAACAAAGTTCTGTCCAGAGTGTGGCACGGCGATGGTGCCGTTGGCTCAGGACCCCTGTCCCGCCTGCGGCCACGAGACAAATGGCGCCAAGTTCTGCCCGGAGTGTGGCACCAAGATCGAGCGCGTTCAACCGGGCGTATGCCCCAAGTGCGGGGCCCAGGCAGGTTCCGCCAAGTTCTGTCCCGAGTGCGGTACAAAGCTAAAGTAACATGGCATGAGGGCCGTTGCAGACAGGGAGGCGGCATCCGTATGGGCGGATGCCGCCTCCTTGCTGTCCTGGACTCATCTAGTCGGCTGCCGCAGGTGACGGGACCGGCTTTCGGACTGAGGAGGGCAACATCCTGGCCACAAAGGCGATGGAGATCAAAATGATCGCCGCGGCAAACCAATATACACCGGTATAACCGATAACAGGCAGCATAGCGCTAAAGATAAAGGGCATAGCAACCGAGCTGATGTGGTTGACACTCACGCCTGCCGCCAGGGTTGGGTTCAGCTCCTCAGCGGGGGCTTCCTCGTGGGCGTAGACACTCAGTCCGAGGTTGAGAATCAGAGCAAGACGCAGGACGATGTACGCGCCGGCCAGTATCCCGGCGTTGGGCACAGTGGCGTACACCACCGCGCCCAGGCAGCAGATCGAGTAGCCGACGATCAGGGCGTTCTTGCTGCCATAGCGATCTACCAGAGCGCCTAGATAGGGGGCCAAGACGAAGGACAACACCGAAGCACCCATGAGCAATCCGGAGGTCTGCCAGATCTGCCAACCAAAGTAGTTCACCAGGACGAGGGTACAGAAGCTGCCCAGAATCTCCTTGCGGGAGCCCTCGAAGAAGGTGAGTAGGTAGTACCGCCAGTACCGCTTCTTCAGAACGATGCGGGGTTGGGCGAGCTCTGTAGCGCCGAGTGTGGGTGAAAGCCGCCAGAACACCAGCGCCGATACAATGATCAGTGCGCCGCCAATGACATAGTACCAACGCAATGACATGTCTCGCACGAGGTTGGAGGTGAGAGTCAGCGCGCCCACTCCGACGATCCCCGCCAATGAACCGACAGACGCCAGCAAGCCGAGAACCCGGCCGCGGGTTCTATCGGTTGCCAGGGCCAAACCCAGGGCAGGGCTGACGGGCTGGAACAGATGCAGGCCAAAGCTGGCTGCGAGCGCGACGGCGATGAGGCCCGCATAGGAGTGAACGGTGGCCTGCAGCATATAGCCCGCGCCGAGGATCAGCGCCGATGTCGCGGCTCGGTACGACAGCGGCATGCGCATGGTCAGGGCGGCGAGGAGGATCAGTATCAGCCCCGGTATCTCGCGAATTCCCTCGAGGGACAGGACCTGGCCGTCAGACAGGCCAAGGGTGTTGACGAAAAAGTTCATGCGCGCTCCGCCAAGCATCCCCTCGCCAAAGCGCATGAGGAAGATGGCAATCGCGGTTACCATCAGATCGCGCGTCCAGAGACGCACCATATCCTTCCCGAACAGGTTCTTGATCCCCACTGAGCCTCTCCCTTTGGTGGATTGGATTGAACTGAATGTGTTCGATTATCGGTCTTTCGCTCGATGACGCAACAAGGCGCCCACAGTCGTCACGAGCGCGGCCGTGGGCGCCGTTAGCGGCAGTGTATTACTGGAGTTCGGGGAGGCCAGCGTCCAGAACGACGCCCAGCCACTGGCCGATGATCGATGGATCCAGGATATAGATCAGCACGCCGGACCCGATCACAATGCCAGCCGCCAGCCACCGGGTGTAGCGGCCGCGCGTCCGCACGATGAGAATGATCGCTGTCACGGCCATCACCACCGGCCCAACCAGCGTCACGGGCCCGAGGGGGACCGTATACCCAGCGACCACCTCGCTCTCTCGTCCCAGTAGCTGGGCGAGATCCAGATTGACGTCCAGAACAAGCAGAAGCGCCTCAAGGATTAGGGCTACCAGCAGAACCCAAGATGCCCAGCGTGTCGTCTCGCCTTCGGTGCGGTAAGCCTCGTAGATCGTTATGGGCAGCAGCCCGGCGACGGCCCACAGCGGCTCCTTCGTAACGAGGCCCGCGACGGCTCCCGCGGCCATCACGATGCCCGTGCCGACACAGATTGCCGGCGCGTGTTTGGTTGGTTTGGCCATAGGTCCACTCCTGTTGGGTACTCTCGAGGTTCATAGCTTGGCGCAATATAGGCGAGGAAGCAGTGAGCGTCAAGGGCGCTTGGGGCGTCTCACGGTTCCCCCGGACGAAGGAGTCGCTCTGCTCGGGTGATACCGAAAGTGCTTGCAGCACGATGCGCTACCGTTGTATAGTGGCACCGCTCACGTGTCCCACGCCGGCGTTCGCAGCCGTGGGCACGATCGGGCTGCGATCGTGTCTCTGCGCCGGGAGACTTGTGCGGCGGTCCGCCTGACCGGCCGGACGTCTTTCAGGTCAGCATGGCACTGCGTGTCCGCTCGCATCGATCATCAAACTGAGGGTGACGCCCATGGGGATCTTTCGAAACCGAGAGCAACTGCTATCACACGGCAATATCGAGGGCCGGCAGATCGTGCTGGATATCCTCGAGGCCGGTTTGGCTTCAGGCGATCCGTACGAGAACGTGAAAAAGGCGCTGCGCATCGAGAATGGCAAGCTTCTCATCGGGTCCGACGAGTTTCCGCTGGGGCCGATGACTCGCTGTAGTGCGGCGTATCCGCGGCCGTTTCCGCCCGCACCGCTCGCCTTTGATCTGGATCGCATCGGCCACATTTATCTGGTGGGCGGAGGCAAGGCGGCCCAGCGTCAGGCCGAGGCCGTGGAAGATATTCTGGGCGATCTCATTTGCGAGGGGCATGTGAACGCCAAGAAGGGTGACAGGGTGGCCCTCAAGCGCGCGACGGTGACGCTTGCGGGGCACCCCAATCCGGATGAGGACAGCGTAGCGGGCGCCCGGCGAATCGTGGAGATCGAGCAGAAGGCACAGCCAGGCGATATCGTCATCATGTCGGAATCCGGGGGCGGCACGGCTCTGATGACGTTGCCCGCGCCGGGCCTGACATTACAGGACGTCCAGGATACCAACAGAATCCTATATCTCGAGCATGGCGCTCCGATGCCGGTGGCCAACGCTGTTCGGTTCCTGATCACCACGCTGCGGCAAAAGCACAGTCGCTTTGTCGGCGACGCCACTCTGATCATGCTCTCCACCGATGAGCGCCCGCCCGAGACGCCGGAGGTGCTCCTCAAGCCCCGGAGTGTGTCGGACGAGTACGAACACGCCATTTACCTACTCAAGGAGTATGGTTGCTGGGATGAGATACCCGAAGCGGTCCGGCAGCACCTGTTGCGCAAGGACCCGGCCTATGGGACGCTGCGACAGGAGGAGTGGTACGACAAGCCGCACTTTCGTATTCGGGTGATGGGTCCAGAGTACATGCTGGAGGCAGCGGAGTTGCGGGCGCGCGCCCTCGGCCTCCAGGGCACCGTTTTGGCATCCTCCATGAGCAACCTCGAAGCGCGCGTCGTGGGCGATGCGATGGGACATATCGGCAACGAGGTGGCGCGCTATGGGCGCCCGTTCCAGGCTCCCTGTGCGTTCATGCTCGGCGGAGAACTCGTGGTCAACGCCGGGCCCGGCGCTGGACAGGGAGGACGGAACTCGGAGTTTGTGGTTGGCGCATCGCTTCGGATCGCCGGGAACCGGCGAATCGTGATCGGATCGTCCGATTCCGACGGCAGCGACGGGCCCACCTGCTACGCCGGCGGCATCGTGGACGGATACACCGTTGAGCGGGCGACGGATGCGGGGCTGGATGTCGGCGAGGCGTTGCGGGCGCACGATACCTGCGGTCTGCTCTGCTCACTGGGAGATGCGTTTGATACGGGCATCCTGAAGACCAACGTCCAGGACCTACGGGTCATCTACGTGGGAGCAGAGTCATAGCCTGGAGCAGGGCACATGCGGGGGGCCGTCGACCGCGCGCGAGGCGCGGATGTGCCTTGCTGGCTAGAGACTCTGAACGAGCGAGGGCAAGCACAGACCTTGTGGAGGCCCATTTCCTGGGGTCGGCCGCGTTGGTGAGAGCCTCTGCGTGGAGGCGATCAAGCGGGGTGGGGGGCGGCATCAATTCGGTAGGAGGGTGGCCTGGATGAGCCTTTTTCGCAACTATGGCCAGCTGTTGTCTCACCGAAACGTCGAGGGCCGGCGCGCGGTGCTGGATATCCTCGAGACGGGAATGCGTGCTGGAGATCCATACGACAACGTGCGCAAGGCGGTTCGAATCGAACATGGCCAACTCGTCATCGGATCGGAGGACTTTCCTCTGGGCCCAATCGGTGCCGTCGATCCGTCGCGCCCGCGCCCTTTCCCGCCCGGGCCGATCAGGATCGACTTGGACAGGCTCGGACATATCTATCTCACTGGCGGCGGAAAGGCCGCGCAACGGGAGGCGCGGGCTCTGGAGGATGTGCTCGGTGACCTGATCACCGCCGGCCATGTGAACGCAAAAAAGGGAGATACGATCGTCCTGAGGCATGCGGACGTCACGCTGGCGGGGCATCCCGAACCCGATGAGGACTCGGTGAGCGGGGCTCAGCAGATCGTTGACGTGATGCGTCGGGCGAGGCGTGGGGATATCATCTTTGAGTGCGAGTCCGGTGGGGGCACCGCCCTCATCACACTCCCCGCACCCGGGCTAACGCTGCACGACATCCAGGAAGTCACACGGGTGTTCTACCTGGAGCATGGTGCACCGATCGAGGCCGCCAACGCGGTTCGAACGCTGCTGACCACGCTGCGGCTCAAGCACAGCCGGCACGCGGGAGATGCCATGCTGATTCAGCTCTCTACGGCAGAGCGTGCAGCGGACAGCCTGGCCATGCTGCCTTCTCCTCCTGGAGTCGCGGACGAGTACGAACGAGCGATCCTGGTGCTCAAGGAGTATGGATGTTGGGATGAGATTCCCGAATCCGTGAGGCAACACCTGCTGAAGAGGGACCCGGCCTACGGGCATCTGCGCGCTGAGGAGTGGTACGACAAGCCGCACTTTCGCATCCGGGTGATGGGGCCCGAGTACATGATCGATGCCGCAGAGCGTCGCGCCCGTGAGATGGGCCTGAACTGCGGCGTGCTGGCGATCTCGCTGAGCAACCTCGAATCGAGCATGCTGGGCGATGCGCTGGGGCAGATCGCCCACGAGGTTGAACGCCATGGCCGCCCGCTGCCGGCGCCCTGCGCTCTAGTGTTTGGCGGTGAGTGCGTGGTGAACACGGGCCCGAACCCGGGGCTGGGCGGCAGGAACGCCGAGTTCGTGGCCAGCGCATCCATTCGGATCGCTGGGAGCCAGCGGATCGTGGTGGGCTCGGCCGATTCGGACGGATCCGACGGTCCGACACCCTACGCCGGGGGAATCGTGGATGGCGAGACCTACGGCCGGGCGGTGAAGAAGGGTATGGATGTCGCGGAGGAGATACGCAAGCACAACACGGCCGCTCTCCTGAGCGCGCTGGGCGATTCGATTGAAACGGGGATCCTGAACACAAACGTACAGGACCTTCGTGTGGCCTACATCGCGCCGCCAGCATCCTGAGCGCCTGACGCTACCCGGGCGGGGCCGATGACACGGTGCACCCACTGGTGTGGTGCGCCGATCTCTGAGACTCGAGTTCCGAGATAGCCGGCGCGGTTCACCGGCCGTCCAGAGCCGCGCGCACCTTTGCGGCCAGATCCCGGCGTGAGAAGGGCTTTTGTAGAAAGTACACGCCCTCATCTACGACCCCGTGGTGGGCAATGACATTCGCCGTGTAGCCAGACATGTAGACCGTCCTCATGGCCGGATGCGCGGCCCGCAGAGCCTCAGCGAGTTGTCTGCCGTTCATCTCTGGCATCACCAAGTCGGTGACCAGGAGGGGGATCCCGCCGTTCTCTTTCTCTGCCAGCCGCATGGCCTCTGCGGGTGAGCCGGCGGCGAGCACACGGTAGCCAAGCTCCTGCAGCATCTTGGTACCCAACATGAGGATCGCGGCCTCGTCCTCCACGAGCAGGATCGTCTCTCCCCTGCCTGCGGGTATGGATTGTCCGTCGGCCTGGCTCAGAGCATCACCTTCGCCGACGTATCGGGGCAGGTAGATCCTAAAGGTAGAGCCCTGGCCAGGCTCACTGTAGACGTTCACAAAGCCCTGGTTCTGCTTGGCGATCCCGTAAACGGTGGGAAGTCCCAGCCCTGTGCCCTCACCCGGGTTCTTGGTGGTGTAGAATGGCTCAAAGATGTGGCTGAGCGTCTCACGATCCATGCCACTGCCTGTATCGCTCACAGCGAGCATGACGTACTCTCCCGGAACAGCCTCTGGATGGGAGGCGCAGTACTCCTCATCGATCACGACGTTGGCCGTCTCGATCGTCACCTCGCCGAATCCGCTGATGGCATCCCGAGCATTTACGCACAGGTTCGCCAGGATTTGGTCAACCTGGGCCGGGTCGATCTTGATCAGCCAGGATTGGGCGGTGGGGTACCAGCGCAGGTTGATCTCCTCGCCAATCAGCCTGCGCAGCATTTTCAGCATACCCTCGACAGTATCTGTCAGGCTGAGAGGCCTGGGTGCAACGGTCTGACGCCGTGCAAAGGCCAAAAGCTGCCGCGTGAGGGCCGCGGAGCGTTCTGCCGCCTTGCGGACTTCGGAGAGATCGGCGTGCAGAGGTTCGCTCTCGTCGATCGATGCGAGAGCCAGCTCCGTGTGGCCGAGTATGACTGTGAGCATGTTGTTAAAGTCGTGCGCGACTCCGCCGGCCAGCCGCCCAACGGCCTCCATCTTCTGGGATTGGAGGAACTGGGCCTCCAGTTCGCGTCTCTCGGTGATGTCATGCTCGATTCCGACGATGCCCGTGATCTCGCCGGTGCTGCTCCGCAGCGCGACACGCGTGCTCGAGTACCACCGCGTCCGGCCTTTGGCATCCACGATCTCTTCCTCTCGTTCCAGGATCGGCTGCCCGGTCCTCAGCAGCGTCTCCTCCACTTCGCGATGGACCTCCGCGCGATCCGGAGGCAACAGATCCTGGTCAGTCTTGCCCAGCGTCTCCTCCGGGCTGTTGGCGCCAAAGGCCATCGCAGCGGCTTCATTGGTCACGATATAGCGGCCTTGCGCGTCCTTGACGTAGACGATGTCGGGCATGTTGTCGATAAGCGTGCGCAGCAGCGCACGCTCTTCTGCCTGACGCTCGACCAGCCGCAGTATCTCCGCCTCCGCCTTTTCTCGTTCCGCGATGTCCATCCGGAGGTCCTCAAGGACGTTAAGCATCGCACTCTGGCTGTCCTGGAGCCGGCGGTTGGCCTCCTGGATCTCGTCATAGTTGCGCTTACGCTCTGTGATATCCTCCGAGACGCCCAGGATGTAACGAATGGATCCGTCTGCGCTCGCGAGGGGCACCCGCGTTGTACTTGCGATGCGGTCGCCCAGTTGCAGGCTGTGCACGGGCTCTTCGCTGCGGTGCAGCCGTTCGCCCAGCGTAATGGCCAGCCGGTCCTCTTCCATGTACAGGGCGGCATCGGCGGGGGGGAACAGGTCCATGGCGCTCTGGCCGATGATCCGCTCCCGGGGGAGACCGATCAGTTCCTCTCCCGCTCTGTTGATGTCCACAAAACGCAACGACTCGGCATCCTTCAGGTACAGCATGACAGGGGTGCTCTCGAGCACGCTGCGCACCAGCGTCTCGCTCTCGCGCAGCTCCTCAGTGCGTTGTTGCACGTGCTCCTCGAGCGATTCATTCATGCGTCGGATCGCGAGCATCCTGTCCTGGATGGACTCGGCCATGCGCTTGATGTTTTCTGTGAGGTGTTGGATCTCCAGCGTGCCGCTCTCGTGCCAGGCTACCCTCTCTCCGGACTCGATGCGCTCGGGAAGGTCATGCGTCTCCGTGGCAAGCTGTTCAAGGCGCGCAAGCATGCGCTTGCCGATCAGTTCACCCAGGGCGACGGAGAGCACTAGAACCACAAAGATAAGCCAGAACTTGGCCGTGTATGCCTGATAGAGCTCTGCCTGGAAGGGTGCAACGGGCTGTTCCATCAGCAGCGCCCAGCCGCTACCTTCTCTGATGATGGACTCGAGCACATAGACGGACTTGCCCCAGAGATCCACCGATGACGAGTTTTCTGGAAGCGACGGGTACCACTGCAGGATGCCATCTGTGGGCGTCGCGGAACCTGTACGGAGCCACGGTGGCAGCGATGCGCCCAGGATCCCCCCTGGGGTTGCGTACGAACCCTCCCCCAGCGAAAACGACTCGAGGCCGACGAGATCCGTGCGGCTCGTGATGATCACGTTGCGTTCTGCATCCAGGAGGCTGTAGTCCAGTTGCTGACCCACGGCCACCAGGTTCAGCCGCTGGCGAAGCGACGCCAGATCCAGGACACCTGCGACGGCGCCGGCGAACCCGCCATCATCCCACACCGGGGCGATGTACAGGGCGACGGGGCCCTCGTCCCCAAACCGCGATGGCAGGGCATCGGTGAAGAGGGGCGTCTTCGCCGTGACAACGCGAGGCCAGTAGGGCCTATCAGAAAAGTCTTTGCCGATGTTGGGTCGCCCGAGCTCGTCCTCCGCCGGGGAGTAAGCGACGGCAATGCCGTCGCGATCAAGCAGAGAGAAGCGGACAAAGGTGCTATCGGCCAACTGGGCCTGCTCCAGACGGGCCTGCATCTCCTGGGCGGTGAGCCCCTGGGCAAGCTGGGCCAGCAAGGCCACGGTGGTCTCCCGATCCGCGAGCCAGCGCTCCAGGTCGCCACGTCCGTTGCTGATGCTGGTCATCAGAGACGCGCGGATGCGCTGATCGAGCGAACGCAGGTCGCGCCTCCCCTCGAGGGCTGTGGATGCGATGGCAAGCAGGACGATGCACAGCGCGACCACGCAGGCCATGGCCTCCCGCAGGGACACTTTGCGCCTGGCAAGGAGCCAGCCCCCCATACAGAAAACGAATCGGGCGAGGAGTGCGTTCGCCACGCCGTTGGTGGCCTGCTTGGCCATCAGGAACCAGGCCACATCGGAGGGCACGTTCGTGAGTGCTCTGAAGGAGAGGTAGCCAAGCGGTATGCCCAGGATCAGCCAATAGGCCAGATCGATGGCGACCAGGTGAGGTCGCCGGCGAGTGACAAACCAGCCGACGCACGCGATCTCGCCGCCCATCGTGATGAGAGCAACCGGGTGATTCCACGAGAACAGAGTGTAGCTGGCGATGATCAGCCCGGCGAGAATGCCGGGCCACATTCCAAACGCCTGCAGCGCCAAGAGGGCGAAAAAGCTGCCAAACAGGAACTGTGCATTGACGATCGAGAGGCCATAGCGATTGCC
>JAAYAW010000010.1 GCA_012719135.1 Chloroflexota bacterium
CGATGGCGTGGCCGGTGAAGGGATCGGTGAACCAGGACGGCGGCGAACCGACGGTGAAAGCGTGATGGGAGAACCAGGTCAGCTCGCCCGAAAGGATGGCCTCGGCCGCGGAGACGAGGGCCGGACGGTCCACGCCAGCGGGCGGCGGCGGCAGAGGGGCCTCCTGAAAGAGCGGCTCGGCGACGGCGGGGCGGGCGGGCAGGCGCAGCCGGTACCAGCCGAGGCGCAGGCGGGCGCGATAGGCGGCCACGGCGGCCACGTTGTGGAGGCCGAGGCGCGCGAGCGTGCGCAGCAGATCAGCGAGACGCCCGAGAGGGGCGAAGGGATCGCGACGGGTGGGCGCGACCATCAGGGGAGACCCTCCACGATGGCGGCGATGCGCTCGGCGGCGTGGCCGTCCCACAGGGGCGGGATGGCGCCCGCCTTGGCGGAGCCCGAGAGAATGGCCTGGACCTCCTCGCGCAGGCGCTCTGTATCCTGGCCTATTAGGGTGTTGGTGCCGACGGTGACGGTGACGGGGCGCTCGGTGTTCTCCCGCATGGTGAGGCAGGGGACGCCGAGACAGGTGGTCTCCTCCTGGATGCCGCCCGAATCGGTGATGACGACGAGCGCGTCGCGCTGCAGGGCGAGGAACTCGAGATAGCCGGCGGGATCCAGCAGCAGGAAGCGATCGCCGGCGAGCAGGTCAATCTGCCAACTGGCCAAGCGTTGGCGCGTGCGCGGATGGATCGGGAAGACGATCTGCAGCTCTCGGCTGAGCGAGATCAGGGCGGCGATGAGGGCGCGCAGGGCGGCCGCGTCATCGACGTTGGAGGGACGATGCAGCGTGACGAGGGCATAGGGCGACGCGAGCGCCAGGCCAGCGGGCGGGGCGGCCTGGGGAAGCAGGCGGACCAGCGTATCGATCATCACGTTGCCGACCAGGTGGATGCGCGCGGGCGGAATCCCCTCGCGGGCCAGGTTGGCATCGCCATCGGCGGAGGGGGTAAAGAGCAGATCGGCGAGCTGATCGGTCACCAAACGGTTGAGCTCCTCCGGCATGGTGCGATCGAAGGAACGCAGGCCGGCCTCGACATGGGCGACGGGGATGCCGAGCTTGGCGGCGACGAGGGCCGCGGCGACGGTGGAATTGATGTCCCCATAGACCATGAGGAGATCCGGGCGGTGCGCGGTGAGGACGGGCTCCAGGGCGAGCATGACGCGGGCGGTCTGCTCGGCGTGGGAGCCGGAGCCGACGCCGAGGTTGATATCGGGCTCGGGCAGGCCGAGCTGGCGGAAAAAGACCTCGGACATGTTGGCGTCATAATGCTGGCCGGTGTGCACCAGGACCTGGGTGGCGCCGGGAACGCGCGCGAGGGCGGCGACGACCGGTGCGGCCTTCATAAAGTTGGGGCGGGCGCCGACGACGTGCAGGATGTTCATCATGATGTGACAGGCTCCCCTTCCGATGCGACGGGCGCGATGGGCGCCGCGGGCAGCGGCGGCAGGCCGGCGCGGGCGCTCTCCACCGCCTGGAAGGTGGCGAGAGAGACCTCCTCCAGCTCATCCCAGGGGATGAGGGGCGGGCCGCCGGCGGCGACGCGCTCGACAAAGGCGGACAGCTCGGCGCGATGGCCCTTATCCTGGCGGAACCGGGGTCGGGCGGCGAGGCCGGGCCAGCCGTAGCCGCGGAGGGCGCGCCAGTTATCCAGCACGGCGACGCGGCCCTGGCTAAAGACCTCGAGACGTTCCTTTGGGAAGCGCTTGCTGCCATCGGCCAGGTAATGGACTGTGCCGGTGGAGCCATCGGCAAAGGCGAGCTGAATCGACATGCGGTCCTCGCGGACGGCGAGGGCGGGGTGCTCGCCGGGCATGGCGGCCTGAACGCCGACGATGGGGGCGCCGACCAGGAAGCGCAAGAGATCGATGAAATGGCAGGCCTCGCCGATGATGCGGCCGCCACCGACGGCGGGATCCTGCGTCCAGTGGTCCGCGGGGATGGCGCCGGCGTTGACTGTATAGATGAGGGAGAGCGGCTCGGTGCGGCCGCGGAGATGGCGCTGGAGCCGGAGGGCCAGGGGCGCAAAGCGCCGGTTGTAGCCGACCATGAGGAGGCGGTCGCCGGCGGCCTGGCAGGCGGCGCGAACGCGGGCGAGCTCCTCGCGATCGAGGGCGAGGGGCTTTTCCACAAAGACGTGCTTGCCGGCCTGCAGGGCATCCACCACCAGGCGGGCATGGGAGTTGTGGCGGGTGGCGATGAGGACGGCGGCGATATCGGGATCGGCCAGCAGGGCGGCGGGATCCGACGAGGCGGTGGCAAAGCCGAACTTGCGCGCGGCCAGGGCGGCGCTGAGGCCGGTGCCGGAGGCGATCGCCTGAAGGCGGGCGGGCGTGCGCGCCAGGGCGGGCAGGAGCACCAGGCTGGCATAGTTGCCGGCACCGATGACGCCGACGGACGGGCCCGGGGCGGCTGCGGACAGCCGGGCGGCTGCGGACAGCCGGGCGGCTGCGGACAGCCGGGCGGCCGGGGCAGGCCGAGCGTCTGCCGCGATGGCGATGGTGCGCGGCGCCTCCGGCTGCGGGGCGGGATAGGTGAGCAGGATGCCGAGGGCGGCGCGATCCTCGGTGAGGAGGGCGTAGGCGCGGGCGGCCTCCTGCAGGGGGACGCGGTGGCTGATGAGGGGCTCCACATCGAGCCGGCCGGAGGCCAGGAGGTTCAGCACGGCCTCGAAATTGCGCTGCTCCGTCCAGCGGACGTGGCCCAGGGGGTAATCCTGCCCGTGTTGCTCGTAGGCGGGATCATAGCGGCCGGGGCCGTAGGAGCAGGAGACCTGGAAGGTGAGCTCCTTTTCGTAGAAATCGGCGCGGGAGAGCTCCAGGCCGGTGACGCCGACGAGGACGATGCGGCCGCGCACGCGGGACATCTGGGCGGCCTGGTGGACGGGGTCGCTGCTGGCGGTGGACGCGGCGATCAGCACGGCATCGATCCCGCGGCCCGCCGAGAAGGCCATGGCGGCGGCCACGGGGTCGGCGTCCTGGCTGAGATCCACCGTCTCGGCGCCGAAGCGGGCGGCGAGGGCCAGGCGGCCGGCGTCATAATCCATCCCGATCACGCGGCAGCCGTTGGCGCGCAGGAGCTGGACGGCGAGCAGGCCGACGAGGCCGAGGCCGATGACGGCGACCGACTCGCCCAGCGTGGGGGCGGCCAGGCGGACGCCCTGGAGGGCGACGGAGGCGAGCACGGTAAAGGCGGCGGCATCGTCGCTGACGCCATCGGGAATGCGGGCGCAGAGGTTGGCGGGCACGACGACGCGCTCGGCGTGGGGGCCGTTGGAGGCGACGCGATCGCCGACGGAAAAGCCCTGGACGCCGGGGCCCACCTCCAGCACGACGCCGGCGTTGCAGTAGCCGAGGGGCATGGGCTGATCCAGCCGGGCAAAGACGGCCTCCAGGGTGGGGAGGACGCCATCGGTGCGGAGCTTGTCCAGCACCTGGCGGACCCTCTCCGGCTGGGAGCGGGCCTTGGCGAGGAGGTTGGCCTGGCCGAACTCGACGAGCATGCGCTCGGTGCCGGCGGAGATGAGGGAGCGGCGGGTGGCGACGAGGAGCCGGCCGCGGCCGCAGGCGGGCGCGGGGACGTCGACGGGCTCGGTGGCGCCGGTGCGGAGGGATTGAAGGATTTGGATCATGATCCCACGCTCGTGAGTTGGCCCTGGGCGAGCTCGGAGACGACGAAGCGGAGCTTGCCTGATGCGGATCTCTCCAGCTGAGTTAAGTACTCGATCCGAACATCGAGGTCGGCGCCTGCGCGGGCGTGGATCTCCTGCAGGAGGCGTGCCTCGTCGGCAGTGGAGTAGCCCTGGCCTCGAACGATCCGGATGCAGACCTCTCCCGCGCGTTTCTGCACAATCTGAGCCTCCTTGATGCTGGTGAGGTGCTGCAGAGCGCCGGCCATGCGCCCGATGCGTACGCCACTCTTGAGCACGACATAGTCTTCCGAGCGGCCATCGATACTCGCCACAATGCGCCCGGGCCTGCCGCAGGTACACGGCTTATCATCCAGCGTGACCCTGTCTTGCACGTCATAGCGAATCAGGGGCGTGGCCGGGTTTGACACGTTCGTGCCGATGACGCGGCAGGCGCCGGTTGCCTCATCGGGAATGAACTCGACGGCGGCAAAGTCCTCATCGACGTGGAGCCTCCCGTGCTCGCACTCGGAAAAGTTGGCGACGCCCTCGGCCATCCCGTAATGCTGGCGTGGCGGCACGCCAAAGGCCAGCTCCATCAGATTGCGCTGCTGGGGCAGCAGGTTCTCGGAGCCGGTGGTCACCCAGCGAATGTCATAGCCCAGGCTGAGGTCGTTCTCCACAATGTAGCTTGCCAGAAGCGCCAACAGCGAGGGATAGCCGTGCAGCCAGGGCGGCCTGCGCCGCTGCAGGGTGCAGACATAGGCATGGAGGTTGGCCGGGCTCATGTGGTAGCCGCTGAAGCGGATCTGCCTGCCGGGGTAGTTGTAGCGCCAGAAGGGCGGGGCGGGCTGCGCCGCGGGCACGATGAGCTTGCCGCCAAAGTGGCCGCACCATGTGCCCGGCTGGATGCCGTGCCAGCGCCAGTAGCGCCACCAGGTAGCCCACATCTCCTGCTGTGCGGCACGGGTGGTGGCAAAGCGAAGGCCGCTACCGGTGGTACCGTTGGTGCTGGCGAGGAGATGGTCACGAGGGGGCACCAGCGTGGAGAGCATCGATCGGCCGGCGGCCTTGACTGCCTCCTTGGTGAGCACGGGCCATGGCTCGAGATCGGCCAGGGCACTGAGACACTCGGGCGCGAAGCCGCGCTCGGCGCAGAGCTGGCGATAGTAGGGCACCGACGTGCAGGCCTGCTGCACAAAGGCATGCAGACGGGCATCGCGAAAGGCAAGCATCTGCATGGCGCTGAAGGACTGACGGGATTCCGCCTGGCGCAGCAACTCGTGGAAAGACGCCCCAAAGCGGGCGCGCTGGATGCGGTAGCCCTCGAGGCTGCAGGCCAGGTGCTGCAGTGCGATAGGTGATGCGCGGTAGGCTGAGCTCATCAAACCGGCGATCCCGTCAGTCATGAGGATCAGCACTCCGGGCTAGTGACCCCTTTTGGGTGATCCTTCTATAGAAGGATCGTAGTTGATCCTGCATCGCGGCGCAGTTCCAGTGTTCCTCAGCATCGCGCCTGGCCCTGTCGCCCATCGCCTGCGCTTCTGGAATGTTGTGAAGAAGGTGCGTCACCAGTTCTGCCGCGGCCTTCCCGTCTCCTGGAGGAAAGAACAGTGCTGTGTGACCCTCTCTAAGAAAATGGCGCTGTGGGGCGAGGTCCGATGCTATTGTCGGCAAGCCACATGCCATATACTCAAATGCCTTGGATGCAATGTTGTGCTGGAATTTGGGCAGATCCAGCAGTAGTACGAGGCCGACCTTGGCCTGTTGCAGAAGCGATGGGACCGTTTCGTGAGGGACTCGTGCGGTCACGGTGACACTGATGGTGCTTTCCCACCGCTTCATCCCGTCTTCTAGCAGTGCCACGGCTTCTGGATCAAGTGCACCAACAAGCAACACCTTGCAGTTCATGTCGGCGCGGCAGAGCTCGTCAAGCATGCTGATGAGTACGCCGAATCCAGACCGCTGTGTCATACCTCCCAGCAAGACGAGATCATACTCTCGATGCTCCAGGGGCTGATGCACAAGCGTGAACTGGTCGAGGGGGGCCGCGTTGTAAAACACCAGCTTTCGGCATTCCGGGGCAGCACTGTGCCAACTCGCGGTTCCAGGGTCTGCGAATATGATGCCGTCGAAGGTAATGTCGGCGAGAGACTCGATTACGCGACATGCATAAGCCAGCAGGGTGCGCATGAGCCTGCTGTATTGCGTTTTGCTGTGCAGGAAGCTGTAGAACATATGCTCCCTGCAGTCATACACTACCTTGATGCGAGTGAAGACCGACAGGATGATCCCCAATGGCAACTGCTCGACTGAGCATACCTGAACGACGTCAGGGCGAAGCCGAAGAATGCGCGGTAAGAGATTCAGCGCTCCGGTAAGTCGTGCATACGTCGTTTCGTGACGAGTCAGGCGTTCCATGCGAAACGGAGGAGAAACATCCACCGGAGGATGAGCGCAAAGGTACACCACGTCAAAGCCCTCTGTAACCAGGCTCGGCGCTTGACGATAATACTGCCTTCGATCATTCCACGGTGTAACGGTTAGGAGGAAGCAGACTCTACACACGCACTTACCTCGAAAAATCGGTACTCGTCTCGCCGACCAGTGCTGCGCGAGAACGAATAGGACCGGCGCCGTACCGGCCATTCCCGCTGGGTTCTGACCTAGGCGGAGATGACGTGCGACCGTGCTATCGGGCGGAAGTAAGGTCGGAATCTCGAAGGACCGTGCGCCGGATCATCAACCCAATCACCTAGGTACATTCCGGGTGGCTTCGCAGTATGCTTGTGAGTAGCTGGTCGCTGCCTGACTCCAAGACCAGTTCTGAGCAAGCAGGCGTCCCGAACTCCCAAGCCTTCGGCACTCGTCAGGATCTTGAAGCAGATCCCTTAGCGTGGGCTCGAGATCCCGGTCATCGCGGATCAATCTGTAGTGTGTGCCATCTTCGCCCATTCCATCGATACCTGTTCCCGCCCGGGCTACAACGGCTGTGCCCTGCTTCATTGCCTCTGCATAGACTATCCCGAATGTCTCGCTGTAGCTGACAACGCATAGTACCTGCGCTTCTCGCATCTGCTCTCGGACTTGCTCTTGGGACTGCCAACCAAGGAGCCGTATCTCCGCACGGCCGGCTGCCAGGGTCCTGACGTGGTTCTCCAAGGGCCCTGTTCCGACTATGACCAACTCAGCCCGCGTGCCTTGTGCGAGCAGATCGAGAACGGTCTTGACAAGAAGCGTGACGGCTTTGTTCTCATTCAGAGTCCCTACGAACAGAATCCTGAATGGATAGCGAACCTTTCCCCGGGGCGGGGCCTCATTGAACAAGGCACTCGTTCCATTGGGGATCACGCTAGGCAGACGCCCGGTAGCCTCCAGTGTACAGCGAGCCAACACAGGGGAGGGAGCAACTATGGCATTTGCTTTTCTCAAACACTGGTGGATGGCTCGCTTCCGCAGGGCATGCTGGTGATGCCACTGAGCCATGTCACGCCGCACGGTCGCGACGAAGGGCACGCGCCAATTGGCTGACATTCTCGCTGCTAGCAGGCCCAGGCTTCGAGGTGTATGGACATGCAAGACGTCATAGCGCTCGGCAGTTTGAGATGGGAGTATAGATGCGCGCTGCCAAGCCGGGTTGATCACGTCGTCGAACAGGCCTGTCGGCAGAGTCAGACAGTCGCGGAATCGAAGGTAAGGCACAAAAGGGCTGGCTCGATAGAGCTCGGATTGGGTTTTTCTTGTGGAGACGTGATGGTAGAGCTGGGCCCAGGGGGGGCGGAACAGCCACACGTCCTGGCTGTCAGCGCCCATCTGTTGTCGCAACGCCTCGACCAAGTGGTAGACTGCGTGGCCACCGCTGTGAATGCCCTGCATGGAAAGTGGATACATCGTCGTTAGGTGTAGCACTCTCATGCTGGAGACCTTCCTGACTTCTCGGTGCTCGCCAATGCAGACCGTGATCCCCACAGATCAGATGCTCGGGCCGCTATGCCAAGAGTGAGTGCCATAGCGGGGCCGGTCTTGGAGTAGAACAGACCCTGAGAGGTTGCTTCGAGCATCAAGAACGATATGAGTATCGCAAGGAGCACACTGCAAACAAAGCGCGAGGCTGGAGTGACGGCACAGCCCCAGATGCCGCGCGCGAGACGAGCGAGCGCCGAAGCCCAAATGGCGATGACAGCAGTGAGACCGAACAGGCCCTGCCGATACAGGATGAGCAGGAAGCCGCTGTCAATCGTCCTGGCTTCGGCCCCCAAACCAAGCAGGAGTCGCCCCGAGTCCCACAGCGTCCGCAGCGCTGAATTCCAGAGATCAAGTCGTGACTGTGCACCGGGGAGCGACTGACCCGATAAAAGCGCACCCGTGTAGTCGATGACCCGAGTAGGGACGCCAACAGCAGTCACGTTGAGCCAGAAAGCGAGACACACAGCGGAAACGAACAACAACGTGTATGCTCGCTGTTTGGCAGAACGCGCGAGCAGTGCAACTAACATGGCGGAGCAACCTGCCATTGCCGTGAATGTAGTGCGCGATGCCGTTAGGAAGACCCCCGCATAGACCATCGAGAAGACGACAACGGATCCTGTCAGCCACCGCTTCGAACTTCGGTATATCGTGGCAATACCTAGTAGCAAGGTGGCCACAAGGAAGAGGCCCACATAGTTTGGGTTGCCAATAGTGCCGATCGCCCGGGGAACGCTTCCTGGCAAGAGTATCCGCGCGTACTTGTCTCCAGAACTCCAGATCCGGAGGCTCATCTCCGCGATTGGTGAGATCCCATGTGCCTGATAGTACATGAGGATGGCCATCGCCAATGTGGAGACTATCACGGCGACCGCGAGCCGGTGAGTGCCTTTATTGTCCGGATTGATGCGTGACGAAATGAGGTATACGAATGCAAGCCTAACAAACACAAGGGAGTCAAAGGTGTCCGTCATAGAGACACGGTAGTAGGAAGCGAAAGAGGATAGTAAGGTGGATAACAAAAGGACAAATCCAAGTAACAGAAAGCCATAGAACGGAAGGCCTGGGCGCGTGCTCGCCTGGCGATCGGGAAAAAGGACGCTATTCATGAGCGTGAGCGCCAGCCAGATGTCATCGAGTCGGAGCGGAGGCAGAGGCCTCATTGGGACGATGGGAGTCCACATCACCAGGACGATATACACGGCAAGCCACTTCCATGAGCGAGAGACCGAGACCGCTGACGACTGACTGCGAACACGGCCATCATGGGAGACAACAAACGGTGCCCTGATGATAGCCTGTGGGGCGCTCATAATTGCGGCCCGCCGCGTGGGTGTAGATCGGTTCACTTCTGGGCCTCAGCGGCTTTGTCCCTCGCGCGAAGGCCGCGTATTGTTTTGCTGATGCTCCGGCGAAGCCCAGTGGGGAGGGCATGGCTGATACCGGTCGAAACAATGTGCTGGGAGTAGATGGCCGCATCTGTGAGCACCCAGGCAGCGAGGCGGGGAACAGGGAGACGCGATGGGACCGGCGCATCAAGGCGTGCCAGCGTTTCAGAGAGGGAAGCCGCGTTTGCTGCCCAGTCTAGCCGCTCCACAGCCAGTCTGCGAGCGTTGCGCCCGCGCTCTATCACAGAAGCGGGATTGTCCACGTACTCCTGCATGCACTGCGTAAGGTGATCCAGAGCTACGATACTCTGTGGCCAGTAGTAGTTGTCATGGCGCGGGCGATACTCGGCAACAGGAACGAGTGACCCGTCGACCCCGTCTGACACGAACTCGTTCATCGGAGGGTTGTCAGTCGTGATGACTGGCAGGCCGCAAGACAAGGCCTCTGGAACGGATAGACCAATACCTTCCAGGCGGGAAGGGTAGACGTATACGTTGCCGAGGTGGTATAGGCCTGGCGCTGGCACAGTGCGCTCGATGAAGCTGATCCTGGGGTCTGACCGAATAAGGTCCGCCGTCTCACCGTAGTGTGCCATTGGGACCTGGGAATGGATAGTGAGTCTCGCTCTGCCGGTGACACCGGTGAATGCCCTGACAACCAGATCGGTGCCCTTGCGTAGTCCGACGCCACCAAATCCGGCGCTATGGAAAAAGACCACTTCAGCCATTGGGTCTGGACGGTCGGCAGATGCGGCGAACAGAGTGGTGTCCGTTCCCCAGCGTATGTAGAAGCAGGAGGGATGCCAAGAGAACACGGAGTAGTGCCGATTGGTGTTGCAAAGCAGGAAGTCGTAGACAGAGAAGCCAGGAACGCTCGCTTCAGTGTAGTAGTC
>JAAYAW010000074.1 GCA_012719135.1 Chloroflexota bacterium
AGGTGCTCTACCCTCTCGACGCCCCGCCGTCTCCGACAGACCGCCTCCAGTGCATTGATCATTCTACGTCATCCGGGCCGCACCGTCAAGTCCGACCTTTTCACTGTTTCCTGATCCTGCACCCCGGGAGACCCGACACTCTCGTGCACCGTTCTCGCCCAGTGCGCGTGGCACTCCACTCTCGGATCCCGCCTTGCGGTGACCCAACGCTTTGGCCACGTCTCATCCGAGCGATGTTCAAGTGCTCAGAGGTTCGTCAGCGAGGTTTCCCCTCGCCTGCCTCCCCGTCATGCCCGTTCATTGCACGAGCACAACGGGGCGGGATGATACACGCATGTCAGAAGCCTGTCAAATCAGCCTGCGACCTGCAAGAGCCTCCGAGAGTGTCATACGATCAGCGTACTCCAGGTCTCCACCTCGTGGCAATCCCAGGGCAAGACGCGTAACCGACACGCCGTACGGCTGAGCCAGTCGCGAGATGTAGATCGCGGTGGCGTCACCCTCCAGAGTTGGGTTCGTCGCCAGGATGATCTCCCGGATGCCGTCCTCTCGTACGCGCGCGAGCAGGGGCTCGATGCGAAGCTCGTCCGGACCGATGCGTTCCATGGGCGAGATATGGCCGTGCAGCACATGGTAGAGCCCATGAAAGTTGCCGGTGTTCTCTATCGCAACCACGTCGAGTGGCTCCTCAACCACACAGATCGTCTGATGATCGCGCCGGTCGTCAGTGCAGATTGCGCATGGGTCGGTTTCGCTGATGTTGCAGCATCGCGAGCACATGATAGTCTGGCGATGCAGCGCGGCCACCGCCTCGGCCAGTACCGCAGCCTCCTCCTCCCCCGCCCTCAGCAGATGGTAGGTGAGCCGAGACGCCGTCTTTGGACCAATGCCCGGCAGCCGGCTCAGGGCATCAATCAGCCGGTCTACCGCCCTGGGCATGGACGCCATCAGATCAGACCACCCACATTCAGACCCGCCGTGAAGGGGCTCATGCGCTCCTGGGTGAGCTGAGTCACCTTGGCATGCGCCTCCTGGAACGCGGCGACAATCAGGTCCTGGAGCATCTCGACATCATCAGGATCCAGCACATCGGGGCGAATGGATATCGCGCGCACTTCTTGCCCGCCGGTCATCTCGATGGTCACGGCTCCGCCACCCACGGTCGCGGTAACCGTTTCCTGCTCCAGATCCGCCTGAGCCTGCTCCATCTGTGCCTGCAAGGCTTCGAGTTGCTTCATCATATCGTTAGGCCGCCCTGCCGCCTGCGGCGCTCTGAACCTGGCCTTACCCTTACTTGCCATCGCGTATCCTCCCGATCCTACTATGACTCGTCTTCGGCCAAATCAACCCGCGTCACCTGTCCGCCCCGCTGCTCCAACGCTTTGACCGCGGGGTGATTGAGTAGCTCCTGCTCGCGCTGTTTACGGCGATCCATCCGCGAGAACAGGTGTTCATCCTGTGCGGGCTCGTTACGGGAACGATCCGAGATGCCCTTCTCGTGTACGCACTGAATCCGGCAGGGCGCCTCAAGCAGTTCGCTCATCACCCGTTCCACAGAGAGTGCGCGCTTTTCCTCGCCGAGCGTATCACGATGAAAGGGCGATTCACACCCCAACACGACCACGTCCCCCGACACTCGTACCGGATACGTGCTGCGCAGGATCGCCTGCAGACTGCGGTCCACCGCACCCATCCGGCTAATGATCTGGCTCCACTTGCCCTGTACCCACGCTAGCGAGATCGGCTCAACCTCATCGACCGCGGCGCGTTCAGGCGGTTCCTCCACCCTCGCAGGCTCAGAATCCTCCTCATCAGAGCCGATCGTGGCGGGTTCGGCCTCTGGCGTTGGCTCCGGCCCGTCTGATGCCTGCTCGTGTTCTGCGATCGTCATCGCTTCGGTATCCGGTGCCCCGGCGCCAACCGCAGCGAGAGAGACAGACGTAGCCGGCTTTTCCCCCTCGCCCTGGGTAACCGCGCCAGCCGCGGGCCTTCCCTCGGGGCTGGCGCCCCGCTCGACGCCCGCATCGCTCTCCGCGGACTCTGGTGCCCCGGCGGGCGCGTATGCGGCCGAGGGCAGATCTGTGGCCGTCTGATCGGCAACCCGTCTAGCGCCGGCACTCACGGTCGACGCCGTGATCGTCTCCACCAGCGCCACCTCAAGGGGGAGTTCCGTGCGAATCGCGTTCCTCAACGCCTGGGCGGCATCGGTGAACGATCGAATGGCCTGAAGCAAGAACGATGCATCGAATCCGGGTGCGCCCGTCAGGGTCCGCAGGGCGTCCACCGTGGCGGGCCCGAGCGACGATAGCGTGTCGTCGCAACCTGCGCTCAGAAGGAGCATCCCGCGCAATTGGTCCAGCACTTCGCCGATGAACTGCCGTGGATCTGCTCCCTGGTCCAGGGCCTGGTTGATGAGGCGCAGGCCGGTGCCAGCGTCCGCCGAGAGCATGGCCGCGATCATACGGGTCACGAGCTCAGCCGGCGCCGCTCCCAGCAGATGCTGCACGAGGTCTAGATCAACGGAGCCCTCGGCATATCCAGCGATGTGCTCGAGCAGGCTCTCGGCGTCGCGGAAGCTGCCCGAGGCACGGCGAGCTATGTACTCGAGCGCCTCCGTACTGACACGCAGGTTCTCCCCCGCGCAAATGTGCTCCAGCTTGGCTCGCAGAACACCCACGGACGCGCGCCTGAAATCGAATCTCTGGCAGCGCGATAGAATGGTATCCAGCAGGCGATGCGGCTCAGTCGTGCAGAGGATAAAGATCACATGGGGGGGAGGCTCCTCCAGGGTCTTGAGAAGCGCATTGGAGGCCTCCTTGGTGAGCATATGGACTTCGTCGATCACATAGACCTTGTACCGCGCCTCATGGGGCACGAAACCCACCCGTTCGCGCAACTCTCGAATCTCATCGATGCCCCGATTCGAAGCTGCGTCGATCTCCATCAGGTCCAGCGAGCGGCCGGAGGTGATGCGCGTGCACATCTCGCACACGTTACAGGGAGGGTTGTCCGTCTCCCCGACGCAGTTCACCGCCTTGGCCATGATCCGCGCCATGGACGTCTTGCCGGTCCCCCTCAGACCTGTGAAAAGGTACGCATGTCCCACGCGCCCGGCGCGGATCTGGCTCCTGAGCGTGGTGGTGATGTGATCCTGGCCCATCACGTCGTCAAAGGTCTGGCTGCGCCAGCGGTTGTAGAGAGCTTGCGAGGTCATAACGGGGCTATCCTTTGCGGGACACGAACTCCAAGGTCTGCTTCCCGGCCAGAGTGTATCATGGGCCAGCCATGGAGACAAGCACCCGCCCGGGTCAGCATCACCACTACGTGAGACAGCGCTGAACGCGGGTACGCGCTCAGCGCTGTGAGTTCGGTCGCCCGCTCCGTCTAGTGCGAAAGCGCTCCAGCCACCGAAGAGGCTATGCCATCAGGCGTGAGCCCGTGCTTCTCCAGCAGTTCGTCAGCCACGGCCGACTCGCCAAATACGTCTCGAGTGCCCAGCCTCAGCAGGCGGGGACCGCCACCGACCTCCGCCATCGCCTCGGCGACGGCGCCCCCAAGGCCGCCGATGATGCTGTGCTCCTCTACCGTCACGACGAGGCGCCGGCGCATCGCCTCATGAACGGATGCCACATCCAGGGGCTTGATGGTCGACATGTTCACCACAGCAGCGGAGATACCCTCCTGAGCCAGCTTTTCCGCTGCATCCACTGCCGCCGCCACCATGTGGCCGCAGGCCAGGATGGCCACGTCATCGCCGTCGCGCAACCATTTGGCGCGCCCCAGTTCGAAAACGTAATCCTCCGGCAACACGTCGGGCACGGGATACCGCCCCAATCGCAGGTAGATCGGGCCATCGAGTTGCCCCGCCGCAGCCAGAGTCATCGCCCGAGTCTCCACGCCGTCGGCAGGGACGAGCACCGTCATCTTGGGCAGCGCCCTCATAAGGGCGATATCCTCCAGCGACTGATGGCTGGCGCCATCCGGTCCCTGGGTAAGACCCGCACTCGAACCCGCGAGCACCACGTGCAGCCTCGGATAACAGATCTGAATCCGGATCTGGTCATAGCAGTGCGCCGTGATGAACATCGCAAAGGTGTTCACAAAGGGCACCATGCCGCTCGCAGAGAGGCCCGCCGCGGTACTCACCATATCCATCTCGGCGATTCCCATATCCACGAATCTCTCTGGGAACGCATCGCGAAAGAGAACCGATCGCGTGGACTTGAAGAGATCTGCATCCAGTACTGCAACGCGATCGTTCCTCTGGCCAGCCTCTACCAGGGCTTCGCCGTAGACTATCCGGGTTTCTCTTTTCTCGCTCAACCTAAGCCTCCTGCACAGCGCGGGGAGATTCGAGTGCCGCCAGCGCCTCGGCCACCTGCTCGGGCGAAAGCGCCGCGTTGTGGTATTCGGGCCTGTTCTCCATAAAGGGGACCCCTTTGCCCTTGATCGTGCGTGCGATGATCAGGCAGGGGGCATCGACCGTCTCGTGAGCCCAATCGAGCGCCTCGCACAGCTCGGCCATGTTGTGCCCATCGATCTCACGGACATGCCATCCGAATGCTTGAAAACGCGCATCCAGGCCGCCGAGGTCCTTCCCGCAGTAGGACGTATCCATCGCCTTGAGGCCGTTGCGATCCAGGATGGCTGTCACATTGCCGAGACACTGCGTCGCCGCCGTGCGAACCGCCTCCCAGATCTGCCCTTCCTGCGACTCGCCGTCGCCTATCAGGCAGAACACGTCATACTGGATCCCCCTCATACGACCCGCGAGAGCCATGCCATTGGCAAAGGAGAGGCCCTGCCCCAGCGAGCCAGTGCAGCCCTCGATGCCCGGGAGCAGGTGCGCCGCTGGATGCCCCTGCAGCCGCGTACCCAGCCTCTTGAGAGTCGCCAGCTCGGCCATCGGGAAGACGCCGCGCATGGCCAGCGCCACGTACTGGGCGGGAACACAGTGCCCCTTGCTCATGATGAACCGGTCGCGCTCGGGCCAGTCAGGCCGAGCCGGATCGTAGCGCATCCGGTAAAAGTAGAGCGCCGTGACGATGTCCGTCGCGGACAGCGACCCACCAAAGTGGTGAGCCTTGTTCGCGCCCATCATCTTGACGATCTCACGGCGCATCTCTACGGCGCGCGCCTCCAGCGCCTCCAGATCACGAACCACCATTCGTCCTCCTCTTTGCAGCCTACGGCTGGACTCTATGCGTCCAGCCGCGACAGTGTTCACTCGTATCTCTCGCACTGCAGAGCGCCTTGACAGCACAACGACACACAAACATCGCTTAGCTGGGAGATGCCTCCTGGTCGCTCTCGGTAAACAGATCTGCATAGTCGGCAGGAAGCATATCCTCCGGCTGGGCCCCCAAGATGGCGAGCAACTCCCCAATGAGGCCCGCTTTTCTGATGGCATCCTGCTGCGACCAGGTGCGGCTCTTGACCTCCACGAACGGCCCCGCCACCTTTGGCTCCTTCACGCAATCCAGATTCACAGCAAAGTCAAGCCCCTTGTAGCGAATATGGTACCGTTCCCTGTGCTTGACAATCTCAACCTCCTGCTCTGGCGCAAAGTACTCGCGATAGAAGCGGAGGCTGCGATCGGCTGTAGCGGTGTAGCGTGACCGACTCAGCACAACGCTATGCTCGTACTCGGCCTCCTTGGCAGGCCCGGTAAGCGTCAGGTTGTAGATGGGCTGGATGGTCCCATCGGGCATCAGAACCTGATCCTCACGATAGCGAAGCCTCTGGGGCCCTCGCCCATCGAACAGAAAGTAGGTATCGTACTGGTCGCGAGACGTGTGCGCGACCTGGTGCACTTCGGGATGATCAAGCCCGCGCCGGAATAGCTCCTCATCCCTGAGGGCCCCCTTGGCCTGCACCTCAAAAGTCTCGCGCTGCTCCAGAGGCGCGATATCCACAAGCTTGTCCAGGATGGCCGCCTCGCGCTGGACAAAGAAGCTGGTGATCTCGTTGGCGAGATCCTGCGCACGATCGAGCGTACGTTCCAGATCCACCGTCATCACGTGCCCGTCTCGAACCACATTCCGTCCATTCACGTAGACGTGACGCACGTCGCTGGCCTTGCTCGTATACACCAGCCTCGAGTACACGCTCCTCGGCGTCGTGGCAAAGAAGGGCCGTGTGTGTAGGGCATCACCCCTCACAACGATGATGTCGGCGCGCTTGCCCGGCTCCAGCGAGCCAATCAGATGATCCATCCCTATCGCCTTGGCGCCCTCGATAGTCGCCATGGCGAGGGCGTCAGCAGCAGGCACGGCTACCGGGCTGTTCGTCGCTACTTTGGGCAGGAGAGCCGCCAATCGCAGTTCCTCGAACATATCTAGATCGTTGTTACTGGCACATCCGTCCGTTCCGATACCAACGTGTACGCCACGGCGCAGCATCTCCGTCACGGGAGCGATCCCGCTGGAGAGCTTGAGGTTGGACGTCGGATTATGCGCCACCCCCACGCCATAACGCGCCATGAGCAAGATCTCTTCAGTGTTCACGTGCACGCAGTGCGCCGCGATCAGGGGATGCTCCAGAATGCCCTGTTCCTCTAGCCATCGCACCGGTCGCAAAGCCGTCTCCGACACAAGCGATTCGGCCTCATCAAGAGTCTCTGAAACGTGGATGAGCTGGGGAACGCCCGCTTCTTCAGCGATGGCATGCGAAGCCTGGAGGAGCTCCGGGGTCGTCATATAGATCGAGTGCGGTGCCGGGACTGCCCTGATGAGCTCGTGCCCCCGCCAGTGATCGACAAAATCCTGGCAGTAGCGGATGCTCTCATCATAGCTGGCCGCATCCGGCGTGGGGTACTTGGCGATCGTCTCGCCGCAGATCGCGCGCATTCCCGCCTCTGCGGCAGACCAGGCTACCTCTTCCTCGAAGTAGTACATGTCCACGAAGCAGGTCGTACCCCCCCGAAGCATCTCCGCACAGGCCAGTGACGTGCCGAGAAAAGAGAATTCGGGGGTAACATGCTGGCGTTCCACTGGCAGGATATACCCGTGCAGCCATACATCCAGGCGCAGGTCATCTGCGAGGCCCCTCAGCAGGCTCATCGGAGCGTGCGAGTGCGTATTCACTAACCCCGGAAGAATGAGGTCGCCCTCGCAGTGAACGATTTCGCCGGCTGAGTACTGTTCCATGAGCTCGGCCGCTTCGGCCACCGCCACGATCTCGCGACCCCGAACCGCCACAGCGCCGGACTCGATCACCGCGCGCCGAGCATCCATCGTGATCACAGTGCCACCAACCAGAAGCAGATCGACTTCCTGGCGGTGCTGGCCGTCGCTGTCCATACTCACACCTCCGCCCGCTGACCCTAAGCGATTATAGCAGGAGTGCCGCAGCGGGCCAAAGCACTCCATGTCCGGCAGTTGGCCGTCCGCATCCTCGGTGATATAGTAACTCGAACGGACACGAAGCAATATGTCAAGCACAAGCCCTGAAAGGTGATCCATGAGACATGCTCCCCTTGTGCGCCTGGTCGCCATACTGACGCTACTCCTGCTCGCCGTAGCCTGTCGTCCCGATTCAGGGAGCGGGACCACCGCCGATCCTGCGGCTAGTGCGGAGTCGACATCCGCAGTCACACCGACAACCACGCAGGTTCCCGCCTCCAGCGAGACCACGCAACAGCCCTCGACGCCAGAGGAGTCTTCCGGGAGCCCGACGCTCGCAGAGCAGACCCTGGCTCGGGCTCCTGCGATCGACGAGGCCCTTGGCAGGATCGCCGTACCGCAGGAGGGCGATCTGGCTGCCACCGTCAATGGCGAGGAAATCACGATGGAGCGGCTCCGCGCCTACATGCGCCTGCGCATGGAAAACCTCTCCAGCCAATACGGCATCGACTGGACCCAATCCGAATCGGAGAGCGTGCTCTCGCAGCTCCAGGCCGAGGTACTGGAGCAGCTCATCGAGATGGCCCTGATAAGGCAGGGAGCCGATCAGGCGGGTGTCATCGCGGATCCGGCCGAGCTGGCGGGCCTCACCTTTGAGGTCCAGCAGAGCATTCTGCAGAGTCAGGGCTTTGAGAGCTGGGAGCAATACCTGAGCGCCATGGGCCTGAGCGATCAGGAGTTCACGAGCATACTGGAGGAATCGCTGTTGGTTAACGCGCTCGTCGAAGATCAGGATGCCCCAAGCGAGGCCGAGCAGGTGCATGCCCGCCACATCCTCGTCACGGATCCGGATCTGGCCGAGGATCTGGCCACACAACTCGCCGCGGACGCGGACTTTGCCGAGCTTGCTGCCGCGAACTCTGTGGATACCAGCACGGCAAGCAACGGGGGCGACTTGGGCTGGTTCCCTCGCGGCATCATGGTCCCCGAGTTCGAGGACGCCGCCTTTGGCCTTGCCCCCGGAGAGCGAAGCGCAGTGATCCCGACGAGCTACGGCTATCACATCATCGAGGTGCTGGAGACGGGCACGCGCGAACTGAGCCTGCCCCACCGGCAGCAGATGCAGCAGATCGCCTTCATGGATTGGCTGGAGAAGGCGCGGGCAGAAGCGGAAATAGAACGATACATCCTCGAGGCTGTGGGTTGATCCACGTACGGGAGACAGCAAAGGGCCGGGGGGCGCAGCCACCCGGCCCTTCGTCTTGCTGTACCTTCTGCCGCTATCCCGTCACGATGCGCTTGAATGCCTCTGCATAGGCGAAGCCGTGCGGCTCGCCCGTCTCGCGAGCCATCTGGCGGACTCGCTCCTCCACGGCATCTGCGCGATCACGCAGTTGGCTGACGTGCTGTCGCAGAGACCGGCACCGTGTGTCGATGGAATCGGTGACGTCCTCCCAGTAGTCTGCACTACCGGTCCAGAACAGGTATACCTCCTGGACTCGCCAGGGCTCCGTCCCGTTGAGTTGTTCTGGATAGAGATGCCAGGCATGCGAACCTCGCGCCGCGTCCAGCGCCGCAAAGCCGGCCGCCCGATGATCGGGATGGAGTTGATACGGGCGCCACGGGTCGATCGTCACCAGCGCATGCGGGCGCTGCGCACGGATGATGCCACACAGCCTGCGCCGCAGAGCCAGGTCATTGACGAGCATCCCATCGGGGTATCTGAGGAACGTGACGCTGTGGACGCCCAGAATACGTGCCGCGGCACGCTGCTCTTGTTCGCGAATGGCCGCGATCTCGCTGGGATGCACCAGACGGTCCCGGTTGCCCTGATCGCCGCTCGTTAGGAGCAAGTAGTCGACCTGCTGTCCCTGCGCAGCCCATTTGGCCATGGTCCCGGCGCAGCCGAACTCTGGGTCATCTGGATGGGCCGCGATCACCAGGACACGTCTCTGTTCTCCGCTCTCAGCTGCTGACATCGTAGCTCAACTCCTCATGATAGATCATACAACTCCGCCCTTTCCCGGCCGCAGGGCACCCAGCCCCTTGCGCACGCCCTGCCACGTAAGACGCTCCTTTTCCACTGGGAAAACCCAGAACATCAAAACCCCGATGAGCCGCATGGCCCCTCCAACAACGAGCGCGTTACGCACGCCAATCAAGCCGGCGAGCGCCACGCCCGCAATCGGGCAGACAAAAGCGCCGAGGTTCATGACCATGCTATAGAACGCAATCCCGGTGTGGCGTCGCACCGTCGGGATGCTGCGCATAAAGATCAGGCTATGGTTGAGATCCACGCCCGGGATAAAGAGATGCCCGAGCAGGCCGATAACCAGCAGAATCGAGAGGTGTGGCAGCGCCGCGACAAGCAGGGGATAGGCCGCAACAAAGGGCAGCGCCAACAAAAGTGCAGGGGAATCCCCCATCCGTTGATTCACCCTGCGCCAGAGCCAGTACCCCAGCACAACGCCCACGTGGACGAGCGCCGTGTGCAGACCAATCCAGCTGTCAGCCGCACCCAGTTCCTTCACGTAGAACACGATATAGAGCGGTCCGATCATCCAGGCACCCAGGTTGTAGACCAGGGTATTCACGGTCAGCCGGGCCAGCTGCGGGCTCTCCGCCATCGCCTCCCGAATCCCGCGCGTCAGCGGCACACGGGGGTGGATCACAGGCGTCTCGGTTGGGGCCGGATCGGGCACCCGCACGCCTGCTACGAGCAGGACGCTGACCAGCCCGCCAGCCAGGCCGAAGACATACAGCCACTGGTAGTTGGTTGGAAAGGTACCGGCGTCGAGCGCGAGCCCGAGTAAATAGGTCAGTATCGCGATCGTCGCGCTGCTCAGGATGCTTCGCGACGCGAATACCCGTGCCCTGTGTCTCTCCGGGATAACGTCCGCGAGGAGTGGGTTCCAGCCGGTCGAGAAAAAGACCGACGGAATGGACATCGCCACCAAAACCGCAACCGAGGCTTCCGCCACACCCTGCGAGGCAAAGAAGGGCATCACGGCCAGGGCCAAATAGCCGATACGCGCGCCAAAAAGGCTCCACACCACCAAAGACCGGTACGTGGCGCGGCGCTCAAGAATCTGTCCTGCTGGCAGAAACAGAAAGACGGCCACCAGGGCAGGAAGCGACGAAAGGAGCCCCACCAGGGTCGCGGAGCCTCCGGCTCGCAGCACAAACGTGCTGTTGAATGACGAGGCGGCCGCCAGAATGGCCGCAAACACGACTTCGCCGTACAAAAGAACGATGTTCCGTTCCTCTACCGTGCGAGGTCGCGGTAGCCGGCGCCAGATTCGAGCAATCGTGTCCCTCAGATCAACACCCCCAGCAGACGTGATCGAAAGCACAACGGTGCCAGTATAACACCGGTGCGCGCGTTGGGAAACCCGGTTCCTGCAAGACAGGCCACGTGCTTGACTACTCGGTTACTTGGTTGGCTCTGATGGGCATGCTATAATCTACTGGATTCCGTGGGGGATGGTCGCCGATGGAAAGCACGAAACGCGGCTGGGGAAGGATCGTCGTCAAGGTCGGCACAAGCACTTTGACGGCGGGGACCCCCCGCCTGAATCCACCGAGAATGGTGTCTCTGGCTCGCCAGATTCGCGAGCTGACCGATCGGGGCGCGGCGGTCATACTGGTCACATCGGGCGCTCAGCAAGCAGGGCGCGAGCACCTCAATCCCTCTGGCCAGCACAAGAGCATCCCCTTTAAGCAGATGCTCGCTGCCGTTGGTCAGAGCCGCCTCATGAGCCTCTGGGAGCGCTACTTTGAACTCTATGACCTCACCGTGGCTCAGATTCTGCTCACGCGCCAGGACATTGAGGACCGCCTGCGATACCTGAACGTCCGCGATACCTTCAACGGGCTCCTGCAGCGCGGTATCGTCCCGGTGATCAACGAGAACGATGCTGTCGCAACCGACGAAATCCGAGTGGGCGAGAACGACAGCCTCGCCGCCATGGTCGCCAATCTCATCGAAGCTGACTTGCTCATCCTGCTCACAGATACTGACGGGCTCTACACCGCCGACCCCTCCGAGGACCCCGCCGCGCGCCTCATCGAACGCGTACAGACGATCGATGAAGGCATCTACCAGTTGGCGCACGGCAGCCGCTCCGGCATGGGCAGCGGGGGCATGTACACCAAGATAGCGGCCGCAGAGATCGCTGTCCATAGCGGCACCACCGTCGCCATCGCCAACGGGAGCCGCGAGAACGTGCTGGCCGGACTGCTGGATGGAGCCGTCCCGGCCACCTGGTTTCCCGTTCACATCACACCGGCAGAGGGCCGGCAGCGATGGATGCTCGCCCAGTCGGTAATACCAGGTACGGTGTACATCGACGACGGAGCCTGCCAGGCTCTCACAGAACTGGGCCGGAGTCTACTGCCCGTCGGCATCCATCGAGTCGAGGGAACGTTCTCCCGTGGCGAGATCATCTCTGTGCGGAACGGATCCGGTCGCGAGATCGCCCGTGGGCTGGCCAACTACGGCTCTGACGATCTTCAACGGATCATGGGTCAACAGTCCGGGCGACATGCGGACATTCTGGGCTATGACTATGGGCCCGAGTTCATCCATCGCAACAACATGGCGGTCATCTAGGGCACAGGGCCAACGGCGTCGTCCATAGAAGGAGCATGATATGAGTGCGGACATCCGAGAGATGGCGGTTCGGGCGCGGGAAGCGGGCAAGCAACTGGCGCTGGCGCCTGCTCCGGCTAGAGCGGCGGCGCTGGAAGAGATCGCCCGTCGCCTGGAGGGGATAGGCGAGCCGCTTTGGGAAGCGAACCGGTCGGACGTCACGCAGGCCAGCGCCACGGGCATCCCACCCGCCTTGCTCGACCGAGCGACGCTCAATCCGGATCGACTCAACGCCATGGTCTCCGGATGCCGGTCGGTCGCCGCCCTACCTGATCCCATTGGTCAGGTGTTCGACGCATCCACCCGTCCCAACGGGCTGAGGATGGCCAAGCGACGCGTGCCCCTGGGCGTCATGGCCGTCATATTCGAATCCCGCCCGAACGTGACGATTGAGATCAGCAGCCTCGGCATAAAGACCGCGAACAGCGTCATCCTGCGAGGTGGCAAGGAAAGCCTCCATACGAACACGATCCTGACTGAGCTCGTGAGAGGAGCCTGCCGTGATGGTGGCCTGCCGGAGGATGCCGTCCAACTGGTGACGTCCACCGATCGGGCGTTGGTCCCCGAACTTCTGCACATGGATGACCTGATCGACATCGTGATACCGCGCGGGCGCCAGCAACTGCAAGACCTGGTCCGGGAGCACGCCCGCATGCCCGTAGTGTATGGCGGCATCGGGGTCTGCCACCTGTATGTGGACGAATCCGCAGACATTGGGCGCTCCGTGGCTGTGATCACCAACGCCAAGATACAGGCGCCTTCGGTGTGCAATGCGCTGGACACCATTCTTGTACATCGAGAGATCGCCGAGGTAGCAATCCCTCCCATCGTGCAGGACCTGATCGCCTCCGGCGTCACGGTTCGCTGTGATCCGACGGCGATGAGGCTGGCGGAGAGCGCTGGTCACTCCGGCGAGCATCTGCTGGCGGCCACCGAGGATGATTTCGGCCGCGAGTTCCTCTCGCTGAACCTATCGATCCGAGTTGTCGAATCGATCGACCAGGCCATCGCACACATCGCACGATATGGCACGAACCACTCGGATGGGATACTGACCGATAGCTACACCAACGCGAGCAAGTTCAAGGATGAAGTGGACTCAGCAGTTGTTTATGTCAACGCGAGCACGCGTTTTACCGACGGCGGGGAAATGGGCCTGGGTGCCGAGGTCGCCATCTCGACTCAACGGATGCATGCCCGCGGCCCACTGGGTCTGCAGGAACTGACCACCTACAAGTGGATCGTCGAGGGCGATTACCATGTAAGGCCATAGGCCATCCGCTCTTCGGCCCGTCGGCGCGGCCCCCTGCCATCGTCGCTCCGCCGCAGTTCATACTCATCGCAGCCGGGCCATCGCTGCGCAGATAGGCCCTGGTACACGGTGCGCAAGGGCTCCGCTCACCAGCCTCGCGAACCGCCCCCGAAGTCATTCCGGCCCACGCCGGTCGCCCCAGCCCGGCGGGCCGTCGTCCCTCGTTCCGTTCTGGCAGCCGTGGCCGCCCCCTCTGACCGCTGATGCCCTTGACACATCACCACGCAGCGTACAGAATCTATGGGTACGATCATGCGGCAGGCCGCTTCGAGGCCAGGCGTCGGCGCCAAGCCCGTTTGGTTTGCCGCCTCACAATGCAGTGGAAAGGAGCGAACAATGAGTGACGCGTTGGGCGGCGCTACTGCCAGGCAAGTGGAGGAGCGGTTCCCCCGCAAGCTTCGCATGGGTATGGTGGGCGGCGGGCGAGGAGGCATGATTGGTGCCGTCCATCGCCGCGCGGCATTGCTGGATGGCGGCGTGGAACTCGTGGCGGGAGCCTTTAGCTCCACAGCCGAGAGATCGCTGGAAAGTGGTCGCGACCTCTATGTTCCTGAGGATCGAATCTATGGCTCCTGGGAGGAGATGCTCGAGGCTGAGTCCAGAATGCCGGCGGACAAACGCCTGGACTTTATCTCCGTTGTGACCCCCAACCATGTCCACTACCCCGTATCGCTGGCCTTTGCACAAGCCGGCTTTAACGTCGCCTGTGACAAGCCCCTGTGCCATACCGTCGAGCAGGCGATGGACCTGGTCCGAGCCGCGGAAGAAAACGACGTCGTCTTTGCCGTCACCTACAACTACACCGGTTACCCGATGGTCAAACAGGCACGGGCCATGGTGGAGAACGGTGAACTGGGAGAGATTCGCAAGGTTATCGTAGAGTATCCCCAGGGATGGCTGTCCGAGCGCGTTGAGGCAGACGGCCAGAAGCAGGCTTCCTGGCGCACCGATCCTGCTCGCTCAGGCATCGCCGGAGCCATCGGGGACATCGGCAGCCACTCGGAGAACCTGATGAGCTACATCACCGGCCTGCAGATCGAGGCCCTCTGTGCCGATATCACGACGTTTGTCCCAGGGCGTCCCCTGGACGACGACGGTAATGTGCTGATGCGCTTTACCAACGGCGCGAGGGGCATCCTCCAGGTCTCGCAGGTCACGGTAGGAGAGGAGAACGCTCTCAAGATCCGCGTATGGGGAACCAAGGCCGGGATCCGTTGGGAGCAAGAGAACCCTAACTACCTGTACGTGGTCAGCAATACCGACCCGGAAAAGATCTACAAGCGAGGTAATGGCTACCTGGTCGAGGCGGCCGCTGCCGCAAGCCGAATCCCGACCGGACACCCTGAGGGCTACTACGAGGCCTTTGCGAATATCTACGGGGCTTTCACGGACACGATCAGGGCCAAGATCCTGGGCAAGACGCCGGACAAACTGGCCTGCGACTTCCCCGGGCCCAGAGTGGGTGCCCGCGGCGTGTACTTTATCCACAAGGTGGTTGAAAGCTCTGCTTCCGACGTCAAGTGGCTGCCGTACAACCCGCCCGTCTGAGCGCGGACTGGGTCGATCACTCACAGGATAGGAGCACAACATGGCCAGACCAGTAACGCTATTCACAGGGCAGTGGGCCGATCTCACGCTGGACACCGTGGCGGAGAAGGCCGCCAGCTTTGGATACGATGGGCTCGAACTGGCCTGCTGGGGAGATCATTTCGAGGTGGATCGCGCGCTCTCCGAGGATGGGTACATCAAGAGCCGCTGGGATATCTTACACAAGCATGGTCTCAACAGCTGGGCCATCAGCAACCACCTCGTCGGCCAGTGCGTCTGCGACGAACCCATTGACGCGAGGCACAAGGCCATCTTGCCTCCTCGGCTCTGGGGCGATGGGAATGCGGAAGGCGTCCGTCAGCGGGCGGCTCAGGAGCTTGCGGACACGGCCAGAGCGGCCAAGGCCTTTGGTGTGCCCGTCGTCAACGGTTTCACCGGCTCCAGCATCTGGCGGCTGCTGTATTTCTTCCCCCCCACGGGGGACGATGCGATCGACGCCGGTTACAAGGATTTTGCAGATCGCTGGAATCCGATTCTGGACGTGTACGATGAGATGGGCGTGCGGTTTGCACTCGAAGTGCATCCCACCGAGATCGCGTACGACATCGTGACAAGCAAGCGGGTGCTTCAGGCGCTGAACTACCGTGAGGCATTCGGGTTCAACTTTGATCCGAGCCACCTCATTTGGCAGGGCGTCGATCCGGTACGTTTCCTCCAGGAGTTCCCGGATCGCATCTACCACGTCCACATGAAGGACTCTGCCGTCACGCTCGACGGTTACGCCAGCATCCTCAGCTCGCACATGAACTTTGGGTCGGCTCACCGCGGGTGGGACTTTCGCTCGCCCGGCCACGGTGACGTCAACTTTGAGGCCATCATCCGTGAGCTGAACAGGCTCAGCTACCAGGGTCCTCTCTCCGTCGAATGGGAGGACTCGGGCATGGATCGCGAGTTCGGTGCCCGTGACGCTGCTGCCTTTGTACGCAAGGTCGACTTTCCCGCTTCGACAGTCGCCTTTGACTCGGCCTTTGGTGACTAGTCCGCACCTGTGGATGCAAAAGGGCCGCCCCCGACGGGGGCGGCCCTGCTTGTCTACGACAACGAACGTCTCGTGCGTCTGCCCAGCAAAAGCCGGAAGAGCCGCCTCCTCAGCCGGTTGTAGGCCTGAACGGCCGCATCCCGGTCATAGAGAGAGATGTCGTTACGCCCGCCGTAGCGAGCTCGCACGTAGGCCCTCCCGATAGCACTCACGTCATTCGCGACCATGCCACCAAAGGCACCGCGTCTCTCCAGCGCGCTCCCGAGAACCTGGAGGAACTCGGCCGGCGTCTGTCCGTTCTCCGGGTACAACCCCAGCCAGGCAGCCCTCCGTGAGAGCACAGAATAGATGTGCCAGACCACTCTGCGAGGTTCGGCGAGACGTGAGGGCCGGTAGGGAATGCGTCCTGAGATGAACAGGAACACCGTTCCCGCCGATGCGGCGAGGAACAGGATCGCGCCAATTGCTCCCCACGGCAGCCGCCGGGAGGTAAGCTGCACATCCTGCTGCGGCATCTCGGGTAACGTGTAGGAGCGGTTCGCAGCGGAAAACTCGCGGGGAAGCTCCGTCGGAGTCGGCTCGAACTCTATCCAGCCGAGGCCCGGGAAGTAGACTTCGGCCCAGGCGTGTGCATTCTGCCCGGTAACGACCCATTTCTCCAGGATATAGTCATAAGTGCCCATGCCGTAGCCGGAAGCATACCGCGCGGCCACCCCGACGGACCGAAGCATAACGACCATGGCACTTGCCGAATAGTCGCAGTAGCCGCGCTGTGCCGTGAACAGAAAGTAGTCCACGATGTCCTGGTCCAGCGGGGGCGGAGCGATGTTCAGATCGTACGGGAACGTACGCAAATAAGCCTCGATGGCGCGGGCCTTGTCGTAGCGGGTGGTCGCTCCGGCGTGCTCCACAACTGACTGAGCCAGGTCGCGCACCCGTTGCGGAATCGACGGCAAGGCCAGATAGCGCTCGGCTACCCAATCCGCGTAGGCGCCCTGCGCCGCGGAAAGGTCGTCCTCCGTGGGCACCGGCACGCGAGACACGACCGTGTATTCATCTGCGTTCACCGCGAGAGCAACCAAGTCATCCTGATCGCGATACACAACGCCGAACTCGCTCTGAACCGTGATAGGCTCGTTCACAGCAAAGACAATGTTCCCTCGTACGTTCTTTAGGGAGAACGTCTGCGTGAGCACCTGGCTCGGATAGATGGTGTCAGTCCACTGGGCTGACGATGCGAACTCTGCCGTTTGCCGCGAACTGGTGTCCCAGCCACTTCCCAGGTAGACATCATACGTGCGCTGGCGCCAATACCTCCGTTCAACCAGACGACGGGGATCCATGGAGCCGGTTGCCACCAACTGCTCGACTTTGTCCGGAGGTGGCGGTGGGGGATCAGTCGTACTGACCCACATCACCGTGAGGTTCGAAACCTCGGAACCGAGACCGACGTCGTGAGGCAGCACGCCGAGCGCCATCTCTCTCCATGCCGGCCCTCCGCTCTCCTGCACCGGCGAACGCCCCGCAAAAGCCCGATCCAGGCTGTCATACCAGGACTCGAGCGTCGGACCGAACCGGTTCCAGAAGACATACACCGCCCGGTTGTACGTCGTGTAGGGCGTCGCCACAGCCAACACCACCGCCAGGGCGGCTATCGCCGTTCCGGCCAGTAGTGAATCCCTGCGATACTCTCGAGATGAGTTGACGCCGAACCGCGACCAGATACCCTGAATGCGCTCCACGTGGGCGAAAGACAGAATCAGGAGCATGGCCGCGACAAAGACCTGCACATAGCCCAGAGCCTGAAATGTGACCGCTGAGTTGGTAACCAGCGCCACACCAAGCGGCAACAGGGATGCCATCGGCCGGCCGTGGCGAAGCATCTCAAAGGTGGCATGCCATGCCAGTATCCAGATCGCCATGGACACGATGAACCAGAGCACGGTCACTTCCTCGCTGATCCCGCCCGAGCGCACGGACGTGAACCAAGATGCGACGGCCGCCGCACTCTCCTGGGCCCTGGAGGCGACATGTTCAACAGTGTCCGCGAACGGGACCGATGATGGCGCATAGCCAAGCGTCACATACTCGAAGGCCCATCCCACCGCGGCGTAGAGGTCACGGATAACCACGCCGATACGAGGTAGCAGCCGGGTAGCATACTGAAGGGAATACGCAACGCCCAGTGCCAGGCCAAGTACTCTCCCGGGCCAGGCGGCGAGCGCGGATCGTGCCAGAATCACGGCCGAAAGAGATCCCCACAGCGCAGGGAAAAAGAGCCGGTCGGCATCCGGAACCCAGCCGGCCGTAATAACCCCCAAAGGCAGGCAGCTGATGGCCACAAAGAGAACTGAGTAGAGCAACCAATCAAAGGGTTCGCGGCGTTCCCGTGAGATGGCCGTCATCGCTGATCCCCCAGAGGTGCACCGACGGGAACCCACTCCCCCTGTGCCCTGGGATTCACCACCGTCACCCGACCGGTACCGAGAACCTGGAACTGCGGGTTCTGGTTGGGTCGAGTCTCGCGACGCAATCCCATTCCCTTTCGGATGACGTGCGCTGGGACCCGTAGATCGGCGAGAGCGCCTTGTACGCCTGTCACGGAGGCCCCGCCGCCAAAGCTGGCGCCATCGACCAGCATGACGCTCGGCGTGATTCCACGGGCCAAGAGCATGCCCAGGCCGTCAATCCACGCAGGATCCGCCGACGCCGTGATGACAACCACGGATGTGTTGCGGTCCAGCAGCGGCATGGCCAGGTGCAACAGATGATGCAGCCCCACCTCCGACACGGCATAGACCGGAGCGAGAGCGCGGAGCAGTTCCCACAATTGATCATGGCCCTTGCCTGGCGGAACCAGAATGGGCTCCGCCGTATGACTGATGAGCCCGACAGCGCGATTCGCCTGAAGCATCTGCCCGGCGAGCGAGGAGGCTAGCACTACAGAGTATTCCTCGGTAGACTCCTCGCCACGGCCGGCGTGTGATCTTGCATCCATGTCGAGAACGACCCACAGATCTCCCGAGGGCTCACGATCAAAGATCTTGACCTGCAGGTTCTCTGCGCCGGGCAACGAGCGCCGGGCGGTAGAACGCCAGTGAATCCACTTGAGCGCATCGCCCCTGACATATGGGCGAGTCGAGGATGCGTTGGGAGTCGCCGCCAGGCTGCGAGCCGAGGCGCGTCCAGAACCCCGGTCTATACCCCGCTCCTCAAGCAGTTCTGGCAAATCCACAACCGGCGGGTATACCACAAAGGTGTCCGAGTGGCGATCGACGAGGCGCGCCTCAAAGAAGCCAAACGGGTCGCCCATGGTGACAACCAGCGGACCGAGTGTGTACACCCCACGCATCCGGCAGATACCCTGCGTTATCCACTGTTGTGACGAGCGAGGTCCCATGCCGACAGCACGGGTCGCATCATAGCCAAGCAGATCGCTATGCTCATGCACATGGGCCCAGAGAAGCGGCACCAGAGCATCGTTGTGCATAGTCCACCGCTCCTGAATCACGTCGCCCACCTGAGCCCATCCGTAGCGCCTCAAGCGCTGAACGGACACACGGCGGGAAAGCGTTACGGCCCAGAGGTATGAGAGCAGCAGCGCGCCACTCAGGGCCACGAGGACAAACAGGATCGCGCGCGCAGGTGAGAAAACCTGAAGCACCAGCAGGATCGCGACCAGAACGAGAGGCAGCCAGTAGCGTATGCGCACCGATCTTTCGAGCATCCCAATCCTCCGCGAGCAGTATAACACGGCTGGCAGCCTCACGTCAGGGGTCAGCGCGCCAGAGCGTAGCAGAAAGCACGAGTTGACACAGTCGCACCCTGGCTCCTAGAATGGAGCCGGCCGGGCTCCCGTGAGCGGCGCAGCGTCGCGGCCTGGCCCGACAACGATCGAATCCGGGGAGGGTTCATGAGACAGATCGCCGTACTGACGAGCGGCGGCGATGCGCCGGGCATGAATGCCGCCATCCGAGCCGTGGTGCGTACAGCGAGCGCTGCCGGGTTACTCACCTACGGTGTTCAGGATGGATACGCCGGGCTGATCGACGATCGCATGGACCTCTTGGGTCGGCGGGACGTGGGCGGCATCATCCAGCGCGGCGGCACTATGCTGGGAAGCGCACGCTCGCAGGCCTTTTACGAGGAGGAGGGCCGTCGCGCAGCCATCGGCAATCTGGAGCGGCGCGGCATCGATGCCCTGGTGATCATCGGAGGCAACGGTTCGCAGACCGGTTCTCTGGCACTCACAGAGATGGGCTTCCCGGTGGTCGGCATCGCCTCTACCATCGACAACGACCTGCTCGGTACCGATATCACCATCGGCGCCGATTCGGCCATCAACGTCGCTGTAGAGGCGATCGATCGGCTCAAGGTCACTGCAGAATCTCACCGACGCGGTTTCGTCGTCGAGACCATGGGGCGCGACTCTGGTTATGTCGCCCTCATGGCCGGGATCGCCGGTGGGGCCGAAGTGGTATGCATCCCCGAACAGGAGATTTCCCCGGAGCAGGTAGCTCGGGAGCTCGGGCTGGCCTTTGAGCGGGGCAAGCGACACGCGCTGGTCGTTGTGGCGGAGGGCGCGCAGCATGGCGCACAAGAGCTGTGGGACTACTGCGAGGAGCATCAGGCAGAAGTCGGGTTTACTCTCCGCCTGACGGTACTAGGACATGTTCAACGGGGGAGGACACCCACCGCGAGCGACCGGCTGCTGGGCACCCGGTTGGGCCAGGGGGCTGTCGATGCTCTGCTCGACGGCCAGACCGGCGTGCTCATCGGACTGTATAGTGACGAGATCATCCGTTCAGCCTTGAGCGACGTCGGCGGCAAGAAGCGCGGTGTGGATCCGGCGCTGCTCTCGCTGGCGCAGTCCATGTCCCGCTGACGTCCCTTCGGAGGACGTGCCGCCAGCCTGCCCGCCAGAGGCACAGTCGCGTCCCATGTGCGTGTCCCCACAGTGCCTATCGGAGGAGTGCGCCTGTGCCAGGAACAAGAGATCGCGTCGAGATCTACACCGATGGTGGCTGTGATCCAAATCCGGGGCCCGGGGGATGGGGAGCCATCCTCGTGAGCGGTGATCGCACCAAGGAGATCAGCGGAGCCGAGGCGCACACCACCAACAACAGGATGGAGCTTACAGCCGCCATACGGGCCCTCGCGTTACTCAAGCGTCCCTGTGATATCACTCTCTTTACCGATTCCACCTACCTTCGCGATGGCATCACACGCTGGAGTGCTCAGTGGAAAGCACGCGGGTGGCGCAAGGCGGACGGGTCTCCTGTGGAGAACATGGATCTCTGGCAGAGCCTCCAATCTGCCCAGGAACAGCACACCGTCGATTGGCGATGGATCAGAGGGCATCGAGGACATCGCTGGAACGAGCGGGCAGACGAACTGGCCACCAATGCGCGGCGGGCTCTGGCGGCCGAGGACGAAGGATCCGCCCGATTGGACGCCGTGGTCGCCAGCCAGGCCTCACGGCGCGGCGAGCCCCGGTATGACATCTACGCCAGAGGCTGCGCCTTGGGCAATCCGGGACCGGGCGGATATGGCGCCATCATCGTACGTGCAGAGCGCTCGGTGCAACGCTCCGGTGGATGGCCGGTGGCATCCAGCAACGTCATGGATCTCTGGGCAATCATCTCGGCGCTGCAGAGCCTGCCTGAACCATCGCACGTGGTTATTCACACACCCTCCAAGTACGTGATCGACGGAGCCTCGCGTTGGCTGCCGATCTGGGAGCGCTCCGGGTGGCGCACACAGGCGGGGCTCCCCGTCAAGAACCGGGAGTTGTGGGAAGAACTGAGCCAGGTTATGGGCGACCACGATATCGAATGGCATCACCTGGCGGCGGCTCAGAGCACTACAGAGTCAGAAGCCGCGCTGGCCTTGGCCCGTGAGGAGGCGTCCGCGCAAAAGGCCGCCTCCGCACAGAACTAGTCCTCATTTCGTCACATTAGGAGCACGATGGCCAACATCATCACCGTCTCTCGCTTCCCGCTGCTGCTACTGATTGTCATTCTCTTGACGACTGCTTCTGCGGCTGCGCGGATGGCCTGCGTCCCGCTGATTCTGCTGTTGATCCTCCTGGACACCGTGGATGGGCTCGTGGCGCGCGCACGAAAGGAGGAGTCGCTGCTGGGCAGCGTTCTGGACATCATGGTTGATCGCTCGGTCGAGATCGTTCTGTGGATCGTCTTTGGCCATCTTGGTCTTGTCCCCCTGGCCATTCCGCTCATCTTTGTCGTCAGGGGCACTGTGGTGGATTCGCTCCGCTCGATCGGGGTGCAAGAGGGCAAGACGCCTTTTGGCACAACGCAATCCGCTGTGGGCCGTTGGCTCGTGGCGAGCCCCTGGATGCGGAGCGGCTATGGCATCGCCAAGGCATCTGCCTTTATGCTTCTCGCGCTAACCAGCAGCCTGCTCCTCTCCGCCTCTGCCGGCTCGGGATCCCTGCAGACTGCCCAGGCATGGCACACGGCGGCTTTGCTCGTGTCATGGATCGCCACGCTGTTCTGTGTGGTTCGTGGCCTGCCGGTTTTGGTCGAATCGATCGGCAGGCTGTCGGTCCCTTCCTCCCGCGGGTAAGGAGCACGAAATGGAAGGATCCGGGAGGACCGGGGCGGGAGCACCATGGATCATATTGGGCATAGTCCTGGCGCGCCTGCTGCCCAAGAAGCTGGGCTACTGGATCATACGCCAGGGAGCTCGCTTTGCCAGGCGCCGTAACCTGGTGCTGTTCGCCTTGCTTCGCGAGAACCTCGCCAGGGTGCGGCCCGAACTGGAGAACGAGGCGCTCGATAGCCTCGCGGAGCAAGCCGTTCTGGAGCTGGGCAAGACCTATTTCGACATGTTTCACCACTCGCGCAAAGCTTTGCTCGGCGAGCGGCTGCTGACACGCGACGAGTCCGAGTGGGCGCGCGCCCGCGCAGTGTTCGAGAGCCCGCGTGGCTGTATTGTGGTGGGAGCCCACATCGGAAACTACGACCTGGCAGCACAGTGGTTCGTAGCCAATGGATACGAGCTTCAGGCCCTCAGCCTTGCCGAGCCAGGCCGTGGAACACGGGTAGTCAACCGGGTCCGCAAAGACCGCGGGATGATCGTCACACCGATCTCTATCACTTCTCTGCGGGAGGCTGTCCGCCGCCTGCGTGCGGGCGGCGTCATCATCACGGGGGTCGATCGCCCAGCCAACTACGATGATCCCCCTGTGTCCTTTTTCGCCGAACCCGCTCCGCTGCCTCGCGGGCACATTCGGCTGGCGCTACAGACGGACGCGTGTGTCATGGTAGCCTATTGTGCTCGGCAGCCCGACGGCAAGTACCGCCTCCGCATCAAATCGCCAATTGAGATGGAACGCACGGGCGATCGCGAGATGGATATCGAGCGCAACACGCGGCGGGTGCTTTCACAGATCGAAGAGTGCATCCGTGAAGCTCCAGAGCATTGGGCCATGCTGCACCCAATCTGGAGAAAGCCAGGCGAGGCGTCATACCACCCGCTCAGCCGCGCTCGATGATGTCCTGTGCCTCGCGCAGGTAGCGCAGCGCATCCTCAAAGCTGGCCGCGTTCTGCGCCATGCTCAGAGCGCTCATGGACTGGGCAATGCACTCGTCGAGCACATCGAGTTCCTCCGAAGGACCGTCCTGCCGTATCTGGCCCGCCCGGCGCTGCGTGCGATCCAGCGCCGAAGTGATAGCGCGGAACTCTTTGTTCAGCCGATCCAGAGCGGAGCGGAGTTGCTGCTCAGTGCCCGAGTAGACCTGGTGCGCCTCCTGGCCAACGCTGAGCGCTCGGCGCATCTCATCGATGGCGATTTCGAGTGACTCCGCCGCCCGGCTGGAGGTCTGCGCCGCCAGCGCCCGTTCCCAGATCTCCTCTCCTGAGCCCAGAACCCAGCTGATCTGATGCCACTGGCTGTCCTGAAGCAAGGTATGCAGCGCCGTGCGGCTTTTCTGCACGGACTGAGTGAGCTGTTGGAACTGGCGCTCGAGCGAGCTCAGCGTCTGCCGCCCGTCCGAAATCTGGGTTCGCGCCTCATCCATGCGCCTCTCCAGCTCCACTACTTGATGAGTCGCCAGCGTAGAAAGAGCGGCGGGGCTATCTACCGCCTCCTCAGCCGCTGCACGCCAAGCCTCGTACTCGGCCGTAAGCAGCGATATATCCTCTCGAGGTAGCGGCTTTTCCAGCGGGTTCAGCCGCTGAAGCCGCTGCCAGCCCCGCTCGAGTCGCTTCTGCCCATCCTCGAGGAGCTTGCGGTAGTGTGCCAGATCGCCATCGTACGCCTCCAGCACGGCCTGCGCTTCCGCCAGCGTGCCCGGGAGCCACTGAAGCGCGGCGCGCTCGTAGTCGATCTGGGTGGGATCGTCCATCCCGTCTCGCTGAGTCTGAAACTCGAGGAGCCAGCTCTCGTACCGCTCCAACAGCTCCGGCAGCATGGTATCCCTCCGCGCGGCAAGGGCCGGGAGCGTGTTCTGTTCGAATGCCTCCAACCCCGTCTCCAGCTGCGAGCGCAGTCCCTGCACCCGCTCCAGGTCCACTTCCAGAGCGTCGATAGCATCGCGAGCCCGCTCATACCGGGATACCACCGTATCCAAGCTGTCCCGGATAGCTGTCAGTCCGGACTGGCTCAGCGATCCCGCTTCCACAAACGACTGAGGCAGTTCGCTCCAGGCCGCATCCGCCTCGCCCACCAACGCCAGCGCGTCGCTCAAGGACTGTTGACGCGATGGGTGCCAATGCCTTCCGTATGCGGCCCAGCCGTCCGCCAGTCTCGCTCCCTTCTCCCTCAGCGCCTGCCGTGCCTCTGTGGACACTTGGTCCCGCCGCGCAAGCAGCGCTTGGGCTACCTCGGAACTGGCTTCCACCCCGGCAATGGCCTCGGTCAGCAGAGCGCTGGCCTGCTCCGCCAGAGTTGTTGCAGCCTGAAAGCCATGCCAGGATCCAGTCGACCTGAGGCCTTGAGCCTGCGACAGGGTGTCTCTTGCTTCAGCAAGGGCCGTGCGTGCCTCATCCAGATCCAGGCTCTTTAGCGCGTCGCCGCGATCCTCTACAGCGGCCTCGGCCTGCTCAACGAGGGCTGCACTGGCCCCCGTGGCTCGCTCACAGCGGGCCATCAGATCGTCCAGGGCTTGGAGTTCTCCGGAAATTGTCTTGCCAAGCGCCTCAAGCGTATCTGCTCCCTCTACCGCTCTGGCATAGGCCGCCGGGGTCGCCTCCATCAGAGTGGCGTCAAGCCCGGAGCTGCCCTCTGCGAGTTCAGACAGACGCGCGGCAACAGCCGGGTCCTGGGCGCCGCGCGCCTGCAACTCCGCCCATCTCCTCTGGGCCGCAGCCACGCTGGCGCGAGCGGCGTCTGCTCCCGTCTGAGCCTGCGCGCGATTCTCGCGTATGGCGTCAAGAGCCTGCTCGGATCGCTGTATCGTCTCCTGCGCCATCACCAACTGCTGATCCGCTTGCGAGAGAGCATCCAGCGGGTCGGCAATCGTGCTAGACCGGATACCCTCTGTGGCCTGCCCCATGGCATTGTCCACAAGCGCCAGGTCATCGCCCAGCGCCTGGATATCCTGCGTGCCCGCCTGGACCTCAGCCTCCCACAGAGCATAGAGCCGCCGTATCTCTGCTCGTACCTCGGCCAAATCCGACTGCACGCGTTCGGGCACCGATTCCGCCAGAGTCTGCTGCTGCGCCAGTGCAGCCACGGTCTCCTCTGCCATGCCGATGCTGGCGTCCAGCCGAGTCCGGTCACCCCAGGCGCGAATGACCGCGAACAAAGGGCCCCACGCGCCAAAGACCAACACACGCCAGAGAGGTAGAACGGGCGTTGCGTGGCCGGCCACGAGATCGGCCTTCTCATTGACATCAGCCAGACGAGTCCCCAGTGATTGCAGCAGGTCTGCGGCCGCCAGGTCGATCGGCTCGTAACGCCCCGTGCGGGCCGCTTCCGGCCACAAGCCAGCCTGGACACGTTCAGCATCCACAAGGGCGCTGATGCGCGGCAGCACCGTCGTCACAAAGCCTCCTCTCCGATCAAGGAGGGCGGAGACGATCCGCAACGCAATCCAAGGCAGCAGGCATCCAGCAACGTACACCCCGATTGCGATCAGCAGCCACATCCACCATTCCATTGCGCGCCTCCTCTATCCATCCGCTATGTACTGCAGTGAACTTGGCATTACCGGACAGCGCCTTGCGCGGCCGCATCCGTAGCCTGACCTCGTGGCCGCCCTGCGCCGTGACCCATCTGACCCGGGGCCCCGCGCACCACCGGTCGCGAACCTCCCCCTGACCCTCTCTTCGCCTCGGGACCTCTCCGGGTGCCCTCTCCCAAAGCCATTCCAACAGGAGCAAACCCGGCCCTGCTGTTGCTCGTCCATGCCTGATGTACAAGGAGACGGGCAAGAGCGCACGGACGTGGCAGCCGCCACAGAGTGCGCTCCGTGCCAGTGAATACACCATGTGATAGCCCAACCCACCTCTGCTTGTCAAGGCACGACGCGAAATGATCCGGGTACTTGGCCAGGCAGCACTTTGTGCTTATGATACGCCCACACGGTTAGGGATGGCTTGACCGTGCAGGTGCAACTGGTGATTGATCCACTGCGGCCGACGCCAAGCCTGGGCGCCGCTCCTGGAGGAATACCCATATGCCGCAAGACAAGTTCTGGGATGTTCTGTTCTCCCCATCGGTCTTGATCACGTTCATCGTTTGTGCTGCCATCGCCGGTGTGATCGTCTGGCTGAGGGGCAAATGGATCGGCCGCCGCCAGCAGCAGCAACTGGCCGAGCAGCGGCGTCAGCAGGAAGCCACCCTCGAACGCCTTCTCGAAGCAACCACCGCAGACAAGAGACAGGTCGTAGCCGAGTATGAGCAGGAGATCAAGGCGCGCGATGGCAGGATCTCCAGCCTTGAGCATCAGGTCGCGCGTCTGCGCGACAGGTTAACGGCAGGAGGGGTGATCGGCGTATTCGGTGGAGGCAAGCAGCGCGACGTCATAAGTGCACTGTTGCTGGAGAACGAGCAACTGCACGAACTCCTCGCGGCCAAGCAATCCGAGATGCGCGACCTCATGTCGGATATGACGGCCAGACTGATAGACAGGATGGACGAGCAGGCCAAGGAGAGTGCCCGTGCGGTTCGGTACAAGCAGGCGCTGCTTTCTGCCTTCCTGGAACGCGAGGAAACGCGCCAACTGCTGAACAACATGCTCGCTAGCGGTGATGTACCACAGGAGGCTGAGGTGCGCGAACTACCCGAGGGGAATCCGCCACCTGTGGCTGACTCGACTACTCGTACCTAAGCGCGTCGATGGGATTCATCCGGGCTGCGCGCCGCGCCGGGTAGATCCCAAAGAAGAGGCCTACGGCCAGAGAAAAGCCCACGGCCAGGATAACCGATTCGACGGTAACCACAGCTGAGAAGGTCCCAAGGCGGTTCACCAGCCGGGATACTCCCCATCCAAAGGCAATGCCGAGCAACCCGCCGATCACACTCAGGACGACCGACTCGATCAGGAACTGCACCAGCACATCCGCACTCCGTGCGCCGACGGCCTTACGTATACCGATCTCCCGCGTTCGCTCGGTGACGGACACCAGCATGATGTTCATGATGCCGATCCCGCCCACCAGAAGCGAGATGCCGGCGATTGCGGCCAAGAAAGTCGTCAGCACGCCGGTTATCTGGTCAAACACGCCCAGGACGTCCTGCTGAGAGGTCACGGTGAACTGGTCGTCTTCCTCCAGATAGGTGCCCTGCCGCTGGCGCAGCATATCGGTGATCTCCTGGATCACGTACTCGACGCTGTCCTCGTCGATTGCCGAAACGTACACCACGTCCACGGTTCGCTCACCCTGAGAGACAAACCGGCCAGGGAACAGCTTGTCATGCGCGGTTGAGAGGGGAATGATGATCACCCTATCGCTCGATCCTCCGCCCATCCCCTGACCGCCCTTTTCCCGCAGCACGCCGATCACCTCAAAAGGCACGCCGTTGAGTCGAATCGACAGACCTACGGCGCCGTCACGCCCGCCGATCAGCCGATCGGCTACGTCCGTCCCGATGACGGCCACCCGAGCGGAGACGGCATCGTCTCCGTCAGCGATAAAGCGTCCGTACTCGACAACCGCGTTGCGTACGATCTCGTAATCCGCGGTGGTGCCTTCGATCTGCACCATCATCGTTTCGGGGCCATAGTTCACGTCGACTGTGCCGGAGACAATCGGTGCCACGGCAGAGATATGCGGCGCCAGCGCGATATCCTTCATGGCAAGCGCGTCCGCACGGGTGATCGGGGTGGATCGACCGCCTCCCATGCCCATTTCCATCATGCTGCCGGGAAACACGATCACGAGGTTGGAGCCGATATCCTGGATCTGCGAGGTGATGGCCGCTCGCGCCCCCTCACCCACTGAGAGCAGGGCGATCACCGCACCAGTACCGATGATAATCCCGAGCATGGTCAGGAAGGAGCGCAGCTTGTTCGCCATCAGGCTCCGGAAGGACATCCTCACGCTCTCCCAGATGCTCATGGGAGACCCTCGGAGTGGACATCTGGCGAGGGGGCTTCCAGACGCTGAGTCACCGGCTGATCGTCTACCAGGCGGCCGTCCGCCAGCCGGATGATCCGATCGGTATACTGAGCGGTCTCGGCCGAGTGAGTGACATACACGACCGTAATGCCCTGCTCGCGGTTCAGACGCTGAAAGAGCCCAATGATCTCCAACCCCGTCTTGCTATCCAGATTCCCCGTGGGCTCGTCGGCCAAAATGATGTCGGGATCATTGATCAACGCTCGTGCGATCGCCACCCGTTGTTGCTCTCCGCCCGAAAGCTGGTTCGGCCGATGAAAGATGCGGTCGCCAAGACCAACGCGCTGGAGAGCCCGTGTCGCTCGCTCGCGCCTGTCGCGGGCCCCGGCGTAAATGAGCGGCAACTCCACATTATCGATCGCGGGCGTTCGCCGGAGCAGGTTGTAGTTTTGAAAGACAAAACCAATCCGGCGATTGCGCACCCTCGCCAGTTCGTTCTCGCTGAGGGTGGACACATTCACACCGTCCAAATAGTAGGCACCGGAGCTGCTCTGATCGAGACAGCCCAAGATGTTCATGAGCGTGCTCTTGCCGGATCCGGAAGGTCCCATGATCGCGGTCAGCTCACCGGCATCTATCTGTAGATCCACACCGTAGAGCGCCGTGACGACGACCTCACCCATCTGGTAGGCCTTGCCGATCTGCCGGAGATCAATCAGCATTCATGCCTTCCAACGCGTACTGGAACAGGCTCCCTCTGGGCCGGCTCACCACGATCTCGTCGCCGACCTCAAGACCACTTGTGACGACACTGTACTCCACGTTAGTCGCCGCGATCTCGATGGGGATGCGAACGAGGCGCAGCCCTTCAAGGGCTTCCACGTAGCGACCGGCGCTGTCACGCCTGACGGCGCGGTTGGGGACCAGCAGGGCATCGTCCGCACGCATCACCACGATGTCCACCGCAGCCGTCATGTACGGTAACAGCTCAACCTCGGTCGGTTCCAGGTCGATGCGCACGTCAAAAACGACGATACCCTGGATACTGGTGCCCACAGCACCGATCGAGGCCACCGTGCCAGCGATCGGGCTCTCCGGATAGGCATCCAGCCGTACTTCGGCCTCCTGGCCCACGGCGATTCGACCGATGTCGATCTCATCGATGCTCAGAATGACGTGGTACTTGGCCGCATCGATCAGAGTAATCACCGGGCTCCCGGCCGCGGCGGCGTCCCCCTCGAGAACGCTGATGCCGGCAACCATCCCCTCCGCCGGCGAGACCAGGGTCGCATCTTCCAGCCGGCTCGTCGCAATATCGACGGCCACCTGAGCCTGATCGACCTGCGCCTGAACCACAGCGATCTCCGCTGCGCTGGCGCCTGATCGCGCCTTGTCCGTATCGGCCTGGGTGCGCTGCAGCTGCGCCCTTGCGGAGGCCAGCTGGCCGAGGGCCTGATCCAGCTGCGCCTGCCCGGCAGCCACCTCGGCCTCCGAGGCGCCCGCCCGAAGCCTCTCGAGCTGCAGCTCTGAGATGGCCACGGCTTCCTCGCTACGGTTCACACTGGCCTGCGCCTGGTCGCAATCCGCGTCCGTGGCTCCTCTGCCCACGCGTCCGCAGATGGCATCGCGCTGTGCCTGAGCCCCCCAGAGCGCATTGCGCGCCTCCTCAACACTTCTCTCAGAGATCTCGATCTCCTCCGCAGAAGGCCCGGCAGTGACTCTCGCCAGGTTTGCGCGAGCGGCGGCCACGCCGGCCTCGGCGGTCTGAACCGCCGCGCTTGCCGCAGCCACAGTGGCATCCGCCGAACGCAGGTCCAGTTCGGAGGGACCTGCCGTCGTCCTGTCGAGTTGCGCCTGCGACACGGCCAAGGCGGCGTTCGCCTGCAACAAGTTGAGACGCAGGTCACGATCGTCCAGGCGTGCGAGGACCTCTCCTCTGGCAACCCTGTCCTGCTCGTCCACCAGAATCTCCGAAACGATGCCGGACGCTCGAAAGGCCAGCCTCTGCGTACGTTCGGCACGGACGCTACCCGTCGCGCTCACGGAGGCGACGAATGGTCCTCTCTCGACGGGAGCAACCTCGATACCCTCGGGGTTCGACGCCGTGGCCTCGTTCGCGGGGCGAATCGCAACGTACCACACGGCAAACGCAGCCAGAGCCACCACAGCGATAGCCAGTACCCAGCGCTTCATCAGTCTGTTATCCCCTAGCAAGATGGAGGTAGATGCATCGGCCGCAGCCCAGGCCTCGCACCGGTGGGCTGCGGTGAAAGTTAGCTGTGCTAACTATACGGAGCATCCGTGCCCTGTCAAATCGGCCTCACCGAGACCAACAAGACGCCCGATCCGTACAGCCCGCACAGTGCACGCCGGGCGGTCATCCGCTCTCCAGACGGCGAACGAGATCCTCCGCCAACCGAGACGGAGACGCCGCCAGCATTACCTGCCACCGCCCTGGCGTACCGGCCGGGGCGATGCCGATCCAGGCACACTCCGGCGGGTAGCGGCGGCTCAGGACCACACCTGCAAGGGATAGCGCCAGCCCCAAGGGCACCAGAACCATCCCGGGCAGACGCCAGAAGGAAAGGACGCCGCCATGCTCGGCGGCCACGAGGATTGCGGCCCCATCCAGGTCCATCGTGCCCGCCTGGCCCGCTTCAACGCGATCAACAACGGTGCCCAGGCCCCCATCCAACGCCTCGACGATCAACCGGTCGCGAGCGCCCTGCCCGGGTACACGCATCAACCTCAGCACGATGCCCGCCTCCGGGACCGTCAGAACCGCTTCCTCGCCAGGGCCCAGGGCACCTCGATAGGTCGATACAGCCTGCCGATCGCCTGTCACGGGCACGAGAGCCAGCGGAGCACCCGACGGGCTCTCCGCCCAAAGGCGCACGGCAGGCACGGCGCGCGCCACACGGACCCAATAGCCGTCGTGAAAACGCCAGTGCGTGGACAGGGCCGGCAACTCGGCCTGATCTCCGCTCGCGCGGGTCCAGATCACTTTAGCCTGCACGCTGCTGCGAGCGCCTGCGTCCTCAACAGTGATCGCCTGCAACTGGACTGCACGGTTCAGCCTGTCGCTGAGGGATAGCGCCTCGCCGGCCATCAGGACCTGTGAACTCACGCTGTAGCCTCGCAGCAACACCGTCAGCAGGCCGAGCACGGCGATCAGCATCCCTGCTGGCCGCGCCGCGGCGTACAACCTGCGGAGAGGTGCGGGCGCGAATACGGCCTGGCGCCGTAGAGAGCAATCGCCCGTGAGAGCAGTTGGCGCTCCGAGGGAGCAGCCGGCACGTCGCCAGACAGCGGACGCATCACCGAGGGCTGCACTCACGAGGCTCAAGGGTTCGCCGCCGCGCGTCAGCAGATCCAGTCCCCAGGAAAAGCTGGCCATCAAGCGCACGGACAGGGTCCCGGCCAGGGCGACCAACACGGCTCGCAGCATCCACGCGATCAGGGGGCTCATGCCATCCCACAGATAGCCCAATCCCGGCAGCAGCCCAGTCGCACGGTCCGTCGCCGTCTGCCTGGTATCCGGGTACAGGCCCACAAGCAGCACGAGCAGGAGCAGGATAGCCCCCAACCCCGCTAGTAGACGCCGCGAGGTGAGGCCGCGTTCCAGCTGGTAGATGACGCGCCCGGCTGCAGTGGATCTCCGGTCTCCATCTGGCGCCCCAGCGCTGGCCTCTTCGCCGTCCAACCAGTGCACGACGAAAGGGCCCATCTCGCCGCTACGAGATGGGCCACGCGATACGGTGCCAGCCTTATTCGGCAACCTGGAAAGACTCATTCGGCTTGTAGTTGGCCGTGAGGCTCAGATCCGTGTAGGGGCCGGCAACCGGTGCAGCCCAGCGCACGGCGTTACGGATGACGAGCTGCACCTCCTCCTGGTAAAAGATGGGGAACGTCTCGTGCCCGGGCCGGAAGTAGAACACCTTGCCCTTGCCGCGGTGGAACGTAACCCCACTGCGAAAGACCTCCCCCCCCTGAAACCAGCTCACGAATACCGTCGAATCTGGCGTGGGGATATCAAAGTACTCACCGTACATCTCCACATGGGGTATCTCAAAGTACTCCCCAAGCCCCGCGGTGATCGGGTGTCCGGGATCCGTCACCCAGAGCCGTTCCCGCTCGCCGGCCTCTCTCCACTTGAGGCTGCAGTTGGTCCCCATCATGCGACGAAAAACCTTGGAGAGATGCCCCGAGTGCAGGACGATCAGGCCCATCCCGTTAAGGACGTGCTTCTGTACCCGATCCACGATATAGTCCTGAACCTCGCCATGAGCCATGTGTCCCCACCAGATGAGCACGTCGGTGCCATCGAGGACCGCATCGGTGAGGCCGTGATCCGGCTGATCCAACGTCGCCGTTTGGGTGGCGATATCCACATCCTCGCTCAGGAACTTGGCGATCTGGCCATGTATCCCTTCGGGATACAGGTCCGCCACGACCTTGTCCGTCTTCTCGTGCCGGAACTCATTCCACACCGTGACCCGGATCTTGCCTGCCATTGCATTGCCTCCGTGTGTGCTCTGGTCTTAGGCGAAACGTTCCGCCACAACTGCAGTTGCTAGTCTAGGCGATCCCACCAGCCGCGGCAAGAGCCACGCGGCGTTGATGAGCCACGGTGTGGCCGCTCATTGACAGGCATGCAGCGTCGCCCCATAATCGCAGGAGTAGAGAAAGGATGGAACGCTTTGGACGTACAGGAGAAGGCCTGCTGGCTGGCGCTGTTCGGCGCGAGCGAAGTCGATCGGGCAGCCGCCAAACGCGTCGTCTACAGGCTTGCGGTGGCAGAGCACACGCCGCTGAGCGTATGCGCAGGCAGATCGGCCGAGGATCTGGCACAGTTGCTCCCTGAGCTGAGCGCGGAGCAACTGGAGGCCTGGGAGAGAGCGCTTGCACATAGGGAGCCGAGCGAACAAATGCTCAGCGACTTGAGCTCCCAGGGCATGGATGTATTGACGCGCGCCGATATCGCATACCCCGAAAACCTCGCAGAGCGTCTGCCTGAGCCCTGGCTACCCTATGTGCTCTATTACCGAGGCAACGTGGATCTGATGGCCAGACCATGCGTGTCCGTCGCCGGCACGGCCACCCCGAATGACGACGCCGCGCAGCTCGTGCGCACCCTCGCGGAGGTTCTCTCGCCTCTCCCATTGGTGCTTGCCGGCGGGTACTCTCAGGGCGTCGACCGGCTAATGCTCACGGAATCAGCTGCCCGCGCGGGAGGCACGATGGTCATGCTGCCCTTCGGTTTCGCCCACGCGGCGCCGATCCTCCGGGCGGGAGATCAGGCCGTCTCCAAAGGAGAGCGCCTGGAACTCAGCCCGTATGCGCCTGAGACGCCCTTTTCGCCGGCCCTGGGAACCGCGCGCACGCGTCTCGTCACAGCGTTGGCCGATGCCCTCGTGTTCGTTGATCCCGATGGCCAGGCCGAGGACTGGCCTGGCTATTCCGATCTGACAGCCCACGGTGGACTTGCACTGATCCATGCCCCCAGTCAGGCGTCTCGCACTGCTGCCCAGGGATCCCCGGCCATCATAGCCTTCACGAACTCGATTGAGGCCCTGCAGAGGATCAGCCAGCATCTCGTGCTGGAAGAAGACGAGCCGGGTGTTGAGGAGATCGCCGTTGCGGCAGATACCGATGAAAGCCCGGATCAAGTCTATCGGTTCGCCGACGCCGCGTCTGCCATCGCGCGCCTGGAGGAGACGGGGCATGTTCCGGAGAAGCTGATCCGGCGCTTGCGTGAAGCGGAAAAACGCGGTACGCTGAGTACGGACAACGAGTAACCGCCGGTGTCTGATACATTACACAACTAAAAAGGAGACAAGTCGCCATGGGCGATCGAGGTCTGCGCATTCGTGACCTTCAGGCACCGGTGGTTCAGGTGCCCGCGTGGCTCCGCCAGCTCTCTGCCGTTGTGATGACGGCGAGCGCCGCCGTGCTGTACGCCATTGTCTTGGGTGTTGCCATCTACCGCACGATCAGCGAGGGCGACCCGGTGTTCTCCGACATCATGACGCGCGCGGCTGCGGTCCTCAGTGGCATGGTAGGCGCTGTGGTAACCGCCGGCTTTGCACGAAGTGGCAAGGGCGTCTCGGTGCAGGTCGCGGGGGTGCGCCGCGACTTGGTGGGTGAGCCGATCGGATGGCTCAAGCGCAACTTTTACGGGTTGGCGGATACCCTGGGGCTTCCCCTGCTCCCCGAGTTGGTGCTATGGACAGAGCCGGATCCAACCCACCAACCCGTCGGCGACCCGATTGGCGAGGCCCCGCCCTACGAGGTGGACGAGCCCACGGTCAACAAGACCTCGCTGATCCTATCGGTCCTCTACTTTGGGGTGTTTTTCTTCGTTGGCCTGGTGGCCTTTGTCACGAGCATCATCCGCCCAGAGGTTCCCGACCTCCTGACGAACTCCGCCTGGGTCTGGCTCGGTTCCATCGTTTCCTCTGGATACTCGTTCTTTGCGTTGGATTCCAGCACAACGGTGGTCTAGCAGATCCGCAAAGCGGATTTGCAGATCATCAACCCGCGGGGTTGATCACGGTGCGCAGATAGGCGATTGGCACCAGCGGTAATATGGCCAGCGCGAGCAGCGAGACTATCTTCGCCTCGTCACGAGCGCGCGTCTCCGGCGAGGGCCTTCCCAGCGCGCGGCTGACGATCGCCTCCCAGGTATTCGCCGCCAACACGATGCCGGCGACCAGGCGCACAAAAGTCACCACATCGTGCGCCGTTCGCACGCCAAAGGCATCGATGAGCGCGTCGACGTGATCCAGATTGGGCCGGGCGCCGCGCACCAGCGTCTCGCGGGCAAATTCGGCTACCGAGCGCTCCTGGGCAGGAGATACCGCGACCGGCTCCGTGGGCTGATCCTTTCGTAGAGCATCGCCACGCAGGCTGAGCCAGGCCAGAACTCGATCGGCCAGCGCTGGCGCCTCGTCAGCCCCATGTTGCAGCAACGCCGCCAGAACGGCATCGCTCAACGCTCCGGAGATCGCCGGGTTGCTCCGCATCATGGCCAGACGCTCCGGATGCCTCCAGAGGTCTCGAACCCACTCCAACACATGCCCAACGTTCACGAATGCAGGCCGGGCAAAGGTCCCCGTGCGCTCTTTAGCTCGCCCCACGGCACGCCTCGCATAGTGGACCGCGATCACTCCGGCCAGTGCGCCCATGGCCACGAGAAAGCCGTCTCTCCTCCGCACGTTCCTGACCTCCCGGGAGGCGGTATCGCGGGCCTTGAGCAGAACGCGCTCGCACCCGCAGCCGCCGACCACTCACGCAATGGCAATCCGATGGAACCGCTTCTTGCCGGCTCTCAGAAGGATCTCACTGTCCTGCAGGTCTTCCACGGTGATAACCCTGTCCAGATCGGCAACCTGCTGATCGTTAACATAGGCGCCCCCCTGCTGCACCAGCCGGCGCGCCTCGCTCTTGGAGGAGCAGAGGCCCGCGGTAACCAGCAGGTCGACGAGCGGGACACCTTCCGCCAACTCGGCCGCAGGCACCTGGGAGCTCGGAATCGCATCTCGATCACCCGCTCCCCCAAAGAGGGCCTTCGAGGCCTCGCGCGCCTGATCGGCAGCCTCATCACCGTGGGCTTGCCGCGTCACCTCGTAAGCCAGCACCGCCTTCGCCTCTCGCAGAGCCGCACCCTGCACCGAGCAGAGATCAGAGATCTGCTCCATAGGAAGGAAGGTATAGAGCCGCAGGAAACGCGCCACATCGGCATCCTCGACGTTGATCCAGTACTGGTAAAAGTCATAGGGAGCCAGCAGCTCGGACTGGAGCCAGACAGCACCACTCGCCGACTTGCCCATCTTGGCGCCGGAGGAGGTAGTGAGAAGCGGGAACGTGAGAGCAAAGGTCTCCGCCCCCTCAATGCGCCGGATCAGATCCACACCAGCGAGGATATTGCCCCACTGATCGTTTCCACCCAACTGCAGTCTGCATCCGTAGGTTCTGTGGAGATGCAGGTAGTCGTATGCCTGCAGCAGCTGATAGTTGAACTCGATAAAGCTGAGCCCGCGCTCGTACCGCTGACGGTACGCCTCTGCCGCCAGCATGCGGTTCACTGAGAAATGCTGGCCGATGTCGCGCAGGAAATCGATATAACCCAGCTGCATGAGCCAGTCAGCATTGTTGACGATGATGGCGCGGTCACTATCGAACTCTATGTACGTGGACAGCTGCCTTCTGATAGCATCCACGTTGGAGCGGATGCTCTCAACGGTCATCAGCTGGCGCATCTCCGTACGGCCCGTGGGATCTCCGATCATGCCAGTACCGCCACCCACGAGAATGATTGGCCGGTGGCCCATCCGCTGGAGGTGGGCAACGGCCATCACGGTGAGGAGGCTCCCGGCGTGGAGGCTGGCTGCAGAGGGATCGTAGCCGATATAGAACGTCGTGGGCTGCTCAAGAGCCGCACGGAGACCGTCCTGGTCCGAGACCTGTTCTACGAATCCTCTCTCCTGTAGCACATCCAGAGCGTTGGCCATTCTTCACCTCGCAGCTTGACGCGGCCCCCCTTCCGGGTAGCATGGGCCTGTCCACGATACTACCCGCCGGCCGGATGGCTGTCAAGTGCCTGCCGTGCCCGCCGCGTACCAGAGAGCACCACCGTCGCTCGGCGATTAGGAGGAGGGGCAGTTGGTGAGCGAGTTGGCCGTCATCGCGCTGATCGTCGTCGCCTCCGGGCTGATCCAGGGGATCACCGGGTTCGGCTTTGGCCTGTTTGCCATGGGCGCACTGGTGTTGGCCGTGCCGGTCAGGGATGCTACGGTCATCGTCGCCATCGTTACCCTCGGCAGTGCGTTGACCAACCTCGGGAGCGTTCGCGAGCATATTGATCTTCGCGAGGCTGCGCCCGTCGTCCTCCCCTCGATCCCGGCGACTATCGCCGGAGTCCTCCTCATCCCGTACATTCCGACGGCAACTCTCAAGGCCGGCGTCGCCGTGATGATCATCGCCGGCTGCGCGGTGACTCTGTTCTCTCCCGGTGACAGGATCCTGACGAGGCCGAGACCGGCTGCCGATCTGGCGGGTCTCATCGGAGGACTGTTCGGCGGCGCGCTGAACATGGGGGGGCCTCCAGTGGTGCTCTACACGCTACTACGGGGCTGGGACAAGACGCAGTCCAAGGCCGTCATGTCCGTGTACTTCTGCGCTACAGGGGTGCTACGTGTCGCTCTTCATGTCGCCACAGGCGCCGCGACATGGCCGTTGATCCGCCTATCTCTCCTGCTCCTGGTGCCCGCGGTGCTCGCATCGTATCTCGGTGTCCGGGTGTTCCGCCGGCTCAGCACTCAGGCGTTCCGTTACGCTGCCACGGGCTTGCTCATCGCACTGGCAGCGAAGGTCCTCGCCGGCTGACTCGCTACAACAGCAAGCTCTAGCCGGTGTGTTGGGTATGGTAGAGTCCTCGCTACTGTGAGGCGGCACGCCTACGGTTGAGGCCCGGATGCAGCACGGTCCGGTTGGGCGGCCAGTCTCAGCCGGCGAGGATCTGGAAACTGGACAGGTGCTGTTCGGAGCGATCGCACCGGTCCCGAGCAGAATCCAAGGGTGCGATTGCCCAGGGAGATTGACGAAAAACAAAGGGCTCGATGATTCATGAATCATCGAGCCCCTGGTGGCGGAAGCGACGGGAATCGAACCCGCGATCTTCGGCTTGACAGGCCGACGTGTTAGACCGCTACACTACGCCTCCAACGAGGCCTATGGTACCATATCCTCCTTGCCCTGTCAAAAAAAGGCGTCAGATAGTAGATGGCACAGCGCCCGAACGCACCGATCCTGCAACCCGCTGGCCCTGGCTGCGTAGAGAGAGATGCGTGTTCTGAGCGCGTGTACGTCTCAATCGGAGAAAGACATCGTGACGAGCATCACAGCAGAGCCGCTAGCCCCTGGAACACTGCTCAAGGGACGCTACGAGGTGGTGCGCCTGATCAAAGGCGGCGGCATGTCATGGATCTACCAGGTGAATGAGCGCCGCAAGGACGCCACGACGCAGCTCTGGGCACTGAAGGAGTTGCGCATCGATTCGGACGACAACCATACCGTCGCCGAGGCGGAGGAGCTTTTCGAGCAGGAAGCCCATATCCTGGTTCACCTCTCCCATCCCAATTTGCCAAGGGTGGCAGCCTACTTTGCTCAGAGCCAGCGCTCCTATCTGGTGATGGAATACGTCCACGGCGAAACGTTGCAGGAACGGCTCACCGCTGCCAGAGCGCCGCTTCTGGAAAGCCAGGTGGTCGCGTGGGCCGTGCAGATCTGTGGCGTGCTTTCCTATCTGCACAACCAGAGCCCGCCGGTCATTTTCCGTGATATGAAGCCCAGCAACGTGATGGTTACCCCCGGCGGCGACATCAAACTCATCGATTTTGGCATCGCCCGCACCTACAAGGCCGGCAAACAGCGCGATACGATCAGCATGGGCTCGGAAAACTATGCGGCGCCGGAACAATGGGGCCAGGAACAGACAGACGCCCGCTCCGATGTGTACGCCGTAGGCGCGACGATGTATCATCTCCTTGCGAACGAGCCGCCACTTCCCGCCTTTGTTCCGGGCGAGCGCGTCCCCTTGAGGCAGCGGAATCCTTCGGCATCTGAACGGGTGGATGCGATCATCTCCAAGGCCATGGCCCGTGATCGAAACGACCGTTACCAGACGGCTGAAGAGATGCGGCAGGCCCTGCTGAGGCTGCTCTCGCCCTGGGAACGCTTGCGTCTTGTCGGCGCACCGGGCTCGGCGGGCGGCCGCAACGCCGCATCAGCGATGCCGGCGCGCTCAGGCCAGGCACCGGATGAAAGAGCGGGCGCCGGGCGAACCGAGCGGGAACAGCCGGCCCAGCATATGCCGGTCTATTGCGCCGTGTGTGGTGCCGGGAACCGCCAGGGTGCTCAGTTTTGCTCTCGTTGCGGACACCCCATGGCGACAGCGCCGATGGCACGCTTATCCGTCGTCCGGCCGGCCGAACACGCGGGGCGCCGAATCGACTTGCCCGCGGCCTCCCTCATCGTGGGCCGCCGCTCGCCTGACCGCATCACGGATATCGACCTGGGCGCCCTCGATCCAAACGGCTACGTCTCGCGGCAGCATGCCAGAATGGAACGATCTGCAGGTATCTGGACCGTGGTCGATCTGGACAGCTCCAATGGCACGTCCGTGAACGGCAGCCGCGTACCTCCCGGCCTGCCCGTCCGGCTGCGGGATGGCGACGTTGTGCGGATGGGACAGGTGGAATTACGGTTTGAGGAAGAACACTAGCGGTGCTCTGATGGGAGATGTGCCAATGCCCTGTGCAAACTGCGGTCGCGAAAATCGTCCGGGAGCCGGTTACTGCGCGTGGTGCGGTGCCGCCCTGGACACACCGCTGCCTTTTGAACCTGAGGACGCGGAGGGCGAACCGGATTGGCGCGCACAGGGCGCCGTGACGCGCAAACTCCACCCCGAAGAGCTCGGCCTGGGGCGCTCTTTGGGGGTGGGAGATACCCTGGAGGGCCGGTACGAGGTGATGGAGCTCGTAACCGAGACACCGGATAATCGTGTTTACCGGGCGTTCGATCGCCTCCGCTGCCCGGGCTGCGGGCGAGTGACAGAGAGCGATCCGGTTCCGCCCTATTGCGAAGCCTGCGGAGCCCGAATGGACCCACCTGCGCCGGTGACCATTCTGGAGTACCTGTACCAGCGGCCCGAGAACTACGACGGTCACTTTGAGCACGCAGGGCGCGACTACTATGTCGTGATCGAGAGCCCGAGTCAGGCCGATCAGATCGTCCACGGCCCGGGGAAACGGCTCGTTTTCGGCAGCGCGACCCACGCCGGGTACCAGTACGATCACAATGAGGACTCGCTGGACGCGCGCTTGTACGCCGATCATCGTGGCACGATGCTCGGTTACTTTGTGGTCGCCGACGGCGTGGGCGGCCAGCAGTCGGGAGAGGTGGCCAGCCAGTGCGCCATCGCGGCGGCCTGGCGCTCGCTCTATGAAGGTCTCTGGCAGGTCGCCTTCCGCGGCCAGGAGATCGATGAGGAGGATGCGCGCGTCGCCGTGGCCGACGCCATCGCGGCGGCGAACGAAGCGGTGTTTGCCGAGCGAGAGTCACGCCACAGCGATATGACCACGACGATCACCTTGGCGATAGTTCTCGGGCGCCGGGTCTACGTGGGAAACTTGGGCGACAGCCGGACCTATCTCTGGGATGCCCAGGGCCTGCATCGCATCACCAAGGATCATTCTCTGGTTCAGCGATTAGTTGACACCGGTCAGATCACGCCGGAACAGGTCTACACCCATCCGCGGCGGAACATCATATACCAGTCAGTGGGCGATCGCCGCGAGACCGAGCCCGATCTCTACACCGCCGAGATTGGGCCGGATGCCCGACTGGTGCTCTGCAGCGACGGGCTTTGGGAGATGGTTCGGGATGAGGGCATCGAGGAGGTGCTCCTGGCGGAGCCGGACGCGCAACGCGCTGCCGACCGCCTTACCCAGAATGCACTCGTCGCTGGGGGTGCGGACAACATCGCCGTCATCATCGTTCAGATCGAGCACTAGGCGGGCCGAGCGCGGCGCAGCCCACAACAGGAGGTGGCAATGGCAGGGGAACTACAACTCAGAATCTCGGTGAACAAGCAGCAGGTGCCGGTCACTCGGACACAGCAGCTGATCTATGTCCTCGTGTCTGCTCAACCGAGCCAGGTGATCGCTCGCACGCGAATGGGGCTGAACTTTGGCTTTGTCCTGGATCGAAGCGGATCGATGCGCGGCTCCAAGATCGAGCGGCTAAAGGAGGCGGTGAGCCTGGCCGTCTCTCGAATGAACCCTGAGGACCGGTTGTCCGTCACGGTGTTTAACGACAGTGCTCAGGTTCTTGCGGCCAGTGGTACGCTTGGGGAGCAACGTACCCTGGCGTCACGGGTGCGAGACCTCAGGGCCGGCGGTGGCACACAGATGGCCAGAGGCCTCTCTCTGGGCCTCCGAGAGGTGTTCCGTCACTACGATGAACAGCGCTCCAACCAGGTGCTGCTCCTCACTGACGGACAGACTTATGGAGACGAATCTCAGTGCCTGAAGCTGGCCAGAGAAGCGGGCGAACACCATATCGCTATTCAGGCCCTCGGCCTGGGCGATGACTGGAACGAGGACCTGTTGGATCAGGTTGGCCAGCTGAGCGGCGGAGACTCTGACCTCGTGGAATCCGCCGATGAGATCGTCCCGCTATTTGCCCAGACGGTGGAGCGCTCCCAGAAGGCCATCGTTCGGAACGCCCGCCTGACCCTTCGGCTGGTGCCGGGAGTCGTGCCCAGGCAGGTGTGGCAGGTCACTCCCCTGCTCGCGAACCTCGGGTACATGCCGATCGGCGAGCATGATGTCCAGATCGATCTCGGAGAGCTGGATGCGGATCAGGGGAAAGCGGTGCTCATCGAACTGCTGCTCCCGCCTCGCCAGGCCGGCAGCTATCGAATCGCGCAGGCCCAGGTGAGCTATGACTTGCCGCTGCACAACCAGCTGGGCCTGGAGTCGCGCGAAGACATCATCGTGGGGTTCACGGGTGACGCCCAGCTGGCGCGCCAGTATGACCCGGCAGTGATGAACCTGGTAGAGAAAGTGACGGCGTACAAGCTCCAGACGCGCGCGCTGGACGAGGCCCGCATGGGCAACGTCGCCGGCGCCACGCAGAAACTCCGCGCGGCGGCGACGCGGCTGCTCGAGTTAGGCGAGACCGGTCTGGCGCAGGCCGCCTCCGAAGAAGCCGACAACCTGGAAAAGTCGGGACAAATGACTTCGGCGGGCACGAAAAAGCTGCGTTACCAGACGCGCAAGTTGACGCAAAAGCTTCCCGACCTCCCCGACGACCACTGAGTACCAAAGGAGTTCCACCATGAAATGTCAGAGCTGTGGAAGTACCGTTCAGGATGATGCCGTATACTGCGATCAATGTGGCGCTCGGCTCGAGACTGCGCCAACAACAAGCCAGACCTCGGCCCAGTTGCCCGTCGCGCCTCCGCCAGCGGACGCTGGGGCAATGAACGCCAACCTGTGCCCGGCGTGCGGCACTGAGAACTTGCCGGGGGAGATGTTCTGTTCCGATTGTGGTACGCCTCTCCAGGCGCCGCTGCCGGAACCGGGGCTCGGTGTGGATGCTGCAGCGGGCATCACGCCAACCGCGGAGACTGTGACAGAGGCGGCATCGGCAGTCACTGCGGAAGCAGAGGACGCTGGCAGCATGCCCTCTCCTGAATCGGCGGAAAGCGTCGCTGCCGTTGAGACCGCTCCGGCAGCGGTAACACCGGACCTGGCATGCACAGCCTGCGGGGCCAAGCTGGAGGCGGGTGATCTCTTCTGCCATGCATGCGGCTCCCGGGTGCAGTCGCCAGCGGCAACAGCTCCCGTCGCGCCCGAGCCAGCGGTCACCGCTGAGCAGGCTGCACAGACGGTGGCCTCCATCGCGGGGGCATCCGTACCGGCTGCCCCCGTTCAGGCCGACGTCTGCCCTGCCTGCGGCGCCCACGTGACGCCGGGGGAGGTCTTTTGCCAGTTCTGCGGCGCGGCTCTGATCTCCCATCCGCCGCAACCAACAGCAAGCGCACCCATCATGGCCACCAGTCCGGCGCCGGCCGCGGGCGCCAGCGGGACAACATCGGCGCACAGCGGTCCCGTGCTGATTGTCGCCGAGACAGGCACGGAACTGCCGCTTGCTCAAGGGACGGAGGCTCTGGTGGGTCGTGAGGACCCCTACACCAACGTCTACCCGGACGTCGACCTGACGCCCTTTGGCGCTGAGGACAAGGGTGTATCTCGCCGCCACTTTAAGCTTACGCTGGCGGAGGGGCAGTACGCCGTACAGGACCTGGCCAGCACCAACTACACCTGGCTGAACCAGCAGCGGCTGCAGCCGAATGTGCCAGTATCCCTTAAGGACGGCGATGAGATCCGAGCCGGGCGCCTGAAGCTGGTGTTCCGGTCCCGTCCATGACGAACCTGTGCCCTCAGTGTGGCCATCCGATCCGCAGCGCGTCGCGGTTCTGCCCGCGCTGCGGTCTGCTGCTGAAGGAGCAACTGGAGCCCGGCGCTCTTCTCGGCAACGGTCGCTATCGCATCGTGCGCTCCATCTCCAAGGGAGGCATGGGCGCGGTGTATCTCGCCGAAGACCGGGGCGCCTTTGACCGCCTGTGCATCGCGAAACAGATGCTCGAATACTACGACCCCGGCGATCCGGAGGACCGGCTCAAGGCTCAGCAGCGCTTTGAGGACGAGGGACGGACGCTGGCCGGCCTGAGCCATCCGGGGATTCCGCGCATCTACAGTTTCTTGCAGGAAGCCGGACGCTTTTACATCGTAATGGAGTATGTTCGCGGCGAGAATCTAGCCGCGTTTACCACCCGAGAAGGTGATCGCGGCCCGATTCCCCCAATCCGCCGAATGCCGCGCGAGGAGATGGTCCGCCACACCATCCAAGTATGCCGCATACTGGAGTATCTGCACAACCCGCAGCGCCCTGTGGTGCACCAGGACATCAAGCCCGCCAACATCATCCTGGAGCCAGAGTCCGACGTCCGGCTGGTTGACTTTGGCACGGCCCGTCGACGCGATCATTCACAGCAGGGTCAGCCTGGAACGGATGACCGTTCCAGCATCTACGGCACGGCCGGGTACGCGCCTCCGGAGCAATACCGCGGACTCCCCGAGCCCAAGTCGGATGTGTTCGCCCTCGCGGCCACAGCGTATCACGTTCTCACCGATGACGATCCTCAGGATCATCCCTTCACATGGCCCCGGCTCGATACGCTACCCCGCGAGCTCGCTCTGGCCTTGCAGCGTGCCCTGCGTAACAAGCCGGAGGAGCGCAGCACAGCGCAGGAGTTGCGTCAGGCGCTTGAGCCGATCAGCACGCCGCAACGCACGCTGGAGGTCTTTACGTTCCCGGGCAACGCGCAGATACGCACCGTGGGCGCCCTGCCCTCGCTGGCCGACGAGCACTGGGACGCGTCGCGCGGCTTTCTGTACCAGGGCGACTTCCAGCGCTGGCTCAGAGACATCAACCGGCTCGATCTCGTGATCGCCGCCGACGACATCGTTGCCAGGGAAGAAAACCGGGACGCAGGGCTCGAGCGGTTCCTGCACACCGTGGACCCGGGGCTCCCCGATCCCAAGATCGTCGCGGATCCGGCGGAGATCGATCTGGGTGGCGTGGCGCGCGTCTCAGCCTTGACGGTTCGCGCCTCGCTGACCAACACCAGTCGCGGCTATGTCCTCGGCCAGGTTCAGTCTTCAGAGCCGTGGCTCGAAGTGCACCCGCCGCAGATGCACCTCTGGGCCGGCATTCCCTCGTACATGCGGATTCATGTGCGCGCTGAGGACCTTCCCTTCCGCGCCGAACAGAGTGGGACGATATCTGTGGCAGATCTGGAAGGGCAGTCTCTCGTCTCCATTCACGTCAAGGCCCACGTGTCGCTGGTGCGGGAGATGGGGCGCATCCTCTGGCGCGCTCTATCAGCCGCAGGCCCCCTGAGTTGGCGTTATGTCAAGAGAACCTGGGGAGCGCACAGCACGGCCTTCGCACGCGTCTCGCGTCCGTTTCGAAAGCAGCCGTGGCTGATCTGGCTCCTCTGGCTCCTGGTGAGCGCGGCAACGGGCATCCTCCTTACCTTCGCCACTGATTCCGCCCCTCTGCCCTGGTCTGGCATCAGTCCCGCAAGCCAGGAGTGGGTTCAGATCGTTATGGGGGCCATCCTGCTGCCACCCCTCCTCCTGCTGATCCTCTGGCCAGCGGTGGTGGTCGCAAGCGTGTGTATAGCAGGCGTCGCGGGGGCGCTGGTGGGCGCCTTTCGTTCCTTCGTGCGCTGATACAAGAGGGCCGGCCGCAACAGGCAGGCCGGCCCCCATCATCATCCCTCCGGGCTAGATGCGCTCCACGCCCCCCATATACGGCCTCAGGACATCGGGTATAACAATGTGCCCGTCGTCCGTCTGGTAGTTCTCCATGACGGCAATCAGCGTCCGCGGAAGGGCCACGCCCGAACCGTTCAGCGTGTGCACGTATTCGGGGCGTCCTCCCTCAGTACGGTACCGTATGTTGGCGCGGCGCGCCTGAAAGTCCTTAAAGTTGCTGCACGATGAGACCTCCAGCCACTCCTGGCAGCCGGCAGCCCATACCTCCAGGTCGTACTTGACCGCCGCCGAAAAGGAGAGGTCGCCGGTGCACATTTGGACCACGCGATAGGGCAACTCAAGCCCCTTCAGCACGGCCTCCGCATCGCGGATCAGCCCCTCCAGTTCGTCCATCGAGGTAGAAGGCTCCACGAACTTGACGAGTTCAACCTTGTCGAACTGATGCCCCCGCTTGATTCCGCGCGTATCCCGCCCTGCGGACATCTTTTCCCGCCGGAAGCAGGCGGTGTACGCGACGTGGTGGACGGGCAACTGAGCGGCGTCCAGGATCTCGTCCCGGTACATATTCGTGACGGGTACCTCGGCGGTGGAAATGAACCAGAGGTCATCTTCCTGATCCACATAGACGTTGTCCGCGAACTTGGGCAGCTGGGCTGTGCCAACCAGACAGTCACGCCTCACCATATAGGGCGGGTAGACCTCGGTGTACGTCTGCTGGGTGGTGTGTACGTCCAGCATGTAGCTAATGAGAGCGCGCTGAAGCCTCGCGCCCATGCCCTTGAGCAGATAGAAGCGGGAGCCAGATATCTTGACCCCCCGATCAAAGTCGATGATGTCCAGTGCAGGCCCAAGATCCCAGTGGGCTTTGGGCGCAAAGCCCAGTTCGGGCATCCCGCCCTCCTGGCGAACCACGATATTCTCACGCTCATCGCCCCCCACCGGCACACTGGCATCGGGAAGGTTAGGCACATGGAGCAGGGCCTCCTGAAGTTCCTCCTCGAGTGGCCCCAGATCGCCATCGAGCGTGGCGATCCGATTCGCCACGGCGCGCATCTCGCCGATGCGGAGTTCGCGTTCCTCACGGTCCTTGATTTGAGGGATCTGCTTGGACACGCGATTCCGCTCGGCCCGCAGGCTCTCTACCTCAACAAGTAGCGCCCGGCGACGGGAATCGAGCTCCAGGATGCGATCGATCGGTGCGTCGGTGGCGCCCAGGGCCGCCATGGCCTCGCGCACCACGGCGGTCTGCTCCCGAATCAGGGTCAGGTCGATCATGGAGGACCTCCTCAGGCTGAAAGTCGTAAGGAAACGAAACGAGCACCGCCTCCGAAAGGACGCCGGTGCTCGTGCGTGGTGCCACCTCTCTTTACCTGCCCTCGTGAAGCAGGTCTCTTGGGCCCAGGGCCCTGGTTCGATATCGGGAACCAACCGGTGACGCTTTCGGGCGCTGCCCTTGTGCGCACGGCTCCGGAGTGGATTTCGCCCCCTGGGGCTGTCGCCTCACACCAACCGGCGGCTCTCTGAATGCCCTCAGCGAGGTACTCGTCTCCCTCAACGCCTTGTTCAGTTGATGAAAGCATATCCTGCGCATCCGGCGTTGTCAAGTTGCGCACAATGCCTCTCAGCGTGCCGCCTCACGGTGCCGCGCGAGACCGATTGGCGCACCAATTCGCCCGGCACAGACGTAGATCTCTCTCGGATCCCTTGACAGGGTCCGATACTCCCCTATCATGGCGCCAGAGGCGTACCACAGGTGTAGGACCATCAGGGGAGGCATAGATGCGGCGCGTTCCCGTACCATATGACTACCATCTCGGCAGGACGCTGGCCACGCTTGCCGATCCAGGGCTGCTCCTTGCCGCTACCGATCGCAGCGGGCGAAGCAACGCGATGACCATCGGCTGGGGCACCGTCGGCATCGTCTGGGGCAAGGCCGTCTTTGTCGTGCTGGTGCGCCCCTCACGGTTCACGTACGGCCTGATCAACGATGCCGGCGAATTCACGGTGAACGTGCCGACAGCGGAGATGCGGCACTGGGTAGGCTTCTGCGGCACGCGCAGCGGCAGGGACACGGACAAGTTCGCCGCTCTTGGGATACGCACGAGTCCCGGCGTACTGACCGGAACGGTGACCATCGACGCCTGCCCCATGGTTTACGAATGCCGCTCGCTCCATCACAACGAACTGATTCCGGCGAATCTGGATCCGGCCTACGAAGCGCGTTTCTACGGTGGAGAGGATTATCACCGGCTCTACTACGGCGAGATTTTGGGCGCCTACGCCGCACCGGACTACTAGACCCCGATCCCTGGCGAGCGGGAGACTGTGTATTCTGAGTATATTCTCCTGCCCGCCGCGGGCGCGCGAGCTCGTGCCCACCAGGCCCCATTATTGTTGATATCTGCACTCAAGAACGCGCTCGATGGTTGACAGGGCCAACCGCCGAGCTATAATGGCACACACCCCGAGGATACTCTGCGTGATGCGCCTCCGTTCGGCGCGACGCTCCGGCTGGATGTGGAATGACTGACTATCGCCGCTGCCCCAAGTGCAACCAACCTAATGATCCCGCGACGCACGCGTGCGTTTCCTGCGGCGCTGAGCTCCTGCGCCGCTGCCCGAACTGCGGCGCACTGCGCGCTTGGAACGTGGCCAGTTGCCCGAACTGCCAGGTGAACGCCGATGATCAGGCGCTCTTTACCGGCTTGTTCCAGGCGCCGCGCACAGGGACGCTCAGGAACCGCTACGTTATCCTCGAAACGCTTGCCAGTGGGCCTGTGAGTACCGTGTACCGTGCCTCGGATACCCGTGACGCCCAACGCCTGTATGCGATCAAGGAACTCTCGACCGTTTCCCTGTTCCGCGCAGATGAAAAAAGGGAGGCCGAGCAGGCGATTTCCGGAGATATCGCGCGCTGGTCTCAGGCGAGCCACGAAGGCATCGTACCGATTCTGGATAGCTTCCAGGATCGCGACCGGTATTATGTCGTGACCGAGTACGTGTACGGCTGGAGTCTAGACCAGATCCTCAACGATCCCTCCGTCCGTATCTCTCCCGATCTGGTGCGCAACTGGGGTTCACAGGTGTGCGATTTTCTGGCGTTTCTGCACGGTCTCGCTGAACCCATGCATGTTCCCTTTCTCAGTCCGGCGCATCTGATCGCCACGCCGGAGGGCAGGGTCGTTCTCGTCGGACACGGCCTCAGTTACCGCGTCCGCCCCGTAGGGTTCGGACCCTATGGCGGCATCCCCGGCTATGCCGCGCCAGATCTCGCTCAGCAGAGCCCCGATCCGCGCACGGACATCTTTAGCCTTGGTCGCGTGCTCTACGCGCTTCTGCTTGATCGCCCCCTGGAAAAGGGGCTCCCCCGCGGTCTGAGCCTGCAGCAGGCGGTGCCGGGAATCTCCACGCAACTCGTGCGCATCATTGCGCGGGCCGCCACCAGCCGTCGTGATCAGCGCTATGGTTCCGTCGCCGAACTGCGCCAGGCCCTCTTTGATCCTGAACGCGAGGCGGGCCTTGCGGTTTCCGGCTGGTATGCTGCCTCGCGCACAGGGGCCGCATCGCCCGGCCGTGCCGGGCGGGCGTCCAAAACAGCCGAAGGCGGCACGATGGAGGATCTCGGCTTCGCCCGTGACCCGCGATACGGCCGCCAGGAGAGCCAGGCGACGCCCGCCAAAGCCGCCCCCACGCAGGCTGCGGCTGTTCGGATGTCCGTCTACCCTGCCCGGATCGAGATACGCGACCAGGCGCCTCACGACTTGCGGCGACTGGTGCTGACCGTGCGCAACGCAGGTCAGGGAGACCTGGAGTTCAGGGTAGTTAGCCAGGTCTCCTGGATCAAGGCGCCCGCGAGGCTGGTCACCCTGGCCCCTGAGAAGCAGGCCCGCGTCGTCCTGACGCTGAATCCGGCTTCTCTGCCAGGTGACAAGGTCGCGGAGCCGCGCGCGATCCTGGTCGAATCCAACGCAGGACGCCAGTGGGTCCCGGCCACGGTCGAGATCAAGACCGCTCCAATGCTGCGCCCCGAGCCTCGAATCCTGGACTTTGGGCAAGTGCCGTCGGACGAGGGTCGGACGCTTGCGCTGACCATTCATAACGATGGGCGGCAGCGACTGGCCGGCCAGATCGTCTCTCGTGTGCCGTGGCTGAAGGCCAGCCCTGCAGACTTCGCACTCGCCGCCAACGAGAGCCGGGCCGTATCGGTGAGTGTCCTCCCGGAGAGGCTGCCAGCAGGACCCCAGAACGTCGCAGAAGCGCTGATGGTAGACTCCAACGGAGGGCAGGCTCGAATCGGCGCGGAGGCCTGGGCGCCTAATCCCAGGATGGAGCTTGCGAGCGGCGTACTGGACTGGGGAGACACTCAGGAAGGGGCCGCGATTCCCCTGGACGTCTCTGTGGTCAACTCCGGCGACGGGCAACTGATCGGGCATGCCCGCAGCCTGGTCCCGTGGCTTCGAGTCCAGCCCGAGAGCTGGCAGGTCGAGGCGGGCCAACGGACAACCCTGCGCGTGCTGGCCGATACCGCTGGCCTGAGTGACGGTCCTCTGCATCTGCCCCAAGCAGTCCGACTGCAATCCAACGGCGGCACGGCCATACTTGCCGCCCGGCTGCACATCAGAGCGCCCCGCCTTGAACTGGATTCCTCAACGCTGGACTTTGGCCAGGTATCCCTGGGTGGCAGTGCCTCGCGAGAGTTGACCATACGCAACGCCGGTTCTGCCCCGATGGAGGCAGTGATCAACAGCGCAGTCGATTGGATCTCACCGGCAGAGAGCGTCATCCGATGTGAACCCGGCGAGGCGCGCCGAGTGACCGTCACGGCTGCAACGGGGTCGGTCCCTGCTGGCGGGCGAATCGAGATCTCGGCAGCCCTGCGAGTCGCATCGGGTACGGATCTCTTGCCGGTAGATGTGGCCATCGTCGTGCTGCAGCCCATGCTGGAGGTTGAGCCCGGCATCGTCGACTTTGGCTACCTGGAGCCGACGGTCCCTGGAAGCGTGGAGCTTGCCCTCCACAACACGGGCACCGGCGACCTGGCATGGTATGCCCAGACCGACGCCGAGTGGCTCGAGATTCGGCCGCAATCGGGGCGCTGCGAGGAAGGAAGCGCATCGTCTATCACCCTCACCGCCTATGCACTGGGCATGGAAGCGAGCGCGGATACAGCGACGGCCATCCTGGCCATCTCCAGCGATGCCGGGCGCCTCAAGATCCCACTGCGCGTGGCCAAGGCCGCGCCACGTCTGGAGCCGGATCGGACGTTCGTGGATCTCGGCACCAGCCGGAACCGTGAGGATGTGTCCGCCAGCGTTCGCCTGTTCAACCGGGGCCTCGGCTTATTGCGTGGCACTGCGATTTCAGATAGACTGTGGTTGGTGACAGGCAGGACGTCGCTCGAGTGCGACACGGGCCATTCAGTGGAACTCCAACTTCACACCGACATGGCCGAGTTCGCTGACGACCTCTCTGAGGATCGCGGCATTGTAACCGTAGAGACGAACGGAGGCACCGTCGAGATCGACGTTCGGGTTCAGGTCGTGCGGACACCCGCTCTTGAGGAACCGGAGCCCGTTATGCTAAAGAGGGCTGAAGGATCCTCGGCCTGGCAGGGCCGGCTGATCCTGCGGAATCAGGGCCTGGCCACGGCGCGTGTCGACATCACCAGCACCGATCGCCGTTTGGGCGTCTCCCGGGAGCGTGTGGAGGTCAAGCCTGGCAAGAGCGTGCGTATCGGGGTAACCTGGGACGATGAGGCGTTTCTTCCGGATCCGAACCCAGCGTTGATGGTAACCTGCGAGTCCGATGAGTGGCGAATCTCGGTGTTGCAGCAGTAGCATCCCACGTGGGAGCGCATCGAAGCACAAGTCAACCATACCTGCACGCGAAGGAGCAAGGCGATGAAGCTGCTGATGGCCATTGTACGCGACGATTATGCCGCTGACGTGAACTATGCATTGACCAACGAGGGCTTCAGTTCCACCCGCGTGAGCACGACGGGTGGCTTTTGGCGTCGCGGCAACGTGACATTCCTCATCGGTGTTGAGGATGCCCAGGTCGAGCAGGCCTTGAGCATTATTGACGCGAACGCCGGACCCGAGATAGACACGCGCAACGCGCCGGAGGGGCATCCCCCGCACCGGGCTACCGTCTTTGTGATCAACACCGAGACCTTTGAGCGATACTGACGCCCCATTTCGTCGCGTGAGGGCACACCTACCCGCGGGGCGCGAACGGGCTATGCCAGCGCCCCGCGTCATCAAAGGGGAGCGCCATCGCGGTAGAGACCACAGCCAGATCCGGATTGGCCAGAACCTCGGGCAATAGTGCCTCGGATACGAGCAGGTACTCGAGATGCAGTGTGTCCTGGATGGCGACGAGCCGTAGATCCCCCGGTGATGTGTGCCGCTCGCGGAAGCCTGCAGCCTCCAGCGCCTCGCGATCGGTGGCATAGGCAAAGGGGATCTTGCCCCTCTCCATGTTCCCGGAAGCCAGCACATTGGCGCGAACCGCGGGCCAGTCGATCTCCCGGACGAGCGCCTCTGTGGTAAAATCGGCCAGCCCCACACCAAGGGCGTTCCCATGGCTCGCTGGTGTGACGCGCAGCACCACAAGAGAGTGGATCTCCGGTGCCTCCGGCCACTCCGGCTCTGCGATCACCCTCTTCCGCCCGATCACATAGCAATCCATCCCCGTTCCGCTGATGTCTTTCCCGAGTAGCTCCACAAGGCCGATGTCAATCCGGTGAAAGGGTATTTTGGCGCTGAGCGACTTGGCATACCGCAGCAGATCGGGCTCGGCTCGGACGATCTCCTCCGGCCTCAGGCCGGTGAGCGAGGCCAAGCCACCTCGCGCGTTCTCCACCAGGGCCAGCCCGGCCAGCACCGGCGCACGCTCGAATACGCAGGCCGCCACCTCAGGAATCAAGCTCGCCAGTCCCTGGTTGCCGAAACGGTGCATGGTCACCGCCTGCCGATGCTTTCCCATGCCGATGACCGCCATCTTGCAGAGCCCACTCTCTCGCTCCGCGTCAAAGCTCGTGTGCTTTTTGATGCGGTTCACCACGATGATCCCTTGGGCCCGCGCGGCTTGAGCATCCAGATACACGGGTACGCCCGTAGCCAGCCTGCCGATCTGAACCACAGACATGTCCGAGCGGATCGGAGCGCCGATGGTTTGCTCATCTATCCCGAGGTCCGCCAGCAGCGCCCGCTGACCATCGGCTGTGCCCCCGCCGTGGCTTCCCATGGCCGGAAAGACAAACGGCTTTCCTCCGCGGTCGCGGACGGCGCGCACGACCGTTCGGAGCACCGCTGGAAGTGTCGCAATTCCACGGCTTCCAGCCGTGATGGCGATCTCGTCGCCGGAGGTGATCCTTTCCAGTGCCCCGGTGCGCTCCAAAGCGGCCATCGTAGCCGCCTCAACATCAGAGAGTTCCGGCTGCCGCCACAGCTGCTGCACCATGACCACTCGAACCGCGGAGAGATCCACACGGGATTCGATTAACGGCTGATCCGCGCTCATGCACGCCTCCTGGTGGGGCTACTTGGCTACGTTATCACAGCTTGTGCGGCTTGTCGATCATCCCGCGGCCACAGGCGGCTGACTGGCCCCGGCCCCTATGGTACAATCAGCCTCAGATCTTGGCAGCGAGGTAAGACCAGTGGTTTACATACAGGCTGAGCATCTGAAGGTGTGCGTTGAGCGCGTGTTCACCGCTGCGGGCGTGCCTCGCGAGCGGGCTCTCCAGGTAGCAGAGTCCCTGGTCGAGAGCAATCTGGTGGGCCATGACTCTCACGGCGTGTTACGTGTGGGATCGTACATCGATGCGATCAGCAGCGGCAGCGTGGATCCGAACGCAGAAAGCGAGATCGTTCGGTCCAGCGCTACCACCGCCGTCATCGATGGGCGCCGTGGCCTGGGCATCATCGCCGGGCGCAAAGCCATGGCTCTGGCCATGGCCAAGGCCAAGGAGCACGACATCGGCATCGTCACGCTCCGAAACGTGGGGCACACGGGCCGGATGGGCGAATACGCGGTGCAAGCCGCCCGGGAGGGGTTCGTGTGCTCGATCATGGCGGCCGGACCTCGCGCGGGTGGCATGGTGGCTCCCTTTGGGGCGACCAGCCCAGCGTTCAACACGAACCCCATGAGTTGGGGTCTCCCGGCCAACTGCTATCCCGCCATCTATGTGGACTTTGCCACTTCCATGGCTGCCTGGGGCAAGATCCAAGCCGCCATCGATCGGGGTGACTCTATTCCGGAGGGCTGGCTCCTGGACGTCGATGGCCGCCCCACAACCGATCCGACGCGGATTCGGAACGGCGGCACGCTGGTTGCCTTTGGCCAGCACAAAGGCTCCGGCCTCGCGTTCCTGGTTGAGGCGCTGTGTGGCGCGCTATCAGGTGTCAGTTGCGCCCCCCTTGCCGATTATGCCGGCGAGTACGTGCTCCTCATGAGCGCGATTCGTGTGGAGGCGTTCCAGCCGCTGGATGCTTTTCGCACCCGCATCGACGGCCTGGTGGACGCCATCCACGCGGCTCGCAAGGCGGAGGGGGTAGCTGAGGTCTTTGCGCCGGGCGAGAAAGAGTGGCGCACCCGCGAGAAACGTCTGTGCGAGGGAATCGATGTCGCCGAAGCGGCCTGGGAGCGCATCGTCGCGGCAGGCGCCCGGTATGGGTGCCCGGTGAGCTTGCCCGCGCAGCCTTCAGAATGAGGGAGGGTATCGTGAAGATCTATGTCATCACCGACCTGGAGGGCGTGTCGGGCGTCGCCCGTTGGGATCAGACCGGGCCGGATCAGCCCGGATACGCTCAGGCCACGCGCCTCTTGACTGAAGAGGTGAGAGCCTGTGTCGCCGGGATCCAGTCCGTAGAGCCCGGTGCCGACATCTGGGTCTGGGACGCGCACGGACCCGGGGCCATCGATTTTGAGCGTTTCCCCCGAGGTGCGCGGCTTATCAATCGCGGCACGATCGAGCCCCCCTACTTTCTAGATTCTACGTTCGATGCGCTCTACTTTCTCGGGCAGCACGCGATGGCGGGGACACTGAACGGCACGCTGTGCCATACCTACTCCTCCGAAAGCATCGCCAGCTATCACATAAACGGCATCGAGTTGGGCGAGTTTGGCTGCCGTGCCGCGCTCGCCGGGACGATGGGGGTTCCCACGGTGTTCGTGAGCGGCGATGACGCTATGGATGCAGAGGCACGCGCTTTGGTGCCAGAGATCCGCGTCGCGCAGGTCAAGCAGGGTTTGGGGCGGCAACTGGCCCTGCACATGTCTCCCGAGGATGCCCGGGATCTCATTCGTGACGTCTCCGCCGAGGCGGCCACGGCAGCCGACAGCATTCCACCCTATGTGCTGCCAGGGCCGCCGTACTGCCAGGAGATCCGCGTTAGCGGGCGGTCGGACACGGCCTATCTCACGCGAGCCGGGTTCGTACAGCAGGATGCCGTCACGTTCGTCAAGCACGCCCAACGCCTTCAGGATCTCAACGTCTAGCACGCCCAGGGCCGCCGGCGGATCCGGCGGCCGGGTCGTTAGCCAGCGCCGCCGTGCGCCAGGAATCTCAGCGCCCGGCGAGCGCGGAGAAAGGGGACATGACATGAATTACCGCAGATTCGGTTCACTGGGTTGGGAGGTATCGGCGTTGGGCTTTGGCGCTATGCGGCTGCCTACCTTGGGCGATCGCGACACGATCGATGAGCCCGAAGCCATCCGCATGATGCGTTATGCGATCGATCATGGTGTCAACTACCTGGACACAGCGTATCCGTATCACGGTGGCAACAGCGAGCGGGTCGTGGGCTTGGCCCTGCGGGATGGGTATCGCGAGCGAGTGCACCTGGCCACCAAGCTGCCCGTCGCTCAGGTGCGTTCCCCCGACGATTTCGACCGGCTGCTGGATCAGCAGCTTGAACGGCTTGGTACGGATTATGTCGACGTCTACCTGTTCCACGGGTTGAGAGCGCCCCGCTGGGACATCGTCCTGCAGCACCAACTGCTGGCACGAGCCGATCGTGCACTGGCGGACGGACGTGCAAGGCACATCGGCTTTTCCTTTCATGACAACTACGACGTCTTTGTGCAGATCCTGAATGGCTATGACAACTGGGCCATGTGCCAGATCCAGTACAACTACATGGGGGAGGATTTCCAGGCGGGCACCAGAGGACTGGAGCTGGCAGCCGGTCGGGGACTGGCCATGGTGATCATGGAGCCCCTCCTCGGAGGCCGCCTGGCGACCGCTCCGTCCGAGGTCCAGGCGATCTGGGATGCAGCACCCGCTCGCCGAACGCCGCCGGAGTGGGCCTTCTCCTGGCTGTGGAACAAGCCCGAGGTCTCGGTCGTTCTATCGGGGATGAGCACCATGCAACAGGTGCAGGACAATGTGGCCTACGCCTCACTCTCGCGCACGGGCATGCTATCGAGCACCGATCTGGAAGCCATCGAACGTGCACGCGACGCCTACAACAACCTCTGTCCCGTACCCTGCACGGGCTGCCGATACTGCATGCCCTGCCCGAACGGTGTGAGCATCCCCGAGGTGTTCGCGAGCTTTAACACGGGCGTTATGTACAACGATATGGATCATCCTCGCCGCGACTACAGTCGCATGCCTGAGGACCAGCGGGCGTCCAGTTGCGTCCAGTGCAGAGCCTGTGAGGCCCTCTGCCCGCAAGGCATCGAGATCAGTCAGTGGATGCCCATCATGCACGCCGTGTTGGGAGAGGGCGAGCCATTCGATCGGACGGTGTGCCCGCTGGTCTAGCCGCGGCTTGACGCTCTCCGTCGAGCCCGCTATTATCGCCGTGGCTCAAGAGCCATCATGGGGAGGTTGTGAATGCCCAAAGTGGACCCGGGACTCAGGCAAGAGTGGAAGGACGCAGAAAGGAAGCAGTTCTCGCTGGTGGTAAGGGTGACCGGCGATCTGGACACGCGCAGCGAGACGCTCTCGGATCTGGGCTGTCAGGTGAAGCGGGCCTTTCGGCTTACCAACTCCATCAGCCTGCGATGCACCGGAGCGACGGCGCTCACCCTCACCAGGCGCCCGTGGATCACCCGCGTTGAAAGGGATTCGATCGTCAAGGCCCTTGGGAGCTAGTGGGCATGTCAAACGCGCGCAAGTTGAGTGACGAACTGCTGGTGAGCCTCGGGCGGACCGCCACGGACAGCCAGTTACCCGTTATCGTCCGCTATTCGCCGGATCGCGTTGTTATGAGGCATAGGGGACCCAGTATTCGAGGTGTCAGTGAGAGCTACAACTTTCGGTTGGCGCCACTGACACACATGCATGCCACTCCGGAGGCGATCCGCACCCTTGAAGAGGATCCGGAGGTCCTGCGCATTTATCGTGATATGCCTGTGCGTGCCTTCATGGATTCGGCAGGCCCCATCGTCCATGCGCCTCAGGTGCTCGATCTCGGATGGGATGGGTCAGGGGTGCGCGTGGCCATCATCGATACCGGCATCGATACAGACCACCCCGACTTTGCCGGTCGAATCGCGCAGACCGTCGACCTCGTAGGTGAGGGACCTGTTGATGAGAACGGGCACGGTACCCATTGCGCCGGTATCGCGCTCGGATCAGGCACGGCGAGCGATGGACGGTTCCGTGGCGTGGCGCCAGGAGCCCTGCTCTACTCGGCCAAGGCACTTCACCGCGACGGACAGGGCATGATGAGCGACGTCATGGCGGGCATCGAATGGGCCGTGGAGCAACAGGTACAGGTGATCAGTCTTTCGCTCGGAGGCTCGGGCAGCAGCGACGGGCATGACGCTCTCTCGGAAATGTGCGATGCCGCCGTAGAGAGCGGCGTCGTGGTCTGCGTGGCCGCCGGCAACGACGGCCCGGGCAGCTTTACCATCGGAGCGCCAGGCGCCGCAAGGCTGGTCATCACCGTGGGCGCCTCCACCGATGAGGACACAGTCGCCTCGTTTTCGTCCCGTGGGCCCACCGCGGATAACCGCGTCAAGCCGGACGTCGTGGCTCCAGGGCACCTGATCACCGCTACCCGAGCCGCCAGAACGTCACTGGGAATGCCCCAGGACGGCTACTACACAGAGTGTTCGGGGACAAGTATGGCGACGCCCCTCGTAGCGGGTCTGTGCGCCCTTCTGCTGCAGAAGGAACCCGTACTGACCCCCGCCCAGGTCAAGGCCCGCCTGATGAGCACCGCGGTGGACCTCGATGAGCATCCCTGCGTTCAGGGTCAAGGCCGTGTGGACGCGCTGAAAGCCATCGAGAACACCGGTGACGCGCCTGAGGACCCTGGCGAGGGTGGCTCGCCATCCAGGGGAGGCTGTCTGGTGCCCATGCTCGGGGTGTTCACCCGGATGAGGAAAAAGTAGGCTACCTTGCGGGGCCGGGCCTGCCGGCCCCGATCCCGTCGCCCCTGTGCGCTTGGCCTCCAGAGCGGGCCCGGGCGCTACTGCCCTTCGGTATGCTGGGGTATGGCCTGCGCAGGCAGGACCAGGCTCTCGATCAGCCGATCCACCGCGCCGGTGATGGGGGCATCCCCTCTATAGGTGACTCCCGGCTCGTACAACAACGCCAGCACCTGGTTCGTGCCATAGTGCACCTCGTAGCCGCTGTTGCCGCCGCCATCTGGGGAGTCTTCAGGCTCCAGTCGCTGCAGTGTGGAGCAATCCAGCCCCTCAAGTTGAGAGAACAGCAACTCGATGCCCGCTGGGTCGGGGATTGCATCCCACTGGCCTTCGTTCACCAGCGTCCCGGAGATCGCGCCACGTCGCTCCAAACGAACGCCCGATCGTGCGATGGTGTACGTCTCGCGCCACTGGAGCTCGGGCAGGATGGCGCCAGAGGATTGCGAGTAGACCACTGATGTGACGTCCCTGAGCACGCATGCCTGGCGACCACTAGAGCAACCGGAGAGTAAGAGCGCCAGGAGAGTCAGGATTCTCGGCCTCATGCGTTGCATCTGTGCCACCGACATCGCGGGACCCTCCGCGCCCTGATAGAGTACCCAGCATAACAGTCCCACAGACAGACGGCGACACTCAGCCCGCTCGTGAACTCTCTAGACGGCTCCATCGGCTCCGGCCTCACCGCTCCCCTCTGCCTGCAACAGGCTCTCCATCTCGGCCAGGGAGTGCACCAGTGCATCCTTCTCGGGGCCGATCAGGAGGGCCTCAGCGTACACCTGCACCAGATAGCGCTTGGACTGGATGTCCATGGGAACCTGATAGGTGAGTGGGCCGAGCAGACGCCTGCGCTCTGCATCCTGTGCCATCGGCGTGGCGTTGTTCGCTGGCGCAAAGTGGTGCCGGACCATTGCGGTCAGGTCCTCCCTAAGCTCGGCGAAAATTGCACCCGGCTCCTCGGCAGGCATCCGGCTGCGGTAGTAGCCCTCAATCCAGGAAGCAACCTGAGGAATGATCCAGTCTTTCGTCACCGCCCTGCCAGGGCAAGTCTTGCTGGAATAGTCGCGATGAAAGTTGAGGTTGGCGATATCCAGGCCGAGCTTTATGTGCAGGATCCCCAGAGCCGCGATGGTGTTTGCCAGGGTGGCCCCCGATGGGAGCTCTTCGTCATAGTTCCCCACCATCTCCAGATGCCGCGTTCCGGTGTTGTGCCCCAGGACGCCCACGCCGTCATAGCGAATGTCGCTAAAGAGCCAGATACCATCTTCAGCGACAAAGAGATGGGGGCCTGCGGTCCAGCCCTCTCGCAGTGTGCCATCGGTATCGCGCCAGAGTTGCTGTTCGTAGTAACGCTTCATCCCGTAGATCGTGCTTGATCCCTGCCAGCTCTCACGCGTGGGCTTCCAGGTATGGTGCAGGAACACCTGGCTGGGAAATGGCTCGGGCATCGCCAATCCCTCGATGTAGCGCACGAACTCATCGGCCGACATGACACGGCCGTCGATCTCCATGGGAGGCGATTTGATGGCGTGTTCTCGGATGGCTGCTGCGCCATCGACGGTCATGGGCTGTCGAAAGCCCCTGGAAGATGAGCGCCGTGCCCTGCTTGCCGCCATGGTGTCCTCCGCTACCGGTACCACCGATAGTCGTTCTGCAGTGCCGCCCGATAATCGGCAACCACCTGCGTTTTTTTCGCAAAGCTCCAGATGTCCCCGGAATGCTGCTCCCAGCGGTACAGAATCATCGCCCGGATCTTCTGGTGGCTGGCGTCGGCATTCCATGCGTTGATCTCCGCGTAGGCCTGCCGGATCCATCCACGGTTCACGTCCTCCCACGCGATGTTCTGGTTGGTCTCAGTGAGATAAACCGGCAGATGGCGCGATTCGGCCGGAATGGCCTCCATAAAGTCCTGATAGGTTCGGAACATACTGCGCCGCGCATGATACGGCACGCCCATGCGCGCCTCGCTGGCAAGGTTCGCCGGATTCCCATCGCGAGCATAGGTATGGATGGCGATACCATCCACCTTTCCAGAAATCAGGTCGAGCACCTGCCGGAAGTAGACAACCCAGTCACCACCGCGGTTCTCCGGGTAGATAGTCTGTATGTTCCAGGGACCAATCGCAGCCATGACCACCTGGTCGTTCTGGTGCCCTGACCGGCTCTTGATAGCCGCACGGCAGGCGAGATAGGCCTGTGAGTACTTTTGCGGCGTGATGATCTCGCCATTGGCCGCTCCCCCGGGCCTTTCTACCGCAAGGTTGGGCTCATTACCGATCACCCAGATGTGGCAACCGGAGGATCGTTCCACAAAGTTCGCACAGCGCACCGCGAAATCCGCATACCGGGACGAGTAAGGGAGCGTTCCATTGGGTGAATACCCGTGGTTTAGCCGCACGATCACGCCATATCCCGAATCCGCCAGGTCAGCGTACGAGCTCGATCCCCAGTCGTTGGGATTGGATCCCAACGACTCGGTGACGAGAACCCAGCCACGGCGGCCCGCAGCAGCCATCAAGGACTCGCCGCCCCGATCGTGGATGCCAAAGAGATAGGGAGATTCCCCCTTAGGCAGAGGGCTCTTGCTTTTGGCCTCTGGCAGCCTCAGCACCTGACCGACGCTGATGACATTCGGATCCGTAATATCGTTATAGGCAGCGATCACGGCAGCCTTGGACAGATCACCGTAATAGTCGCGTGCGATCGACGAAAGCGACTCCTTCGGCTTGACAACGTGCACGGCAAACTCCAGCCCCCAGTTGCCCAGCCAGTCGAGCAGTTGCTGGCGCATACGCGCGTCGAGCGTCTCGTTCAGAAAGGCCGCCTTCGCCGCTAACCTGCGCGCAACCTGCTCATCGACAACTGTCTCGATTTTGCGATCAGCCATGCTCCTGCCGTACCTCCCCGCCTTCTCGTACCACGCACGCTCTAGGGCGCAGCGACTCAGCGCAGCACACGCTCGTCGCCCACCCTGTGCGTGATCCTGCGGCGATCCATCTCTTCGAGAAAAGCGACCACATACTTGCGGCTCGCGCCAAAGAGATCTCTCACCTCCGCCACACTGAATGACCTTCCAGCTCCCATCTCCTTTAGCTGCCCGATCATCTGGTCCATCGCATCCGGCGTAAAGGTCACTCCGCCACTCAGACGCACAAGATCCCCTCGATCAACGAGATACTGGGCCAGTCGCTCACCCACCTCGGCCACGACATCGCTCCAGCCGGGCGGAGTATAGGGCTGGGCGCGGAACTGGTCCATGAGATCCGCGATCGCGCGCTCATCGCCGTCCGATAGTACTGCGCGGTGGCCGGCCAAGGCAACCACGTCGCCGGCCGGGGCCATTATTCCCTCCTGGTGGGCTCTGGCCAGCAGGCGAGATGCGAACTCGGCAGTTAGCCCCAGCCGACTGCG
>JAAYAW010000075.1 GCA_012719135.1 Chloroflexota bacterium
AGGTGCTCTACCCTCTCGACGCCCCGCCGTCTCCGACAGACCGCCTCCAGTGCATTGATCATTCTACGTCATCCGGGCCGCACCGTCAAGTCCGACCTTTTCACTGTTTCCTGATCCTGCACCCCGGAAACCAGGCACTCTCGTGCACTTGCTCCCTATCCTTATGCAGTCTACTCGCCTTGTATCACCTAGTCAAATGTGACTAGATCCCGTAGCGAGCATTCCTGACTTAAGGTGCTTATTCTCCGCTTTTCTCAGCGGAGCTTCCGCCAAAAAAAGCGGTCGATGCCCATGCGCGGCTTCGACCATCCCGAGTCGCTCTGCATTGAGAAGAGCACTCCCAAGGACCGCAGGCGATGATACCGATCATCCCCCGCCCTGTCAAATCCCCCCGGAGAGCGTTCCGTCTCCGCTCGGCGACCCTATTCAGTTGTCTGGGAAAAGCTCCCTCTCACTGAGAACTCCGGGATCATACCACGGCTGAGTTGTGCTGTCAAAACGGCCAAACGACCTGTTTCAGCGATCATCCGCCTGAACCAGGCGCTCATACAGCGTCTGCAGGTCGTCCTCGGAGTAGAAGTGGATCACGAGGCGGCCGCCCTTGCGTGTGCGAAACAACTCGACGCGTGTCCCCATCGCCTCGCGAAACTCGCTCTCCAGCGCCTCTGTCTCGGGCGAGCGCGCCCGTAGCGACGCAGCCTCTGGTGCGGAACTTTGCCTGCGCCGCACGAGCTCCTCAGTCTGCCGGACGGACAGCGCCTTTCGCACGATGTCGCGCGCGACCTGGCTCTGCTCGTCTCCCTGATCCAGCATCAGGAGCGCGCGGGCGTGCCCTTCGGTAAGCGCATCGGTCAGCAGCAATTGCCGTACCCCCTCTGGCAGGCGCAACAACCGCATGGTATTGGTGACGCTGACTCTGCTTCTGCCGACCCGCTCCGCAACCTGCTCTTGCGTCAGGCCAAAATCGTCCACCAGACGCGCGTAGGCCTCGGCCTCTTCGAGCGGATTCAGGTCCGCCCGCTGGATGTTCTCCACAAGAGCCAGCTCTAGCATCTCCAGCGGAGATACATCCTTGACGACGACATCCACGTGCCGCAGCCCGGCCAGCTGTGCCGCTCGCCAACGCCGCTCTCCGGTGATCAGCTGATACTTGGGAGGGTGCGCGGCATCTTCCGTCTCGGGCATCCGCTGTACGATCAGCGGCTGTATCAGCCCGAGCTCACGAATGCTATCAGCCAACTCCTGGAGAGCGTCCTCATCAAAGACGCTGCGCGGCTGGAGCGGGTTGGGAACGATCGCGTCGACACTGACCTTCCTCAGCCCCGGGGTCTCGCTGGCTGCAGGGATAAGCGCATCCAGCCCCTTCCCCAGACCTCGCCGATTCATGGCTGCCATCTGCACTCCTCCGCTGACGCTGTCGCCATAGACGCCGCAGCCGCTCTCATATCCGTTCAGAAGAGAGGATCTCCTGACAGAGAGCCTCATACGCTAGCCCGCCCGGCGAATCCGGTGCGTACGTCAAGATAGGCTCACCATAGCTCGGCGCCTCGCTCAGCTTGACGTTTCGCGGAATCACCGACTGAAAGACGGTGGTCGGAAAGTGATCGTGTATCTCCTGAACCACCTGTCGCGCCAGGTTGGTGCGCCGGTCGTACATGGTCAGGATCAGCCCTCGCACCATCAGGTCGGGGTTGAGTCGCTGGCGTATCAGCTCGATCGTGTGCAGGAGCTGAGCCAGCCCTTCGAGAGGCAGGTATTCGCACTGTATTGGGATAAAGACACCATCCGAAGCCGTCAGGGCATTGACCGTCAACATGCCCAAGCTTGGAGGCGTATCGATCAGAATATAGTCATAGCGCCCGCTCACCTGTTGCAGCGCGTGCCGCAGGCGCGTCTCGCGAGCGATCACATTGAGCAACTCGACCTCGGCTCCGGCCAGCGCCGGGGACGCCGGAAGGAGATCCAGCCCTAGACAAGTCGTTACGAGCGTCAGCGAAGCAGGAGTCTCCGAGCCGATGAGGACATCATACACGGAACGCGAGAGCGCGTTCTTATCTACGCCCAGGCTGCTGGTGGCATTGGCCTGCGGATCCAGATCCACAAGGAGCACACGTTGCCCCATATGGGCGAGGTAGGCCCCAAGGTTCACGGCCGTCGTCGTCTTGCCGACCCCGCCCTTTTGGTTGGCTAGCGAGTAGATCCGGCCCATGCCCCATCGCCCCTATCTCGTTACTGCGAGCATCTAGTCCACAAGTCGCCCGTGAGCCAGCCGGTCCTCCACCTGCTCGCGCGTCGGCAAGCATGTCGCCCCGGGTCCCTCCACAACAAAGGAAGCCACGCAGTTGGCATAGCGTGCCGCCTCGATCGGATCCCCTGTCTCAGCATAGCGTATCAGGTATCCCGCCGCAAAGACATCGCCGGCTCCAGTCGGGTCTACCTCTTGGACGGCATACGCCGGCACGCGCTGCGCCGAGCCCTTGCGATGAACGATGGCGCCTTGATCGCCCATCGTCAAGACAAGGAGCCGAGATCGGTCAATATAGGTCTGAAGGAGATCGCGGTCCCCGCCCAGGTCGTCGAGACTGAGAACCACAAGATCCGCAGCCTCCAGAACACGGGTGCTCTCAGTCCAGACCGCCGGGGAGACCAGCCCCTGCTGATCCCAACTGCGCAGCCATCCCTGCGGCGTGATCCCAAGAAGAGCGCCCGGAAAGGCTGCAACCAGAGCGGTGTCTACTTCCTGCGCTATGGGCCCTAGATGTACGATGGGCGCCAACCGCCACAGATCCGGCACATCTGCCGGATGAATGGTACAGGCCAGCCCTCGGATATATTGGAGACGCCTGTGACCGAGATAGATGTTCTCGAACACAGTCGTCTCGCCGGCCGGGCAGCACTGCACGCTCAAGCCTTCGCCCGCCAGTTGCTCTACCTCAGGGCCTCCACTGGTGAGCATCCCCACGGCAAGCCCCAGGCGGGTCGCCGCCAGAGCCGCAAAGGTCGCGGTACCCCCTAGAGTATACCCGCCGTCCGGAAGCAGATCCCTCGTCACGTGCCCCACAACGACATACTCGGGAACCGGGCTGGACAATGACATCTCCAGTCCCTAACGTGGAATGATCTGGACTTTGCGCCGTTCTTCCTTGCCGGTGCTCTCGGTGTACACGTCGGGGTAATCCCGCAGCGTGAGATGCACGATACGACGCTCGTGGGCAGGCATCGGTTCAAGCGTCATCGGCTCGTGAGACGCTCGCACCTGATCCGCAATCCGCAGCGCCAGAGCCCGTAGAGACTCCTCGCGGCGGGACTTGTAGTTCTCGATGTCCACCACCAGGTTCGGCCACACGCCGAGGCGCCGGCTGACGATCAGCCGCGCCATGAACTGCAGGCTTCGCAGGGTTTCACCGCGCCGGCCGATGAGAGAGCCCAAGTCATCGCCCACAACGTTGAGGATCAGTGGGCTTACCTCTCCGCTATCCTCATCCAAGCGGCCGCCGCGATCCACCACCTCTACGGCAGCAAGGGCACCCATCTTGTCCAGAAGCGTGGTCAGCACGTCCAGCGCCTCCGCTTCCAGCTCCGGCGGGTTCCCGTCAGACGCGACCGTCTCCTCGTCCTCGCCTTCGTCCTCATCCTCATCGCCGCGGCTGGAGGGACGCACATCGGACGCCTCGGGGCCTGCCTGATCTTGCGGCAGTTCGTCCTCTACGGACAGCTCTTCCTCTTCCCGGTCTTCCGGCTCCACCTCGACGCTCGCGGGCGGGCCATCCTCCCAGCTTACGCGGATCGTGACCTCTCCCGTACGCATAAAACCCAGGAAACTGCGCGTGCTATCGCGCATCACCTGGTACTGTAGCTCGCTCACAGGTATGCCCAGCGCCTCCACGGCGCTTTCCAGGGCCTCCTCTACAGTCTTGCCTGAGAACTCTGCGTTATGCCTTCCCGGCCTTGCTTCGCGATCCATTTGCCGCCTTTTCTTTCCTCTTGTTGTCGGCTGTAGCGACTGCCGGCACCTGGGCGGGCCCCAGCATCCGCTCCACCAGCCACTGGATGAGCGTGCCTACCACGTTCGAGATCACGAAATAGATCGCCAGACCTGCAGGAAACTGGGTGGCGAAATAACCAAACATCAGAGGCATCATGAGCTGCATGCTCTGGTTCATCGATGCCTGTTGCGGATCCCCGCTTGGTTGCGTCAGCATCTTGTTCTGAACGTACATCGTCCCGCCAACAAGAATCGGCAGCACCAGGGAAGTCGGATCCGGCTTGGCAAGATCCATACCCAGGAACATGCCTTGCAGCGGAATAATGTCGACCACACCGGAAAACGCGTGATACACGTTCTTGCCCAGGCTCATCAACTCGACCGGCGTATCGGCCAACACGCTGGTGATCCCTTGGTACAGGCCAATCCAGATCGGCAGTTGAACCAATGTGGGCAGGCAGCCGCTGAGCGGGCTCACTCCCGCTTCTTTGTAGAGCTTTTGCTGCTCCGCTACCAGGCGCTCCTTGTCGTTTGCGTACTTTTTCTGTAGCTCACTGACCTGCGGCGCGAGCGCCGCGCTGGCACGCGTCGAACGAATCGACTTGATCTGCAGCGGCATCGTGATGAGCCTGAGCAGCAGCGTCAACGCAGTGATGGCCACCACGAAACTGCGCCCGAGATAGGCGTACAGAACCAGCAACCCGTTGAGCAGCGGGCGGATTATGCCCTCTCGCCAGATTGTTCCCAAGCCAATCTGCGAGGCAACGATGACGACAAGGGCGACGATGGCCCAAGTAAGGAGCGACTTGCGCACCCTTACGGGATCGACCTGAGGCGTATTTGCTCCCTGCACTGGCAACTCCACTTCCTGAGCTATTCCGCTTCCGGCGACGGATAGACCCAGGCTTCGGGAGCCCGTGCCGCCGGATCAAGAGCCACAACAAACCCGTACGAACTGCCCAAGTACACGATATCATCATGCACGGTGATCGTCGAGAGGTAACCACCCCTCTGCTGTTCGGGCAGAGAACCATACAGCACCTCGGCGCTACCGGCCTCAAGGTCGATCAAGTAGACCATGCCTTCGTCAGTACCCACCACTGCCGAGTCCCCCACTCTCGCGGGCCCCGCACTGATGCCCCCCTGAAGCGTAACCGGTGCCCACACGGGCTTGCCGCTTTCAACCGAGTGGCCGTGCACCTTGCCGTCCAGCGTCGCAAAGCAGACCATGTCACCGGTTTGCAGGGGCGCACCCCAGATCCACGAGTCCAACCGATCGGTCTTCCATAGAACCCTGCCGGACTCGGCCTCTATAGCATAGAGCCGGCGGTCTACGCCGCCCGCATACAGTACACCGTGGTAGAGAGCGATATCACCCTGGATCGCACCACCAAGATCGGCGCTCCACAGGCTCTCTCCACTGGACCGGTCCAGAGCGTGAATCCGATGATCCATCGAGGCCACGTACAACCGGCTCCCGTCCACGAGCGGCGTGCTCCATACCCGGTCCCCGGTCGTGTAGGTGGTTTCCCACGCTGGCTTCTGAGCCTCCAAGTCCACTGCGTAGACTTGCCCGCTCACGGTCCCAAAGTACGCGATCCCCTCCGCCACAGCGACGCCACCGATGACGGCCGAGTCCACCGGGTAGGACCAGGCCGGCTTGCCGCTCTCTGCATCCAGAGCGATCAGCTTCTCTTCAGACGAACCAAAGAGCACCAGCCCATCGCTGACCGCAGGGGGACTGAACACCGCACCGAGTGCCAGACTGGCCTCGCCACCAGTGGTCGACTTTTGCATGATCCCACAACCCGGGCCAGTCGCTGCCGTTTCCAGCGGGTATCGCCAGATCAGCGCACCGTCACCCTGCAGGTTCAGCGCAACCGCCTCGCCAGTGGATCGGACTGCATAGAGCTCTGTGCCAGCGATCGTCAGCGTCGTCCACCCGGTATCAGTGGCGGCCCCGGAAGGAACACATCCGGCCACCGTTAACGCCAACACAAAAAGCAGAAGAGCTAGTCGCCCTCCTGACCATAACCTGTTCAATGCGCATACCTCCTGAGGCAAGTAGAAGACACGTAATCAGGGAACAGGATCATACCCGCCGGGGTGGAAAGGATTACATCGCAGGACACGTCGGATGCCCATCCATCCCCCGCGGAACGCGCCGTATCTGGAAACAGCTTCCTGCATGTACGTTGAGCAACTGGGGTAGTAGCGGCAGCTTGGAGGCAGAATCGGAGATACATACCGCTTGTATAACGCTATGAGGCCGAGCAAGAAGCGCGCACAAACGGTCACCCCATCACCCCGTCTGGCCGGTCATGGCCACATCGGTGGAGCGAAACACGCCCGCCTGTCCAAGGAGGTGCCCGATTGAACCTTGGACCTCCCAGTAATCGGACACACTCACCCGCTGGCGAGCGATGATCACGATATCCCATCCGGGCGAAACGAGATCACTATAGGCGCGCACGGATTCGCGCATAAGCCGCTTGATTCTGTTACGCCGGACCGCCTTGCCAATGCGCTTGCTCACAGCGTAACCAACACGCACCCGAGCAAGACCATTGGGGTGAGCACACAGCACCACTCTGGGATCGGACCAACAGCGCCCCTGCTCCCTTACTCGCCGGAAGTCAGCCGAGTCAGCGAGACGTTCCAGTCTGCGCTGGCGCGATGCCCCGTGCTCCAGATCCCCCATATCTCAGCGGCTATACGCCCTTATTCTCGACGGCCAGGGACTTGCGCCCCCTCGCACGGCGAGCACGCAATACAGCACGGCCGCCCCGTGTGGACATCCTCTGGCGGAACCCGTGCACACGCATACGACGACGCTTCTTGGGCTGCCAAGTCTTGGACACTATCAGAACTCCTCTATCCCCAAAGGGGAAGATTACGATGGCTTGTGCTGACGTCGGGCGATTATACCTTGCCGAAGGGGCGACTGTCAAATGACTGCCAGCCCGGCACAGTCACACCTCCCCTTACAGCCGACCGGCCAAGGCAGAGGGCCCCGTCTCGAAATAGGCTGGCGCTAGAGCCCCAGCGAGTACAGCAGCCCCAAATCCCCGCTGTCAAAGTACCCATCCATGTAGCCCCGGAAAGCATATCCACGACGGGGAAACAAGTGGATGGCCGGATCGTTCTTGCTCTGCACCACAGCCGTCACGCCGCGGAGAGCGCTCTCGAGCGCCCACCGCTCACCGCCGTCCAACAGCATCATTGCGACGCCGCGCCGACGGTACTGCCGGTGCACGACCAGATGCTCGATCCAGCCCTGCCAGTTGCCCCGTGAGATCACCATCGTCAGATATCCGAGAACAACCCCCAGCTCTTCTGCCACCAGAAAGCAGCGGCTATTCTTCCAGACCTCAAAGAGATCGTCGGCGCACCGCGGGTCGCGCGATTCCAACGTGCGAGGGAGGCGCACGCGCCGAAGCGCCACGTTCACCGCGTCCGGTCGGATCTCTTCATCCATGTGCCAGATATACCCGGTACTGTATCTGCCATCGAGACGCTTGCACGGCTCGATATCTGCGATTGTTGCGGACCGCACATCCATACGATTCTCTTATCTCCTCATATCGCCACTCGACCGAGGCTAGGCGCGCCCTTGCCGCACCCTTGTCCCGGGGACCGGAACACTCTCAAGAACCTGCTGTACCACGTAGCGAGTATCGATGTTGCGAATACGTGCCGACGGGCTGATGATGATGCGATGGGCCAGGACTCCTTCAGCCAGGGCCTTTACATCGTCAGGCGTCACAAAGTCCCGTCCTTCCGTGGCCGCGAGCGCCTGGCTCGTCCGGTAGAGCCCCAGCGAGCCGCGCGGGCTCGCGCCGAGAAACACATCCGGGTAGACCCGGGTTGACTGGACCAGAGCGACGATATACTCCTTGATGAGTGGATCAACGTAGACATCCTTCACCAACTGCTGTACGGACACGAGCTCCGCAGCATCGACCACTTGCCCGAGGCTGTCCAAGGGATGGACGTATTGCTGTGCGTCCAGAATGGCGACTTCATCCTTGGCCGAAAGGTGCCCCAGGCTCAAGCGAAGCAGAAAACGATCCAGCTGGGCCTCTGGCAACGGAAAGGTCCCCTCGTATTCGATAGGGTTCTGCGTCGCAAGCACAATAAAAGGCTCGGGCAATCGGTGGGTGCGCTCATCGACCGTTACCTGGCGCTCTTCCATGCATTCCAGGAGCGCCGCCTGCGTCTTGGGTGTCGCGCGGTTGATCTCGTCTGCCAGCACGATCTGCGCCATGATAGGCCCCGGCCGGAACTCGAAAGCGCGCGTCTCCTGGCTAAAGATCGATACGCCGGTGATGTCCGTCGGGAGCAGATCCGGAGTGAACTGGATGCGGCTAAAGCTGGCTCCGATTGACCGGGCCAAAGCCTTGGCCAGCACCGTCTTGCCCACTCCAGGCACGTCTTCAATCAAAACATGTCCCTGACACAGAACAGCGACCACGGCCAGCCGCACTTGGCGATGCTTGCCGATGATGACGCGCTCTACGTTTTCGATGATGCGATCGGATAACTGCTGCAACTCGCCCATGATGCTCACCTCACGCCCATGTCACGTGCCTGCGAGCATACATGCCCGCGTACGGCGTGTCAACGCGCATCCACCAGCCCCTTCGGCGTGACGGCATCGACACCGCGCTAGTTGGCGCGGTTCTCGCACCGGTCTATAATCGCCAGATACAGTCCAGCTGCAAGAGGAACGGTGAAATGAGCGGACCCGTCCACTATCTCACGCCAGAAGGGAAGCGGGATCTCGAAAGAGAGCTCCTGGAGCTCACCAGCGTGCGCCGCAAGGAGATCGCAGAGGAGCTGCGCCGCGGCATCGAGGAGGGCGATCTGAGCGAGAATTTCGGCTATGCCGAGACGCGGCGCCAGCAGAGCCTGGTAGAAGGCCGAATCCGGGAACTGGAATCGCTGCTCGCCCAGTCCGCAATCCTGGAGGCATCGGCGGATGGCCACGCCGGCCTCGGATCGATCGTCGCCATTCGCGAACCCGGACAGGCCACGGAACGCTACCAGATCGTGAGCCCCGCAGAAGCCCGGCCCGCGCTCGGCCGAATCTCAAACGAATCGCCTCTGGGAAGAGCCCTGCTGGGGCATCGTGCCGGGGATGTGGTTGAGGCCAGCACTCCCGGCGGCAAGCGAACCATAGAGATTCTGAGCATCGAATAGCAGTCGCCCCAACCTCGTTCACCAGACTCACAGGATGACGCCATGACGGATTCTAGCGACCGCCGCGAACAACGCCTAGAGAAGCTGGAGCGCCAGCGCGAGCAGGGCATCGACCCCTATCCGCCTCGCGTAGAGCGCACGCACACCTCCGCGGAGGCGCTCGCGGCGTACTCTGGCGAGGCGGGCGAAACAGAGGTGGGCGTTGCTGGCCGGCTGGTAGCTATTCGCATCATGGGTGGCTCCACCTTTGCTCACCTTGCGGATGGCAGTGGCCGCATCCAGGTCTACCTCCGCCGGGACGTCTTGGGTGAAGAGCTATACGACCTGTTCCGCAGAACCATTGATCTGGGGGACTTTGTGAGCGCCAGGGGCACGCTATTCCAGACGCGTACCGGCGAGATCACCGTGAACGTTTCGTCCTGGAGGCCCGTCGCCAAGACGCTGCGCCCCCTCCCGGAAAAGTGGCACGGCCTGCGCGATGTGGAGACGCGGTACCGGCAGAGGTATCTCGATCTCTTGGCCAATGAGGACGTCCGCACGATCTTTGTCACCCGCAGCCGGATCGTTTCCGCCGTACGCCGCTTCCTCGATGAGCAAGGCTACATTGAGGTGGAGACGCCCGTCCTCCAGCCCATGTATGGTGGCGCGGCCGCTCGGCCTTTTACCACTTATCACAACGCTCTCGGGCAGACCTTCTACTTGCGGATTGCCGATGAGCTATACCTCAAACGGCTGATCGTGGGCGGGCTAGAGAAAGTCTACGAGATCGGTCACAACTTTCGGAACGAGGGCGTAGATACGCAGCACAACCCCGAGTTCACCGCCATCGAGATGTACGAAGCATACGCGGACTACAACGACATGATGTGCCTCATCGAGGCGCTGTACCACGACGTCGCCGTGCGCGTCCTCGGGAGCGAGACGATCACCTACCAGGGGCAGGAGATCGTCCTCACTCCGCCGTGGCGCAGAGTAAGCATGCGTGATGCCATCCTGGAGGCTTCTGGAATCGATATCGAAATAGAGCGCACGCAGGACGCCCTTGTGCGCGCCGCCGCCGCCCGCGGAATCACGCTCGTCTCGCAATCCGGATGGGGAAAGGCTGTCGAGAAGCTCTTCGAGAGCGTCGTCGAGCCGAGGCTAGTGCAGCCTACTTTCATCACTGACTTTCCGGCTGAGGTATCACCGCTCGCAAAGATAAAGCCCGGAGCCCCCCACCTGGTGGAGCGCTTTGAGTTCTACATCGGCACGCTCGAGTGCGGAAACGCGTTCACAGAGCTCAACGATCCTCTGGATCAGCGAGAGCGCTTCGCCGCGCAAGTCCAGGCGGCTGCCGACGGAGATGCCGAAGCGCACCCCATGGATGAGGACTATATCATCGCCATGGAGCACGGCATGCCCCCAACCGGCGGCCTCGGATTCGGCATCGACCGAATGGTGATGCTGTTCACCGATCAGGCGTCGATTCGCGAGGTGATCCTGTTTCCCGCCCTGCGAAGTGCCGCGGCGGACAGTGCTTCAGAGCCGGACTAGTACACCGGGCCGAGGCGAAGCATCGAGAACTCCTCGTGCCCCAGGGTCTCCGCAACAGTGCGAGTACCTGAGGCCACGCGCAACACCAGTTCGTAGAGCCGTGCACCCACCTGCTCCACGGACTCGCTTCCTGCGATGATCGTGCTCGCATCGAGATCCATATCGGCGCCCATGTGTGCCCACGTGCGGGCGTTGCCGGTGATCTTGACGACTGGCGCGACGGCATTTCCCATCGGATTACCGCGTCCAGTCGTGAACGTGACGATCTGGCAGCCGGCCGCCACCAGGCCAGTCACCGACGCCGGATCGTTCCCGGGCGTGTCCATGAATGATAGTCCGGGGACAGACGGGCGCTGCCCGTAGCCGAGCACTTGGACAAAGGGCGAGTGCCCTCCTTTGAGCACGTCGCCGAGGGCCTTCTCCTCCACGGTGGTGATGCCCCCTCGCACGTTCCCCGGGCTCGGCTGCTTTCCCATAAAGTCCTCGCCGGTAGCCTTCAGCCACCGCTCACAGTCTTCCACGGTGGAGAGGAGAGCGCGTGCCACGTCAGGAGTGGCCGCCCTGTCCACCATGATATGCTCGGCGCCCAAGAGCTCGCTGGTCTCCGCCAGAATGACGCGAGCGCCCTGTGCCACCATCAGATCGCTAAAGGCGCCCATCGCAGGGTTCGCCGCCATGCCGGAGGTGGCATCTGACCCCCCGCACTCTAGCCCAATCGTGAGCGAGGCGACCGGACAATCCTCGCGCTCCAGTGAGGCTGCTCTCGCAGCCATCTTCTGCACGAGGTCGACTCCCCGAGAGACTGTGCGTGCCGTACCCCCAAGCTCCTGGATCGTCAGTAGCTCGACAGGCCCTCCACCGGCCGCGAGCTCCGCGAGACGGTGTGCATCCAGAGTCTCACACCCCAGGCTCACGATCACCGCGCCGACTACGTTCGGATGGCGGGCATACTGCGCAAGGAGTTCCGTTGCGCGAGCCATGTCTCCTGCTATCTCTCCACAACCGCCCGTGTAGTTGAGTAGCGCTGCTCCGCGGACCTGGGCTGCGATGAGTGCTGCCGCATGCTGTGAACACCCACAACTGGGGATCACGGCCACGAGGTTGCGTGCTCCTACGGAGCCATCCGCCCGCATATATCCCTGAAAGGAATCCATGCTCACCGCGCCGCTCCTCTCACGCTCTTGAGATTGTGTACATGCACGCTCATCCCCGGCTGAATATCGTCCACGGCCACTCCGATGCTGGCCCCATACTTGACGATCGTCTCCCCAGGTCCAATGGCCACAAGAGCTATCTTGTGCCCGAAAGGGATCAGCTCAGTGGTAACCAGGCTCGTCGGGCGCCCGCCGTTGAGCTCGACCGCGGTGCCTGCCGGAAGATCCATCAGGGCAACACCTACCGTGTCACGAGAGTCTATCACGAGCACGTTTGCCACTGTGTCCCCTCCACGCACATAATGACGCTCGTTGTAGCATGGCGCCCGGCGCCGGTCAAATGGCATGATTGCTGTCATTTGCCCATCCGTTCTATCATGAGTGCGTACGCCATGCCGACTGCCGAGGGAGTAGCCAACCGTGACACTAGCACCGGAAGAGGTCGCACGTCTTGCAGCTGATCACGCCTGGATCGAGGCCTGCCTGGCCCAACGCGGATTCCAGGTCCCGCCGTATCCGGACCTGTCCGCCGGAGGCGCCCCCCAGGGGCGCGCGGCCGCGCGCGCCTATCCCATCCAGGGCATCCTCAAGTACCATGGCCTGGCGGACTGGCGTCTCCGAACCGCGTATCTACCCAGCATCTCGGTCAATAACGACGCCGCTCAAACGTTGACGATGGTGCAGTTTGACCCGTCTCTCGCGGCCGATCAGGTTACCATCAATCGTGTGCCCGCTGATACGCATGCCCGTGAGCGCGTTGTCCAGATGCTGGATGCCGTGCGCACAACGGCCCGCATCACTACGCGCGCACGCGTGGACTCCCGCAACTTTGCTCGTGCGACGCGGGTTGGCAAGGGATTGGGCACCAGCGCCTCTGCCTCGGCTGCCCTCGCCCTGGCCGCCCTCTCCGCCACTCTGGGCCCCACGCTGGCGACACACGAACGCCTGCTAAGCTGCACGGCTCGCCTGTTGGCCGGATCCGGATGCCGGAGTGCCGTTGGAGGCGTGTCTTTGTGGCTTTCCTATCCCGGGATCTCCCATGCCGATAGCTACGCTCTACGCCTGGATCGGCGTGGCGAACTGACCGAGATGGGACTGGTGACGATACCGATGGACTCGCGCATCGGCTTGGTTACCGAGGCCGCGCACCGTGAGGCCCCCGCCAGCCCGCTGTTCTCACCGTGGTGCCAAAGCCGGGCCAAGGAAGTCGTCGCCTGTGTAGATGCCGTTCTGCAGGGCGACTGGCGTACTCTTGCGCGCTGGGCCGAACTCGATAGCATCCGCCTGCATGCGGTGACCATGACCGCCAGCCTGGAGAACAAGCTCTTTGCGTGGGAACCCGAGAACATCCACCTTTTCCGCCTGTGCAATGAACTGCGCGCTTCGGGCGTTCCGGTGTACTTCTCGACGGACACGGGCCCAACAATGGTCTTGATGGCCCGCCGTCGCGACATACAGAGCGTGATCTCCGCGGTCCAGAGCCTGCACATGGGCTTTGAGACCATTGAGGGAAGTGTCGCGGGCCCGGCGGAGACCGTCCCGGTAGATCAGGCCATGGAGGAACTGGAGATGACCGCTTAGCAGGTGATTGCTGCGGCGACGCAGGCGTCGCTGGATCGGGCCTTCCCCTCGCGGTTCTTGGGCGAAGGGCCGAGGCATCGTACGGCCGCCAGTGATGAGCGACAGAAGCGTTTGTACCCCGCAGAGTGGTCTTGTATAATCGTCCGCAACTCCGCCTGTGGCCGCCCGGCGCACAGGCACCCTATGCTCCATGCCCCAGGCAATGGCGCCACGGCTCAGTGTTGGCCCCGCGCCACGATTGGCGATCGTCATCCTCATGCCGCGCATCGTGCACGGGAGAGCCTACGATGATAGTGATGAAGTTTGGTGGAACGTCGGTCGGCACCGGGGAACGGATTGCCAACGTGGCCCGGCTCGCGGCGCGCACGGCTCAGGAGACTGGGGAGACCCCCGTGGTCGTGGTGTCCGCCATGAGCGGCGTCACCGACAGCCTGCGGCATGCGGCGCGCAGTGCGGCCAGCGGCGACCGCCGCACCTTCCTCTTGATTCGAGACGAGCTTCAGCAACGCCACGAACAGGCCATTTCCGATTGCGTGCACGACGTCGAGCATGCCCGCGGCCTCCGCGCTGAGGTTGCGGCTCTACTCCAGGATTTTGAGCACCTGTGCGCCAGCATCAACACCCTCGGCGAACTGACCGCCCGCGGGTTGGATGCCGTGTCTGGGCTCGGTGAACGGCTTTCGGCCCGCATCGTCGCGGCAGCGCTTCGTAGCCAGGGCTATAACTCGCAGATGGTCGAAGCCACTCGGATCATCGTAACCAACAACAACTTTGGCAGCGCCGCTCCCATTCTGGAGGAGACCTCCAAGAGGGTGCGTGATACGCTGCCACCGCTCCTGGAGAAGGGGACCATCCCCGTGGTCACCGGTTTCATTGGGGCCACCATTGACGGCGCTACAACCACCCTGGGCCGAGGCAGCAGCGACCTGACCGCGACCATTCTGGGCCGCGCGCTGCCCGCCAGCGAAGTCTGGATTTGGACCGATGTGGACGGTGTCATGACCGCCGATCCCCGTATCGTCCCGGAAGCGCGTACGCTGGCGCAGGTGACCTACAGTGAGGTTGCCGAGCTCTCCTTCTTTGGGGCCAAGGTACTCCACCCTCTCGCGATCCAGCCTCTGGTGGAGCCTGCCATCCCTCTGCGGGTCAAGAACTCGCTGAACCCGGATCATCCGGGCACTCTGATATCGCAGAACGCCGCAAACGGTGTGCTCATCAAGGGCATCACCGCCATCCGTGATCTGAGCATCATCACAGTTCAGGGCCATGGCATGCAGGGCGTGCCCGGAATCGCTGGACGTGTATTCACCGCCGTCGCGCACAGTGGCACAAGTGTCCTGATGATCACCCAGTCATCATCGGAGCAGAACATCTGCTTCCTGGTGCACACTCTGGACGCCCCGGCCGTGGTTCGTCAAGTCGAAGAGGAACTGGCCCTGGAGCTCCTGCGAGGCGAAATCGACGCCGTCGTGTGCCAGGATGAGGTAGCCATCGTCGCCATCGTGGGCGCCGGCATGCGCGGACAGCCCGGCATTGCTTCGCAGGTGTTCGGCGCCCTAGCCGAACAGGAGATCAACATCATCTCGATCGCCCAGGGATCGTCAGAGTACAACCTATCGCTCGTGCTTGCCCATGAGGACGTCAACGCAGGAGTGCGGGCAATCCACCAGCAGTTCAGCCTTGCCAATGGGCGGTCGTCAAAGCCCGTGAGAAAGGAAGCCAGAGATGGAGCCGATTGAGGTAGGAATACTGGGCGCCACCGGCAACGTCGGTCAGCAGTTCATCCATCTGCTCTCCAACAATCCCTGGTTTCGGATCACGGCGCTGGCCGCCTCTGAGAGAAACGTAGGCAAACGGTACTCTGAAGCCTGCGCCTGGCGTCTTTCGGCGGACATGCCCGCGGCCGTGCGCGACCTCATTGTCCAGCCCTGCGAGCCCGGCCTGAACTGCCAGATCGTGTTCTCGGCCTTGCCTGCCGGACCGGCCCAGGAGATCGAGCTGAGGCTGGCCTCCGCAGGATATGGCGTGTTCAGCAACGCCAGCGCACACCGCATGGACGCCGACGTGCCTTTGCTGATCCCGGAGCTCAATGGCGCTCACCTGGGCTTGCTGGCGCATCAGCGGGAGAGCCGGGGATGGGATGCCGGCTTTATCGTGACCAACCCCAACTGCTCATCGATGGGCCTCACAGTGGCTCTCAAGCCTCTGTATGATGCCTTTGGCCTCCGGCGCGTAATCGTTACGACCATGCAGGCCATCTCAGGCGCCGGCTATCCCGGCGTCCCCTCCCTGGATATACTCGACAACGTGGTGCCGCTCATCCGTGGCGAGGAAGAGAAGATGGCCACCGAGCCCCTCAAGATTCTGGGAGCCTTCGAGCCCACGTCGGGGACTCTTGTGCCCGCGAGCTTTGCAGTCAGCGCATCATGCAACCGGGTGGCGGTCCGTGACGGTCACATGGAGAGCGTATCGCTGGAACTGGAACGCAAGACTTCCGTGGAGGATCTCATCCGAGCGTTCGCCGAATTTCGCAACCGTCCCTTTTCTCTGGGCTGCCCTTCTGCGGTCGAACACGCGACGGTCTACCGTGCCGAAGCGGATCGCCCACAGCCGATTCTCGATCGAGGAGCAGGCCGTGGGATGGCCGTCACCATCGGCCGGCTTCGACCCTGTGAGGTTCTGGACTACAAGATGACGGTGCTTTCGCACAACACCATCCGAGGCGCAGCTGGATGCTCGGTGCTCAACGCCGAGCTGATGGTCGCCGAGGGTCTGCTGTGACGGGTTGGGAGCGAGCCCGGCTGTCAGATGTCCTCGGCCAGCGTGTGATATACCGGAACCTGGCCCCACAGGATCCCGGCCTGCCCGGTCTCAGGGATCTGTGGTCGCAAGCGGGGCTTGCCTCGTACCTGATCCCACGCAAGACCAGCGTGGAATACGCTCGGACCGTGTGGCTCATACTGGAGCATGCACAACGCGCTCGTGGAGAACCTCAGCCTCTCGAGCGTGTGCTCCTCATCGGAGACAGCGCTCGCAACGACGGCGGCGTAGCCCGCAATATGGCCCTCGAGCGTCCATCCCGGGCCTTTATCGGGACTGAGGACCGAACTCTGCCTCCGAGTGCTCGTATCGATGGTGACCAGATGTCCGCCAATCGATGGTCTGCTCTTTCGGAGATGCTGCGATGGCTGGAGTGCAGCGCTTTTCGCTGTGACGAGAGCACGGCCGTGCTCGTCGATCTTGACAAGACCCTGATCGGCGCGCGCGGTCGCAACGACCCGATAATCGATCTCGCCCGGGTGAGGGCCGCAGAGCGCACCGCCTCCGGCGCATTGGGCGCGACTTTCGACGTGGAGGGATTCCGGCGCTTGTACGCGCGCCTGATTCGGCCCGAGTGCCACTGGATCACCGAGGACAACCAGGATTACGTGGCGTATCTCTGCGTAATGGTGGTCGGCGACGTCTTTCCAGAGCCGTCTTTCTGGACCGCCCTGGAGACCCGCGAGATCTCAAGCCTGATGGTGTTCTGTGATCGCTGCGAAGACCGCGCCGATCGCATGTCGTCCGGCCTGCTAAGGGCTCACCGCGAGGTCAGGGCTGGGCTGCTCTCTCAGGACCCGACGCCATTCAAGTCCTTCCGCAACGACGAGTTTCTGGAGACCATCGCCCTCATGGATCTGTTGCCCGATACCTCCACGCCGGAAGAGGTCCTCGCGAGCGAAATCGCGATCACCGCCGAGGTCCTGGAGGTGTGTCGGCTGCTCGCCGCGCGCGGCGCCCTCGTGTTTGGCCTCTCGGACAAGCCCGACGAAGCTTCGCTGCCCACGGCGAAGCTTGCGGAGCGCGGATACCGCCCAATTCATGATACCGTCATGAAAGTCCACGGGGAGCGAATCTACTAGACACGGTGCCCGCGGAGCGTCACATCGCCCGCCAGGATTCGATGCACAACCCCGGTTGCCTCACGCACGATCAGGGCGCCATCGCCGTCCACATCGGTCGCAATGCCGCGAATCACATCCTCTGTGGTCCCCACGTCCACCGCCGTGCCCAGCGTGGCCAGATGGCTGCGCCACTCCTCAAGGGGAGACCAGCCGGCCTGCATAGCCTGGTAACGATCGTCAACGCCCTGCAGGAACTCGCAGAGCAACGCCTGGCGGCATACGCCCGTTCCGACCTCGGCCCACAGACTCGTGGCCGGCACGCGCACTTCCGACAGCTGAGCGGGATCCAGGGTGACATTGATCCCCACACCGACGATGACGGCGCCCAGGTTGCGCCCGGCCATGGCAAGTTCCGTGAGTATCCCGCCCACCTTGCGCTCGGCGATGACCAGATCGTTTGGCCACTTGATCTCCGCTCGAACGTTCGCAACGCGGTGGATGGCTTCCACGGCAGCGAGCGAGGTGATCATCGTGACTCGTTGCGCCTGCGCCGGCGTGAGAGTGGGCCTCAGCACGATGGAGCACAAAAGAGCGGCGCCAGCCGGTGCCTCCCAGCGCCTGCCCAGCCGCCCACGCCCTGAGGTTTGCTCCTCGGCGATGACGACTGAGCCATCGGGTGCCCCCTCTTGCGCCCACTCGAAGGCTCGGCGGTTGGTGGAGTCGATCACCTGGTAATGCTCCAGGGCGCGACCGATCCGGACGGTGGCCAGTCTCTTCAGGATCTCGCCCACAGAAAGCGCCGTAGCGCCTTTGTGCACATCCTGGCTCATCCTACTCCTCTTCCTCATCCACCGGTGGCATAGGGATCACGGGCATCTGGCTGTACGGGTCGTCGATAAAGAGCTCATCCAGATAGCTTCCCTTGGCGTTCCAGAAGAGCCAGCCCGTTGATCCACCATCCTCAGCACCTTTACGCTGGCGCAGCAGTTCATCCAACCCGTAAGTGTACCGGCCTGAGTAGTGCTGCAGCCAGGGCCTGACCCTGGTATTTGTTCGAGAGAGGGTCTTCTGAATGCTGTAGTAGAGGGTCTCGTAGGGGTACAGCTCTACGTCGCTGATCCCAAGACTCTGAAGCGTCGCGGGGTTAAAGGTCTGCGGGTAAAGCATCGGAGAGATATAGTCCATGTGCGCGGCGATGTCGTCCAGCCTCTGTCCTATGCCCATGTCACGGCTTGCGTCCACCCACACCGTCAGGCCAAAGATGTCCGCAGATACAAAGGCTGGCGTCGGTTCGATGGCCGCATAGGCCGCGGCACAAAAACCCTCCATGGCCGCCACGCGCGACTCAAAGGTCGATTCCACGCTGTAGACGCGATCAGAGACACGCCCCTCAGAGGGAAAGCGCAGATAGTCGAACTGGACTTCGTCAAAGCCTTTCGCGATCGCCTCCAGCGCGATACCGATGTTGTAGTCCCACACCTCTCTTCGGAAAGGGTCCCCCCAAGGCAGGTTTTCCCCGTCCAGGTACAGCGCGCCACTCTGAGTGTGCACGGCCCACTCGGGTCGGCCTTGAGCCAGTACGCGATCCTTAAAGGTGACCACGCGCGCGATCGTGTAGATATCCCGTTCGTGTGCCGCACTCAGAACTTGCTCAATATCCATCGGTCCTGGTACCCAGGCACCGATCTCCTGCGCTATCGGGAGATCGCTTGGCCAGGCGATCTGCGCCCAGTCCCCCTTCACGTCGATGACCACCGTGTTCAGAACAGGTGAAGCCTGCACAAAATCCAGCAGTTCATAGATGCGATCAGGCAGCGACAAAAGCCCGAAGGGTATGTAGATACCATACGAGGTAAAGGGACTCAGCGTCGCATCCAAGCGGCCCAGACGATCGACGGTTAGCTCCAGTCGATCGTAGCCGGGCGCCTTGACAAAGAGCCGCGTGACGCCCGTGGCATCCGGGATAATGTAGCGTCCTTCACCATCGGTGCGCAGCAGTTCCGGCGAACCTTCTCCCTCACGAAAAACCTGCACGAGCGCGTCCGCCACAGGGGCCCCACTCCCTGCCTCGCTCAACACGCCCTGGAGCATGGTGGGTACCAGCGTGAGCGAGATCAACTCCCGCTGCCCCTCATAGACCAGGGTCGCGGTCAGATAGCCCGAAGCCGCAACGGCAATCTGGCTTCCGGGAGCCACCCGCAGCCGGGCCACCCCTTGCTCATCGGTCGTGATGACCGTCGCCTGCCCGTCGGAGATGGATACCCCGGCGAGCGGCGCGCCCGATCCTTCCTCGGCAACGGACAAGTCCGCCACATAGGGCTCCAGAGTGACAGAGTACTCGCTCTGGCCGGTGTATGGCATAGCATCGGTTGGACGATGAGCCGGACTCACCACTGCGATCGCAGCCCCCAGCGGCGCAAGCCTGAGTGTATAGGAGCCGCGATCGTCACTCACGACGCGAATGTCTCCTGCTGTGACCTCCGCACCCACAACCGGTGTGCCATCCGGCTCCAGAATCGAACCGACTAACACCCGTGGCAGCGCCATCACATCGATGGGGCCATCAAAGAGCCCGTCTTCCCCCACTGCAGCCGCCAGTTGATCGGCCGCAACGGTCGTGGTGACGATCGACGAACTGCTTACCTGCAGATCCGTGATCTGGCGCGCGATGATCGAGAACCGGCCTTCCGAATCGGTGGACGCTCGTTCTCCGCCTAGCACCACATCCAGACCGCTCAGCGGCGTCATGTCGTCCTCGGCAAGCACCTGCCCTACCAGCGTTCGCGGCTCCAGGGCCAGATCCAGCGCGTACAGGCGATCCTGACTGCTCAGGGCGAACGCTTGCTCCTCTACCGGATAGCCTTCGGCACGGATGATGACACGGTATTCCCCTGGCTCTAGGTCTACCCGTGCAGCGCCGTGCTCGTCGGTGGCTGCCGTGAGCTCGCCTATCACCACCTGCGCTTGAGCCACGGGCTCACCCGACCGAGCATCCGTGAGCGCAACCTCGAGCCGTGGAGAGCCAAGGGCACAACCGCCCAGCAGAAGTAGAACGAGCAGGTTAAAGATCGGAAGCACTCGCAATCGGCACGCCTTGCTCATGGCACCTCACCAGCCTTTTTCGTATACGTGGGCCAGAGTATAGCACAGGTCCCGGTACTTGTTCCCGACGCTGCTGGTGCGCAGGTCCATCCAGCCGGACAGTCGTTGTCGACCCTCCTCTCCTGTGCTATGATGCAGGCGAGGTTGCCACTAACCATGGTAGATTCCGGGTCCCCGCCGCACGTACAGGAAGACATCTCGTGGGTGAGGCCTCTGATGGAAGATGTCTTTTCCATCGAGGACGTCACAAGCGGCCTGATGCCGGGCAAGGCATTGCGATTGCTGGGGCGCCTGCTCGTTCCGGCGAGGCAGGCGTATGAGAGGCTCGCGCCCACGGTGGCCCGCGCGGGTTACACGCTAATGATGCGCCGCGAAGAGGGGCGCGACGTTCTTGTGATCCTGAACTGGCTCCCCAGCGCAACGCCGGACAGGCCAGCGCTGGCACTCGTGCTGGGGCTCCTCACTGTGCTCTCGATGCTCGTCACCTACTCGCTGAACTACACCGTGTCAGCCTTCACGTGGCAGGCCTTTCTTGGCGGCCTTGGAGAGGGACTTCAGTTCACGCTCGCGCTGGTGACGATACTCGTCTCTCATGAGATGGGACACTATATTGTTGCTCGCCGTTTTGGCCTCGCCGTGAGCCTGCCCTATCTCATCCCCTTCCCGCTGACGCCCTTTGGCACCATGGGCGCGATCATCAGGATGAAGGGCATCCCGGCGTCTCGTCGAGCGATGCTCTACACCGGAGCCGCGGGGCCGATCGCAGGGTTGATCGTGTGCTTGCCCATTCTCATCGTTGGGCTGATGTTGTCCCAGGTACAGCCTCTTCCGCAGGGCGGAAGCTATGTCATCGAAGGCAACTCCCTCCTGTATGCCCTTCTAAAGTATCTGATCCACGGCCAGTGGCTCCCAAGCAACTCGCACGATCTCTTTATGCATCCGCTCGCGTTCGCGGGCTGGGCGGGACTGCTGGTGACCGGCCTAAACCTGATCCCCGCGGGTCAGCTCGATGGCGGGCATGTTGCCCGCGCCTGGCTGGGGCAAAAGGCCGGCTACCTTAATTGGGTCGTCGTCGGCACACTGATCGTTCTCGGCTTCGTCTGGCCAGGATGGATCATCTGGGCAGCCCTTACTCTCCTGCTCGGTCGCGGCCTGCAGGAGCCACTCGAGAGCATCACACCGCTGAGCCGCCGGGAGGCCGCCCTTGCGGTGGCCCTATTGTGTCTCTTTGTCGTCACCATCACACCCGTGCCGCTGCGCTACATCCCGTGAGCGTTCCAGGCATCTGGCTCGCGGCCGAAAAGGTGGACTATGCCTGAAAGAAGCCCTCTGTGGAAGACCGTCACGATTGCAGCCGCCACTGCCCTGGTGGTGCTCGGCGCGCTGGCGGCAGTCGTCTGGTTCGCTGTGGCACGCGATCGCGTCGCCGCGCCTACTCCGACTCGTCCTCCTGCGACGCTTACGCCAACTCCTTCGCTCACGCCGACGCTTGAGCAGTCCACCACACCGGTGCCGCCGGATGCCGCTCTGGGTGTCGTGCAGGACTACACCCCGGGGGCGCTGATCATAGTGATCAGGCCCGTGGAGGGATCCGTAGAGCAGATCATCGTGCCGGAGAACCTGGAGGTATCCTGGGAGGACGGGCAACGCGCCTCTCTCCGAGAGATCGGCCGCGGACAGACGATATACGCCGAGGGCACACTGGATTCGCTGGGGCGGCTCGTGGCGAGCGCGATCGTCATCATAGACCCGGGCGCGGCCGCCACCGCCACTCCCATGGCCAGCCCTACTCCCGCCGAGACGGCCGCCCCTGAGGTGCCAGAGTCCGCCTGGCTTGCCGAGTACTATGCCAACGTCACACTCACCGGCGAGCCCGTTCTGACCCGCCTCGAACAGGACCTCGACTACCAGTGGGGCGTGGGTTCGCCCGATCCAGCCGTCCCCGCTGACCGCTTTTCTGCGAGGTGGCGGGGCTACTGGAGCTTTGAGGCCGGGCGCTACAACATGGTGGCCTACTCCGACGATGGCGTTCGCGTGTGGGTGGATGGCCAGCGCATTGTGGATAACTGGGTAGATCAGGCACCGACGATCGCGTCTGGCGAGGTGTATCTCACCGCCGGTTCCCACCTGATCGAGGTCGAGTACTATGACAACCGGGAAGGGGCCCAGGTCCGCGTGTACTGGGAGAAGAAGGGATCCTTCGCCAACTGGAAGGGCGAGTACTATGGCAACGCGTCGCTCACCGGCGAACCCGTGCTTGTGCGAGATGATGTTGAGATCACGTTTAACTGGGGCGCTGGATCTCCGAGCCCTCAGATTCCCACGGACAACTTTTCCGTGCGCTGGACCCAAACACTGCCCTTCAACGAGGGAGGCTACCGCTTCAAAGCGCGCGCCGATGATGGCGTTCGCGTCTGGGTGGGCGATCGGCTGATCATAGATGCGTGGCTCCCGAACGTGGAGCAGACGTTCGTCGGTTATGTGTGGCTGCCTCGGGGTAATCACCCGGTGCGCGTCGAGTACCTGGAGCTCGGCGGTAACGCTTCGGTACAAGTCTGGAGGGAAGAGATCACATCCTTTGTAGGATGGCGTGGTGAGTACTACAGCAATCCGGATCTGGCCGATGACCCTCTGTTCATACGAGATGATGCCGAGATCAGCGCCAACTGGGGAGAGGGCTCGCCCGGCTACGGACTCCCGGCCGACCAGTTCTCCATTCGATGGTCTCGGAGACTGCAACTCGAGGCAGGCCGCCACAACTTTTGGGCCTACGCCGACGATGGCGTGCGCGTCTATGTGAATGGTCGGCTCGTGATCGACGCCTGGCAAGACTCGTCGGCTGAACGATACGATGGCACAATCGATCTGGATGCGGGCGATCATCGCATCGTCGTCGAGTACTATGAAGGCCAGGGACAAGCGGTGATCCAGTTCGGATGGCAGCGAGTGACGCCGGCTACACCAACGGTCACCGCCACGCTCACGCCAACTCAGACGGTGGCAGCCCCCACGGCCACGCCAACCGTGACTGAGACGCCCGTGACGGCGGAGCCCACGTTGACGCCATCGCCCACTGAGGAGCAGCCCACCTTCTAGCTGGGCGGATGCCAGGAGGGACTCTGTGCGAGTGACCTTTGAGCCAACTGCGTTCGAGAACAGCTTTGGGCCCTATCAGGCGGTGCTGAGCCTGAACTCGGGTGACACGCTGTGCACGACTACGCTCGACTCGCGCGGTCGCGATGGCGATATGGTTGTCCGCGGGCGCGCTCCAAACCCGCTGACCGGGCCGTTCTACGTCGAGGGTGCCGAGCCGGGCGATGCCCTGGCGGTGGATCTGCTCTCCATCAGACCGAACCGAGCGTACGGCTACAGCAGCGACGCTGTGGCCGCCCACGTGGTTGACGCGACCGCCGTTACCGACTTGCCGGAGCGTGGACTCGCCGAGTGGGCCATCGATCAGGCTGCCAACACGGCCCGGCTATCAAGCCCCATACCCGCACTCGCCGCACTGGAACTACCGCTCAGCCCGATGCTGGGGTGCATCGGCGTCGCGCCCCCGGGCGGCCAGACCATCAGCTCAGCCACCTCGGGCAGCTATGGCGGCAACATGGACTACAGGGGCATCGTCGCGGGCACCACATTGATGCTCCCCGTATCAGAGCCCGGCGCCCTCCTGTTTGTTGGCGATGGCCACGCTGTCCAGGGCGATGGAGAGATCGTTGGAATGGGCATCGAGATCTCGATGGAGGTCTCTCTGCGCGTCCGGGTTCTCAAGCGGCTGGATATCCGTTGTCCGCGAGGCATCAGCGCGACCTCGCTGTTCACGCTTGGCAACGCACGGCCGATGGAGCAGGCTCTGCAACACGCCACCACCGAGTTGCTTCGCTGGCTTGCGAATGACTATGGCCTGGACGCGCGGGCAGCCAGCACATTGCTGGGGCAGTGCATCGCCTACGACGTCGGCAACGTCTTCGATCCCGCGTACACTGTTGCGGCGCGCATCGACCGCGCCCTGTTGAGCCGTTGATGCGTCCTCCCCTGCGCGCGCTTCTCAGGGCTAGGCAGATGGCCCGCGGGAGGCCCTGACCATGCGCATCGCGATCCTCGGCCCCTTTGGGCTCTCGCCGCGCATGACCATGCGAGCGAGAGCCTTCCAGATTGCCCGCCAGCTGGCATCCCGTGGCCAGACCGTCACGATGCTCATGCCACCATGGCACACGCCCCGGGAAGCCGGACGAGAGTGGATCGAAGACGGGGTTCGCATCAAGTACCTCTCTCTCTCCCCCCGCCTGCCCGTCCTGCGCGATCTGGCTGTCGTACATCGGCTCTACAGAGAGGCCCTGGCACTCTCACCCGACATCGTTCACGTGTTCAAGCCGATCGGACACGCCGGCCTCGCCAGCATGCTGCTCCAAATGCGCAGTGGCAGAGGTGGCCGGAGCCCCACACTCGTTACGGACCAGGATGACTGGGAAGGTCGAGGGGGATGGAGCGATGCGGGCGATCGCACCCCGTTAGGCCGGGCGATCATTGCCCGGCAGGAGCGGTGGGCGCTAAGCCGGGTGCCAGCGATCACCGTGTCCAGCCGCGAACTGCAGACCCTGGCATGGTCGCTCGGAGCGCCCCGCGATGCGGTCCACCACATCCCCAACGGTCCGCGCCGTTGGCCGGCGGGTGCTCGCACATCGCTTCGCGAGCGGCTGCATCTGGGAACAGAGCCCGTGGTACTACTCTACACGCGCTTCTTTGAGTTCGATGTCGTTCGCGTAGCCGAGGAGTTCGGCCGGGTCCACGCCAGGATGCCAGCATGCCGACTGCTCATCGTGGGTCAGGCGCTGCGTCATGAGGATGGCGATCTCTTTCGGGCAACGGTAGAGAGGCTGGGCCTCGGATCCGCGGTGATCGATGCCGGCTGGGTGCGCGAGAACGACCTGCCGGACTATTTCGCCGTAGCTGATGTGGCCCTCTATCCCTTCGACGACAACTTGATCAACCGGACCAAGTGCCCTGTCAAGCTCACGGACCTCCTGTATGCCGGGATCCCGGTGGTTGCCGAATCTGTCGGCGAGATCCGCGAGTACGTGCGGCACCGAGAGACCGGGCTGATCGTGCCGGCAGGCGAGCCAGGGCAGCTATCCGAGGCGACGATCGAACTGCTACAGAACCGGGACCTGGCCGCTGAGCTGGCTCGTAACGCCTCCAGAGAGATGCGCACGCGCTACTCCTGGGATGCCCGCGTCGATGATCTACTTCAGGTGTATGAGGGTCTACTGGCCCGCCGCACGTAGGCCGTCTGGCTGGGCCAATTCTGGATCAGTCAGGCCAACCGGGAGGTTCCATGGACAGCAATACCGATCAAAAGAGGCTGGAGCTCCTCGCTCCACCCGCTGGGCCTGTGAAGGCCGTCATGGATACGGACACCTACAACGAGATCGACGACCAGTTCGCGCTGGTGTATGCGCTCCTTTCGCCAGAGGTGGACATCCAGGCGGTCTATGCTGCGCCATTCCACAACGAGCGCTCCTCAGGGCCAGGCGATGGCATGGAAAAGAGCTATCAAGAGATCCTGCGGATCCTCTCGCTTATGGGCCGTGTACCCGA
>JAAYAW010000076.1 GCA_012719135.1 Chloroflexota bacterium
GACTTTCCCTTTGGCGGGACGCCCGAGGCGGCCTACAGGACCAGCGGCATCGCCGCGGCGGTCGAGGCGGCCGGCGGCGAGATGGAGATCATGAAGTCCCTGAAATACAGGGACGTGGATATCCCCACCGGGCGCGATCTGAAGCAGTGCACGATCTACGGCGACGCACTGGAAGCCGACCTGCTGATCAACGTCCCCATCGCCAAGCACCACAACCTGGCTCGCCTGACGCTCGGCATGAAGAACCTGATGGGCCTCATCGCCGATCGCCCGGCCATGCACCGCAACTTTCGCCAGCGGCTGCCCGATCTGGCCTCGGTGGTCATGCCGGCGCTCACGGTCATCGACGCGGTGCGCATCCTGGTGGACCACGGCCCCACCGGCGGCAACCTGGATGACGTCCGCCTGATGAACACGGTCATCGCCAGCCACGATATCGTCGCGGCCGATGCCTATGCCACCGGCCTGTTCGGCCTGACGCCGCAGGACGTCGCGCACATCGTGGGCGGCGCGGAGATGGGCCTGGGCACGATGGATCTGGCCTCGGTGGACGTGCGCGAGATCGAGGTGTAGCGGTGGCCGCCACAGCGCGTCGCGGCGGGCGCCGCGCGGCAAAGAGGAACCCCTGGAGAATCGCGCGACGGATCACCCAGGCCGCCTTCCTGCTGTTGTTCCTCTACCTGCTGTTGTGGACCCGGCAGGGGGCCGCGCGCCTGCCGGCGCACAGCCTCTTCTTTCGCCTGGATCCCCTGGCCGGCCTGGCAGCCATGCTGGCCGCGCGCCGTCCGATCGCCGGCCTGGCGCTGGGCCTGCTGACGCTGGCGCTCACGCTGGTCGCCGGCCGCGCCTGGTGCGGCTGGATCTGTCCACTGGGGACGCTGCTGGACCTGACGCCCGGCCGCCGCACGCGCGGCGCTCAGGGTCCCGGCGCCGGCTGGCGCCCGGCCAAGTACGGCATCCTTGCCGCGGTGGTGCTGGGAGGGTTGGCCGGCTCGATCACGCTCATGGTGCTGGATCCGATCGCGCTGCTCACCCGGGCGCTGGCGTCGTTCGTGCTCCCGCTGGCGGATGCGGCGATCCACGCCATCGAGAGGGCGCTGATGAACGTCGCGCCGCTGCAGAACGGCGTCCTCGCCTTTGACGACTGGCTGCGCGGCGGGCTGCTGCCGGTGCAGCCGGCGTTCGTGGTCGCCAACACGGTCGTGGGCGTGCTGCTCGTGCTGGTGCTGGCCGCCAACGCGATCGAGCGGCGCTTCTGGTGCCGTTATCTGTGCCCGTTGGGCGGCCTGCTGGGACTCATCTCGCGGGTGAGCCTCTTCCGCCACCAGGTGGATCGCGAGGCCTGCGTGCGCTGCGGGCGCTGCGCCGACCTGTGCCCCACGGGGGCCATCGATCCCGCCAGCGCCTATCGCGCCGATAGCGCCGAATGCATCGCCTGCATGGAGTGCCCCGCCGTGTGCCCGACGGGAGCCATCGCGTTCCCCCGGCGGCCGATCGCGGCCGACCCCATGCCCTATGACCCCACGCGGCGGCAGGCCCTCACGCTGGCCGGCGCGGCCGTGGCGGGCGTGGGGCTCTTGCAGCTCGCCCGCGCGCTGCACCTGCCCGATCGCTGGCTGCTGCGCCCGCCCGGCGCCACCGAGACCACCATGAACCAGTGCGTCCGCTGCGGCGAGTGCCTGAAGGTGTGCCCCACCGGCGTGTTGCAGCCAAGCCTGGCCAGAGCGGGGATCGAGGGACTGTGGACGCCTGTGCTGGCCACGCGGCAGGGGTACTGCGATTATGGCTGCAACAGCTGCGGGCAGGTGTGCCCCACCGGCGCGATCCCCCGGCTGGATCTGGAGACCAAGCGCGAACTGGTGCTGGGCGTGGCCGTGGTGGACCAGTCCCGCTGCCTGGCCTGGGCGGACTTGCAGCAGTGCATCGTCTGCGAGGAGATGTGCCCCGTGCCGGACAAGGCCATCGAGCTCGACGATATCAGCGTGCTGGACGCGTCCGGCCAGGGCGTGCTGGTCCGGCGGCCGGTGGTGCACGCGGCCCGCTGCATCGGCTGCGGCGCCTGCGAGTGGCACTGTCCCGTGGAAGGCGTCTCGGCCATACGGGTGGAGTACTCGGACAAGGCCGGCCAGCCGCGTGGCGGCGCCGGCCAGGGGCGCGGCCGGCACCGGGGCCAGGGAGGCTGAAGCGCCGGCGGTGGTTCCCCCGGAGGGTCAGGCTGGAGCCTGACCCGCGCCCCGGCCTGACGCACGCCCCAGCAAGCGCGGCGTGCCGGAGGAAGCTCCCCGGAGGGTCAGGCTTCGGCCTGACCCACGCCCCGGCCTGACGGCGACCCCGGCCTGCCCTCCCCATTCTGCTGCACTGGACCACTTGACACATATACTTCTATATAGTAATATCGTATATGGAAAGGAGTGGCACGGTGACCAAGACCCGCGGGGGATTCCTCATCAGCAAGATCAAGCAGGTTCAGGGGCGCGTGTTCGAGCGGCTGCTGGCGGCGCACGGCATCGATCAGTTCAACGGCGCCCAGGGGCGCATCCTCTTTGTGCTCTGGGAGGAGGACAATATCTCGATCAGCGATCTCTCGGAGAGGACCGGCCTTGCCAAGACGACGCTGACGAGCATGCTGGATCGCCTCGAGGCATCGGGCCATATCCAGCGGACGAGCCATCCCGATGACCGCCGGCGCACCAACATCAGGCTGACCGCGGCGGCCAGGGGGATGCAGGGCCCGTACGATGAGGTGTCGCGCCGGATGAGCAAGGTGTTCTACGAGGGGTTCGACGACCAGGAGATCGCGCTGTTTGAGCGCATGCTCGAGCGCGTGCTGGACAACATGACGGCGAGGGAGGCGACCAGATGAAGGACGACATCAAGCAGGAGATCCGCGGGCTGCGTGCGAACAGCGGCGTCGCCTATGTGGGCTCGATCGACGACGAGGGCTACCCGCAGATCAAGGCCATGCTGGTGCTGGAGCACGATAGCCTGCGCACCCAGTACTTTTCTACCAACCTCAGCTCGCGGCGCGCCCGGCAGTTCCTCAAGCGGCCTGAGGCGTCCGTCTACTACTGCAACGAGGCCGAGCTCAAGGGAGCCCTGTTCACCGGGCACATGCAGGTGTGCACCGACCACGCATCCAAAGCGCTGCTCTGGCGCGAGGGGTTTGAGATCTACTATCCCAGCGGCGTGGATGACGCCGACTATTGCGTGTTCAAGTTCACGGCGGATACCGTCAACTATTACCACGGCCTGAGCAACGTCACCGTCGGCATCGACGAGGTGTGACGAGCGCCCACCCGCTCTTGCGCCCAGGCATCCTCGGGCGGGCGCGTCCGCTTGCACCTGCGATAGAACAGCAGGCCGTGCACGATCTTCTAGCCGCCCGAGAGGATCAAGGGCACGCTGAGCGGCGCCGGGGAGCCGAGGAAGAGCCCCGCCAGCGAAGGCGAGATCGCGGCGCCCACCAGCAGCGTGCGGCGCCGGCCAAAGCGGTCGGCGGAGGTGGTCAGCAAGAGGGTAATGCCGGCATCGCCCGCCAGCGTCAGTGTGAACCGCAGGCCGATGGTGCCGGCCGAGAGGCCCACGGCGCTGATGTAGAGCGCCAGCACCACCGAGAGGAGTTCGTAGCGGAACGGAAGGACGCTGCGCGCTAGACACCAGGGCGATGTCGCGACTCGTGTGCGTGATCTTGGCCCTTGTCGCGGAAGACCACTGCTGTACACCGGCATCCGCAAAGCGCGGCCGGCCACGCACACGCCCGCGCGCGTGGTCACAGGCCGGCTGGCAGGCACCCTCGCAGGCAGCAGGATCTGTCAGCGCCCGGCGCGGGCGGCCGCCTTTTGCGCGGCGTCGGCCGCCAGCTTGCCCGTCAGGATCGAGATCGGCAGCCCGGAAGGGCTAAAGGTCCACTGGCCGGCCTGGAACACATCGGGCAGCGGCGTGCGCACGGACCTGGCGATGGCCAGCGTGCGGTTCTCGGCGGGCATGGTCCGGTTGGTAAAGGCCCAGCCGGTGATGGCCCCCTCGGTGTTGCCCGTCAGCCGCTCCAGCGTCAGCGGTGTCGACGAGGAACGGTCGACCACCGCGCCGCTGAGGCCCGGAAAGAGCGAGCGCTCCAGCACGCTCAGCATGCCCTGATCCACATGCTCCCGGAACTCGGCGTACCAGCCGGCCTCCTCGATCTGCTTCGTCAGGCCATAGTCGAACAGCAGGCTCACGATCAGACCGCTCTGGCCCGCGGGGGCGAGGGTCGAATCGCGCAGGGCCGGGCAGGAGATCTCGTAAGTGGTCAGCCCCAGGAAGCGGTCCAGCCAGGCGAGGATCTCCTCGCGGCTGCGCCCCAGCGGCAGCGGCCCCGCCGAGGACTGGCCCTCGCGAGAGGGCGTGTAAAAGTGATGTGCGCTCATGCGCCCTGCCAGGTACTCGGGGGGCAGATCCAGACCCAGGTAAAGTGTGTACACCGAATCCCCGCCGTGCTGGCCGGCCAGCGCCGCCCGGCGCTCGACAATGCCCCGGCGGAGCCTGGCGCTCTGGATGGCCTCGGTATCGATGCTCCGGTACAGGGCGTGGAGATCGGCGGCCCACACCAGCGTGCGGTACGCGTACACCTGGCCGGCGGCATCGGTGACGGTGTGGCCCTCGGGATCCACAGCGACGATCTCGGTGCCGGGAGCCAGGCGCGCACCGTACGCCTCGGCGTAGGCGGCCAGGCTCTCCGGCAGGCGGCCCGTCCCGCCTCGCGGGTAGTGATAGTCCGCATAGAGGCCAAAATACCCCAGCGCAAAGGACGTCGGCGTGGCCTGGAAAAAGTGCTGCGCGATGATATCGATCAGGCTCGCATTGGGCGTAAAACGGCGCAGATGATCCTCCACCGGGTCGCTCAAGGCGGCGATACGGGGCACGGTCAGGGCGTACCGGACGAGCCAGGGCAGGAGAACACGCATCACATAGCCCGTATCGGCGCGCAGATTGTGGAACAGCGGGTTGTCGATCCCGTAGAGCACGTCCATGTACGCTGTGACGCGCCGTATTTCGGCCGCAATGGCCGCGATCTCCTGGGTGTTGCCGGGAAACACGTGGCCCAGGAGATCCTGGTAGGCGTCGATGCTCGCGCTGGATTCGACTGTGATCCGCCGGTCCTCAATGCCAAGCGAGACGGTGCTCTTGATCCAATCCAGCTGCAGGCCCAGATCCCGCAGCATGGGCATGACCACGCCCGAGTTCTCGATCGACCGGAGGCCGGCGTCATACCAGAACCCCTGCCGCTCAAAGGTGCGCACGAGGCCGCCGAACACGCTCTGCCTCTCACACAGGAGCGGCGCGAGGCCGCCGCGAGCCAGGTAGGCGGCCGCCGTAAGGCCGGCGATCCCTCCCCCGACAACGATCGCCTCATGGCGCGACGTCACCGTGCCTGTATCCGCGCTCTGCATCGTGTCCTCCTCCCGAACACCTCACAGGAACCAGCCGGCCGGTGATCTGGGCCCCTGCGCACCCCGGCAAGCGGCGTCAGCCAGGCTCGCGCAAGAGCGGCGGCAGCCCCGCCAGCGACTCGCTGATCTCCCACACGCGCCGGCCCAGGGCGCGATCCAGCGCGTGCCTGGCCGGCACCTCTTCGATGGTCAGGTTGAAAAAGCGCCCGCTGACGCTCTGCAACTCGGGCGCTGCAGCCAGGTAATAGAGTGCCTCGCCGGAAATGGCGGGATCCTTGAGGAACCAGCGGATCAGCCAGCGGTTGTACAGCCGGTAGAGCAGGCCGTTGTTCATGCCGATCTCGGTCCGGACCTCACCCGGATGCATGGCGTTGATGGTCACGCCGGTGCCCGCGAGAAAGTCGGCCAACTCCCACACAGTCAGCAACTGGGCCGTCTTGGCGGCGCCATAGCCCCGCAGCCCGAAATAGCGGCGCCGCGCCCAATCCAGATCGGTGAGATCCAGCCCGCCAAAGCGGTGCCCCTCGGAGTTCACCTGGATGATGCGCGCCGGCGCGCTGGCGATGAGGTGATCGAGCAGCAGGCGCGTGAGCAGGAACGGGGCCAGGTGGTCCACGCCAAAGACGGTCTCGTGGCCCGCGGGCGTCAGAACCCGTGTGGTGTGGTGCACGCCGGCGCAGTTGATCAGCAGGTGCACGCGCGCGTAGCGCTGCAGGATGGCCTCAGCGGCGGCACGCACCTGGTCGAGATCGCGCAGATCCGCGATGACGACATCCGCCTGCGCGCCAAAGGACTCGGCCAGCTCGGCGCGCACCCGTGCTCCCTTTTCCGGGTTCCGGCAGATCATCACCAACTGTGCCCCGCCGCGCGCCAGGCGCCTGGCCGCCTGCAGGCCGATGCCCGATGTCGCGCCGGTGATGACGCACAGCCGGCCATCCAGGCGCGCCTCGGTGCGATGCTGGGGCTTGCGGGCATTCTCAATGAACTGCAGTTCTTCAGGCAGTTTCATGCGGCTCCTAGCCAAAGTAGCGGTGCATGAACCAGCGATAAGCGCGCCGGAACCACGGGATGCCGTCAAAGATGTCCCCCCAGAGATCGTAATAGTCCCGCTGCTCGATGATGCGGCCGCTGCCATCCAGGGTCAGTTTGGAGCACCCGTAGATGGGCGAGCTTGGCCAGCGGCGGAACATCATCTGCATCTTCCACTGGAAAAAGATCAGGTTGCCCTCGGATGCGGTGCTGAGGATGTCCATGTGGAGTTGCTCGCAGCGCCGGGTGAGCCGGTTACAGAGCGCCCTGAAGGCCTCGATCCCCTCGATCCGCTGAATGCTGTCGTGGAAGACGATGTCCGGGTGGTAATAGGGAAAGATGTGCGACCAGTCGGGCTTGCCCTCGCGGTTGTAGGTCTGCGACCACAGCTCGCGGAGCCGCGCGGTGGTCAGCGGCTCGAGCCCGCCGGGTTCGGTGAGCGGCACGTTGGAATCGGTCACGGGTACCTTCCCTCCACTCCCCGTCGATGGGTATACCAATGGGCCGGCGCAGGGTGCCGCAGCGTGCACGATGCTGGGGGCCGGCCCCCGCGCTGCCGCATGAGGCCGCGCATGCCTGTGCGGGATGGGGCCCCTTTACGAACTTGCCGGCTGGCGAGAGTCCAGCCCAGCAGATTACGCGGGATTATACCACCGAGAAGCCATCCGTAGAACTGCCAGCCGCGCCCTGCGGCGAGCGGCGCGATACCCCGTCGGCCGCCGCGGCCGATGGCAGGGCGGCGAGCCATGGCCGCGATCGTCCATCTCCTTCGGCAACACGCGGCGAAGGTGCGCCGGACTGGAACTGCGCGCTGCCCTGCACAGGCCGGCAGGGCAGCGCGCCTTGCCCTGCCGCGCTATCGCCGGGGAACGAGCACCAGCCGCGCCGGCCGGATTGCGAAAGCGTTGACACGAGGCGGGCCGTGTGCTAGTATCTGAATGTGGCCATCGTGGCCCGAGGTGCTCGTGTCGACAATCGCTGTCGCCTGTGCGGCACTCTTTATGGATCACCTCCCCGCCCTCGCCCAAGTCAAGGACGGGAGAATCACCCGCTCAGGGTTGCCAGCCAACCCAGAGTCCTTTTTGTTTCCGCGAGGTACGCACGTGCTCAGAGCGGGTGGCGTCAGAGTTGAAAAGGGCGTGGACCTCGCCATGGCTGTCGAGATGTTGTCGCTGGCGCAGCGAAACGTCTATGACACGGCGGTCCTCGTCACGGGGGACGGCGATTTCGCGTACGCCGTGCAAGCCGTTGAGGAGTGCGGGAAGCACGTGGAGAACGTCTGTACCCCCAAGGACAGGCCCGCGCACTTCGGCAAGCCTGTGACGTGTGCACCGTGATCGGCGCTGCGCTCGTTGCCAGCGTGCCGCAGAGATAATGGGTGATGGCTCGGGCTCCTTTCAGGCCGCCCGAAGCCACCGATGGACGCCAGTGAAGGGGGCCCACCATGCCAGCCAGGACCATCGTGCTAGTCGCCTGTGCCGCGCACAAGCTCGCCCGTCGGGCGCCGGCGCGCAAGCTGTACGTCAGCGACCTGTTCCAAAAGTCACTAGCCTACGCCGAGTCGCTGCATCCTGACGCCATCTATATCCTCTCGGCCAAGCACGGCCTGTTGCCACTCGAACAGGAGATCGAGCCGTACAACGTGACGCTCAACGACATGGGCCGCGAGGCGCGCCGGCAATGGGCCCAGGGCGTGCTCGCCCAACTGGGCCGCGTCGCTGATACGCAGCACGACCGCTTTGTGATCCTGGCAGGCGTCAAGTACCGGAGCGACCTCACGCCGGGTCTGGCCCACGTCGAGGTGCCCATGAAGGGCCTGCCCATCGGCAAGCAGTTGCAGTGGCTGGGCGAGCACACGTAAGCGGCACCTGCACTCGCCTGCACGCGCTGTGCTCGTCTCTGCCTTCGTACGGCTTTCCCTTTGACAGGGCCGCACTGCCGCACAACGGCATCTATGTGCTGTACGAGGCCGGAGAGGGTGGCCACGGCGGGCCCCGCATCGTCCGCATCGGCACGCACACGGGCCAAAACCAGTTCCCCTCGCGGCTGGAGCAGCACTTTCTCAAAGAGAACAAGGACCGCAGCATCTTTCGCAAGAACATCGGGCGGGCGCTGCTCGCCCGGGATGAGGATCCCTTTCTCTCGCAGTGGGAGCTGGACCTGACCACGTCGGCGGCCCGGGCGGCCTACGGGCAGCTGATCGATGGCGACAAGCAGCTGAAGGTGGAGCGCCGCGTGTCCGCATATCTCCGGCGGGCCTTTACCTTTGTGGTCTTTCGGATCGATGGCAAAGAGGAGAGACTGCGCCTGGAATCGCGGATGATCTCGACCGTCTCACTGTGCAACGAGTGCGGCCCATCCGCCTCCTGGCTGGGGCTGCAGTCGCCCAAGGAGGCCATCCGCCAAAGCGGGCTGTGGCTCGTGAACGAGCTCTACAAGGAGCCTCTGGCGCCGGAGGATCTGGCGCTACTGGCACGGGCCGGGCAGGAGTAGCTGCGCAGCCCAGCGGCGGGAGGCGTCATGCCCAGTGGCGCGGTACAGGTGCACCTCGACGTTCTCCAGTGTAACCAGCCCACCCCGCATGTGAGGCTCGATCTGCGCCCAAAGGCTCTCCAGGTTCGCCCGCGAGTCGACGATCTCAATCACCAGCGGGAGATCCTCGGAGAGGCGCTCGATCTTTCGTATGGATCTCGAGGCTGCTGGCGCCATAGCCCATCATCGCCAGGGACGCGGTGGCACCCGCCAGACCGCGTGCCCGCGCCTGCCGCACGATCCACTCGTACAGCGGGAGCCCTTCGTGTCGCTCCGCCTCACCCACGAACACACGCGTCAGGCTGCCGGAATCGCCATCGATCACCTTACCTCCACATCAGGCGAGCCGCGACGTGCCCGAACCACACGCCCCCCAGGCCCAGAAGCAACTCGGCGCTCAGGTTCAGCAGCGCCAGGCCCATCTCACGATCGTGCAGCAGGTTGTAGGTCTCGTTGGCAAAGGTGGAAAACGTCGTCAGGCCACCGGGGATACCGACGATGAGCAACGAACGGGTGTGGGTGGAGACGATGCCGCGCTCGATCGCCAAATGTGAGGCCAGGCCGATGGAAAAACGGCCGAGGACATTCACGACGAGCGTGCCCCAGGGCCAGCTGATGCTGTGCGAGACCCTCTGCGCGAGGCCGCTCAGCGCGTAGCGGCACACCGAGCCACAGAACCCGCCCAGGCCAACCAGCAGCACATCCTGCATGCCCACGCCTCCCACAACCAGAGTGTAGGAGTCATCAGCAGGGGATGCGCTCAAGGGCGGACTCCATCGCCGCCAGCAGTCTACGCAGGGCAGATGAAGACGCCAAGTAGGTTGGCGCGCACACGCGAAAGCGAGCCCGGGAGGTAGTCCCCCGGGCTCGCCTGTGTGGTAGCAGATCCGGCGAGGCCTAGTCCTGCGGCACGGCAAAGCACTCGAGGTAGGGGCGGGCGGCGTAGACGACCGAGCCGTTCAGCGTCAGCTCCTGCCACACGATCCCATCCACGGTCACGTCCGGCGTGGCGGTGTAGGGCAGAATGGTGCCATAGGGCACGGTGCGGACGATCTTGCCCTTGAGGCCGGCGGTCGCTCGCAGGTTGAGCGGGCCGCTGATGACCTTGCAGCCGGCGCCCGTGTAGCTATCGGTCGGCTCATTGTAGCCGGGATAGGTCACCAGGAAGGCGGCCGACACCCAGCCCGTGGTCTTGACGCCGTAGCGATTGACCTCGACCTGGCTCCAGAGGATGGCATCCGCCCAGACGTCACAGCCGACGACCTTGACGTACTCACCGTTCCAGAGGAAGGTCACCAAGGGGCTGGCGAGCCCCGGGGCGCTCCGCATCCGCAGGCCGTTATACGCATTGACGTACTTGACGGCGCCTGAGGGCACGCAGGCCAACGGCTC
>JAAYAW010000077.1 GCA_012719135.1 Chloroflexota bacterium
CCGGCCCTCGTCTCCGCGGCCGAGGCCATCCTTTCGGGCGAGCTGACCTGGTTCTCCCATCACGCTTTCACCGTCGGTTCGCCGCCGTCCTGGTTCACCGATCCCTTCACCGGCCACGCCATCGATCACACGCAGCACTGGTCCCTCATCCCGGATTTCGATCCGGCCGCCGCCGACATAAAGTGCATCTGGGAGCCTTCCCGCTTCCACTGGGCCCTCACCCTGGCCCGCGCCGCCCGCGCCACCGGGGATCGCCGCTATCTGGAATGCCTCAACATGTGGACCCTGGATTGGCAGCGCCTGAACCCACCCAATACCGGCCCGAACTGGAAGTGCGGTCAGGAGGCCTCCATCCGGGTGATCACCGTCCTGTTGGCCTCCGCCATCGTCGGCCAGTCGGAGGCGCCCCCTGCCGGCCTGGTGCGCTTTGTGCGCACCCACATCGACCGCATCCGCCCCACCATGTCCTACGCCATCGCCCAGGATAACAACCACGGCACCAGTGAGGCCGCGGCCATGTTCATCGCCGGAGCCTGGCTGGCCACGGTGAGCCCGCCCAATGCCGCCCGGGCCCGCCGCTGGGAGCGCCTGGGCCGCGCTCGCCTGGAGGAGCGCGCCCTGCGTCTCGTCTCCCCCGATGGCAGCTTCTCGCAGCATTCCACCAACTACCACCGCCTCTTGCTGGATACGCTCAGCATGGCCGAGTGGTGGCGCCGCCGCCTCGCCCGACCCGCCTTCAGCGCCATCTTCCAGGAGCGCACCCGGGCTGCCGCCCGCTGGCTCTTTGAGATGGTGGATCCGCTCTCCGGCGATGCGCCCGTCATCGGTGCCAACGATGGCGCCCACGAGTACGTCCTGCATTCGCGCCCATACCGGGATCACCGGCCGAGCGTTCAGCTCGCCTTCGCCCTTTTCGATGGCACTCTCCCATTCGAGGGTGCAGACTGCGATGAGCCCCTCCACTGGTTGGGCCTGCCGCATCTGCCAGCCTCTCTGGTCGAGCGCACGTCGACCCTATTCCGCGCTGGCGGCTATATCACCCTGCATCCGCCTTCCAGGCGTCTTCGCTCCTGGGCAGCCATCCGTCTCCCAGCCTTCACCTTCCGGCCCGCCCATGCGGATGCCCTCCACCTTGACCTCTGGCTGGGTGGTGAGAACCTTCTCCGTGACGGCGGCTCGCTGAGCTATGCCTCCGGGGATGGTTGCCTCCTGGGCACGGTTGCCTGTCACAACACCGTCCAATTCGATGGCCACGACCAGATGCCGCTACTCAGTCGCTTCCTCTACGGCGATTGGCTCCGCCCTGCCGTCGTCGGTGACATCGAGACCGGCCCCGAAGGCTGCTCCTGGTCGGGCGCCTACGTGGATGCCTTCGGCTGCCGCCACCGGCGCACGGTATCGACGGATGGCGCCACATGGCGCATTGCCGACGAGTTTTCCGGCGCGAGTCGCGCTGTGCTGCGCTGGCGCCTTGCCCCCGGTTCCTGGCACCTCGATCGTGCTTCGCTCAGTTGCTCCAGCGATCTCGCCAGTTTGTCGGTTCAGACCAGCGCGGCTGTTCATCGCCTGGAGCTTGTCGAGGGAATCGAGTCTCGCCACTATATGGAGCGTACCCCGCTTCCTGTGCTCGAGTGCGAGGTCACCCTCGACACGCAGATGACACAGATCCTTACCGTGGCATCCGTCAAGGATAGAGTCTAGAATGCACATCCTATACTTCCACCAGCACTTTACGACGCCGAGAGGCAGCGGCGGAATTCGCTCCTACGAGATGGCTCGCCGTCTGATCTCCCGCGGCCATAGAGTCACCATGGTCTGTGGTTCATCTGCCCGTGGGCAGACCGGTCTTGCAGGACCCTTCCGCCGCGGCCGCCGCAGTGGTACCTGCGAGGGCATTGAGGTCATCGAGCTTCAGCTACCCTATTCCAACTATGATAGTTTTAGTCGTCGCACTATCTGCTTTATCCGTTTTGCCATTCAGAGTATTTTTTTAGCCCTTTCTTTCGATTATGATCTGCTTTTTGCTACATCAACACCTCTTACAGCAGGCATTCCCGGTATATTCGCCCGCTGGCTCAGGCGCAAGCCCTTTGTCTTCGAGGTTCGCGATCTCTGGCCCGAGCTCCCCCGCGCCATGGGCGTCATCACCAACCCCGTCCTCCTCAGACTAATGGATTGGCTCGAGTGGCTATCCTATCACTCGGCCACCGCCTGCATCGGCCTCTCCCCGGGCATCGTACAGGGGATCGCCCGCCGCGGGATCGATCCCACCGCCATTACCATGATCCCCAACGGGTGCGATCTGGACATATTCGCTCCGTCCGCCGAGAGAGCCGCCATCGATGGCATCGCCGAGACCGATCTGGTGGCCGTGTTCACCGGGGCCCACGGCCGCGCCAACGGCCTGGACGCCGTCCTGGATGCGGCCGCCGAGCTCCGCGCCCGCCACCGGGAAGACATACGGCTCCTCTTCATCGGCGATGGCGCCCTCAAGCCGGCCCTCGTCGCCCGCGCCCGCGAGGAGCACCTGTCGAACTGCCTCTTCCTGGATCCTCTGCCCAAGGTGGAGTTATCGCGCCTCATGTCCCGCGCTGATGTCGGCCTCATGATCCTGGCCAACGTCCCCGCCTTTTATTATGGCACCTCTCCCAACAAGTTCTTTGATTACATCGCCTCCGGCCTGCCCGTGCTCAACAACTATCCCGGTTGGCTCGCCGATCTCATCGCGGTCCACCGCTGCGGCCTCGCCGTCGCGCCGGAGAATCCCGCTGCCTTTGCCGATGCGCTCATGAACCTGGCCGATCATCCCGATGCCCGCTCCGCCATGGGCGCCAATGCCCGCGCTCTCGCCCGCCAGGAGTTCGATCGCGCCCTCCTCGCCGATCGCTTTGTCGATTGGCTCGCCGCCGCCAGAGCCCGCCGATGAACCTCCCTCCGCTCCCTGGCGCTCATCGGCCCGTGCGGCCCGCTCCCTCGGCCTCCCTCCCTGTAAGGGTCCTTTACAGCCCGGGAGCGCCGCACTATACTAGAACAACCATTCTAGTCAGAGAGGACCTTCCCATGGCCGGCCCCAAACGCATGTCCGATCGCCAGCTTGCAGCCAACCGCGCCAACGCTCGGCGCTCCACCGGCCCGAGAACCGCCGCCGGCAAGGACGTCTCGCGCTACAACGCCCTGACACACGGCATTCTCGCTCAGGCCGTCATCCCTGAGGCGCTCGCGCCCTACGAGTCCCGTGAGGAGTTCGATGCACTCCATGCCGCCCTTCGCCAGGACCTGACTCCTGCCACCAGCGCCGAGGACCTCCTCGTGGAGCAGATGGCCGTCACCTACTGGCGCCTCGGCCGCCTCTACCGCGCCGAGGCTGCCGCCATCGCCGCCCGTCAGGATGCCGTCCCCGCGGCCGACGCCCCGCCTTCGCCGGACGAACAACTGCGCCTCCTGCTTTCCCCTCCCGCCCCGGATCCGGACCAGGAGCGGCTGTCTCAGCTGCAGCAGGCCCTCAGAAGCACGCGGAACCTCCGCCGGGTCCTGACCGAAATCGACCCCTCCTTTGCGGACGTGTCCGATGCCGAGCTCAAGCCCCGTGCCCAGGCCATGCTCGATCGTTTGTCCGAGGGTATCGCCGCCCGCAAGGCGAGCCAGGAGTCCCACCGCGTCGCGGTCGATCGCGCCGCCGCCAGCCTGCCGCCGTCGGAGATGATCCCCCTCTTCGCCCGCTACGAGTCCGCCCTGCAGCTCAACCTTCGCCGCGCCCAGGAGGCCCTGGAGCGCCTCCAGCGCCGTCGCGCGGGCGAGTATGTGCCCCCTCCCGCCCGCCTCGATGTCTCGCTCGATCTGTCCGGTGCCACCGACGACCCACCCGGCCCTCCCGAGGACGCAGCGTGAGCGTACCGAATTTACGAAACGAACCCATCTTTTGGCGCTGGCCCGCGGCCCTGCCTTCTGCCTGCCCACCTGAGGTACGGTCATGAGGGCCTTCTACCGCCGCCGCGGCAAACGCCTCCTGGATCTCGCCCTCACCATCCCGGCGCTCATCTGCCTCGCGCCCCTCATGGGCCTGGTCGCCCTGCTCGTGCGCGCCAGGCTCGGCGCCCCCGTCCTCTTCCGCCAGGTGCGCCCCGGCCTGCACGGCCAGCCCTTCACTATGTTCAAGTTCCGCACCATGACGGGCGCCCGCGATGCCGAGGGGAACCTGTTGCCCGATTCCGAGCGCCTCACGCCCCTGGGCCGCGCCCTGCGCAGCGCCAGCCTGGACGAGCTCCCCGAGCTCTGGAACGTCCTCCGCGGCGAGATGAGCCTCGTCGGCCCGCGGCCCTTGCGGGTGGAGTACCTTCCTCTGTATACTGCGGAGCAGGCTCGTCGCCACGAGCTGTGTCCCGGCCTCACAGGCTGGGCCCAGATTCGAGGGCGAAACTCGCTGTCCTGGGAGGACAGGTTCGCCCTCGATGTTTGGTACGTCGACCACTGCTGTTTGTGCCTGGACCTTCGCATCTGTGGAACGACCATCTTCCGCGTTGTCCGCCGGCAGGACATATCCGCCGAGGGCTACGCCACGATGCCTCGTTTCGCCGGTAGCCAACGAAATCCCGATGGGGATCCGATATGACCACCAATCTCGTGATACTCGGTTCGGGTGGGGTTGGCAGACAGACCTTGCAGATTGCCAGAGACATGAACACGAGGGAGCCAACCTGGAACATCCTCGGTTTCCTGGACGATTCCAGTGCCGCCATGGGTACGACGGTAGCCGACTTCCCGGTGTTGGGATCTTCCGAGTGGCTGCGTGAGCATGATGAAGTGCATGTATCAGTCGCGATTGGCAGCCCAGCGGACAGAAAGCGAGCGTGTGACAGGTTGAGCAGCTTTCATCGCTCGTTCGCCACCCTGATACACCCTAGTGCGATACTAGGCGACCGATGCTGGATCGGTGAAGGAGCCACGCTATATCCGGGCGTGGTGCTTGATCCAGACGTACAGATCGGTCGCTTTGCACTGATAAACAAGCTCTGTTCAGTTGGCCACGACACAACCGTCGGGAGTTTCGTGACGCTTGCTCCGGGGATTAACGTCGGTGGGGCTGTTACTATCGGCGACGGGTGCGAGTTGGGCATAGGAAGCGCGACAATCCAGGGAGTTTCAATCGGAGAGTGGTCAGTGATCGGAGCGGGCGGAGTCGTCGTACGCGACGTTCCTCCAAACGTAACCGCCATAGGTGTGCCCGCCAGCCCGGTCAAATCACGCCAGCAGGGCTGGCACGAAGAGGCGTAGATATCCATGTCCATTCCCATGTCCTCACCCGATCTCACCGCAGCCGAAATCGACGCCGTCCACCAGGTCATCAGCACCCCGGTGCTCAGCATCGGCCCGCGCCTCGATGCCTTTGAGCGCGCCATCGCCGCCTTCTCCGGCTGCGCCCACGGCGTCGGCGTCAACTCCGGCACCAGCGGCCTGCACCTCGCCGTCATCGCCGCCGGCGTCCACCAGGACGATTACGTCCTCACCACGCCCTTCTCCTTCATCGCCTCCGCCAACTGCATCCTCTACGAGCGCGCCGTCCCCATCTTTGTCGATGTGGATCGCGCCACGGGCAACATCGATCCCGCCCTCGTCGCCGCCGCCGCCGATGATCTCGCCCGCGGGGGCGCCTCCGTCAGCGGAGCCGCGGCCCGCCGCTGGCTGCCCCCCGCCCTGCGCGCTGCCCCCCCCTCGGGCCGCCTGCGCGCCATCCTGCCCGTGGATGCCTTTGGCCAGCCCGCCGATTTCGACCCGATCCTGGCCACCGCCCGCCAGCACGCCCTGTGCGTGATCGAGGATTCCTGCGAGGCCCTCGGCGCCCGCTACAAGGACCGTCCTGCCGGGTCGCTCGGCGATGTCGGCGTCTTTGCCTTTTATCCCAACAAGCAGATCACCACCGGCGAGGGTGGCGTGATCGTCACCGATCGGGAGGATTGGCGCGATCTCTTCCGCAGCCTGCGCAATCAGGGGCGCGATGTCTTTGATGCCTGGCTCAACCACACCCGCCTCGGCTACAACTACCGCCTGCATGAGATGTCCGCCGCCATGGGCCTGGCGCAGATGTCGCGCATCGAGGAACTGCTCGCCCGCCGGGCGCAGGTGGCCGCCTGGTACAACGAGCGCCTGGCCGCGATCCCCTGGATCGAGTGCCCGCAGGTCCTGCCGGAGACCACCCGAATGTCCTGGTTCGTCTATGTGATCCGTCTCCTCCCGCCTGCCAGCCGTGATGCCGTCATGGCTCGCCTGGCCGAGCGCGGCATTCCCAGCCGCCCCTATTTCACGCCCATCCACCTGCAGCCCTTTTACCGCTCCACCTTCGGCTACGCCGAGGGCGCGTTCCCCGTCACCGAGGAGCTCGGGCGCATTAGCCTCGCCCTGCCCTTTTCCAGCGTAATGGCCGAAACACAGGTGGACGAGGTCTGCGCCGCGTTGCGTGGGATGGAGCACGTCTAGCATGTCACGCGCCGACATCTCTCCCAGAACTCCGCGCCCGCTGCAGACCTCACTCTGGTTCTGCGCCAAGCGGGCCATCGCGCCCCTGGCGCGGCGGATCCGCAACCGCCACCTGTTCGCCTGGGATGTTGCCACCCAGCCCCTGGTCATCGTTGCCGCCTTTTCCCTGCGGCTGGAGCGGTTCCTCCCGCCCAACTACACTGAGCAGATCTACGTCTACGGCCTGCTCACCGCTCTCGTCCTCCCCCTCGTCTATTACGCCGCCGGGATGTACCGGCGCTTTTGGCGCTATGCCAGCTCTGACGAGGCCGAGCTCATCGCCATCGCCTCCGCCATCGGGACCCTGGTCACCGCCGTGATCATCTACGGCGCTCTGGTTCCCCTGGGCGCCCTGCCCTCAGTGCCGCGCTCGATTCCCTTTATCGCCGCGATGCTGTCGACCATGGCGGCCGCCCTTCCGCGGTACGCCATCCGCATCGCCAACCGCTACCGCTCCCTGGCCTCCAAGACCGCGCCAGGTGGAGAATCGGCTCGCGTGCTCATCGCCGGCGCCGGTGATGCCGGCCATGCGGTCCTGCGAGAGCTGCAGGCCAACCCGCAACTGGGCTACGCCCCGGTCGGTCTGGTGGATGACGATCCCACCAAGCATGGCCTGATCCTCCTTGGTTGCGAGGTGCTGGGGAGCACCGAGGCGATCCCCGCCCTCTCCCGCAAGCATCGCATCGATAGGCTGATCGTCGCCATGCCCAGCGCCCCGGGTAGCGTCATCCGGCGGATCACGGCCCTGGCCGCCGAGGCGCGCCTGCCCGTGCTCACCCTCCCCGGCGTCTATGAACTGATCTCCGGCGATGTCTCCATTTCCCGCCTGCGCTCCGTGCGCGTCGAGGATCTCTTGCGGCGCGAGCCCGTGGAGATCGACCGCAGCCAGGTGCAGGCCCTCCTCCGCGATCGTACGGTGCTCGTCACGGGCGGAGGCGGCTCCATCGGCAGCGAGATCTGCCGGCAGGTGGCTGCTTGCCAGCCTGCACGCCTCGTCATCCTGGGCCATGGGGAAAACTCGGTCTACCAGATCGGGCAAGAGATCGCGCGCCAGCACCGTCGCCCGCCCCTGGTGCTCGCCATCGCCGATATCCGCGATCGATCCCGCCTGGATGAGATCTTTCGCCTCTATCCACCCGACGTGGTCCTGCACGCCGCCGCGCACAAGCATGTGCCCCTCATGGAGGAGAACATGCCGGACGCGGTGAGCAACAACATCCGCGGCACCCTGAACGTCGTCCAGGTCGCCATGGCCCACAACGTGCCCCGCCTGGTGATGATCTCCTCAGACAAGGCCGTGAACCCCACCAGCATCATGGGCGTCACCAAGCGCGTCGCGGAGCTCATCATCCAGGATGCCGCACGGCGCAGTGGCCAGGCTTATGTAGCCGTGCGCTTTGGCAACGTCCTCGGCTCGCGGGGCAGCGTCGTGCCCCTCTTTGAGTCTCAGATTGCCTCCGGTGGCCCCGTCACCATCACGCACCCGGAGGTCCGCCGTTACTTTATGACCATCCCGGAGGCGGTGCAGCTCGTCCTGCAGGCCGCCACCTTTGGCCATGGCGGCGAGCTCTTTGTGCTCGATATGGGCGAGCCGATCCGCATTCGCGATCTGGCCCACGACATGATCGCCCTTTCCGGCCTCAAGCCCGGTGAGGATATCGAGATCGCCTATGTGGGCCTCCGCCCCGGCGAAAAGCTATTTGAGGAGCTGAACGTGCGTGATGAGCAGCACGTGCCCAGCCCCCATGAAAAGATCTTTGTCCTCCGTCCATCCCAGACGGGGGAGGTTGACGGGTTCGTTGATCTGCAGCAGAGTGTGGCCGCGCTGATCGCCGCCGCCTCCGCCGGAGATACAGGCGAGATCTCGCGCCTGCTCCATGCTCTCGTCCCCGAGTACCGCGAGATGTCTGCTCATGCCGTCGTGGCGGAGCCTGTCTAGTGCCTTGCCAAGCGGCGGCCGCCTGTGAAAGGTAACCCATGACGGGGCTCGGAACACCGCGTGAGCCGATAACGAACCATGGCGCCGCCAGATTGCGCCGGGCGGGAGATACCCGGCGCCAGATGGTGCTTTTGGCCGTCGATCTTGTACTGATCAGCCTGAGCCTCTGGTTCGTGCTGGTCCTCCACCCCTACGTACCCATGGACCAGTTGGATCAGTATCCCCTCTGGTCATGGCTCCGCTGGTGGGTGCTCTTGTGGGCCATCTGGCTCCCCCTGGCAACATCGCTGGGCCTGTACAATCTCCGCCTCGCAGGCGATCCCGATCATGCGGTCATCTTCGCGCTGGTCGCGTGGACCGTCACCAGCCTGGTGTATGCCGTCACACCGGTGATCTCGGCTCCCCTCTTTGTCCGGCGCTGGATCTGGTTTGCGTTCTTTGGCATCACCGGGGGCGCTCTCAGCCTCTGGCGCGGCGCCCACGCTCTCCTGTGGACCTCTCGTCAGCCCTGGAGGCTGGTCTTCCTGGGCAGCTCCGCTGCCGTGGAGGAGACCGCTGCCGCCGTCGGCGCCGTCCAGGGGGCCCAGGTGCTCGGCACGCTGTCCGTGGCGCCGGAGGGCTCGCCCTCTCCCGCCTCCTGGCGCCTGGAGGACCTCTGGCCGCACTGCCAGAGCCTGCTCTCCAGCCAGACGGTTGATGGCCTTGCCGTGGAGGATTCGCTCAGCGCAGAGCCCGAGATCCAGGCCCTCATCGCCCGCTGTGCGGAACAGGGCATCGAGGTCCTCTCCCTCAGTGCCTGCTCGGAGGCCTGGCTCGGCAAGGTGCAGTTGGATCGCGCCCTGGTCCGCGCCTGGAGCACCCAGATGTCCGAACGCCGGATCGCCCTGCGCTCTCACGCCGTTGTGCGCCGCGCGCTGGATCTGCTCCTGGCCGTCCTCGGCCTCGCCCTGGCGGCCCTCGCGGCCCCCGCCCTGTTACTCTGGTCGCTTCTCTCCCGCACGCGCCTGCGCCTCACCCATCGCCCGTCCGTCGGCCGCCAGGGCCGGCCTTTCTCCGCGCTGGCCTTTGAGCATGAGCCCGGCCCCGTCATCCGGTGGCTGCCGCTCCTCTGGAATCTGCTCCTCGGGGATATCTCCATCATCGGCCCGCGCATCCTGCCGGTGGGGCAGGCCGAACCGGCTGCCGGCATGGAACCCTTTCTTTCATTGCGGCAGATGGTGCCTCCCGGCCTCACCGGCTGGGCTCAGCTGCGCGCTCCGGCAGAGCCGGATCTCGATACAAGGGCCACCGAGCTGCCTTACGATCTCTACTATGTCCTCCATCGTGGCCCTTCGCTGGATCTGGCCATCCTCTTCCATCGCGTCGCCCAGGTGCTCGCATGAAGCCACCCCTGTTCCGCTGGCGGCGCACCTCCTGTGGCATGGCGTTGCGCCGCCCGGCCGTTGCCACGTTGGCCCGCTGCATCCCCGGCAGGTGCCTGTGATGTCTCCCTGGCACGCTGCTTGGGCCTGTGCGCCGGCGCTCTTGGCCCTGGCGCTCGAGCTCTCGGCCCTCGGCCAGGCCCTCTACGGCACTCGCCGGCGCCGCTCCCTGCTGGCGGGCCTTCAGGCCCAGCCCCGGGTGCTCGTCTTGGCCTTTGGCCTGGCGTTGCTCTCCGCTGCGCTCTCTCTATCCAATACCGGCAGGCTGGTCCTCGCCCTGTCTGCGGCCGTCGGCGCCAGCCTGCCCCTGCTGTTGCCGCACAGTGCGGATGCACCAGAGCTTCCCGTCGCCCACCCCATGGTCTGCTTCAGCCCGCCCTGGTGGTTGCGTCTGGAGGCCGCGCTCTTGCTGCTCGCGGCTCCTCCGCTGCTTCTGCCGACCCTGCGCCCCTGGCTTGCCCTCGCCGCCGCCGCTCTTCTGTTCGCATCCTGGCTCGCCAGCGCCGTTGTAGAGCGTGCTGCCTCTCCTTCGCCCCACCTTGCCCCCGGACTTTGGCCCGGCACGCTGTCGGACCCGGCCCTCGCCCTGTTCGCCGTCGCCGCCCTCATCGCCATCGGCCAGGCCGCCTCCCAGGGCCCGGAGGCCCGCCTCCTGATGCTCCCCAAGGCCTGCGCGCTCTTTCTCTCTCTGGCCGCCTTTCGCTATGCGCTGCGCCTCGGGCGCGCCGGCGGCCTTTCCGCATCGATCGGCGGGTACCTGCTCGTCGGACTCGGCTTTACGACCCTCGGTCTCCTCGGCGGCCTGCGCTATGAGCGCATCCCGATGATCGGCCAGTGGCTGCGGCGCCTTCCCTCACTCGTTCAGGTCATCCCGGAGACGCAGTCCGGCCGCGTCAGCCTGAACCAGCTGGGTGGCATGCTCACATTGCTCCTGCCCGTCGCCCTTTCGCTGGCCCTTGCCCCCGCCGGTTCCCGCCTGCCGCGCTGGCTGCGCCACACGGCATGGATCGCATCCTTCGCCTCTTTCGCCGCGCTGCTCCTCACCCAGTCGCGCGGCGCCTGGGGTGGCGCCGCTGTGTCCCTCCTGCTCCTACTCGCCCTTCGCAGCATCTGGGCCCGGCGCTTGATCGGTCTGGCCCTCCTGGTCGCGGCCCTCTATTGGGTGGGCTGGGGCCGGGCGGCCCACGGAACGGCCATCGCCCGCGCCATCGCCGATGCTGCCGGGTTCTCCACGCCTGTTGGCGTGATCAACCTGCAGAGTCGCGTGGCCATCTGGACCGATGCCCTGGAACGCATCGGCCGCTCCCCGTGGTTCGGTCACGGCTTGGGCACGTTCCGGCTGGGAGATGCGCCAGTCCCGTCCGGCCGCTCCCCCTTTGACACAGGCATGCCCCACGCCCATAATGTGTGGCTGCAGGCAGCCTACGATCTGGGGCTGCCTGGGTTGGTTGCTCTCCTGGCGATCGTCATCTCCGCCTGCCGCCAGGCCTGGCGGCAGATATCCGGCCAGCCCATGGCATCGGCCCTCTCTCTCGGGGCTCTCTCGGGGTTGACAGGGTATCACGTTCACGGCATAATGGATGCGCTTTCCGTGGGCGCCAAGCCCGGGCTGCTGTTCTGGATCCTGCTTGGTCTCGTGTTTTCTCTGCCTGTTCGAGGCGGTCAGGGGCCAGCCGGTGCGCCGCTTGTCGATTCGTAGGCCTTGGGGAACAGGTAGCCGGTCCCGGCCGCTGCCGCCGGCTCCCTTCTTGTAGTCGGTGCAGGATGTGCCTCTCCGGCGTCCTGTGGCCACTTTTCACCGCGCTAGAGCGAAGGAGGCGTTGTGGAGCTACGCGAGTACTGGTTCATCATCCGCAAGTGGTGGTGGCTCCTGGTGGCCTGCACCCTGCTCGCCGCCGGCGCATCCTTTGTGGTCCTCCGGAGCATCGATCCCACCTACGAAGCGTCCACCCTGCTCATGATCGGGGGCAGTATCGAGCTCACCGATCCCACCACCGGCGAGCTCCAGACCAGTGAGAAACTCGCCCAAACCTACGCCCAGTTGCTCAAGACGAGGCCGATCATCCAGGCCACGATGCAGACCCTCGGTCTCGCTGAGGAACCCGAATTCGTCGTCTCCCTCGTCAGCAACACCCAGCTCTTGCGGCTCACCGTATCCGATACCCTGCCGGCCCGTGGCGCCGCTACGGCCAACGAACTGGCCAACCAGCTCATTCTCCAGAGCCCCAGCGCCCCGGAACGCGAGGAGCGGCAGTACCGCGAGTTCGTCCAGCAGCAGCTCACCGAGCTGCAGGCCGATATCGCCGCTCTCAGCAACACCATCGTGGAGCGACAGGAGAATCTCTCCCCGGAGGAACAGGAGCGCCTTCAAGGCGTCCTGGAGGCTCGGCGGACCAACTACTCCGCCCTCTTGAGCTATCTGCGCTCCAGTTCCACCAACTATATCCAGGTGATCGAGCCCGCCGTGATCCCCACGGAGCCTGCCAGGCCCAGGGTCCTCACCAGCACGCTCCTGGCGGCCATTGTCGGGCTGATGATCGCCGCCGGCGTCGCCTTCCTCATCGAATACCTGGATGATTCCGTCAAGACTCAGGCGGATATCGAGCAGTCCCTCGGCTTGCCCGCCCTCGGCACGGTCTACAACATCCGCAGCCGGGACGGCATCGTCCCCGAGTCCATCGCCCGTGTCCGTCCCGATGCCAGTGAGACGGAGGCCTACCGCATCGTCGACCTCAACCTCCGCTACTCGCTTCCCGCCGATGCGGCCGATCGCGTCTTTCTCGTCACCAGCGTCGGCCCCGGGGAGGGCAAGAGCACCACCGCTGCGAACCTGGCCGCCGTCATGGCCGAATCGGGCCAAAAGGTCATCCTCGTGGATGCGGACATGCGTCGCCCCACCCTGCACACCGCCCATGGCCTCTATAACGAGCGGGGGCTCTCTTCCATCCTCGTCGGCGAGGTGGCTGATGCCACCTCGGTCATCCGGGAGACCGATCTGCCCACCCTGAGCCTGCTCACAGCCGGGCCCATCCCGCCCAATGCCGCGGTCCTGCTGGCTTCCGATCGAATGAAGTCGCTGCTGGCGGAGCTCGCCGCGGCCCATGACGTGCTCATACTGGATAGCCCGCCGATCTTTGCGGCGGCCGATGCCAGCATCCTCTCGGGCATCGTGACGGGTTCCATCCTTGTGGCGGAATCGGGTCGCACCAAGGCGCTGGCCTGCGCTCAGGCTGCGGAGGATCTGCAGCGGCTCGGTGGCCGCTTCCTGGGCGTCGTGCTCAACCGGTATGATACGCCGGGCGGTGCGTACGGATCCTACGGCGGCTACTATGGCTATGGTTCTTATGGTTACCGGCACTATGGCGCCGCCGAGGAACCCCCGGCATCTCGCCTGCGCACCGCCTGGAAATGGCTCCAACATCGCGCTCGCCGCGTGCCCTGGCTGTCCAGGGACCGTTCCAGCATAAAGCCCGAGGAGAACTAGATGCACCTCTGCCATGCTACGCGAGCGAACAGGTTACTGGGCGCGCTGTTCCCCCTCGCTTTACTGATCCTAAGCGCTTTCTCGCCTCTTCCCGTGGTCGCCCAGACCGTCGCTCCGCCGGTCACGGTGGAGGTCCTCTCGCCGGCGCCCGCTAGCGTCATCGGCGGGCTCGTGGCCATTTACGGCACCGTCCAGGCCGCGCTCCCCGGGGAGTACTCTCTCGCCTTTGCGCCCTCCCAGGACGCCTCACACTGGATCAGCATCCTGGAGCCTTCAGGCGGCGCCGCGCAGGCCGAGCGCCTGGCACTCTGGGATACCACCCGCATACCCGATGGTGAGTACGCCCTTCGCCTTCGCCTCACCACCGTCGATGCGCAGGGCGCCAAGACCTATCACGATGCCTTTGTCTCAGGCCTCATCGTCAGCAATGCCCCGCGCACGCCCACGCCCTACCCAACGGCGGCGCCCACTCACACGCCCACCGTCACACCCACTCCCTCCGCCACGCCGACGGTGCCCCCGACCCCGGCGCTCGCCGGGGGCGAGTCTCCCTACCTCTATCTGACCCTCTCCACCAGCCATGATCCGCTATGCCCCGGCTGGCAGCAGCGTTTCAGTATCTGGGTCACCAACGTCGGGGCGATCACGGTTACCAACATCACGGTCGCGGCCAGCCTCCCGGGCGATACGCGCGCCATCCTCTCCCAATCCACCGAAGGCGCGGCCGCCCAGGGAGTCGGCTACATCTCGTGGGAGGTGTCCGATCTGCGCCCCGGTGAGGGTGCCAAGCTCGAGTTGCAGATGGAGGTGGATGATTGGGCGCGCGAAGGTGTCCCCTTGCCCCTGCAGGTGAGCGTATCCTCGGACCAGGTGTCCGATCTGGCCAGAAGCATCTCCTTTGTCCAGGACGAGTGCCCCTGGTTGGAGGCCACGTTGTCCGCGCTGCCTCTCCCGACGGACGCGCCCACCCGCACGCCGACCCTTACGCCCACACCCGGCGCCGGCGATCGAGCCTCCTCTCCGCAGCAGACCCTGGTGTGGCCCACCGGGACTCCGCTGCAGGTCTCAATCCCGGAGGAGGCCGTGGATCGCTCTCTGGATGTGCTCACCGGGATCATCATCGCCATTCTGGCGGCTCTGGCCATCGGAATGGGGATCATGCTCTACCGGCGCCTCGGTCGCCGCTGGTAGGGCGCATTCAAGGAACTCGGCCGGCAGCCGCGGCGGCCTGTGCATCGCCCGGTTCGGTGCCGCGCTGCCGGTAGCCGCTATGGGCTGCCGGGATGAATCTGAGGCAGATACACTCTGTAGCCGTCTGACAGCAGTAGCCTCGCGTCGACCATGGCCGTCGCCTGGTTGTTCCAGCGCCGCCCATCGGTGGTGTGCGCCTCCGGATCGACCGTACAGGTTACCTCGTGCAAGCCGGCCGCCGTGAGCAGGTACGGCGGTAGCGGCAACACCACGGTGGATCCCGGTTCGTACCGGCCGGCCAGATCCACGGTCGTCTCGTATCCCAGCTCCGGGCACGAGATCGCGGCGTCCTCCACAGCTACCCGGCCCAGATTGGCCATCTGCCCCGCTGCAGGGAGGTCCACGGCCACCGTCTCCCCGGGCTCCAGGGGATCCATCGAATCCAGCGCGCTGGTGTCGACGGTGAGCCTTATCGAGAGGTCGGGCAGCGCCGGGTCCGGCAGCGCCGCGGCATAGTCGGCATAAGCCTGGCCCATCGGCGATATGGCCTTGCTCTCGCTGGAGAATAGGTGCCCGTTGTACTGCTGGTCGTCGGCCAGGCTGTACCAGGCAAAGGCCTGCACGAGCCTGTTATCGTCTGCGCTGTAGCCGGTCGCCGGATCGGTCTCGGTGAGAAAGAGGTCAAAGGAACCCGTCATGTACGCGATCACCCGCGCTGGCGAAAAGTCCCGCCCGTCTTCGTCGCGAAAGATATAGTCTGGGCGGTACGGCCAGAGGATCCCGTACTCGCTGATGATCAACGGCTTTTCCCGCTCGCCATGATCCGCCAGCCACTGGCGCAGCCGGCGAATGTTCGTGTTCAGTATGCCGAGGTTGTCCGCATCCCGCGTCGCATAGTCGATGCCGCACGATTTCGGTACGCCCGGAGGTGTGCTGGCGCCGTATTCTCCGTACACCTCCCGTAGGATGAACCCGTGCATGTTCCACACGTCCACCGGCATCCGCTCCCCGTACGTCGCCAGGTACGTGTTCCAGACGATTCCGAGATACGCCAGCCGGCAGGGTGTAGGCTGCACCAGCGCACCATTGGCCAGCAGGGCATCCGGGTCCGCCTGCCGGATGATTCCTGCCACCCGCTGATACGTGTGCGCATACACCGCCGGGAGCAACGGCGCCCCGTGATAGTACGAGTCCGGCTCGTTGCCGATCATCCAGAGTGATCCGGGATGCCGCTGAGCGATCTGAGCGATCTCTTCGGCCGACGGCAGGGTGGTCACCTGGTCCGGATCGGATGGGTCCGCCCCCGCCTGAAGGCGCACCAGTTGCACATAGGTCAGCGAGGCGGGTTGCGCCGGCAACTCCTGCGTCCGCCAATCGCCGTACCAGCCGGCCCCGAGTGTGGCCACGTCGACGGTGTCCACCCCCGTGTAGGCCACGTCAAAGCCCATGCGATCCGCCGGCCGCAGATAGGGCGGGAGGAACATCTGGCCGCTGTTGACCGTCGCGATCGACGGAGCGCTCGCCCCCGCGCACAGCGTCGCGACCAGCATGCACCACATCGCGGTCGTACCAAGAGCGCGGGCGCATCGTCCCAAGATCGGTGTCCTTCCTCCGGAATCCGGTACACAAGACCCCTCGCACTGTGGGATCGGCCGATCCTGCGGATCGTACCATGCCGGCCCCTGCCGTCAAACCGGGAGCCGGCCACATGAGTAGCGGTCGCATCTCGGTTGCGCAGAGCCAGTCCCTCGGGTACAATAACTGACAAGCTCTGGCGGCCGGCCCCGCCGGTGTAGCTGAAAGGGTAAGGTTCCGTGCAGTATAGGCTGCTTGTCGGTATCGGTGTATGTCTCTTGCTCATCGGGGGCACGCTGTGCTGGCGCGCCCAGGCGCGTTCCGCCTCCCGTGATTGGGTCGTGTCGGCTGAGGAAGCATCGCCCGCGCCAGCACCTTCTACCATGGTCTCCCCCTCGGCCGCGCCGCACCAGGAGACCCCGGCTCTCGTACCAGAGCACGGCCTGCCGGCCACGCCAGAGTCCGCCGCCGAGGCCACGCCACCGCCCTCCCCCTCGCCCACGCCTGAGCCTGTGTGGATCACCCTGGGCGACCAAGGTGAATACCGCTACATGGGCCATGTCGAGATCCCGGCCATCGGCATCGATCAGGATCTCGTCATGATCAGTTGGGACCTGGTCGAACAGGACGGCCAGTTCGCCGCCGTGTGGCAAACGGTAAACGGTGCCGTGGGCTACCATCGGGGCTCCGCCCCCATCGGCGGGCCCGGCAACACGGTCCTTTCCGGGCACACGCGCGGCACGGCACAGGGCGAGTTGGAGGGCATCGGGAGCCTTGCCCAGGGCGATGAGATCCGCCTGTGGGATGCTGACGGGCGTCCCTTCCGTTATATCGTCGAAACGTCGCTCACCATTCAAGAAGCCGGCCTCACTCTGGAGCAGAGACAGCGCAACGCCCAGTACCTGCGCGATACCGGGGATACCAGGCTGACCCTCGTTACCTGTTGGCCGGAGTGGTCGTACACGCATCGCGTCATTGTGATCGCGCGGCCCGGCTGATTCGCCGGCGCCGCCGTTTCTGGCCGTTCGAAGCAGCAGACAGGAGTGGAATCATGAAGAACGGGAATCTCTGGCCCAGGTACATCATGGCAATCGCCCTCATCGGCATCCTTGCGCTGGCGTCTGTGCCTTCGGCATGGGCAGCGCCCTTGGCGCAGCCAGTCAGGCAGACGGTGCCTTCCCCTACGGTCCCGGCCACGGCCGCGCCTGCTACAGCCGTGCCCACTACGGCGGCGCCAGCGGCCACGCCGGAGCCCGGCGTCATTGCCCCTTCTTTGGAGATCCGGCTGCCAATCCAGAACGAAGGAACCGCGACCATGTCCGGGTACCTGGTCGCTCTGGAACAGGTCGCGGGCGTCGAGTATTTGATCGAGGACGTGGTCCAGGAGCCGCCCTTTGAGTATCCGCTGGCCGATCTGGCCCCGGGCCAGGAATTCATCTTCGAGTTCGTGGCGCGCATCTCGGCCGATGCCATGCCCTGCACGAGCTATCCGTTCAAGGTCACACTGGTCAAGGGTGCCGAGAGCACCCTCCTGCAGGAGTACACCGTCACGGCCCCCTGTGACCTGCTTCCCGATACCGGCGTCTAGTTCCCGCTCCGGGATATCGCACCAGCGAGTTGGTCGGGCAGGCTCGGGAGCGTCTGGGCCTGCTTCGTCCTGTCAGCCAACACAGCGGGGTACTGCCAGCGGTGAATTCCGACTATAGCGTCTGTACCATCGGCGGGGGCTCCGGCATGCCGGTGGTGAACAAGGGCCTCGTCCGCGCCGGCTGCCATGACATCCACTCGATCGTGACCACCTTTGATAGCGGCGGCCACACCGGCCGCATGCGCACCGACGAGCGCGGCCAGATCATGGCCTTTTCGGACTACTGGCGCTCGCTCATGTCGCTCTGGGTCGATGGCGAGCTCAAGTACGCCTGGGAGGAGATGCTGCGCTTCCGCGACGGGCGCGGGCGCAATTTCGGCAACACTTTCTTCCAGTTCATGGAGGAAAAGACCAGCAGCCTGCCGTCAGTTCAGGCGCTCTTTGAGGATCTGATCGGCGTTCGCCTCCGCGGCGAGGTCATCCCGGTCTCTCTGGAGCCAGCCGATCTTGCATTCCGCACCCGCAGCGGCCGCCGCTATCTCGGCGAACACTACCTCGACGAGCTCCGTATGTCGCTGGATCGGGTCGTGGATATCTGGCTCGAGCCCCAGGTGAGCAGCAACGAACGAGCCCTTTCAGCCCTTCGCGAGGCCGATCTCATCGTCATCTGCCCCGGCAGTCTTTACGGCTCGATCCTCGCCAACTTCCTGCCTACCGGGATGGCGCAGGCCTATCGCGAGAGTCACGCCACCAAGCTTCTGCTCACCAATATCATGACGGTAGCCAACGAGGCGGCGCAGAGCACGCAGCAGGATTACGCCGAGCTGATCGAACAGCATCTCCAGGATCAAGATGCCTTTGACCTCGTGATCATGCCCGATCTCACCGTCCTGGAGCCCACCGAGCTTTCGCGCGCCCTGGAGAGCTATGCGCTCGAACACTCCACGGTGCTGCAGCGGGATCCCAACAGCGATATACCCACTCTGGTCGAGGATGTCGCCATCGTGGAGCCACGCTACGGGCGCCTCCGGCACTGTGAGCAAAAGCTCGGCGAGTTGTTTGGCCGGCTGGATCTCTAGCCGCTCGCCTTCGCCGTCGCCTCCAGCCCGCACACGAGCAGAGCCGTTCGCATCGATCACCAGGGGTATTCGCAACAGATGACTGCACAGGCATCCCCCGAGGGCAACCGCCCCGCGTCAGATCGCGGTGATACGCCCGCACGGTACCCGCTGGGGTTCTGCCTCATCGGCGTGCTGCTGATCCTCCTGTTGCTCTGGACCCTGCTCCTGAGCCTGAACCTCAGGTCCGCGCTCAGGCACGCCCGGCAGGCTCAATCCTTCGGCGCGGCTCTCTTCGAGAGTGCCCAGGGCAACGGTACGGCCGATCCAGCGGCGCTTTCCGCCCTTTCCTCTTCACTCCGCGGCCTCTATCGCAGCCTCCGTATCCTCAATACGTTCGCGTCCGGCCCGGGCTGTGCGGTCGCTGCCCAGTCGCTCTGGCCGGCTGCCCACCAGGCCGGCGCCCTCGCCTGTGACGGCCTCCCCCTGGCCACGGAGCTGGCCCACACAGCCTACACAGCGGCACTCGCCCTGAGCGCTGCGCCTGCTGGCGGAGAGTTGTCGTTCCAGGCGTCGGCCACGCGGCAGGCTCTGGAAACACTCGGCAGCCAGCGTGAGCGTCTGCTGGCGTTGTACCCCCACGCCGAACGACTGGCTGCTCTGGAGGGCCCGTTGCCGGTTCCAGAACGTCTCAGCGGCGCTCTGGCTCTGGCCCCCGAACTGCTCGATGCCCTTCTCCTTGCGCCGCAGGTCCTGGGTGGCACAACCGAGAGAACCATTCTCCTGCTCTTTCAGAACAGCGATGAGCTGCGCCCGACCGGGGGGTTCATCAGCAGCGTCCTGGTGTTGCACCTCCGTGGCGGCCGGCTGGATACGTACGAGTACATGAACAGCTACAACGTCGAGACCGATCAATACCGCATGCCGGATCCCCCCGAGCCACTCGGGCGGTATATGCGCCTCGGCGGCCTGGTATTCCGCGACGGCAACTGGTCACCCGACTTTCCCACCTCGGCCCAGGTCCTGGCTGCGCTGTATCAGGCCAGCCGCGGCGTCACCGTGGATGGGATCGTCGCGGTGGACACGCCCATGCTCCAGATGCTGCTGGAGGCCACCGGCCCCATTGACGTGCCGCAGTACGGTGTGTCCATCTCCGCCGCCAGCCTGCTGGAGACCGCCGAAGGCTATTGGGAGAATCCTGTCGATGGAACGCCAATCCGCCACCGCGAGACCAACATCTGGGGATGGCTGGATCACCGCAAGGATTTCGGCGGCGTGTTCGCGGATGCCGTCGTATCCAGGCTCAAGCAACTGGATTCCGGCGCCATGCTCCGCCTGGCGGAGGCCCTCGTGCGTGGGCGCGATGGCAAACACATCCAGGCTTGGTGGCTATCCGGAACGCTCGCCCAAGCCGACCTGTCTCGCTCCGGCTTTTCCGGAAGCCTGAGCGACGCGGCCGGCGATTACCTCATGGTCGTGGATGCCAACCTGGGCTACAACAAGGTGGATCGCAACATCCAGCGGGAGGTGTTGTACCGGGTCTCGTTTACCTCTGGCTCGCCCTGGGCGGAGCTCGTGCTGACCTACCATCACCGCTCTCCGGCGACAGGGATCGCCTGCGTCCAGGATGCCAGGATCCTGGATTCGTACGAGGCGCTCACCGAGTTGTGTTACTGGGACTATGTACGGGTTTTGCTGCCGGCCGGCGCGGAGTTCGTCGAGAGCGTTGGATCCGACTATCCCATCGATCGGACCACAGAGGGGACGCGGCAGAGCCTCGGCACGCTGCTCGTGGTGCCTCCCGGCGAGTCGCGTTCGCTCACCCTGCGTTATCGATTGCCAGGCTCAGCCCTGGCCTGTGAAGGCGCCCTCTGTCGCTACACTCTCACCATTCAGAAGCAGAGCGGCATCCAGGCGACTGACTATTCCTTTGCATCCGACGTCTCGCCACTGGCCCTTTCGGCCGCGGGCTGGGAGATGGATGGCAGTCCGTGGCCCGTCTCCTTCGCCCTCACGGGCGATGGCAGCCTCAGCCTGGCGTTCCCGCTGGACGCCATGGGGGCCAGATAGCCCCGCTCACCACCAACTGCTCCAGGCGCTTGGCACAGCGCGAGCCTGGACTATCATCTCAGTAGTGTCGTCTCCGCCCAGGGACCGTCAGCTCGGGCTCCTGAAAGCTTTTCGTTTGTTGCCAGCTAGTAGACAGAAAGGAACGCCATGCACGGCATTTTCAGTGATATCACCGCCGCGATCGGTCATACGCCGCTCGTCCGGCTGAACAGAATCACCTCGGACGTGCGTGCCGAGATCCTGGCCAAGGTCGAATCCCGTAACCCCGGGGGTAGCGTCAAGGACCGCATCGCCCTCGCGATGATCGAGGCCGCCGAGCGTGACGGGCACGTGACGCCGGAAACAGTGATCATCGAGCCGACCAGTGGCAACACGGGGGTGGGGCTCGCCCTCGTGGCCGCAGCCCGCGGCTATCGGCTGATCCTCACCATGCCCGATACAATGACCATCGAGCGACGCAAGCTGCTCGCCGCCTATGGGGCAGAGATCGTGCTCACCGCCGGCTCGGAGGGCATGAACGGCGCCATCCGTCGCGCCCAGGAGCTGGCTGCGCAGATCCCAGGGAGCTTCATACCGCTGCAGTTCGAGAACCCGGCAAACCCGGCCAGGCACCGGGAAACCACCGCCATCGAGATCTGGGAGGACACCGGAGGGCAGGTGGACATCATCGTGGCCGGGGTCGGTACTGGCGGCACCATCACCGGCCTGGCCGAGGCACTCAAACCCAGGAACCCGGCCCTCAAGGCCATCGCCGTGGAGCCCTTCGGATCCCCCGTGATCTCGGGAGGTCAACCGGGGCGGCACGGAATCCAGGGCATCGGCGCCGGCTTTGTGCCGGGCGTGCTCCGCACCGATCTCCTTGACGAGATCGTGACCGTCACCGATGAGGATGCTCGAACGATGGCGCGCCGCCTCGCTCGTGAGGAGGGGATCCTGTGCGGCGTCTCTTCCGGTGCCGCGGTCTCGGCCGCGCTCGCCGTAGGGGCCCGTCCGGATTCGGCGGGCAAGCGCGTCGTCGTGATCCTGCCCGATACCGGCGAGCGATATCTCAGCACGCCGCTGTTCGACTGATCCCCCGGCCGGCATTGCCTCCGGCGGACTTCGCAAGCCGGGATCCGGGCCACACCTGAGGAGCAGCATGTACACCGAAAAGGCGATTGATCACTTTATCACGCCCCGCAACATTGGCCGCATGGACCACCCCGATGGGTTCGCCAGGGTCAAGAGCGACATACATGAGGACCAGATAGAGCTCTACATTCGCGTGGAAGAAGGCCGGGTGGCCGAGATCAAGTACCTGACCTTTGGCTGTGTGGCCGCGATCGCATCCAGTTCCATCACCTCAGAGCTGGCCACCGGGCTGCCGCTGGACGAAGCCGTCAGGCTGACGGCTCAGCAGGTTTCGGAAGCGTTGGGCGGGCTCCCCGAGGGCAAGCTGGAGTGCTCGGTTCTGGCCCCAGAGGCCTTGCGCCAGGCCATCGCCGACTACCGAGAGCGATCGGAGGCCCAGGCAGGAACCTGATCGCCGCTCACGGGCTTGCGAGCGCTCTAAGCCGTTACTACAATACCCGCACATTCGCCTGCCGCGCCGCAACTGTGCGCAACGTGGCGCCAACCGCAGACAGGAGGCTTCCCTTGGCCATCTCCACGCGCGTCAGCACATTGCAGGGTCAACTCGAGGGTATCGCCGGAGAAGGCGGGCTCCGCATGTTCCGGGGCGTGCCCTTTGCCGAGGCACCGGTGGGCTCTCTCCGCTGGCGGCCGCCTCAACCGGCCAAGGCCTGGCAGGGAGTGCGCAGGGCTGACCGTTTTGGGCCTCGCCCCATGCAACGGCGCCCCTTTGGCGATATGAACTTCCGCTCAGAGAGCGTGAGCGAGGATTGCCTGTATCTGAACATCTGGACGACGGCCGCGTCGCCCGATGACCGGTTGCCGGTGCTCGTGTACTTTTACGGCGGCGGGAACATAGCCGGGGATAGCTCAGAGCCGCGCTACGATGGCGAGGCGCTGGCCAGGCGCGGCCTGGTCACCGTCACAGTCAACTATCGCCTCCACGTATTCGGCTTTTTCGCCCATCCAGAGCTCACTGCCGAATCGCCGGACCGGGCCTCTGGCAACTATGGCTATCTGGATCAGGTCGCTGCGCTCCGCTGGGTGCGGGAGAACATCGCAGCCTTTGGTGGCGATCCGGAACGCATCACCATCGGCGGTGAGTCGGCGGGTTCGATCTCGGTGAGCGTGCTCATGTGTTCCCCCCTCTCCCGCCATCTCATCGCGGGAGCCATCGGGGAGAGCGGGGCTGCCATTCCGCCCACGCTCGAGCCCGAGCCCCTCAGCCAGGCAGAAGCGCAAGGCCTGGAGCTGGCAAAGACGCTTGGGGCAAGCTCGCTCGCCGAACTCCGCGCGATGCCCGCTGAGACGCTGCTGGAGAAGGCCGATGCGGCCCGCCCGGGAGCCTGCGCCGGCACGCTGGATGGGTACTTGCTGCCGAAACCCCTGGTGGAGATTCTTTCTGCCGGAGAGCAGGCCCACGTCCCTCTCCTCGTCGGCTGGAACTCGGAGGAGGCCAACGGCCGAGCGCTGCTCGGTGAGCGCTCGGTCACAGCGCAGTCCTACGCCGAGGCGGTGCGCGAGCGCTTTGGGGATTTTGCGCCGGAGGTGCTCCGCCTGTACCCCGCCGGCAGCACACCCGATGAAGCGCTGCGTGCCGCCACCGCATTGGCTGGCGATTGCTTCATCGCTTTCAGCACCTGGAAGTGGGCCGATGCGCATGCCGCCACCGGCAACAGCCCGGTTTACCGTTACCTCTACAGCCGCCCACGGCCGCCCATGACGCCCGAGTTCGCCGGTGCCATCCCGGGGCTTGCCGGCGGCATCATGGAATCAGGCGATGGGCAGGCCGAACAAGCTCCCCCGGCCAGCGGCGCCGTACACTCCGCCGAGATCGAATACGCGCTCGGTAACCTGGCCACCAACAAAGTGTACGCCTGGACGCCCGAGGACTATGCCCTTTCCGACTTGATGCAGACGTACTTTGCCAGCTTTGTCCGCTGCGGCGATCCCAGCGGCGCAGGCGCACCCGCCTGGCCGGCGATCAACCGGGTCGAGCCGCCTCAGTACATGGTCCTCGATGTCGAGAGCCGCGCGGTCACCGATTGCCTCCGTGAGCGATACCTGCTCCTGGAGCGCATCTTCCTTTCGCCCTGACCCTTCGTGCCCGGCGAGAGTGCCGGGGTCGGTGCAACCGTCTTTCGCCTCTTGTCGGTAGAATATCAGGAGGGATCGCATGCGGCTTCAAGTGGGCAACTTCCCCAGCAGGCTGGATCTTGAGGGGCGCCTGGCCATCGGCGGCGCGCTCGGGTTTGGCTCTATCGGCCTGGGCGCTGACCTGATCGATTCGTACATGGCGCGCAACGCCATGGATGAGCTCAAAGGCCTGCTGGCGCGGCACAACATGGCCGTGGCCAGCGTGGCTCTTGGCCCCTCCATCTCCATGGAGGGCGATCAGTGGAAACAGGCCCTGGCTCTGGCCGACAGGCGCGCCGCTGCTGTCGCCGGTTTTGGCGCAAAAACCGGCATGATGCCGCCCAACCGCTGGCCCAAACTCGTCGGCGAAGGTGAGTGGCACTGGATGGTCGGCAAGTTTCGGGAATACTGTGACGTGCTGGCGCGCTACAAGATGGATCTTGTCTTCGAGTTCCTCGGGCCCCAGGTGGGGAGGCCGTTCCCCTTCCAGACCATGTACCCCTGGATCATCAACCTCGATGCCGCCCTGGAACTCATCAATCGCGTGGATCGTCCGAACCTGGGCCTCATGCTGGACGTCATCCACTGGTGGGCCGGTGGAGATGGCGACTATGAGTCGCTGCACCGCGTCAAGGGGCTTCCACTGACGCTCCACGTGTTCGATCTCCCCCATGGCATCGATCGCGAGACCATGCAGGATAGCGATCGCCTGCTCCCCGGCGAGGGGTTCATCGACCTCGTCCGCTGGCTGGGAATCCTCCGAGGCGACGGCTTCGACGGGGACGTGCTGCCGGAGGTGCTGGGCCCCCAGGGCAAGGAGCTTGCCGAAGCGGATTCCTGGGAGGGCCCCAGACGCGTCCGCGATATCTACATGGAGTTATTCAGGAAGGTCGGCTGAGCGATCTTGGCCGGATAGCCATTGAGATCACGCACCCGGCGGTACCGGTGCCGCCGGGTGCACCGTGTCAACGAGGAGGTTCTGTCGCAGATGGTCAACCGCGACGATACGGGCTGGATCACCGACCTGGTGGTGGGGCTCTCGCAGAGTCCTGAGAATGCCATGCATGGCCCCTTTGATGAGCCAGCCTGGGGCACTCCTCTGGTGGGCATCGCCAGAGGGGACGACGCCCTCTTTGCAGCGTACAAGGAGCATGTCGGGCCAGAGCACTGGACTCCGGCCGAGGCGATGGCCCTGGCCTATCCACACGATCCGCCCGCTGCGGAGGAGATCGCGGTCATCTCGTGGATACTCCCGCAGACGGCGAGAACGAGGCAAGATAACCGTGCAGAGCGCGTCTATCCCGCCGAAAGATGGGCACGCTCTCGCATGTTCGGCGAGGCCTTCAACAGCCTGCTCAAGCAGCGCGCGGTCCAGGCCCTGCGGGAAGCGGGATACGACGCCATGTCGCCCACGCTGTGGCCCGGTTTCGGCATGGTGGATTCAGCCCGTTGTGTCTTCGCTTCGCCATGGTCGGAGCGCCACATCGCGCATGCCTGTGGGTTGGGCACCTTTGGCCTCTGCGACGGCCTGATCACGCCGGCTGGTAAGGCGGTGCGTCTCGGTTCAGTGCTCGCGCGCTTGCCTGTGCCGCCGGCCGAGCGTCCCTATGCCGATCATCACGCCTACTGTCTGCACTATGCGCTGGGCCATTGCGGAAGCTGCATCCAGCGTTGCCCGGTCGGCGCCATCAGTCCGGCCGGCCATGACAAGCGCCTGTGCCGTGCCCATCTGGATGCCACGCGCCCCATCGTTCTCGAACGCTACGGGTTCCAGGGCTATGCCTGCGGCCTATGCCAGACCGGCACTCCCTGCGAAGCGGGCATTCCGGAGGCTCTGCGCTAGAGCGTATGCAGAAAGCCGAGGACGGCGGCCCTGTAGGCGTCAAAAGCCTCGCGGCGGATGTTATGCCCCGCTCCGGCAACCTGCACCACCTGGATATGCGAGGAGAGTTGGCAGGCCAGTTCGGCAACCGCCGGCGTGACAATCGCACCCAGGCCGGCCATAGCCTGCACGTTGGGATCGCCAGTGAGCAGCAACGTCGGGCACTCGATGCCCGCGGCCACGGCCCGCCAGTCCGGCCCGCCCGGCACCATATTCTCCAGCGCCTCTGCGCTGCAGCGGTGCTTGGCCTGGGCCCAGGGACAAAGTTCCTCTTCCGCCCAGCCTGTTCGATGCGCCCGCCCGTAGGCCACCAGCGCCTCCACGGTGAGCGCCCGGTACTCCCGGAGCCTCCGGCGATACTCGCCGGGGCCCCCGCCTGGCGCGGCAGGGACGTCTCTCCAGGGTGGATCCTCCAGCACCGCACCCGCCAGCAGCCCCGTGTGGCGAGCCGCCACCAGCGAGACCGTCTGCGCCCCCATGGAATGCCCGATGGCCACCGGCCGGCGGAGCCCAAGCTCCTCGACGAGAGCGAACAGGTCCTCAGCCTGATCCAGGCTGGTGTAGGGCCCCGGTGGCGTCTCGGAGTGGCCATGGCCCCGTGCGTCGTAGGCGACGAGGTCATAGGCCGGCGCCAGTGCGGACGCGAGACGCGGCCAACACTGGCCCGAATCCGTGATCCCATGAGCGAGCACTACCGGTCGACCGTTCCCGCCCGACCGGTAGTAGTGCAGCCTGAGTCCGTTAGCGAGCACGTCGCCACTGGCCCACCCGTCGATGAAGTTCATCGCCGCACTCCCCTCCTGCCGAACCCGCCGCACTGGCTCGCGCGGCGCCCTCCGCCACAGGCTGTTATCAGCTCGTGACCCATGCTCCAAATACAGGGTACTGGCTGCAGGCGATCTCCAGATACGCAGGCCGGCCCTCTTCATTCTGGGCCAGGGCACGCTTCAGCGCAGGAACGATCATGGCCGGATCGGTCACGTCCTCGGCATAGTACCCCAATGCCTCTACAGCCCGCGAAACATCGGCCGTCTCGTGGTCGCATACATCGCAGGTGTAGGGATCGTGGCCAGGCCCCCAGAAACCAGGCCCGTAGCCGGCAAAGCCGCCGTTGTTGATGTGTACGGTTGTCACGCCGATGCCGTTTCGGACGAGGGCCTCCATGTTCCCGAGCATATAGCCAACGCCGGCATCACCCGTCACATTCATCACCTGGCGTTCCGGGAAAGCCAGCTTGGCGGCCATGGCTGCCGCCAGGCCAAAGCCCAGTGTCGAAACGTTGCCCCATCCCAGGAATCCTCGGGGTATCTGCGGCTCTATGATGGTGCTTAGCTGATCGCGAGTGGTGCCGGAATCGTGCGTGACAAAGCTGTTGGCCGGATCAAGAACGCTGAGCATATCGGCATACACGCGATAGGGGTTGATAGGGATCTCGCCGGATGCCATGGCCGGCCGGTACTTGGCGAGCATGGCTTCCTTCTGCGCCCGAATGGCCTGCAACAAGCCAGGCCGCTCGCATTTACCCGCCTGCCAATTGGCCAGCTCAACATCCAGTGCCTGCAGGGTGAGCTGAGCGTCGCCCAGCACCGCATAGTCGGTCGGGTACACTCGGTTGACGTCCTCCGCATCGGCCGTGCAGTGGATGATGATCTTGTGCGCAGCGTCGGGAATGGCCTGGCGAAAGTGGCCAGCCGCAAGGCTCGTGCCCACCGCGAGAACCAGATCGCAGCTGCGCAGGAACGAGGCAGCCAACTCGCCCCGCACGCCTACCGAGAGGGGATGGTTTCCCGGAAAGGCGCTCTGAGCCTTTAGCGTAGTCATTACAGGCAACTGGGCCCTCTCAGCGAACGCGACGAGCGCGTCCGTCGCCTCGGCATACAGCACGCCCTCACCCGCGAGAAGCAAGGGATGTTGCGCGTTGAGCAGCGCGCCGATCGCCAGACTTACGTCAGCCGGGTCAGGCGCCGCCCGCCATCCCTTTACCGGCTGATAGGGGTACTGCTCGGGATCATAGGCACCCAACGCTCTCGGCATCGTCACCAGCACCGGGCCCCGCCTCCCCGTGCGCAGAAGCGTGAATGCACGCCGCAGGATCTCGGGCACTCGCTCCGGCCGATCGATCTCGCCAACGTACTTGCAGACGGAACGCATCCCCGCGATCATATCATAGTGGGCGCGTCCGCCTGATCCCACCGGAATCCCGTCCGATATGCACAACAGAGGCGACGAGTCCTCATACGCCTGTGCCAGGGCTCCGTAAGCCATCTGCAAGCCAGCCGGGTTCAGCCCACCCATCACCGTGCACACGCCGATCTTTTTTCCCTCAGTCACGCGGGAGTACGCATCCGCGACGGCCACCGCGTACCGCTCGTCCCGCATCATGACCATCGGCACACCTTCCTCGCCAAGCGCGTTGTTCACGCAGCAGACCGGGAAGGTGCTTACCCACTCGACGCCTTCCTGCTTCAGTATCCTGGCCAGCCCATTTGCCGCTTCAATCATCTAGACGCTTCCTTTCGTGGTCCACCCCAGCGGGAATCATCGGTTGCGCCAGCCGGTGTAGGCCTCTTTCCCCAACCAGATGGCCGTAGAGCCCAGTTCCTCCTCAATCGCCACCAATCGGTTTCGATTGCCGCCTCGCACCTGGCCCGCGTTCAGTCCTACAGCAAAGTCGCCTATCGTTGCGTTGTCTCCGCGACTGCCGCAGGGATGGATATTATACCCGTTTAGGCGCGCCAAGCTGCACGCCTCCAGTGCCTCCGTCACTGTGCCGATCTGAGTGATCTTTAGGACCATGGAACTCGCCGCCCCGGCCTCGATAGCTCTCTGCAGCCGCTCGGGGTTCGTCGTGAAAAAGTCGTCGCCGACCACTTCGACGCCCAGTTCCTTCACGGCAAGCGCGTGCCCTTCTATGTCCAGTTCGTGAAGCGGATCCTCGAGAGAGACAATCGGATACTGCTCCACCCACTCTTTGAGGAGAGAGAGGACATCATCGCGGGTCTTTTCCCCTGCCGAAAAGTACCCAACGTAACGATCGATATCGCGCTCATAATAGCAGTCCGCGGCGCAGTCGAAATAGATCCCGACCTCGCCTTCATGCCCCGCCCGTACGATCGCCTCAGTCATCGCTTCCAGCAACTCGCGGTCATGGTCGATCACTCCCGCAAGTGAGAGGCTGTGGTACGCCGGTTGGAACCGCCCAGGATACCGCTGCCTCAGCAGTCCGACCGTCTCGCGAGTGCATTGCCAGCTCCAGTACAACGCCTCGGCATAGCTCCCCGCGCCGAAAGCGGCGAACTCGTAACTGGGCTTGAACCAGCGAGACTCACCGGGATCGCGATATCGCCCACCTGTGCCGATGCCGACGATGGGGATGGGCACTGTGCGCGCGGCAGGCCCTCCGATATACCGGTACAATGGGAGCTTGCAGCTCTTAGCCGCGGCGATGATGACGGCAAGCGATACGCCTACAATCGCGTTTGCACCCAGGCGCGACTTGTTGGGTGTGCCATCCATGCTGATCATGGCCATATCGATGCCGGCCTGATCGGTGACGTCCATGCCCACCAGTGCGGGCCCGATCTCTTCGTTCGTCTTCTTGGCCGCGTTCCGCACGCCAAGTCCATTGTACCGGTCGCCGCCGTCCAACAGAAACGCTGCCTCGTAGGTCCCTGTGGAAACCCCCGATTCGGGCGTCGCGATGCCGACCGCCCCACTCTCGGTCTCCACTTTGACCTGCAACGACACCGTTCCCCGGGCTGCATAGATCTCACGTGCCTGGATGCTGGTTATGCGGTCAGACATGGTGCACTCTCCTTATCGCAAAGATGGGCAGAAAGCTAAATCACCACAGCAACGCGAAGGTCTCCCAGGCAGGTGCCGGTATTCCCGGTGTAGATCGCGTTCTTTAGCCTCATCAGTGGAACCGTCGCGTTGTGGTTAGCCAGCTCTGCAGCAAGATCGATGCCGGCCGCGTCGGCCTCCTCTCCGAGGTAACCGTCCGTCACGCCGCCCGCCATGCAGATCGGCTCACCACCAGAGAGCTGGGTGCCGGGGCCGTCGGTCCCATCCGAATCGACCGCCGCGACGACCACGCGACGGCTCGCCAGGCGCCCGCTGCTTAGCAGGCATCCCCAGGAGAGGGCGAACTCCTGGTTCCGCCCACCCACTCCCGTGGCATCGCCCACCGGCACATCCAGGTGCCCTCCAGTGATGAGGGCCACGGGCGGCTCAAAGGGCCTCCCGTACGCCTCGCACTCGTGGGCGATCTGGGCAAGCACGTTCGCCGCCTCGCCAGAGAGGGCCGTCAGGTGGGATGAGAGAACCACCCCTTTCAGCCCGAGCGCCTCGGCCCGCTGCCGAGCCCCCTCCACCATCTGGTAGAGATCGATCGGCTGCCAGAACGACATCTGCATGCTGGAGAACGCCTCCAGACCCGGCACGTCATACTCGGGATCGGCGCCATCCAATACCTTCTGCATCAGAGGCGGCAACTCGCCAAACCAGGGCTGCGCCATGAACCAGGCTCGATCCTGCGCCAGGCGCTGCCTGCCGGACGGCCACGTGGGCACAAAGGAGCTGCTGTTCGGGATTCTGCCGCCCCAGCGCTCAAACAGGCCAACCTGCATGATCAAGTTGATGCTGCGTGCTGGCTGCAAGATTTGCATGAGCCGGCCCCGGCTGAGCTGCGAAAAGTAACCCATTGAGCGAATGATGACCTGCTGGCTGCCATACTTGATCGCCAGCCGGTACAAAGCGTGCAGGTCGTCCAGCGTGATCCCGGAGGCCGGCAAAGGAGAGAGCGACGAGGCCCCATCGGAGAACACAGTGATGACCAGATCCCGCGCGGTGGCGCGCCGAGCGAGCTCGGCGATCCGTTCAGCGCCCCGGACACTGCCCTCGTCGGGCACGGGGTGTGCCCCCTCGGTCACCGTGATCCGGTCCAACAGGTGCGGCTCGCCATGCTTGATCGTGATTGCGCCCGCGGTGAGACGATCTCCCAACAGATCCTCCAGCGCCTTGGCCTGGCACTGGACCGCCTTACCGGCGCCGATCACATAAATGTGCTCTACTGTCTCGAGGTCGATGGCTTCGTCTCCGAATCCGGACACGTCCATGTCCGACTGCCCACCCACCAGCAGACGGTTACCCTCGATGCGAAGCAACTTCTGTGTGTTGGCGTACGGATCAGAGGCTTGCAGCCCGCCCTCCAAGACGCTCAGGGCCAGCTCCCTGCCCTTGCGATCGCCATGTGAAACGAGCTCATCCAGGTTCTTGATGATCATCGACGCCTCCACGGAAAGAAAGTCCGCCGCCACGGTGTCCCACACGCGCAGCCCCATCACTCGGCGCAGAGCCTCTGCGCGCCGGGATGCTCTCTGATGGCCTGCTCTGCAGGGCCGCCCGTGCGGAGAGGCTGGCCAGGCCGACAGGTGCTATGTGCCTCGTATGGGGCCTGATCTGTGCGCTACCGGGCGTGCGTACGCCAAAGCCTCGCGCCCCTGAACTCCGGCGCAAAGCCGGTACTCGCCAAAGCGCATCGGCCCTGCAGCCAGCACGCTCGCGGATCCTAGATCCACGGCACCACGATGTCAACAGCCGGCGCAGGCCTATAGGTGCAGCTCGACGATGTCCCCATCGTGAAGGACGTGCTCCCTCCCGACGAGCTGGCCATCATACACGCCAGTTCCCCAGATCCGCGCCGTCTTGAGTCGCTCGTAAAAGTCCCGGTGAACCAGGGCCGCCATATCCGCTACCGTGCCGCCCTCGCGTAACACAAAAGGCGCCGACCGATCGATCTCGCGACCGGGAGCCTTGGTATAGACGCGGACAATCCGAAGGCTCTCGAGGATCGCCCTCAAGAGATCACCCAGGCGATAGCCTGTCATCGCCGAGACGCCCACCACAGGCAGAGCGTCGTCGATGAGAACCACAACCAGGGGGCACAACTCGTCCAGGGAGGGGTCATCGCACTTGTTCGCCACAACCAGGGCGGGAAACCCTTGGGCTTTGTCTGGGGCCCCGTCGCCGGGCGGGATGAGTGCGATATCGTGATCGCCCAGGATCTGCAGCAGGGATTCGATCTCCCGCTCTGGATCCAAAGGCAAGTCGACTACTATTAGCGCCAGATCGCAGCGCCGAAGCAAGTGCAGCAACTCAGGATCTACGTACTCGCTCACGATGGAAGGCGTGTCGATGAGCTGTTCCTGGATATCTTCGATGGCGACCATGCCGGCGATCGGCTCGTAGGTGGTGAAGGGGGCAGCGGAGGTCTCGGAATGGGCAGAGGTCAGGCGGTTCAACAGGGTTGATCTGCCCCCGTTCGGGGGGCCCAGCATCATAACCTGGCCCGCTCCATCGGGGGAAATGCTGTACGGTGAGGTTCGGCGCCTGCTTCCTCTGCGGGGCCGCGCCGAGCGCCTGAGTTCGGCCAGTTTCCCGCGCAGATCGGCGCGTAGCCTGTCGGTACCCTTGTGCTTGGGAATCGTAGAGAGCAGGTCCTCGAGGGCAGCGATCCGATCCGGATGAGACTGGGCTTCGCGATAGCGTCGCTCGGCCTCATAGTACTCCGGGGGGAGATTGGTGGGCATCCGTCGTACCTCTGCTACAGAGCCAGCGACGAGGATGCTTCCTTTGCCGCCGGCTGGCGAGCATCTCACCTGTGGTATACTTGCGAATACGTCAGAAGACAAGCGCACGTGGGCGACGGCCCCACGGTAAGCCATCGTAAGGGAGGATGGGTGACTCGAAGCGACAGAGGTACCATAGTGACATGGAACGATGAGCGTGGCTTTGGGTTCATTCACCCCGAGTCCGGCGGAAAGGACCTGTTCTTCCATGTGAGTGCTGTGGAGCGAGCGGGCATGCGACCGCGAGAGCACATGCGTGTCAGCTATCGTCCCGCCACGGATGCTCAGGGTCGGCGGTGCGCCGTACAGGTACACCCACGCGGACTGCTTCTGTCCGCCGATGCCTGGCCACTCGCGATCGCGCTCCCGTTTCTCTTGGCACTGGCGTACCTGGCCGCTCGGGGCGTCGTGCCGGCTGCAGTTCCGATGGTGTACACCGCAATGAGCCTCGTGACCCTGTTGGTCTACCGCTGGGACAAGCAGCAGGCCGTTGGAGGTGGCCAGCGCACGCCCGAACGACTGCTGCACATGCTGGAGTTGCTGGGAGGGTGGCCCGGTGCACTGGTCGCGCAACAGCGTTACCGTCACAAGAGCATCAAGCTCGCCTACCAGATTGCCTTCTGGGTAATGGTGACGGCGAACCTGGCCATGCTGTCCATCTTGGTGTGGGCCGAGTGGGCATAAAGCGTCGGTTACGCGATTCGATCCGGCGCACCGCAGGCATCCTGGCGCTCCTGGCGCTGCTCTGTTCGGCCTCCCTGGCTGAGAGCGGCCCATCGGGGCCTCCGCTCGATCGCGGAGAGATACTCCTCCGCCTGGATTCGAGCCTCTCCATCGAGCAGGGCAGGCTGCTGCTGGTCAGCCATGGCCTGGCCTCCCTGCAATATGTCGATTCCTTGGATGTCTGGCGAGCGAGGCCAGAGGGTGCTGTGGCCGCTGCGTCCACAGACGCGATCGCCTCCCAACTGGGCGATCTCGCTCTGTGGGTAGAGCCAAACCACATCGCCTACGCTCAGGGGACAGTTCCGGACGATCCGGAGTACGCCACACGACAGTGGGGGCTGGGACGCATCGGGATGGAGTCAGCCTGGACGCAAAGCCGCGGGCAGTCACAGGTCATTGCGGTAGTCGATTCCGGAGCGAACCTGTTACATCCGGACCTGGCCGACAAGCTGTGGAGAAATGGCTGCGAGGTAGCCGGAAACGGCTTTGACGATGACGGCAATGGATACGTGGATGACGTCCTGGGGTGGGATTTCGTCGAGCACGACGCCACGCCGGCCGATACCTACGGGCACGGCACCCACGTAAGCGGCATCGCTGCTGCCGATACCGGAAACAACATCGGCATCGCCGGTGTCGGGTGGCATGCTCGCATCATGCCCCTTCGCGCTCTGGGCAGCGACGGCCGAGGCACCTATGCCGGCATTGCGGAGGCGATCCGCTACGCCGCCGACAACGGCGCCAGGATCATCAACCTCAGCCTTGGCGGCACATCGTCAAGCCTCTTGCTCGCGGAGGCGGTATCCTATGCCCAGAGCAAGGGCTGCCTCCTCGTTGCGGCCGCCGGCAACTATGGCACGCCCGCACTGCTGTATCCGGCAGCCCTCGACGGGGTGCTTGCCGTAGGCGCATCGAACCAGATGGATCTGCCGTGGGAATCCAACTGCTGGGGAGCGGAGATGGATATCGCGGCTCCTGGCGTAGCCATCTACTCCACCCTGCCATCCGGCCTCTATGGGCTGATGACGGGCACCTCCATGGCCACACCTCACGTAAGCGGCGTGGCCGCCCTGATCATGGCCTATGAGCCGGATATCTCCTGGGAGCAGGCCTCGTCCCTGATCACGGCTGAGGCGGCAGATATCGGCGCCGTTGGTTGGGATCCCTATTCGGGCTGGGGACGCCTGGACGCCGCGGCGGCGCTCCGCTCGATCGAGCGCCCGCCACGCGCACACCGCGTTCTACTGCCAATGATCAGCGATGCCAACGCGGAGGGCTGTGGCACCGGTCAGTAAACCGCTTCTTTCGCCTACGGCAATACCACCGTATCCACGGTGTGTATCACGGCTGCGCCGGCGGCGATATCCTTCGTCAGCACGCGCGTGCCCCCGATAATGAGCATCGATCCGCGTCCACGGACCGCAAGAGCATCGCCGGATCGCGCAGTGACCACTGTCCTCGCCTGCAGTTCTGCGGCCAGAAGCCTGGCATCGATGATGTGCCGCTCGACAAAGGCCCTGAGCACATCCAGATCCTCGGTAAGGGAGGCCATTTCCTGCGCGGAAAGCTCGTCAAAGGCCTCATCCGTCGGGGCCAACAGCGTAAGGCTCGCAGGCAGTGCCAGTTCCTGGTCCAACCCGGCAAGCGCGATCAGCGCGGCCATCTGGGTCAATCCTTGGGTGTTGATCACGCTCCCCATCAGGCCCGGAGCATAGTCTTGCGGGAACAGAATTCTGTCGACCACGCAAAGCGTGCCATCTCCCGCAGACACCTGGTGCAGGCAGGCGACGCCATCAAAGCGCACACCCTCGCTATCGTGCGTAATGGTGATGGTGTCGCCGGCCCGCGTCTGCACGCTCGAACCGGACGGTACTACCTCCGGCCTACCTACACCATCGATCACCAGATGTGAAACGATCTGCCGCACGTTCTCTGAAGAAGCACGCAGAGCCGTCTGAAGCGGGCCATCGGCCGGCCCAAGAGCTCCGTCCGAAGGCACCAAGAGGATTCGCTCGCCCCCCGATACCAGCAGGTCCTCTGCCCCCGCGTGCTCTACCAGAGCCCCGAACGCGCGGGCATCACGCTCGCCCGCCAGAGCGGTAGCCAGCGTGAGCGAGCTTGTAGCCGTCGCAGCCGGCATGGGCGTGGTCGCGGTCGGCGTGGGCGCTGTCGCAGTCTCGGTGACACGGTCGGGTGCCGTCGCCGTCGTGATCGCAGTTCGCGTCGCTGCGGGCCAGATGGTTGGCGTCAACGTCGCGGCAGGAGTCCTTGAGGGTAAGGCAGTCGGCGAAGGCGAGGCAGTACGCGCGTCGGTTGCCGCAGGGGTGGCCGTCTCCGTCTCAGCGGCGGCCGCCGCCTCCGGATCCGGCAACACACGATCGATGACGTGCACAAGCCCAAAGGGCACCGCGATATCGCCCTGAAGCACGACGGCCCCGGCCAGTTGCACGCTGCCGCCCTGAATAGCGACGGGGAGCACCTCCCCTGAAAGCGTCTCTACAGGGCTCTCGGTGAGATCTGAGAGCGTCCGCACGGTCGGGATCACGTGCCGTCGCACAAAGTCTTCCAGCTGCGCATCGTCGGAGAGGAGGGAGTCGATATAGGCAGCGTCCATCTCAGCAAAGGCCCGATCGCTCGGGGCGAGCAGGGTGAACGGCTCGCTCCCTGCGATGCCTTCGAGCATATCGCGCCGCAGGATTGCTGCGGCCAGTACCTCTAGGTTCGCATTGGGGAGGTCGAGCGCAGCAACTTCGGCTTCCACACTCCGTGAACCTGTCTGTGCGGGATGCGTTCGCGTAACCACGCTCGTCGCTGCCGGCGTCAGTGCCCGCTCGGCGAGGGGGAGCATAACCGTGCACGCCGAGAGCCACATGGCACACCCGGCGAGTATCGCGAGCGTGGCCAACCGCCTCATGCCGTTCACCTCCCGGAGCATGCCAGAAGTAGCCCACAGCCACCCCACTGTGCACCTTCCATCACGATGGCCGGCCGGGGTTCGTGCTGGCCATTATAGACGGGGCACCCATCGCCGTCAACGATCCCGCCGCGGGGCAGAGCCCTCGCCGCCCTCCGCCACGCGGTCCAGTCCGTCTTCCGGCGTTCGCATTCCGATCCCACTGACCTCCTCGGTGCCGGTGCGGCGCGCATGCTCCAGCATGACCATCGTGGAGAGGTCGTCAGCGCTCACATCGGAGACCGCCATGACCTCGGCGTGGCGGCGCAGACTGTTCAGTGCACCCTGCACGCGCGCCAACCCCCCGGCAATCTCCCGCCGCGAATTCTCCAGCATGGTCGTGGCCCGGCTGAACCGTCCCTCCAGTTCCTCCTGCATACCGGCGATGTCCTGCTGGCAGCCGTTCACGTACAGCTCCAACCGCTGGACATCGATCGACTGCGAAGCCTTGAGCACCGTCTGGAACACGAGCAACAGGTACGGTAGAAACAGGCTTTGCCCGATGATCACCACATTCGAGGCAAAGGCCTCAGCCAGGACGCCACCACAAAGCTCGAACACGGGATCGGGAACCACAGCCAAACCGTAGCCGATGGTTAGGTTCGGATCGATGTACTTGCGCACCTCTTTCGCTCGCGCGAGAACCGTAGCTTCAAGCAGGGCCTTGATCTGAATCCGACGCGAGGGATCGTCGGCCCGGCTGAGTTGTTCGAGCAGCGGCGTCGCCGCCCATTTGCTGTCGATGGGCAAGAGCAGTCCATTGGGCAGCCGCAGCCCAAACTCGACGACTTTGTTACCCACGCGGAGATTTCGTACCTGCCACTCCGGTGGCAGTTGCCTGAAGACGTTCTCCAACAGATTCTCCCCGGCGGCGCCACGCGATTGGGTGCCGGAGATAACATGCTCCAGCCGCCGGATCGCCTCCCCCGTGCGGCGCTCGACATCCTCCCGGGCGCGGATGCGGCTCTGCATCTCGGTTATCCCATCGCGGATATGCCCGACCGATTGCGCCAGTGGCCTCAGCCCCTCAAGACGTTCCTCCAGCGTGGCCAGCTGGGCCTGATCATGCTGGATCGCACCCATCATCTGCCTCCAGACGTGATTGGGAATGCCGCCATGCTCCGCCCGGCGCAGCAGGACGACTGTCAGTGCGACCAGGCCCACGGACTGTACGAACAGGAGCAGCAGCAGGACAATCTCTGTGGACATCGCTATCTCCAGGCCGTGCGGACGGCCTACTAGGACTGTGCATCAGTGTGAGCGACCTACAATCTGTAGTATACGTACACCGCCTGGGTCGGCAAGGCCTCTCTGGACGACGGTCGGCGCTCACGATATACTCCCTCTGCCAATACGCCTGGGGAGGTGCTCATGCAAGACGATACCCGAACACAGCGCAGCCGGCTGTACGCCCTGCTCGGAGATCTGCCGGACCGGGACCGCGCCATCGCTTCGGAACGAGTGAGCGAGGAGGTGCGGGATGGTTATGTGCTTGAGACACTCGTCCTGGACCTCAACGGAGTGGATCCCGTGCCCGCCTACTTTGCGAGGCCGCTCGGCGAGGTGCGCGGAGCACCGGTCATCCTGTACAATCACGCCCACGGCGGCAACTATGAGCTTGGCAAGGACGAGTTCGTCATTGGCCGCCCGGCGCTTCAGTCGCCTCCCTATGCTCAGGTTCTCACGAGCATGGGCTACTGCAGCTTGTGTATTGATACCTGGAACTTTGGCGAACGCCGCGGGCGCAGTGAATCCGAGCTTTTCAAGGAGATGCTCTGGCGGGGACAGGTGCTCTGGGGCATGATGGTGTACGATAGCCTACGTGCGCTGGATTACCTGGCCACACGCCCGGAAGTAGACATGGATCGGGTGGGCACCTTGGGGCTCTCCATGGGCAGCACTATGGCCTGGTGGCTCGCTGCGCTCGACGAGCGCGTTCGCGTATGCATCGATCTGTGCTGCCTGACCGACTATGAGGAGCTGATCGCGTCACGAGGGCTTGATGGCCACGGCATCTACTACTACGTCCCGGGCCTGCTCAAGAGCTTTGACACCACATCGATCAATGCGCTCATCGCCCCGCGGCCGCATCTGGCCCTTGCCGGCAACTATGATGAGCTCACGCCGCCCCGGGGTCTGGACAAGATCGATACGGCCCTGAAAGCCGTCTACGCCAGCCAGGGGGTTCCGGACAACTGGCAGCTGATTCGGTACAACACCGGCCATTTTGAGACGGCTCACGGCCGCGCCGCCATAGCGCGTTTCCTGAGAACGCATCTGGGGTAGCCCACAACACGACAATCCTCGGAGCCTGTCTGTGACTACTGGTCTCATCTGGGATATGGATGGCGTGCTGGTCAATTCCGGCCAGGCGCACTATCTCGCCTGGCGGCGGCTCTTTGACGAGTTGGGGCTGCCGCTCACAGCGGAACAGGTTCGCCTGTCGCTGGGCATGTCGAACCTGCCACTGCTGCGCGCCTGGTTGGGGGAGACGATGCCCAATGAACGCCTCCTTGAGCTCGGTGAGCGGAAGGAGGTCTACTTCCGCTCACTGATCAGTGAACACGTATGCGTCCTGCCGGGAGTGCGGGCGTGGCTGGCACGAGCGAGAGAGTTCGGCTATGCGCAGGCGATCGCCTCCTCTGCCCCCATGGCCAACATCGTCGCGATTGTCAGCCAGTTGGGCTTGGCCGACGCGTTCAGCCTCTTGGTCTCAGGGACGCATCTTCCCGCAAGCAAGCCCGATCCCGCGATCTTTTTGTTGGCCTCCCGCGGCTTGGGCTGCGATCCGGCCGCGTGCGTGGTGCTGGAGGACAGCACACATGGCGTCCAGGCTGCCAGGCGAGCCGGCATGCCCTGCGTGGCCATCACAAATACCCGGTCGGCCGCCGATCTTGCCGGCGCTAGCTTGGTGGTATCCAGCCTGGATGATCTCGCGCCGGACACCTTTGAGAAGATGGTCTACCAGCGACCGCGATAGCGGAGCGACGCTTCCCACGTGCTCCAAGTCAGCCGCGTATCTCCTGGATCCAGGCCAGGCACTGAGCCGTCAGGTCGGTGACCCCTTGCCAATCGTGGGCTTTGATCAGGTCATTACGCACGAGCGCAGAGCCCATCCCGACGCAGACGACTCCCGCGTCAAACCAGCCCTTCAGGCTCTCCCGCGTCGCACTGACGCCGCCCGTCGGCATCAAGCGGGACCAGGGAGTTGGGCCCAGTATGGCCTTTACAAAGCCAGGACCGCCGAGTTCGCTTCCCGGGAAGATCTTGCAGATCTCGACGCCGAGCTCCTCGGCATAGGACACCTCAGAGGCGGTCGCGCATCCCGGGAAATAGGCTACCTTGCGCCGGTTGCACAGGCGGGCCACCTCCGCATTCATCACCGAGCCCACCACAAAGCTGGCTCCGAGGTTGATGTACAGGCCGGCTGTGACCGGATCGAGGATGGAGCCGGCACCAATGATCAGGTCCGGATTGCTCTCCTCGAAATGCACCACCACCTCTCGGAAGACCTCAAAGGCTCTGTCTCCGCGGTTTGTGAACTCCACGACCTTTGCCCCGCCCGCAGCGAGTGCCTCGATAATCCTCATCGCTATTCCCGCATCACCATGGTAAAAGAGGGGCACCAACCCCAGGGACTCCATGGTGCTCCACACGTGCACGCGAGAGAACCGAGCCATACCATCCTCCTTCCGTCCCTCGGACTAGCGCGAAACGCGCCCTGAGGCGTCGCCTCCCATCAGTTTCTGCACCTCATCTGCCGTCACCAGGTTAAAGTCGCCAAACACGGTGTGCTTGAGCGCCGAAGCTGCGACCGCAAAGTTGAGCGCCTGCTGTCTGTCCGCATAGGCGCGAAGACCGTAGATCAGGCCGCCCATGAACGCATCACCACCCCCCACACGATCCACGATGTGGGTAACCTCGTATATCGGCGCCGTATACACCTCGCCCCGATCCCACAGAATCCCCGACCAGGAGTTGTGGCTGGCGGAACGAGAGCCCCTCAGCGTGATAGCGATCGTATTGAGGCTCGGAAAGCGCGCGTTCAGGCTCTCACACACGGAGCGGTACTTGTCTGCATCGACCAGGCCAGCGGTCACATCGACGTCCGGCGCGCTGATGCCGAACACCTGCGCAGCGTCTTCTTCGTTGCCGATGGCCACGTCGCACAGCGCGACCATCTCGGCCATCACCTCGCCCGGCTTTCGCCCCCACTTCCAGAGCTTGCTGCGATAGTTGAGGTCGCACGAGACCGTCAGTCCCCTGGCCTTTGCCTCACGCACCCCTTCGAGACAGGCTTCCGCCGCTCCCCGGGAAATCGCCGGTGTAATCCCGGTCCAGTGGAACCAATCTGCATCGGCGAACACGCTATCCCAGGGCACCATACCAGGCTCGATGGTGGCCAGAGCCGATCGATCTCGGTCGTAGATCACCTGGCTCGCTCGCATCACCGCGCCCATCTCCAGGAAGTAGATGCCCAGACGATCCCCTCCCCAAAGAATCTTGTCCACGCCGACGCCAGCCTCGCGGATGTAGCGCAGACAGGCTTGGCCGATCTCGTTGTCCGGCAAGCGGGTGACAAAGTCCACCGGCACGCCCAGGTTGGCAAGTGACACGGCGACATTGGCCTCGCCACCGCCATACACCACATCAAAGCTGCGGGCCTGGACAAAGCGTTGCATACCCGGCGGGGACAGCCTCAGCATGATCTCACCAAACGTCACTACACGTGCCATCTCTCACCTCGCATGTGTGCCTGTGTTGGCCGTCTGCGCGAGGTTATACGAACGAAGCGACGCCGTCAACCGGTCTTTCAGCCGGCCCTTGATGCCTGGGATTGCGCTGCCTTGGCTGGCATAGGGGGGAAGCGAGTACACACGCCGAACCATCTTGGGCGATCGTAAGCATTGCCCGCCTGGCGATCCGCTGGCACAAGTAGTTGGCGGGTTCAGCGCCGGACGCCCCCGAGAGCGATGGACAACTCCCGCGATGGGAGCCGGCGCGACGGGCCGTCTGTCAGGCTATATGAGAATCCCCGCCAGCCGGATCGCCACCATGACAACAACGCCCAAAACCACATAGGCAAAGTATTGCCGCAGTCTCGCCCCTGAAAGTCTGTTGCAGAGCACCAATCCGACCTGCGCGCCGATGGTGCCTCCCAACAACAGAACGAGGAGCAGCATCAGATCCACGTTCCCGGCTGAGGCGTGGCTGACGCCGGCCACTAAAGAGGTCAGCCAGACCATCACCGAACTGGTGACGATGGCCGCATGGGTCCGCATACCCACCAAGTACACGAGCGCGGGCAGCAGCAGTACGCCGCCACCGACGCCCAAAAGCCCGGTGAGAAACCCGAGCAATAGCCCAAAGTAGGACAGCAGGGGAATCGATAGCGCTGGGCCCTCCAGGCTCTCAAACCGAGCATAGGGAGGCAGGCGCAGACGCGCGAACAGCCCAATCCGAGGAGTCGCTGGTGTCGGGCGACGGGTCTCGAAAGCCATCCACATAAAGATGAGCGAGAGGACCAAAAGGTAAACGATCAGCGTATACAGATCGGCCGCAGCCACACGGCTGCCCCGGATAGTTAAGTCTCCCGCCAGCCGCCACCGCTCCAAGACATTCGCTCCAAGGTAGGCGCCCATCGCGTTGCCACCGAAAAGCACTGCGGCCAGCTTGTAATCAGCCAGATTGCTCTTGCGCCGCCAGTAGAGATTGGAGGTCGTCGTACCGAGGATGTTGAGCACGCCTGTACCCACTGCCAGAGGCATGGGCAGGCCCAGGACGATGCTGAGCATAGGGGTGATCAAGAAGCCGCCCCCCACGCCGAACAGCCCTGTGAGTACGCCGGCGACCAGCGCGATCACCAGGCCTCCCGCCAGCCTTCCGATCACTTTTGCTCCTCTACCCTGTCGTGATGTCGAAGCCGCCTCTCCTGAAGCCACTCCACGAGCCGGGCTGTGGCAAGCCCCCACACAACTGGGAAGAGCATCACCGCCAATACGCGCAACGCCGTGTTCACTATGAAACCTCCAGTCTAGCGCGCCAGGCTGCGTATGATCGTTGTCAACATGATCAAGATGCGGCTACCGGCTCTGCCTGATGCGCGTGAAGGGGCTCAACCCGCATCGCCAGGGCAAAGGGCACGGAAACCAGGATGATCACAGCCGCCCCCAGGGCCAGCGACTCATACCCCACCACGCCGAGTAGCGAGCCCGCCACAAAGCTCATCCCTACAGAGGTGACATGGTTAAAGCTCACACCGGCTGCCAGGGTTGGCGTGAGTTCTTCTTTCGGCGCAATGCGGTTCACATAAGTGGAAAGCCCCATGCTAAAGAGCGCCAACAGGTTGATCAAGATGACCATCGCACTCATTGCCCACACGTTGTGCCACAGCGCATACCCCACATAGCACAGCGCTAGGAGTGTGTAGGCGATCGTCAGCGTCCACCGTTCGCCGTATCTATCCAGTGCCTTGCCCACCCAGGGTGAGGCCACTAGGTTCACGAGCCCGCTAGCAAGAAGCACCAGGCTCACCTGCCAGACCTCCAGGCGATAGTACTGCACGAGAATGAGCGTGCCGAACGCAGCAAACACCTGTGTACGCACCCCCTCGAAGAGGACCATGACATAGTAGAGCCAGTAGCGTCGCTTGATCAGCAGTCGCTGCTCGACGACGTGGCTCGCTCCGGTGTCCTTTGGGAGGCGCGCCAGCAGCAAGGCCGCCACTACGATCCCCGCGCCACCGATAGCATAGTAGACACGAAGCGAGATGCCTCCGGCGAACCGGCTTGCCAGGGCCAGCCCCCCCATGCTCACGATGATAGCGGCGGAGCGAGAAGACGAGAGCAGGCCCATCACACGCCCCGAGTGCTCCTTGGCAGCGAGCCCCATGCCCAGGCTGCTCTGCAGCGGCGCCCACATATGGAAACCGAGGCTGGCGGCGACGGCAACCGCCACCAGCGCCGCATACGACTGAACCACCGCATATAGCCCGTAGCCGAGCCCCATCAGGAGCACAGACAGGGCGGCACGGCGCGCAGGCGCGATTCGTGTGGTGAGTGCCGCGATCAGGACCAGAACCAGCCCGGGTATCTCACGTATGCCCTGCAGCCACAGGACCTGCCCACCCGTCAGCCTGAGTGTATCGACAAAGTAGTTGGTGTTGGCGCCCTGGAACAGCCCCTCGCCAAAGTTGCTAAAGAACACCGCCAGCACGAGCAGCAACAGATTCGAGCTAACCATCGACCCGGGCAACACGCGGCGCCTGGTACTCATGCACACTCCTCAAACGGTAGTGGACAACGTTGTCAGCGAACAAAGTCATTCTAGCACGTGCAACCATGGCCACCAAGAGAGGCCCCCGCACGCGTGACAGGGGAGCCAGGTTCCATCGAGTCAGAGTCGCACCGGACAGCACAACCCCACTAGCGCCACGGTGTGTGGCGCTAGTGGGGGCGACCCTCCCTTTGCGGGCGCGACCCGGGCAACGCGGCTCCGGCGAAGCACGTGTTCCAGAGGCGCCACAGTATGCCTCTGCACGAGGCGAGAGGGTACGCAAGCCACGCCGTTCCGGTTCTATCCGACGGGGCCTGCGTTCAGCGAGTTCAGCTCTCGCTCGGGGAGATCCACGTTCGGAAACGCTGCCACAGCGTCTGCCGGAGGGCGGCATCAATGTGGAAGGTGAGCAGGCTGCCATGAGGCTCGCCCCTGCTGTCATAGTCGATTCTGACATAGGTGAGGCGCCTGAGGCTCATGTACCGGTCCGGGTTCCGGAACAAGTCCTGCCAATCGCCATGGGAGGCCTCCGCCATGTCACGACTCCAGGTCCAGGAGCCCGCGTTCAGGTACTGAGCGCCTCCGCCAAGGTCGAGCGAACAGGGCTCGTGCACATGGCCGAACACGATCACCCTGGCACCCTCGTGGATGCGCTTCATCTCCGCAACCTGGCAGAGCCGGTCCCGTTGCGCCAGTTGCTCGTCCTGTCCCCGCGGGATCACCGCATGGCCGTAAGCGCCCAACCGCCCGAGAGACCCGCCTGAGCGTGGCACCGCGTACAGATCCAGCGCCATATCCACCTGATTGTAGAACAGGCTGCGCTCTTTCAGGCTCGTGGCGACGGCAGCCATGTGCCGCCCATCGTCGAGGGCGTGCTGGAGTTCTTCGTGTGCCTGCAGAGACTCATGGATCGCCCACCCCACCGGCAAGCTACCCCAGATCAGCGACGGAACGAGGCGCACCAGGCTGATGAGAGCCCGCATGGCGCACGCATAGTCCAGCGCAAAGAGGTACCAGATCAGCGCGGTGAGCGGCTTGATTCCATCAAGCCAGCTGTGCTGGTGCTCCATCTGGTTATAGAACTGACAGACAAAGCGCGAACCCACAGGCAAGTACAACGCGGTCGCATCCCGAGGATCGTGCGGTTGCTCGAAATCAGGCCAACGGTTCAGCCACTCGAGATACTGGTTGCCGTGCTCTATGTAGAGGCCTTCGCGAGAAAGGCAGCGCTCCTCAAAGACAACACGTTCTTCATCTCCGCCGGCACCCAATGCGGCGCGTATCAGAGTCTGTACCTGCCGCCAATGCAGATTGACATCATGGTTGCCCTTGATGAAACAGATGCAACAGAGCGGGTTGTCCAGCAGTTGGCGGAGAGCGCGGAAGAACTGAGGGTGGCCTTGAATGATCAGGTCCATCTTCCTTCGCGAACTGGCCTCATCTGTCGGCTCATACCGTGCTGCCGGATATGCCCTTGCCGGCTCAAAGGCTTCTCGGGCATCCAGCGCAGGCACCTGCAGAAACTCAAAGGTGTCGCCGGCAAACACGAGCTCCATCGAGCTGCCAGACTGCTCGCTCTCGCTTGAGAGATGGCTCAGGAGAGTCGCAAAGGCATCGTCTTGATCAAAGTCCTCCAGACGATTTCCGTCATGAGCATAGCCAGCTCCGAGATGCAAGTCGCTGACCACGATTTTGAACTTGGACACTCTACCTCCCGCACAAGGGGGATAGCGGACTTCTCGTTGTGGTATACTGGCCACACCGGACGAACCCGAGGATGCACCCACCGTCCCATTCTATCCACCGGCTGCACCTGTGTCGAGGAGCCCCACATGGCCACCGTGTTGCAGCGAATTCGCAGAAACCATGCTATCGAACACGCCGCCCTGCATATGCTGGCAGCCACCATGGCGCGGCCACGGCTTGCCGCACGTTCCGATTGGGCCGGAGTGACGTTCTATGGCAGAGCCGATCCTGCCCTCCTAAGCCAGGGGCTCGAACGGGCGTTGGACGCTCTCCGGAATGGTCAGCGGCACTTGGCCGTTCACCCCCGCTGCGGCTCGGGCCTATCGGTCGCGTCACTGCTGGCTTTCCTGCCCATGTGGGCTACGCTCCGCAGCATCGGACCACGACACCGCATCCTGGGCACGGTCATTGCGTTCGTCTCCATGATCAGCGGCCTAATACTGGCCGACCCCGTGGGGAAGGCGACCCAGGCGCACCTGTTGACAGAACCCCTGGTATCCGATGCGCACATCGTCTCCATCCGATCGACCCATCAAGGCCCACTTGCCGTAAGCCGCGTCACGATCGCACATCGCTGAGCATGTTCTACATTTTCCACGGAGAAGACGATTTCACACGAGGAGAAGAGCTGGCCCGCCTCAGAGCCCGCGTGATGGAGGACGGCGCCGGCGAACTGAACATCTCGGCCTTCGACGGTCGCACGCTCTCCGTCATGGAGCTGATCAACGCCTCAAGCACGCTGCCCTTCTTCTCCGAGCGCAGACTGATTGTCGTCACGGACATGCTGCAGCAGTTCGAGAAGCGCTCATCTGGGCACGCGGCAGAGGAGGCCGAGCGCTTGATCCAGTACCTCCCCACTGTACCAGAGACAACCCGGCTCGTCTTTGATGAGTCCGTCACGCTCGCGACGAATCGTGGCATACTCCGTAAAGCGCAGGCACTCCCGAATGGCTACATTCGCGCGTTTCCCAGGCTGAACACCAATCGGCGCGAGGATGCCGAACGGCTTCGGAAATGGATCGCGGCAAGAGGGCGCGCCAAGGGCAAAGGCATTGACCCCTCTGCGGTGGAAAAGCTCATCGAGTACGTTGGGACTGACCTGCGCCAACTAGATGCTGAGCTGGACAAGCTGGCTGCTCATGCGGGGTATGCGCGAGAGATTCGCAGCGATGATGTCGTGGGCCTGGTGACTGTCAATCCCGAGGCTCGCATCTTTGAGATGCTGGACGCCGTAGGCATGCATGCGCGTCAGGCGGCCCTCTCCAGTCTACACTGGTTGCTGGCCTCTGACCCTCGATTCTCGGACGGCCTCTACCCTCTCACGATGCTGGTGATCCGCTTCGGCGAACTTCTTACCGTGAAGGATCTGCGGGAATCTCAGGGCCTGGCGGATCGCGAGGCCCAAGCCACCATGAAGATGCCCGAATGGCGCTACAGGAGATTGCGAGATCAGGCTCGCTTGTTCACTGCCGATGAGCTTGTTCGGCTCATCCAGCAGGCCCGCGACATCGATTGGGGGATCAAGAGAGGCGCTGTGGAGCCGGTACTCAGCCTCGAGATGCTCATCCTGGACGCTACACGCCCTGCTGCGCGACCTTCCGTTCGTCAGCGTGAGAGAAACCGCTCCCGGATCCGCTGAGCGAGCCTCACCTCATCCTCATCCCCGGAGGCCAGGTCCAGATAGAGTTGAAGCGGGTGTGCGACGATACTGCCGTCGCGGTATCGCCGTGCCTCCCAGAATACGCCCTCATCGTAAGGGCTAAAGACAAAGACCATCGTGCGCCCGCGCGCCGGCGTCAGTCGAAGCCGCTCCGCCAGCTCGCGTTGTTCACCGGACCAGTACAGGGCCAGATGGGCCACAGAGCCATCAAACGGGAGCAGTCTCTGAGCACCCGACCAGAGGGTGAGTGCATGCAGGCGTTCAGCGCCCCGCGTCAGGCTACCGAGCTCCTCCTGCAACAAGCCGGGATCTTTGTCCGAGCGCCAGACCTGAAAGAGGCTGCGCCGCAGATCGTACTGCTCGGACCAGGCATCCAGAAGAGCCTCACCGTCCATTACGGTGAGCCCTGTTCTCCCCTTTAGCAGCAGCCCCATATCCGCCAGCGTGGAGGTCACCATGCTCGCAAGGCCGAGGCTAACGTCACAAGCCTGAGCGAGATCGCGCATATGCCACACGGTTCCCGGAGCAAGCAGGAGGCGCCTCACTACCCGCTCAGATTTGCCCTCGAACGGCGTCAGGATGGGCCGCTTCGGAGCTTCTTCCTGTTGCTCTACACTGATCTCGATGTAGACCCGTTCATCCTGTAGGCCGATGTTCCCGGCCAAATCGACATAGCCTACTCCCGCCTCACGGCACAGATGCTGAGCCTCCCTGTTGAGCCGCGGAGCGATCAACACGGGCAGCCCGACTCCCTGGTACTGATCCGCACCAAGAGCAACCTGTGCAAGCATGTGAGACACCTCAGGTATATCACCGGAGGTCAGGACGATGCACAGCATATCCAGCTCCACCTCAGGCGTCCCAAAGGCGACCCGCAGGGCAAGCTGAAAGGGATCATGTGAGTGCGCGACAAAGTGCCGGATTCCGCGGAAGCGAAACTGCGGATACAGGCGCCCAAAACTCTTGAGAAACTCAGACTGGACTTCAGCCTGGCGCAAGCATGCCCTCCCCTTGTTCGGAGAAACCGGTTCGAGAGCGGCGCGCTCTGTCACAAAGAGGAGTTGGCGACGCTCCCACCGCATGATATACTATACTCAAGTGATCGCTCAACCGTCCGTGCCGCTTACGGCTCTGCTGAATATACCGCACCAGGAGGATGGCTCTGGAAGCTCTGGAGTTGGCCAGAACGATCGTCGATCTCACCACACAGGTGATGGCGTCCGATGTATTGCTGCTCGATATCTCCGAGTTGACGATCATAGCCGACTACTTTGTTATCGTTACCGGCGATAGCGATCGGCAGCTCCAGGCCATAGCTGATCACACAGTGGAGCACGTCCGCCAGCAATACGATGCCCGTCCTCTCGCCGTAGAGGGCGTTCCCTCCTCAGGGTGGCTTCTGGTTGACTATGGCTCTGTGGTGTTACACGCGTTCTCTCCTGAGCAACGCGCACACTATCGCCTTGAAGAGCTCTGGTCTGGTGGCAGAACCGTGGTTCGTCTGGTCTGACCTGCTAGACGATGGACGAGCCACCTCCTGTAGGTGGCTCGCTTTGATCCTGCTCTCTAGCGGGTGATCCATCGATCGGTGGATCGCTCCCAATCAACCAGCTCCTCGGGTGCAAAGAAGAGGCTGATCTCCTTCTGCGCCGTCTCCACCCCGTCTGACCCATGGATCAGGTTACGCTCAATATCAACGCCCAGGTCAGCGCGAATCGTGCCAGGAGCTGCCTCCTGTGGATTCGTGGTGCCCATTGTGCGTCGCACCAGGGCGATAGCCTCCGGACCCTCCCACACCATCACCACCACAGGAGCCGACGTGATGTAGCGAATCAGGCTGTCAAAGAAAGGCTTCCCCTCGTGGACGCCGTAATGCCTGTGTGCCAGTTCATCGCTGATCGCCATCAGCTTCATACCGACGAGCTTTAGCCCCCGTCGCTCCAGCCGCGACAGAATGTCCCCGATCAACCCGCGCTGCACGCCATCGGGCTTGATGATCACCAGTGTGCGCTCCATTGATTACTGTCCTCCTCTCCACCATGGTCTGCGTGACAGAGTCGAATTGCGTCCGGCGGCACGCATCCTAGAGGATGCTATCGAGGCGTGGCGGCATGCCTTCCTCGTCACCCTCATCATCATATCCACCGTCGAGCATATCCGGAAACGTCAGCGCGAGCGTATCGTCCGGACCGCCGAACGGCAAGCGCGCCGCGCGAGGCGGCAACGGAGAGCCCTCGCCGAACAGGCTCTGCGCGACCTGATTCTGCGGGTCGAGCGTTTGAGCGCGGCGTAGTGCCTGCCGAGCCCACGCATCCACTTCAGTGCCCAGGCCCAACTGTCCGGCAATGAGCAACGCCTTCAGGCAGTCCGGAAGGCGCTCCAGCAGCACGGAACAGATCGCCTGCGCCGTCGGGATATCTCCGCTTCGATAGCTGGCCACGGCAAGCCCCACATTGAGATCGTCCCGTTCGGGCGCCTCGGTCAGCGCAGCCTTCAGCTCAGAGCACGCCTGCGAGAACATCCCAGCGCGCAACATCGTGTTCGCCAACCCGGCCCTTGAGAGCGACAGAGCTGGCACATACCCGATCATCTCTGCCCGAGACCAAAGCGCGACATGCGTGTCCCGGTCGCCCTCGGCCGCACACTCCCATGCACGCTCGAGCCATCCCAGCGCACGCTGACGCTGTCCACGCCCCTCCTGAACGAGAGCCATCCCTAACGCCGCACCGGTGCTCTGCGGGTCCACGCTCAACACTCTTGCCCAGAGTTCCTCAGCACGCGCAGGCTGCCCTCCGAGCAGCGTCGCCTCCGCAAGGATCCCATAGGCACCGGCACAACGGGGGAAGGCCGCAAGGATGTGTCGGCACACCTCGGTGGCTTTCGCATGGTCGTCCCTGTCGACAAGCGCCTGCGCGTACTCCAGCTGGGAGCCCAGCATGCGGTCCGGCATCAGTGTCACCCTATGCGACTCCTGCTCAGGGGCACGGTCAGCCCTTGGCCAAGCGCTCGATGGCCCCGGCAATCCGTGCCTGCACCCGTTCGCGGCCCAGGATCTCCATTGATTCAAAGAGCGGCGGCGAAACCGTCCGCCCAGTTATGGCCACTCGAACCGCGCCCAGCATATCCCTGGGCTTCAGGCCGAGGGAATCCGACAGAGCCCTCATCGTGTCCTCGATGGCACCATGAGAAAACGGCTCCACTTGCCCGACCGCCTCCGAAGTGCGCATCAGGATCGCGAGGGCGCCCTGCTCATCGCTCTTCTTGGGGATGAGCAGCGAGGCCTCATAATCCAGGCTGTCGGAGAAGGCAAAGCCGAGCATATCGATGCAGTCGCTGAGTGTGCGCATCCGCTCCTTCACCAGAGGAGCGAACTGCAACACCGTCAGAAAGTCCGCGTCAAGGCCGGCGCCTAACAGGACCTGCTGGATTCGAGTGGCCAGGTCGTTATCGCCAAGGCCCCGGATGTACACGGCGTTCATGTGATCGAGCTTTTCGTATGAGAACGCGCTGGGAGACCGGCTCACACGATCGAGGTCAAAGAGCTGAACGAGCTCGTCGCGCGTAAAGTACTCCCGTTCTGCGTCGTACGCCCATCCCACCAGCGCGAGAAAGTTCACCATGGCCTCGGGCAGGTAACCTGCGGCCCGGAACTCGTGGATGAACGTGAGGCGTTCTACCTCGCCCGGCCCCCGCACCTTCCGCTTGCTCAGCTTCCCCTTCCCCGAAGGGTCCAGAATCACGGGAAGGTGGACCAGCTCGGGCATGGGCCAGCCAAAGGCCTGGTAGAGAAGCACATGAGCCGGCGCGGACGATAGCCACTCATCGCCCCTGAGCACATGAGATATCTCCATGAGGTGATCATCCACCACGACAGCCAGGTGGTAGGTCGGGAACCCATCGGACTTGAGCAACACCAGGTCGTCCAGCTCCGTGTTATCGACGGCGATTCTGCCCCTCAGCCGATCCTCGAAGATGGTCTGCCCCTCTTTGGGCACTGCGAGACGCACCACCGGACGGATGCCGCTCGCTTCGTACTCGGCGACCTGAGCCTGCGATAGCTCTCGGCAGTGCCCATCATAGCCAGGCTTCCTGCCGGTTGCGCGCTGCTCCTCCCTCATTGCCGCGAGGCGCTCTGGACTGCAGTAGCACCGGTAGGCTTTGCCCTCCTCAATCAGCCGCTCTGCGTGCTCCTGGTACAGCGGCGCACGATCGCTCTGGAAGTAGGGTCCGTAGCTTCCTCCCACATCGGGGCCCTCATCCCACTGCAAGCCCAACCATCGCAGACTACCCAGCAGGTCGGGCAGCGCGTCCGGGTGATAACGTCCACGATCGGTATCCTCAATACGCAGGATGAACTTGCCACCGTGGTGGCGGGCAAAGAGCCAGTCAAAGAGCGCCGTGCGGGCGCCCCCAAGGTGAAAGAAACCGGTGGGGCTCGGCGCAAACCGAACCCGAACGCTCTGTGTCATTACAAGCACCTCACGAGCTAAAGTAACGCGTTATCATCCTGGGATATGCGCATCGCAACGCTCTGAACCAGACCCAGGGCGATCATGCTGGTGACTAACGAACTGCCTCCATAGCTTACCATAGGCAGAGCCAGTCCGGTAACGGGAAGGAGGTTCACATTGACTCCGATGTTGATCAGTGTCTGAGAGACAAGGAGAATCGTCACGCCGTAGACGATCAGACGGCCGGGCCCATCCGGCGCACGCTCTGCAATGCGAATCATTCTCAGGAAGAGGAGCGCGAACAGCAGAATAAGCACCAGAGCACCGACAAAGCCGAACTCCTCACACAGGACAGAAAAGATAAAGTCGGTGTGCCGCACACGCAGGAAGCGGAGCTGGCTCTGGCTGCCCTGCATGTACCCCTTGCCCCACCAGCCTCCCGATCCGATGCTGATCAGAGCCTGGTTGATGTTGTAGCTGGACCCGAGAGGGTCCTGATTCGGGTTTACGAACTCCATCACCCGGCCACGCATATAGTCCTCAAGGCGGAACCATACCACGGGCACCGCGGACGCGGCCAGCGCACCCAGTCCCACCAGGTGTCGCCAGCGCACACCGGCGACAAACACCATACCGACCCACGCGATCGCCAGGAGCATGACCATACCAAGGTCACTCTGCTGGTACACGAGAACGCCGGGAACGGCCAGCGCCGCGATCGCCTGAACAAGTGGCAGCGGCGTCTCCAGCCTCCGCTGGGATTCCCCCAGTATCCGGGCGAGCACGACGATAACGAGGACCTTGCTCAGTTCGGAAGGCTGGATGCCAAAAACGCCAACCTCCAGCCAGGCGCTTGTGCCAAAGATCGGGCTCGCAATGATCAACGTGATCACGAGCATCGCTAGGGCTGCAGCAAACACCCACCTGGCGTGGACGATCAACACCCGATAGTCCACTGCCGCGAGGACCAGATAGCTGACCAGCCCGATCCCAAAGAACAACACCTGCCGAAGAACGAGGTTCTCGGTCCAATCAAGCGCACCATCGCCTGCAGGCGCCTGGTAGGCACTGTTTATCATCAGCAGCCCGATGGCCACCAAGGCGAACATCAATAGAAAGAGGATCCAGTCAAACCGGCGCCACACATACATGAGGGGTGAATCCGTTATCCGGCGAGTTTCTTGAGGAAACCGAACAGGCCGCGCCGCTGCGCCACGGGCTCCAGCAGAGGCAGAAAAGGAACCTCTTCGCCCAGCATGCGCCTTGCGATGTTGTGGTACGCCTGCGCAGCCAGAGATTCATCCCCGTGAGCAACTGGAACGCCCAGAGCATTCGCCTCCAGCACTTCCTCAGCTTCTGGCACAATCCCGATGAGATCGATATCAAGCGTCTCCAGCATCTCATCCGGGCTGAAAGAACGCTTGCGCCTGACCATGTCGGCGCGCAAGCGATTGATGATCAACGAGCACTTCAGGGGTCTCTTCCCTTCCAGTATTCCCAGGACTCGGTCTACTCCCCGAACCGAATTGGCCTCTGGCGTTGCTACGAGGAGACACTCGTCAGCCGCCGCCACAGCGTTCCGAAACCCTTCATCGATGCCCGCCGGCGAATCCACCAGTACGTAATCGCACTCGCCGCGAAGCTGCGTACACACGCGAACCATGTCAGCCGGGCTGACGGCGGATTTCCCGCGGGTTTGGGCCGCCGGGAGCAGATAGAGCTCGTCCAGCAGGCGATCTCTGATGAGAGCCTGCTGCATACGGCACCTTCCCTCCACGAGATCGACGAGATCGTAGATGATGCGGTTCTGGAGCCCCAGCATCATGTCGAGATTCCTCAGGCCGATGTCCGTGTCGATCACAACAACCCGCTTCCCGAGCCGGGCGAGCGCCACCCCGATATTGGCCGTCGTCGTGGTCTTCCCAACGCCACCCTTACCAGAGGTCACTGTGATGATGCGCGTATCGGTCACCCTAGTCCCTCCAGCGGATGGCTGTCCACCGCTCGACATAGATGGAGTGATCTCGAACATAGGCTACCTCCGGGTAGCTGTCATCGCGTGCCCCTCCCTCCTCGGGACGGGTGATCAGGTCCGCTATGCGCACCTGTAGAGGTGAGAGATCCAGAGCACATACCACAGCAGAAGCATTCCCCAGGCAGCCGGCATGCACCATCCCCCTGAGGCGCCCCCACACAACGACATCGCCCCCGGCGATGACCTCTGCACCGGCGTTGACATCTCCGATAACGACCACGGTACCCGAGTGACGAATGGTCTGCCCGGCCCGCACTCTGCGGCGGACGACGAGCGCTCTCGCTCCAGCTCTGGCGATCCCGTCAGCATCGGCGTGCACACCCTGAGGCTCTTCGGAAGCTTCGAGCCGGCGCTCGCCAAGATCCGCTGCGGCAGCCGGGGAGATGCCTCCGTCAGAGGAGCCGGCAGGGCGTTCCGCCCCAGCCGTATGCAGCCCCAACTCGGTTGCCGCCGCAACCGTGACGTCGTCGGACGAACTCACCGTTCGCAACGCCATCTCGTGCTCCGCCAGCAGCGACTGCATGCGCTCGATGTCCTCACGTAACATTGTGCGCCCTCCCACGCTCAGGGTGACTACCCCTCCCCGGAAGAACGCCCCTTGTCTTTCGAGATACCGCTCGAGCTCAGCAGAGAGACGATCGAGTTCCCCCTCCCCCAAGGCTATAGCCACGCCGTCTCGCGTGCCCTTTATCGAGATGGAGTTGTCCATGCGTCCCCCCCCGTCTGCTCGCTACTGTGAGGCCCCGGCTTCCGGGGCTACCTCCAGATCAAAGTAGGCGCGCAGAATCTCCTCCGCCACTGGCACGGCGGTCTGAGAGCCCTCGCCCCCTCCATGCAGAAATACGATGAGCGCGATCTCGGGGTCATCATAGGGAGCAAAGGCCGTAAAGTACGCATGGGTGGGGAGGTATCCCCATTCATCCATGATCACGTTGCCTTCCTCGTCAAGCTCCGTGTACTCCGCCGTCCCCGTCTTGCCGGCGACTTCGATTTCCGGGATGTGAAGCCGGTACGCCGTTCCGTTCGCCACCGTGCCGCGCATGCCCTGGCGAACGAGCTGTATGTACTCCGGCGCGATATCCAGCTGCCGGATGACATCGGGTGAGAAGGCTTCTATCACCTTCCCATCGACGTCGACCTCCTGGTAGACCAACTGAGGCCTGTACAGCGTGCCCCCGTTGGCGATCGACGCTGTAGCGTTCAACATCTGCAAGGGCGTTACAAGCACATATCCCTGTCCGATGGCTGCGTTGTAAGTGTCGCCGGTGAACCAGCTCTCGCTGTATGTGAGCCGCTTCCATCGTTCGCTGGGCAGGAGGCCACTGGCCTCGCCGGAGAGCTCGATACCAGTACGCTCGCCGATACCGAACATAGCCGCATACTCACCCAAACGGTCTATCCCCAGCCCCACAAAGTCCTCAAAGCCGCCAGTAGCCTTGTAGAAGAAGATGTCGCACGATTGCGAGAGAGCCGTAACGACGTTGATGCTCCCATGGCCGTACCGACTCCAGCAATAGAAGGGCTGCGCCTGGCTCAGATCCGTTGGAAAGAACTTGTTCGGCAATAGCATCGTCCCACGGCACTCGAAGGTGGTATTGGGCGTGATGACGCCTTCTTGTAGCGCACCGCTGGCAGGTATGATCTTGAACACTGAACCGGGAGGGTACTGGCCGCTCACCGCGTGGTTTATCAGTGGGTGATTCGGGTCATTGCTCAACCTGGCAAGATCCTCATACGAGATCCCGGACGCGAACAGGTTGTTGTCGAATCCGGGAAGTGAGACCATGGCCAGCACCTCCCCAGTACGAGGATCCATGGCGATTGCGACGCCCACCTCAGAGCCAGCGGCTTGCATGCCCTTCCTCAGGGCATCCTCAACCTGGCGCTGAAAGGTCGTATCGATCGTCAGATAGATGCTGTGCCCAGGGACGGGGTCCTCAGAGGCGATCACCTGCACCTCACGGCCGTCCACGTCCACTTCGATGTGTTTCTGCCCCTTGATACCGGCTAGTGCGTCCTCCTGTGTGCGCTCTATCCCTGCCACGCCAATTCGGTCGCCCGGCTCGTACCCCTTGTCGGCTCGTTCTTCGAGATCGCTTTGGCCAATGCGCCCCATATAGCCGACGATATGCGCCATCAATCCAGAATCCAGATACTCACGCCTGGCCTCCGCCGCCACCAGGACGCCCGGCAAGGAGAGCCGCTCTTCCTCTATGATAAACGCGGATTGTCGTTCTACATCCTCGGCCACCGTGATGGCCACGTAGGCGCCCGTCTGTCTGTTGTCGACGACATCAGCGATGCCCGTGCCCTCACCGTTTCGCACGGGCCGTTCGAGTAGCTCAGAGAGTCGAGCGTACACGGCTTCGCGACTCTCCTCGTCCTCAGGGAGATCTCCGGGGACTATCCGAACGGCGAAACCAGGCACGTTGTGAACCAGTTTCCGGCCCAACCGGTCATAGATGAGCCCCCGGGGAGCATCAACGGTCGCCAGCCGGTACCGGTTCTGATCGGCGGCATGCGCATACTCATCCGCCGAAGCGACCTGAAGTTGCCACAGCCTACCCACGATCGCCGCCAAGCCAACGATGACAGCGAGATGGAAAAGGCCTGCCCGTATGCGCAGATAGGACTGGCTCATGGCCCTAGATCTCCACCGTTGCCGGCTCCAGGCGCAAGCACAGAACTCGAACCAGCGCATAGACTATCGGAGTCAGAAGCATGTGAACGAACACCTCCGGCAAGACGATGCGCCCCAGTGCTGGCCACAAAGGCGCCTGGAAACCAGCTCCTCGCAGCACGGCGACGGACAACACATTGTAGAGGATGGTCGCGCCCGCAACAACCAGGAACTTGAGATACCAGGCCCCCCTGAAGACGTTGACTCTGCCCAGCGCAGCCAAAGATGACCCCGCGCCGAGCAAAGCGATGGTCATGCCAAAGGGCGCTGCAGAGCTCACGTCCAGGATGACGCCTCCCACCAGTGCCACAAGCAAACCCTCGCCATGGCCACGCTGCAGAACCCACAGCGCCGTGAACAAGAGCAGCACGTTGGGATGAACCCCCAGTATCGATGCATTGCTCATGACAGTCGATTGGGCAACAGAGACGAGCAAAGCCAGCGGGACTGCGACATATAGACCGATCGGTGGCCTCCCTTGCAGCCATGTGGCCAGGGGCTAGTCAGCGGGAAACTCGTCCGGCTCATAGTTCAGCAGCACCAGCACGGTCTCAAGCCGGCTGGCATCTACCGCCGGCATCACCAGCGCTTCCTGGTGAACGTCCATATCGTTCTGCTGAATCTCCACCACCTGCCCAATCACCAGTCTCCTGGGGAAAGAGCCTCCCAGACCCGAGGTCAGAACCACATCACCGACGATGACCGTTTCGTTCTGCACGATGTAGCGCATTCGCAGCTCGACGTCCAGCTCACCTTGAACCACTCCCGTCGCCCGCGAACGCTGTATGTAGGCCGACACGGACGACTTGGTGTCGCTGAGCAGCATAACCTGAGAGGCGCTCTGGCTCACTCGGCTGATGCGCCCCACCAGACCAGCATCGGTGAGTACCGGCATACCCACGCGAATACCGTCCTCTGCGCCACGATCGATAACAAGATATCGAAGGTAACTGCTGGGGTCACGGCCGATCACCTCAGCCGCGATCAACTGATAGTTGGGTACGGCGCTCTTAAAGTCCAGCAGTCGGCGGAGGTCTTCGTTCTCAATGAGAGCCTCGTCCCTCAGGATACACTGGCTCCGCAGGGCCGATAGCTCCTCGCGCAGATCCTCGTTCTCCTGAGCGAGATGAGCGCTGGAACGCATCGCCCCAAGCACGTGCTCGACGGGTGCGCTGGCGCGGGTAAAGACCAGCTGAAGAGGGGAGACGAGACCGGTAAGCGTATCGCGGATCGGATTGACGACACCCAGGCCATCCAATACCAGCCAAGCCAGAACAAGGGTGAGAACGATCGCAATCGCGATCGCGGTACGGTGCCCTGGCTGCATCCGCGACCGCCCTTCTCTGATCTCTATGCCTGCGCGCGGCGAGCCTGAGAGATCGTATCGCGCTGCGTGCTCGCCAGGACCTTGCTGTAGCGGGCCAGGTCCTCGACGATCGCCCCCGCCCCGCGGACAACACAGGTCACGGGATCATCGGCGCGGTACACACGCATGTGGCACTCATCCGACAGCCTCTCCGCGAGCCCCTGCAACTGTGAGCTACCGCCCGCGAGCACAATTCCCTGCTCCATCAGATCAGCCACCAGTTCAGGAGGTGTCTCGTCCAGAGTGGCACGCACCGCATCCACGACGATATCCACTGGCCCGGACAGGGCCTCACGGATCTCGATGCTGCTCACCTCCGTAGCTTCGGGCAAACCTGTGATCAGGTTCCTGCCCCGGATGGTGATCGTCTGCTCCTCCGGCAGCGGATACGCGGAGCCGATGGCGATCTTGGTCCGTTCAGCCATGCGCTCCCCGATCAACAAGTTGTACTTCTGCCGGGCATACTGGATGATCTCTTCATCCATCTCGTCGCCGGCTACGCGTATCGAACGGCTGACGACGATCCCGCCCAATGACACGACGGCCACCTCCGTGGTGCCGCCGCCCATATCCACGACCATGCTGCCGACGGATTCGCTCACCGGCAGTCCGGCTCCGATGGCAGCGGCCATCGGCTCTTCAACGAGATACGCCTCGCGAGCCCCGGCACTCAGCGTGGCATCCCTCACGGCCCGCTTCTCCACCTCGGTGCAACCGCTCGGTATACCCACCACGACGCGCGGGCTCGGGTTGAACCAACGAGCCCGATCATTAACCTTCTGTATAAAGTAGCGGAGCATCCTCTCGGTCACATCAAAGTCAGAGATCACTCCGTCACGCAACGGCCGGATAGCGACGATATTGCCGGGTGTACGCCCGACCATCTCCTTCGCCTCTGCGCCAAAAGCCAGAGGCCTTCTGGTGGTCTTGTCGATGGCGACGACGGACGGCTCATTGATGACAATCCCCTGGCCGTGAACCATCACCAACGTTGTGGCAGTTCCCAGGTCGATGCCGATATCTCGGGCAAACAGACCCAGCAGCGCGCTGAGAGGCTTGAACAATTGCTTACCTTCCTTGTGAGCCGGCCTTTGGTTGGGCGGATTATAGCACAGAACAGGGGTCGGCAAAACCCCATTCGCCGGAGCACATGCTACAATGAGACTACGGCGGGTCGAGGCATTCCGTACCGCAACCCTTTGCGGCCGGCCGGTGTCACACACAGTATCATCTCGATCATCCGAAGAGAGGAGCCGACGCCGATGTCCCTGGAAGCCGGTTTGATCGTAATCGCTTCGCTGGTACTGCTGGCGATCCTGCTAGGCTTTATCACCCTGAACCGGTATCTGACCTATAAGGAGCGCGTTGCGCTCGCTCGGCTCGGCTTTACCCCGGAAGACCTGGCCGCCAGCGGGGAGTCCGGTCGCCCGGGGAGCCGTGGCATACTCTGGGGTGGCGTGATCACGATGATGAGTGGCTTTGCCCTTCTGTTGGGTCTCTCGCCCCTCGGTAGTGGCGTCTGGCTCATCGCGGGCCTTCTGCCTATGTTCGTGGGACTCGGTATGCTACTGATCTACTTTACCACCTCCAACGCTCAGGCCCGCAGACCCGATGCACGATCCGAAGAAGCCTCCGAGGCAGGGCAAAAACCATCGGTTGTACACGATGACCAACCTCCAGCAACTCTATAGCCCCTGTGGTGCGCAGGCTGGCTCTCAGCAACTCCGACGTGAGTGACCCGATGGCCGCGCTGGTCCAGCAGGCGCAGGGCGGCAACAAGGCTGCGCTGTCGTCACTGATAGGGCAGACCGAACAGCGCGTGTTCAACCTGGCATACCGCATCCTTCAGAACCGACAGGAAGCCGAGGATCTCTGCCAGGAGATCTTCCTGCGCATGTGGCGAGCGCTCCCCGAGTTCCGGGGCGAGAGCAAGTTTACCACCTGGCTCCACACCATCGCCACCAACGCCTGTCTGAACCGGCGCCGTAAGCTCAGGCGTGAGCTAACCGCTCAAACCGAAACCGACGAGGAGCTTGAGCACCTGATTGCGGACAGCAGCACCGAGCCCAGCCGGGAAGGACTGGGCCGCGACGAACGCGAACAGCTCTGGGCCGAGGTCAATAAGCTTCCAGCCAAGTATGTCCTGGTGCTGACCCTGTTCTACCAACAGCAGCTGTCATATGAGGAGATCGCGAGGATCCTCGATCTCCCACTGGGGACGGTCAAGGCCCAGCTCAGCCGGGCCAGGCGTGCTCTGGCCGCAAGCCTGAGCAAGGATGGAGAGACGCTATGAGCCACGAGGAGATTCGAGAACTGCTGGCCGAATTCGCCGTCGAGGGCCATCTCGATCAGGTACACGAAGAGATCCTCAAGCGCCACCTTGCGTGCTGTGCCAAGTGCCGGCTGGAGCTTGCTCACTTACGCCGGGTGGAGTATGCGCTTCGTACTTGGCCCCTCGAGCGCGTTGACGCGCCTCTTCACGCCAGGCTCATGGCGATGCTCGCCACAGCCTACAGGGAATCGCCGCCTGCCATGCCGTCTTGGCCTATATGGGTTCCCCTCGTCACGATCGCGCTGGCGATGGGCCTGGCCCTGCTGCTCGCGCCCGCGATGCCCGCCCTCTCGTTACCTGATCCCACCACGGAGTTCGCTCAGGCCACGGCCTCAGCTCATGGAAGAGACGCCCTTCTCGCGATCTGGATTGGGGCGGCCGTCGCGCTGGCTGGCGCTGGCCTTACCACGGCGCTCAGTCAGGCGGTTCAGCCGGGCCATCCAGACCTGCAATCCGTCAGGAGACGCGCTGCGGAGGCGGCAGAACACATCCGCCAGTTCGCCACCCACGGCCGCTGACTGTAGCAGGGTTAGCCCCGGTATCCAGAGCCCATGATCTCGGCGAGTTGACGCCCGCTTTCTCGCCGTCTATACTGTCTTCTTGGGGTAAACCCGATACGTCAGGGGGCGCCAGCTATGCAGATCTTTCCGTTCTCCGCTATCGTAGGCCAGGAGCGCATGCGCCGGGCCCTTATCTTGAATGCCATCAGCCCGCAGATTGGCGGCGTTCTGATTCGCGGCGAACGCGGTACGGCCAAGTCGACGGCGGCGCGGGCCTTGGCGGCTTTGCTCCCTTCGATTCGCATCGTGGCTGATTGCCCGTTCAGCTGTGACCCCGATCGGCCCGAGCAGTTGTGTGACACATGCCGCGAACGTCTGGCCTCCAGCGACACTTTGCCCGTCGAGGTCAGGCAGACTCGTTTTGTCGATCTTCCTGTGAGTGCCACCGAGGATCGCGTGGTAGGCACTCTGGATCTCGAGCGAGCCATCAAGCACGGAGAGCGCCACTTTGAGCCGGGCGTGCTCGCGACGGCAAACCGCGGGCTGCTCTACGTCGACGAAGTAAACCTCCTGGATGATCACGTCGTGGACTTGCTGCTTGATTCGGCGGCCATGGGCGTGAACGTCGTTGAGAGAGAGGGCATATCTTTCTCACATCCGGCCCGCTTCATCCTCGTCGGCACGATGAACCCAGAGGAGGGCGACCTTCGTCCTCAGTTGCTCGATCGCTTCGCTCTCTGCGTCGATATCCACGGCATTCTGGATGCCGATGCTCGCGTGGAGATCCTGCGGCGCCGCATCGCCTTCGAGCAGGACTATGATGGGTTCGCGGATCTGTGGTATGCGCAGGAATCCGAGCTTTCGACACGCATTCTGCAAGCGCAAGAACTTCTCCCATCGGTCACACATCAGGATCGCGACCTGTATAGCATCGCGCGGCTGACAGCTGAGATGGATGTCGATGGGCACCGGGCCGATATCGTCATCCTCAAGACGGCCCTCGCCCAGGCGGCCTTTGAGGGCCGTGACCGTATTCGCGAGGTAGATATCCTCCTGGCGGCTGAGCTTGCCCTGCCCCACAGGCTTCGGCGCACGCCATTTGAGGACACCGGGTCCAAGATGGAGAAGCTCGCGCAGCGTCTGGAGCAGGCTCGTCAAGAGGCGACCGAGCAGGATGCCAAGGCAGACAAGGCCGAGGGGCAAAAAAAAAAGCCGCTGACTCCTCCAACAGCGAGCAAGTGACCGCTGAGGAATCCGCCCAGGGAACGCCACCCCTGCAGCAGCCACTGGATAGCGACCAGACGCGTAACGCCTCCGAGGACGAACCCACGCGTCCCACCGCTATCGGGGACCCCTTCGAGGTCCGCAAGCTGCCTACCACATCGGAACGCCTGTCACAACGCGCATCCGGCAGACGCACCTACACCATGAGCAAGCAGAAACGTGGTCGCTATATTCGATCGCGCGATGCGCAGGGGCGCTACGATGATATCGCCATTGACGCCACCGTTCGCCAGGCTGCCCCTTTCCAGAAGGAGCGCCAGCCCTCGGATACGGCGATTGCCATTCATGATGGTGACCTGCAGCGCAAAGTGCGCGTCCACAAGACCGGCAACCTCGTCGTGTTCGCCGTAGACGCCAGCTGGTCCATGGCCGCAGCAGAGCGGATGGAAGCCACAAAAGGCGCCATCATGTCGCTGCTGGTGGACGCCTATCAGAAGCGCGATCGCGTGGCCATGATTTCCTTCCAGAAGGACCGCGCCTACCTCGCTCTGCCTCCGACTTCTAGCGTCGAGATGGCCAAGCGGGCTCTGCAGCGCATCCCCGTTGGTGGCAAAACGCCGCTGTCTGCGGGACTGCTGCTCTCACTTCAGGTGATCGAGCGCGAGAAAAGCCAGAACCCCGACATCGTTCCCCTGATGATCCTGCTAACGGATGGCGCCGGGAATGTGTCCGTTACAGGCACGCCGCCTCGTGAAGAGGCCCTCATGATCGCTGATCTCTTCCGCGAGCGGCATCTGCGCTCAGTGGTCATCAACACCGAGCACGAGTCGCTCGATCGGGGGCTTGCCCGCGAACTGGCGGACAGGTTGGAGAGCAACTGCTACTCGCTCACCGCGATACGGGCAGACAACCTGTACGAGACAGTGCGCCGGGAGATGAACCGATGATCGACGCGCCTCTCCGCTTGGGCAGGCGACAGCAATGGGCCGCCGATGGACTGTTGCTTGTCGTCACCGCCATCTGGGGAAGCACCTTTGTCATGGTGAAGGACGCGATCAGTCTCTACCCCGTGTTCCCGTTTCTGAGCCTCCGTTTTGCGCTCGGTCTGGTGGCACTGTTGGCCATCGGGCGACGGAATCTTCTTTCGCTGAATCGGACCAGCGTCCTTTTTGCGGCATTGGCGGGCCTCTTTCTTCTGGGCGGCTATGCCCTGCAGACGCTGGGCCTCCAGTTCGCCAGCGCGTCCCGAGCGGGCTTTATCACGGGTCTCAGCGTCGTGCTGGTGCCCGTTCTTTCCAGCCTGCTGCTCCGTGAGCGCCCACAGACGCCCGCTGTGGCGGGCATTACGCTGGCTTTCATCGGGCTGTTTCTCCTGACATCGGATTCAGCGGTGGGCCATGGCCGGGGCGATCTGCTGGTGCTGTTGGGGGCTCTGTCGTTCGCTTGCCACATCGTCACGGTTGGGATCATAGCCCGTCGAGCCGACCCGGTCGCCCTGACCATAGTCCAGTTGGCTGTGGTCGCGCTCCTGAGTGGGATCATCGCTCAGGCTATGGGTCAGTGGTCGGCTCCCCCGCCAGCCACCTGGGGAGCGGCAGCGTTCACCGGCATCCTGGCCACATCCGTCGCTTTTGGGCTACAGACCTCGATGCAGCGCTATACCACCGCCACGCATACCGCCTTGATCTTTACGGCCGAGCCGGTCTTCGCCGCGCTGTTTGGCGCCCTGTTTCACGGTGATGTGCTCACGCCACAGATCGTTGCCGGCGGTGTTCTCATCCTCATCGGGGCCGTCACAAGTGAGGTCATCTGGTCCGACCGTACAGCTTTAGTGGTCTCACGATTCATGGCACCGCACTATATCATCGGCATTTCTCTCACGCTCCTGGGCCTGAACACGCCGGAGTCATGGGTAGTTGGCCTCGGCTGGGTTGCGCTGGTCGGGCTTCCTTCCATCTTGCTCGTCCTGGCTGTGTTTCTGCGCGCCCTGAAGAAGGGCATCATCAGCGACTGGCATGTCTCCGAGCGCAAGGAGAGGTTATCGCCGTCGCTCATCATCGCCTCGGTGATCCTCAGCGGGTTGCCCGCCCTGGTGTTGCACCTCCTGCAAGGTCCGCGGTTCCTTCTTGCCGCTGCTTTGGGTACCTTCTTTCTGGTCGGGCTGAACTTGTTGATTACCGCCGTATGGAAGATCAGCCAGCACGTCTCAGGCATTGCCCTGGGAACCACGCTCCTCACAGCCAGCTTCGGGATCGTGGCCGCTCCTTCGTTACTTCTCATCCCCCTCGTCGCATGGGCGCGCGTCCGGGTTAGGGCACATACTGTGGCTCAGACAGTCGCTGGCGGCCTTACCGGCTGTGCCGTGGCCTGTGCAACCCTGATGTACCTGGGCCTCGTGTAGAGCCCGCCGCTCGGCACTGGCCATCGGTATCCGGTATGGAACGGTCCGCGAGGCAATAGCGTCCTGTTCACAGTGTCGTGAGGCATGCTTAGCGAGGAGGTCCCCAGATGCGACAAATGAGACGCCTCTTATCTGTGGCCGTTAGCTCACTGCTCCTGTTTTCTGTTGTTGCGCCTGCCACGGGCCAGTACGTCGCGCTCGCGCGAACGGCTACGCCTACGCCAGCGCCATCCGACACAGTGCCCGATCCACTCGGTGATGCCTCTCCGGCCGGAGTTCTCGAACTCACCATCTACAACCAGTCCCTGGGCCTTGTCAGGCAGGTTCGTACAGCAGAGATTCTCCAAGGCACCAGCCAGGTGCGCATGGCGGACATTCCCTCCGGCATCATACCGGCCAGCGTCCACGTCGACCTTCTGGATGCTTCAGAGGATACGGCATTGCTGGAGCAACGCTTTGACTATGACACCGTGGACGGTGACTCGCTTCTGCGCCGATATCTTGATCAGACCATCACCGTTTCCACTCAGGATGGCCAGAGCCTGACGGGGGCGCTCCTGTCTGCTGGCGGAGATATCGTGTTGCTCACGGATTATGGCGTGGAGATCATCCGTAGTGCCCGGGTACATCAGATCTCATTGCCTCCTCTCACCGAACCGCTGATTACGCGCCCCACTCTCACCTGGCTGCTCAATGCGACGCAGGCCGGGCCTATCGAGTTTCGGGTTACCTATCTGACCTCAGGCATCACGTGGCAGGCCGATTATGTCGCCATGCTCACTGACGACGACACCCGCCTGGACCTGCAATCCTGGATCAGCATTCGAAACGACAGTGGCGCCAGCTATGAGGAAGCCAAACTCAAGTTGGTAGCTGGCGAGGTGCACCGGGCGCGCAACGAAGGGGTATATGCAGAGGACGCTCTGTACAAGACTCTGGAGGCTGCACCATCTCCGGCGGTGACCGAGCGGGGCTTGATGGACTACCACCTGTACGATGTCTCTCGTCCTGTTACGATCCGTGAGGGGCAAGCCAAACAGATCGAGTTCCTACAGGTCCAGGATCTTGTGGTGGAGAAGCAGTACGTCCTGGAGGTCACTCCCGAGATATGGGTCCGGCTCGATGACGCGATCACCGATGCGAGCTATGGCGTCTCCAGCGAGGGAAGCGTAAAGGTGCAGTTGCAGTTGAAGAACGACGAAGAGGCGGGCCTCGGCGTGCCTTTGCCTCAAGGGACCGTGCGAGTCTATACGGAAGACGTCGATGGCAGTGCCATTCTCGTGGGCGAGGACACAATCGCCCACACCCCGAGAAATGAAGTCATCGAGCTTGCCCTGGGAGAGGCCTTTGACCTCGTGGGGGAGCGCAATCAGATAGGTTTCCGCCAGCTTGGAGAACGCAGCCTTGAGGAGACCATCGAGATCACGCTGCGGAACCAGTCGGACGAGCCCGCGACGATCCAGGTCGTCGAGCATCTGTACCGCGCTCACGATGCCAATATCATCCAGAGCAGCGAGGAGTATGAACAGGTAGACGCCAATACTGTGCGGTTTGAGGTGCCCGTCAAGCCCGGGGACTCGGAGACCGTCACATACACCGTCGTCTACCGCTGGTAGCCTGAGCCACGCAGCCACATGGCGCGGTTAGCTGCGCCATGTGGCTGTACACGGACACTCAGTGCAGAACGGAGCCTCCGATAAACTCCCTCAGGAGCGAGTTGCTCGGAACCAGAGAGGGGTCGCAGGGCCGAACCCAGCGCAACAGCGACAGCAAGCGCTGAGACTCAACAGCCTGAGGAACATCGCGAGGGACGCGATAGAGGAGCCGCTCCGCGAACGGCTTGAGTACAGCGACCTCATAGACGAGTGCGGAGTTGAACATCACGTCGGCGTTCTCCTGGAACGGGAAGATGTTGCGCTCCTCGCCCAGCCGCACACTTGGCCAGCGACGAAGGGTCTCGTCCGCCGATATCCCACGTGTTGCCTCATCTCGAACCATGCGTCGCAGCAAGCGGTTATCGGTGGTCGCAACCCTATTGTGATGGTCCAGGTTCAGTTGCGTTAGTGCCGAAACGTACACTCGGAAAACGCACGCTTCGGGAATCTGGTACACCAGTCTCGGGTTGAGTCCATGGATCCCCTCGATCAACAGGAGCCCCTCAGGCGAAAGCTGAACCGTCCGTCCGGGTACGCCGCGGCCCTCCACGAAATCGAACCGAGGAACCGAGACCGCCTCTCCACTAAGGAGCGCCTGAAGTTGCGCATTAAAGAGCGCCAGATCGATGGCCTCCAGTGCCTCGAAGTCATACTGCCCGTCGGGACCGCGTGGGGTTTTCTCCCGATCGACAAAGTAGTCATCCAAGCCAAGCGGAAGGGGCCGGCGACTATTGACCATGAGCTGGACGCTGAGCCGCCGTGCAAAGGTCGTCTTGCCGGATGAGGAAGGCCCCGCGATCAGCACCACGCGAACCTCTTCCCTCTCCAGGATCGCGTCGGCGATCTCCGAGATACGCTTTTCATGGAGCGCCTCGGACACGAGGATCGCGCGCGCCGCATCGCCTCTCTCTATCGCCTGGTTCATCGAGCCCACGTCCTCAATCCCAAGGATATTGAGCCAGCGGCCGTACTCGCGAAAGACGCCCATCAGCTTGGGATAGTCGCGGTGTGATTCCAGCGGCAACTGGTGGCGCTCGACATCAGCCCTCAGTATAAAGCCCGGAGGGTAGTCCTCGAGGCGGCATTCGCCCAGCCTGCCCGTGCTCGGAAGCATGGGCCCATGAAAGCAGTCCAGCATGCCGCGCAGTGAATAGACGGCGATGTCGCAGTCTTCGGTCCCGGAGAACAAGCGCACCTTATCGTCGTTGCCCTGGGCAGCGAAATGCGCGATCGCGTCCTCTACGGGCATCTGTGATCTGCCGATAGGCTCATCGGCTGCGACGATCTCTCTCATGCGCTGCTGGATCGCGGCGAGTTCGGCAGGAGTGAACGAGTCGTGGCCGATGACCTGGCAGAAGAACCCGCCGATTGTCACCGAGTGATCGATGAGCAACTGGGCCTCGGGGAATAGCTCCCTCGCGGCCACGATCAACACAAAAGTCATCGCCCGCTGGTAGATGCGCAGTCCTTCGCTTGAGACCGTATCGACAGGGATGACCTCGACGTCGCGTCGAACAGCCTCGCCGAGCTCAACCAAGCGGTTCTCGATAAGGCCAGCAACTTGCGATCGATCGCCCTCGAAGGCCGCATCGCAAAAGGCCAGCAACGGCGTCCCCACTGGCCCTCGGAAAACGCGCCCGTCTGGGAAAGACACGTGCACATCGCGGCGAGGCTCGGCCTGTCTTACGGCGCCTGATAACGATGAGGGATTCGTCCTCATGCTCACCCCTGCCCGTAGCCGGTCAGGTACTGCCTGTGTGCACGCGCGACTTCCTCCGCAGGGATCTCCTGTAGATCACCGAGGTTCAGCGCATAGTAGACTGTGCGCGCCACATCCTCAACCATGACCGCCGCCTTCACGGCAGCCTCTACCGACGCTCCCACAGTGAACACGCCGTGGCTCTTGATCAAGATTGCCGGGCTCGCGCCGATCGAACGTACCAGCTCACGGCCAATCTCCTCTCCGCCGATCTCGCAGTAAGCTCCGATGGGAATCGGGCCACCAAACTCGTCTGCCATGGCCGTGAGAAACACCGGAATCGGTCGGCCTGCTGCTGCAAAGGCCGTGGCAAACGTTGAGTGAGTGTGAACCATGCCAAAGACGTCCGGCCGGTGCCGGTACACGTAGAGATGCGTCGCAGCATCCACCGAGGGCTTGAGATGCCCCTCTACGACATGCCCCTCCAGGTCGACGACGACCATGTCTTCGGCTCGCATGGCCTCGTACCGCACCCCGCTGGGCTTGATCACGACATAGCCCGTTTCCGGATCGCGCCCGCTAACGTTACCGCTGGTCCAGGTCACCAGGCCCGCTTTGGGGAGCATGCTGTTCCCGTCGAACACCCGTTGGCGCAGCTCTTCCAGTGACAAGTTACCTCCTTGATGGCTAGCTTTACCGCGCATTATGGATGCCTCCAGGGACAAAGTCAACCGCGCTCCCGACGTAGGCCTTGCCCGGGATACCGGCAGGCCGTATATTCGGAGCGTCGGTTCTCTTTCGCAAAGATCCGTCGAGGAGCGTGCGGCGATGAGCAACGCAGGTCCCCCCCTGTATAGGGACACTCAAGCACCGCTTGAGACCAGCGTTCGCGAGCTCCCTTCTCGCATGGCGCTGGACGAGAAGGCGGCCCGGGCTGCCACCTTCCGGACCGGCGGGTTGGCCACCGGCGGGCTGCTGCAGCGCGTTCCTCGTGAGGAGATCCAGAGCTTTAGCGTACGAATGGGTGCCTATTTACCCACGCCAAAAGACGCCCTGTCGGATCCACCGCAGGAGGCACAGCTGGGGGCGTTCCACGGGAACGTCACCCCGGATAGGTGACCGAGTTTGGGGCATACCAGCGCGTCTCCCTCTCCCCTGCAGAGAGCCGCGTTATGTGGTTCGTACCGGGGCCCAGGAACCTGGCGCTTTGGGACAGGCCGCTGGAGCCCGTGGTCGAGCCAGGGGAGTTCGAGGTAGCTATCGGCGGGCTTGGCAGGACATTCGAGGTCCATCCACCATGAGGACAGGCGCTTCACGCCGGAGGGGAGATGCAGAGATGACTGCGCAAGCACCTACGCCGGGGCGGGAACCGCACAGGATTTCGCGGGCTCCATCGCCATACGATGTTCTGGTGTCGCCCGAGGTCGAGGGGCGCGATGTGACCTTCCGCATCTATGCCCCGATGGCCTCCGACCTTGCGCTACAGGGTGATCTCGCCGAGGATGGCCCGATTACGGGCTTTATCCGCAGTGACCAGGGAGTCTGGAGCCTGCAGCTGAGAGACGTGCAACCTGGAACGTATCGGTACCAGTTCGTCGTGGACAAGATCACGGTACCAGATCCGCGCAACCCGACGGGGAGCCCAACACACACGACGCTGATGAGCCTGGTCCACGTCGACGGGAGTGAGTTGTCCATCGAGGATATCCGGCCCCTGCGCCACGGGGCTGTATCCCGCGTCTATTACCATTCACCCATCTTCGGTGGGCACCGAAGTATGCACGTCTATACGCCAACGGGATACGAGCGAGGCAGTGCCCACTACCCGGTGCTCTACCTGCTTCATGGAGGTGGCGATTGTGACGCCTCATGGAGCACGGTAGGCCGCGCAGGCGTTATCTTGGACAACCTGATTGCTCCGCATCTGGCCGTGCCGATGATCGTCGTCATGCCTTCTGGCCACGCTCCCGGTCCTCAGACAGGCTTCCCCAACTCCCCGGCGATGACGGCGGACCCCGCGAACGACCCGTTCACAGCCGATCTGTTGGAGGGCGTTATCCCCCACATCGAAGGCACATATCGCGTTCGTACCGAGCCAGAGCAGCGGGCTTTGGCTGGTCTGTCCATGGGCGGCGTCCAAGCCGCAAACATCGGCCTCGTGCACGCACGGTTGTTCCGATACCTGGGCATCTTTAGCTCCGGGTGGTTCCCCGAGGTGCGCGCCGAGTTCGAGCGGCGCCACGCTGAGACCCTTCGTGCAGCCTCGGCCCAGTACCGCCTCGTTTGGACCGCCTGGGGCCGCTCGGACATTGCGCGTTCGAACTCGCTGGCGATGCTGCAGATGTTCGATCGACACGGTCTGCGCTACACAGCCACAGAGACGGAGGGAGGGCACACCTGGATGAACTGGCGGCGCTACCTTGCGGCGTTCGCCCCGTTGCTTTTCCGATAGCACAACTAGCGTGCCGCATCACCCGCTGGGGCAGCTTCCCTCGGCAAGAGCCAGAGCCGCTCCTCGCACAGTCTACCCTGGAGGTCACGGATATGCCCGAGATAGAGGGAATTGTTGTTCCATTGGTTACGCCCTTTAACCGCGATGAGTCGATCGATGAAGGGGCACTTCGCGTCATCGTGGATTATCTCATTGATGCGGGCGTAGATGGGCTGTTTCCGTCAGGGAGTCAGGGCGAGCTTTATGCTCTCACTTCCGCAGAGAAAAAGCGTGTCACGGAGGTCGTCGTAGAACAGGCCTCGGGACGGGCATTTGTGATGCCAAGCACGGGTGCCGTTACAACGCGAGAAAGCATCGATCTTACCCGCCATGCCGAGGCTTTCGGTGCGGACGCGGTCTCCGTAATCACCCCCTACTTTATCCAGCCCTCTGCCGATGAGCAGGTGGAGCACTATGTCGCCATCTCGGAATCCGTCGGAATCCCCGTGCTGGCCTACAACAACCCGGCTCGTACTTCGGTGAGCTTCACGCCGGCGATGGCATCCGCCGTGGCCAAGCGGGCACCCGGCTTTGTGGGGATCAAGGATTCCAGCGGTGACCTCACAAACACGCTCGACTATATGCAGCGCTGCCCTCCAGGGTTCCGGGTGTTCGTCGGGCGAGACACGCTCATTCACGCCGCCCTATGCTGCGGCTGTGTCGGTGCCGTAGCCGCGACGGCGAACGTGGCGCCCGAGTTGGTCGTAGGCATATACAAGGCCTATCAGGCTGGCGATCTCACGCTATCTCTGGAGCTACAGCACAGGCTCGATCCCCTGCGCCATGCCTTCAACCTAGGGTCATTCCCCGTGGTGGTGAAAGATGCCATGGAGCTCATCGGGCTGCCGGCAGGAAGGAGCCGGGCACCGATTCGCTCTCTTGAGGGGAAGGCGCGAGAGCAACTGATACAGATTCTCAAGGATATGGGCAAGCTCGGATAGCGCTCGAGGCGCCGGTCCGGCTCGGCCGTTGTCCGGTGCTGCCTACGCTCGCCCATCCGGGATCTCGCGCGTCGAGGAAGGAGCGCGATGGTCACCATCCGTCTGGAGGACATCACCGTCCGCTTCTCTCGTGGTGCGCCGCCCGTGGTTCGCACGGGCGGTCTGGTCCGCCACAGTCTCACTCGCTATCGCGATCGCGCCTTTGTCGACCGCATGGTCGCCCGGGCCGACGCTCTGCCGGCGCGCCGTGGAACCATTACCGCTCTGGACCGTGTCAACCTGATTATCGAGAACGGGACGACCCTCTCCGTGATCGGGCCCTCCGGCTGCGGCAAGAGCACGCTGCTCCGCGTGATCGCTGGGCTGGAGCCTCCGGACGAGGGCCGCGTCCTGTATGACGACCGCGACATGGCCAGCGTGACTCCCGGCGAACGCGGTATCGGCATGGTGTTCCAGAGCTATGCCCTATACCCACACCTGGAGGGGGAAGGGAACCTCGCCTTCACCTTCCGCATCCGCAAACGTCCGCCCGCGGAGATGATGGAGAGGATACGAGAGACGTCAGAGATCATGGGCCTGGGGTTTGACGACCTGTTGCCCAGGCGACCGCGAACGCTCTCGGGAGGCCAGCAGCAGAGAGTGGCCATAGCCCGCTGTATCGTGAGAAACCCGGCACTCTTTCTCTTTGACGAGCCTCTGTCCAATCTTGATGCCGAGTTGCGAGCCAGAACCAGGGTGGAGATAAAGCGGTTGCTCCAACGGTTCGCGATCACGTCGGTCTATGTCACACACGATCAGATGGAGGCCGTCGCGCTAGGGGATCGTTTGGCCGTGATGAACGAAGGACGCATCGTACAGGTGGGCACGTATCGGGAGTTGATGCACCGCCCGGCCAATGCCTTCGTCGCCGGCTTTGTGGGTCACCCACCGATGAACATCGTCCACGGCTATCGCGCCTGTGCCGGACCCGTCCTGAAGGGCCCGGCTGGACCTCTGGCCCTCCCGCCCTCGTCCTCGACAGGCCTGGGGAGCAACCAGGAGTATATCATTGGGTTCCGGCCGTCGGCTGCTCGCTGGCAGGCGACACACGGCCTGACAGCGGGCGCCGGGCTGGTGCTCCGTGGCACCGTACGCACACGAGAGCCCGACCTGGCACGCCGGGAACAGACAGTCTACCTCGAGCTGGGCGATCTACTTCTGGGGATGCTGGCCCCGGGCGAAGTCAGCTTCCCGATCGGTCAGACCGTAGAAGCCAGCATCCCTTTGAGTGACATCTACCTGTTCGAGGCGTCCAGTGGCCGCCGACTGCTTCCGGCCTAGCTCGAGATGGCCGGGTCCACGGACGCGGGCACCTCGTGAGCGCGTGCGATCGCCCGCCCTTCATCCTCATCCACTCGGCTCAAGAGCAGTGCCCCACCGATGAAAAAGACCACCAGGGAAACGATGGCCCATCTGCTGGTGCCCATCACGGCGGCAGTCACCCCGAAAAGGAGCGGGCCAGCGATTCCTGCGAACTTGCTACTGATGTCGTAGAACCCAAAGAACTCGGCCGATCGATCTTTGGGGCACATGGAACCAAACAGAGACCGGCTGAGCGCCTGGCTTCCGCCTTGCACGGTGCCGACCATGCCAGCCAGTACCCAAAAGTGCCAAGGCTGGCTCATAAAGTAACCCAGAATTGAGATGACCGTGTAGACCCCGAGAGCGAGATAGATCGAGCGCTTGGTGCCCATGTTCTTGGCCAGGCGCCCGAATAGAATCGTCATCGGGAATGCCACCACCTGCGTCAGCAGCAAGGCGCCTGCGAGATCCGCCGTGCCGATGCCGATCTCTGCGCCGTAGATGGTCGCCATCTTGATTATCGTTCCGATGCCATCGGCATAGAGCCAGAAGGCCAGCAGGAACTTGAACAGCTGGCGGTACTCGCGCACCTCTCGAAATGTCTGTGCCAGGCGCTTGATCCCCTCAGAGAGTACACCCCCTCCGGTGCGCGCCGACCTTGAGCGTGGCGGCTCGGGCACATTCCGGAAAATCGGTATGGAAAAGATGACCCACCAGACGGCGACGCTAAAGAACGCCACCCGCACGGCGATATTCCCGTCTGCAAAGCCGAACCAGCCGGGTTTCATGTACCACAGAAGGTGCACAAGCAGGAGCAGCCCCCCGCCGAGATATCCTAGCGCAAAGCCTTTGGCAGAGACGCGGTCCATCTCGTCGGGCCGGGCCACATGCGGCAGAAGGGAATCGTAAAAGATGTTCGCGCCCGCGTTACCGATGCTGGCCAGGACGTAGAACACCACCGCCAAGATCCAGTCGCCCTCTTGAATCAAGTAGAGACAGCCAGTAAAGATCACTGCCAACAATACAAAACTCGCCATAAAGCGCTTCTTGCTGCCGGAGTAGTCCGCAGCGGCTCCCATGATCGGCCCCATGAAAGCAGTGAACACCATGGCGATGGATACCGCGTATCCCCATATACTGCTGGCACGCGCCGCGTCAAGGCCCGCAGCCGCTACATTCGAGAAATAAGGGGGGAGCAGCGCCGCCATGATCGTCGTCGCAAAGGCCGAGTTCGCCCAGTCATACATGCACCACGAGTTGATCCGTTTTCGATGAAGTTGCTCCGATTCGACTGCGGTGGTCATCTGAACCTCCTCCCCTGCAGGTGCTCACACGATCCGTCCCGATTCTACCGCCCTGCGAGCGCGCGTCAAAGGCGCGTCGCGTTTGTTCGGGCGATACCCTGCCGCTATAATCGCGAGAGGTGACGGCCGCAGGGTACGTTGCCATAGTTGCCCGTTTGGGTGATCGGAGTGGTATGCGCGTAAGGCCGCCTGTCCGGATCGGAGTCATTGCCAGTGGTATCATCGGCCTGGCCACTGCTGGAACGCTCATTGCGCTGCTACGCACCATTCGCTCCCAGCCGCTTGGCGCCGGTCTCGTCCTCACCTCCGCACTGCTCGTGTTGGCATTATCTCTGGCCTCCCTTTGGCTCTACGGTCTGATAGAGCTTCTCAGCCTGCGATACGTGGTGGACCGCAATGGCATCACTATCCGTACCGCCTTTGCACGCCAGACCATTCCCCACGCCGCGATCGAAAGACTGGAAGCGGGACGATGCGGCGCTCCACCAGGACACGTTCAGGGGCTGTCGTGGCCAGGATACACGCGAGGCACGGTCACCCTCCCAGGCGTGGGCCCTGTAACCATCTGGGGGACGGAACCGCTCGACAGACAACTCTGTATCGTGACGCCGGATATGACATACGCCATCTCACCGTCAGATCAGGAGAGCTTTCTGCAGCACTATGCCATGCGTCGGGAACTCGGAGCATTGGTGGCGATGCCCTTGGCACTCACGCCGATTGGCATCGCAGCCTGGGGAGTGTGGAAGGATCGCGTGTTCTGGACTGCTGCGGCCGTCGGTCTGGCGCTCTCTGCCGCCCTGGCCGCCCTGTCGATCGTTCGCTACAGCACGCTCCCAACCATCATCCCCCTGCATTGGAACGCGCAGGGACAGCCCGATCGATTCTCCCCACGTGCCGGGATATTCGCGATACCGGAGATCGGCGCGATCATCCTGCTGCTGAATCTCGTTTTGGCCATCGTCCTGCATCAACGGCAACGTCCCGCTTCGCGTCTGCTCGCATGGGGGGCAGTGTGCGTCCAGATTGCTCTCTGGGCGGCCGCCTGGCAGGCGCTGCAGCCATGACCCTCGTCTGGGAGATCCTGGGAGGCGCAGCGGCCGGCTCCGTTCTGGCCCACGTTGGGCGTCGCGCCCGAATGCTGGACCAGGGAAGCGCCTGGAGCCTCGCGGCCGCGGTAACAGCGCTTTCCGCCCTTGGCGGGTGGCTCTGGGGAGCGACTATGGTGCTCACTGCACTGGCGGTGGGCCTGGCCACCAGTATTCGTCGGCGCCAGAGCAGTTGGCGCCTTCCTCCGCCGCCTCCTCTCTCGATCGAAGCGATCTGTGCTCGCCTGGCCTGGCCGGTAAGCCTCGCAGTTCTCTCGAGGTTCACTCCCCTCGATTTGTTCGTCGCCTATACGGGGGGGCTGGCGGCCGCCTGTGCCGATGCGTGGGCCACGCACTTTGGCATACTTTCAAAGGTGCCGCCGCGAACGCTGGCCGGAGCTCGTGCCGCCGTGCCTGGCATGCCAGGTGCCATCTCCACCCTCGGGATTCTCGCGTCGGCCGGCGGATCTGGCCTGATCGGCTTTGCTGCTCTCGCCTGCCTATCGCTCCAACCCCTCTTCGACCACGCGGCACCGATGTCGCGCGCACTCTGGCTGCCCCTCTCCGCCCTGGTCGGTGGTTTCTCCGGCTCGCTCTTTGATTCGTTTCTGGCAGGCACAGCACAAGCGCTGTACTACTGCGAGAACTGCGGTACGTTTTCGGAGACGCCGATCCATAGCTGCGGAGAGCCCGCACGCCATGTCCGCGGCTGGACCTGGATGACAAATGAGGCTGTAGATGCCTCTGCCTCCGTCATCGGCGCAGGCATCGCGTCAGCCACAATGAGCCTGCTGGCCTGGCTCTAGCCTGTTCTGGACCCCGGGATCCCCGAGCAACCAGCGGCGCGCTGCGGCCCTTGCGCCTCGTGCCCCCCGGTGGTAAAATCCTCCCGGTCTTGTCGGCGACCAGTGAGCAGCATGCGCGGACGGAGGCGATCGGCACATGGATCACAAAGAGGCCATCTTTCAGGGTATACTCGAAGGCGATATGGCTGCGGTTGACGCCGCGACCCGGGCCTCGTTGGACGCTGGGCTCGCCGCCAACGAACTGCTTGATCAGGCGATGATCCCGGCCATGGATGAGGTCGGCCGGCTCTTTGAAGAGAACGAATACTATGTGCCTGAGCTTCTGATCGCTGCGAGGGCCATGAAGGCTGGCCTTGCGATCCTCCGCCCGCATCTCGTTGCACAGGGCATTGGGTCCAGGGGAAAGGTCGCGCTGGGCACCGTCAAGGGCGACCTTCACGATATCGGCAAGAACCTTGTCGGCATTATGATCGAGGGTGCCGGTTTTGAGGTCGTTGATCTCGGTGTTGACGTCAGCCCCGCCCAATTCGTGCAGGCCGTGGAGGAAGAAAACGCTCAGGTCATCGGCCTGTCCGCGCTGTTGACCACCACCATGCCGAGCATGCAGCGCACCATCGAAGCCTTAAGGGAGGCGGGTCTCAGGGACAAGGTCAAGGTCATCATCGGCGGAGCGCCCGTGACGCAGCGGTACGCCGACGAAATAGGTGCGGATGGGTACACGCGGGACGCCGCAGCGGCGGCCAAGCTCGTCAGGCAGATGCTATCCGAGGACTAACAGCTGCGGGTTCACCTGCAGATCCAGATCGATGGCACCCGATTCCGCTCCGGTGCGAGTGATTCCCGCTCGCAACTCTGGCTCGGCGACCATCAGCGTCTGCTCTCCCTCTCAAGGTTCTCCGGACCCGTCAGGCAAGGAAGTGACATGTCAGATCGGATCGTCTCCCCAGGGCTGCAGGCCGAAGAAGGCACCCTGGATACATCATTGCGTCCGCGCAACCTGGCAGAGTACATCGGCCAGAAGCACGTGATCGATAACCTCCAGGTGGCCCTGGAGGCTGCGCATGGCCGATCTGAGCCGCTGGATCATGTCCTTCTCCATGGCCCGCCAGGATTGGGCAAGACCACCCTGGCCTATGTGATCGCGGCAGAGATGGGCGTCAACGTCAAGATCACGTCAGGTCCCGTGGTGGAGCGACCCGGCGATCTCGCCGCCATCCTGACCAATCTGCGTGAAGGGGATATCCTCTTTGTCGATGAGGTCCATCGTCTTTCTCGGACCGTTGAAGAGGTGCTTTACCCCGCGATGGAGGACTTTTGCCTGGATCTGATGATCGGCAAAGGGCCTGCGGCTCGGAGTATTCGCCTCAATCTGCCACGGTTCACCCTTATCGGAGCCACGACGCGGATTGCCCTGCTGACCTCTCCTCTGCGGGATCGCTTCGGCGTGATCTGTCGCCTGGATTTCTATGACGATCAGGCCATGCGCAGCATTGTCCACCGCTCTGCGTCGATCTTGGGAATCCCTATCGATCAGGAAGGGGCCAACGAGATCGCCACGCGATCGCGCGGGACCCCCCGGGTGGCCAATCGGCTGTTGAGGCGCGTGCGCGACTATGCGCAGGTGCGCGGATCCGGCGTCATAGACAAGGATACCGCCGCAGCCGCCCTGCAGATGCTGCAGGTCGATGAACTCGGCCTGGACGATTCTGATAGGCGGGTGTTGGTTACGCTGGTGGAAAAGTTCGAGGGCGGGCCCGTGGGGCTGGACACCCTATCGGCGGCACTAAATGAGGACGCAGATACCATCATGGATGTCTACGAGCCCTACCTCATACAGCTGGGGTTCCTGGAACGCACGCCCCGTGGCCGGATGGCCACCCGCCGAGCGTATGAGCACGTGGGCCTGCCCTGTCCAGCCACCGAAACGCGTGCAAACCCTGCTCAGGAACAACTCTTCTGATGGCTGACGTGCTCGTCCAGGATGTATCGGGCCGTCCGCTATCGCCCTGCACACGCGAACGCGCTGAGAGCCTGGTCTCGGAGGGAAAGGCCAGCTGGATCGCATCGACCCCACCGGCCATCCGCCTTCTCCGCTCTGTGACGCGTCGCGATCCAGCCCCCCCAGAGCCCCATCCTCTGGTCGGAAAGCGGACGTTGCTGCACATATGCTGCGGCCCCTGCGCCACGTACACGGTGCAGGCCTTTCGTGCTGCCGGTGGCATCCTTACGGGCTACTGGTACAACCCGAACATCCAGCCCTTCTCAGAGCACACAGCGCGCCTCCAGGCCCTAGAATCACTGGCCGGCCAGATCGACCTCCCCGTCATCTGGGAGCCCGGGTACGATGTCGTAGCCTTCCTTCGAGCCGTTTCCGGCCAGGAAGCGCTCGGCCTCCGTTGCCGCATATGCTACCGGCAGCGGCTGGACCGCACAGCGCGCGCTGCCGCGGAGGGTGGCTTTGAGGCATTCTCGACCACCCTGCTCATCAGTCCCTATCAGAACCTGGAAGAGATCCGCTTACTCGGGAACGAGGCGGCCGAACGCTGGAGAGTCCCGTTCTATTGGGAGAACCTCCGCCGCGGATTCGCCGAGCATCACCGTCTCGCCAAGCGGTACGGGCTGTACCGGCAGCGCTATTGCGGCTGTCTATTCTCCGAATGGGAAGCCCTCGATCGCACGGCCACTACTCGCGGGTCCCCTGACGCTGGTGCCGAGTCAGACACGGCCGCCGAAGCTTGCTGAGCCACACACGATGGCCACTCACACCGGTACCCGGTTCCGCTGAACGTGCGCACCCTCATCGGGAGCCTGCGCACGCCAAACCTATGTAACTCAGGATAGCACATGCTGACTTCCGATTTCGACTACCTGCTGCCCCCAGAGCAGATCGCACAACACCCGATCGAGCCGCGGGATCGCTCCAGGCTGCTGGTCATGCACCGCGACAACGGCAGGCTGGAGCACCGGACGTTTTCGGACCTGGTCGAGTTGCTCGTCCCCGGTGATGTTCTGGTAGCCAATGACACCCGCGTCATCCCCGCTCGCCTCATGGCTCGAAAGGACCCTTCTGGAGGCAAGGTCGAGCTGCTGCTGCTCTCTAGAGTCGATCCACTGCGGTGGGAAGCCCTGGTCAAGGGCAGACGAGCTGACCCAGGGCAGCGACTGATCATCGGAGAGGAAGCTGATCAAGTGCTGGGCTGGGTGGAGGGCGTCACCCCCAGCGGCGGGCGGCTCCTGCGTTTCGAGGATCTGATCGATGACCGATTGGAGCATCTGGGCCAGATGCCCCTGCCTCCCTATATTCACGAGACGCTTGCTGATCGGGAGCGATACCAAACCGTCTACGCTCGCGCCCAGGGATCAGTGGCGGCGCCGACTGCAGGACTGCACTTTACGCCCGAGCTGATCGATCGGATCAAGGATATGGGAGTTGAGTGGGTCAACGTGCTGCTTCACATCGGCCTGGATACGTTCCGGCCCGTTTCCGAGGAGCGGGTGGAAGACCACGAAATACACACCGAGTACTGCGAACTGAGCGCTTCAGCCGCGGAACGCCTGAACGAGGCCCGCCATGAGGGCCGCAGAATCATCGCAATCGGCACCACGTCCGTGCGCGTCCTGGAGACAGCCTGCGCGGGAAGGCAGGCGGAAATCCTTCCCTATAGCGGACGCACGCGCCTGTTCATCTACCCCGGACATACGTTCTCTGTCGTGGACGCGATGGTTACCAACTTCCACCTGCCACGGTCATCATTACTCATGCTCGTTTCGGCCTTTGCAGGTGTCGCCAACACGCGCCGTGCATACGACGCTGCAGTACGCTCCGGATATCGGTTCTACAGCTTTGGGGATAGTATGTTCATCGTCTAGCCTCTACGGCAATCTACCACAGACCCCTTGTGTAGACTGCGTAAAGATGCTAGTATCGTCGCCAGTAACGCGCTCCACTCCAGCACCAACGTGAGCCATGGACGTCCACTATCCTCTAATAAACCGCAAAGTGCAGATCCCCGACCGGTCGATGACGCTGTTGCGTCGCGAACGGTTGGTGAGCTTTATGCACAGCAACATCAACCACAAGTTGATCATGGTTTCCGCCGGTGCTGGTTACGGCAAGACCTCACTGCTGGTCGACTACGCTCATGATGCAGATCTGCCCGTTTGCTGGTACAGCCTGGATAGCGCAGACAATCAAGTCTCGACGTTCATCCAGTACCTGGTTGCCTCCATCCGTCGGCGGTTCCCAGGGTTTGGCCAAAAGGTCCTGAGTGCTCTGGCCGATTTCTCCGGTCCAGCAGAGGATATCGAGCCCTTCGTGCGTCTCCTTCTCGATGAGATACAGCAGTCGGTAGACGACTACTTTGTCCTCATCTTGGATGATTTCCATGAGGTACTCGAGAGTGAGCCCGTCAACGCCCTCGTCGACGGGCTTTTGCGCTATCTTCCTGAGCACTGCCACATGATCATCGCGTCTCGCGCGATCCCTCGCAGGCTCACGCTCACCCGTCTGGCCGCGCGCGAGGAGATCGTGGGACTGGGCGTTCGCCAGCTCAAGTTCACGAGAGACGAGATCAGCCAGGTGCTTGCGCTCCGCGGCATGACGGAGATGACCGACGAGCAACTGGACGCGCTCGCTCTGCGGTCGGAGGGCTGGATCACAGCCATCCTGCTGGCTGCTCAGACGCGGTGGACGGATACCATCCGGAGCATACTGGAGCTTTCGGGCACACTCGACAACGTCTTTGGGTACCTCGCCAGGGAAGTGCTGACGGCTCAGCCGCAGCATGTGCAGAGCTTTTTGCTGGGCAGCTCAGTGCTACAGGAGATGAGCCCTCCACTCTGCGATGCGCTCCTGCAGATCGACGATTCCGCCCAGATCCTACGCTCACTCTCAGAGCAAGGGCTGTTCACCTCAGAGATCAGTAATGCATCGGGGTGGTACCAGTACCACCAGCTATTCCGCGAGTTTCTCCTCACTCGGCTAGAGGAGGAGATGCCGGCCCTGTACCGCGATCTGTGCCTCCGCGAAGCGCGACTCATGGCCAACCAGGGTCACTGGGCCTGGGCCATCGACGGTTATATCGCCGCAGGCGCCTTTGAGGATGCCGCTGGAGCGATCGAGATCATCGCCCAGGACTATTTCGATGCCGGGCAAGGGGCAGCCATCAAGGAGTGGATCGACTCTCTCCCGCCCCACGTTCTGGATGAACACCCCAGGCTGATGCTATTCCGCGCTCGGGTCAGTACAGAGCTCGGTGAGTACGCCGAAGCCGAGCAGATGCTCGAGCCCGCCTACAGGCTGTATGTGGAGCGCGGCAGCGAGATCGGAGCCGCACGCGTACTGATCCAGTGGGCTATCGTCCAGAGACTCCAGGAGCGGTATCAGGATGCGGTCGACAGCTGCCATACCGTACTGCGAACGGCCTCTGAGGGCGACGACCCGTCGTCTCACATTAAGGCCTACCAGAACCTGGGCATCTGCTACCAGATTCTTGGCGATGCAGCCCGAGGACAGCAGGAAATGCGCCGCGCACTGGAGCTTGCCCAGGCCTACGGAGACACGTTGAATGCCGCGTTCATCGCGCATGACCTCGGCAACAGCCTCTACATTGAGGGAGCCGTCGAGGAGGCGCGCCGGTATCTGCACCAGGCGCTCTTGCATTGGCGCAAAGTCGGAAACCCCGGCGACCTGGCCATGACGCTGCAGGGCCTTGGTGTGATTCATCATCACCAGGGTGAGTACGCCGAGGCGCAGAACCGATATGAAGAGAGCCTGGAGAGGGCCCGCAACATTCAGGATCGTCGTCTTGAGGCCTATGCCCTGCTGAACATGGGGGATCTGCACCGTGATCAGGGGCATCTGGACCAGGCCCTCAGTCTGTACCAGGAGGCTTTCGATGTGGCCTCCTCGGTCGGGCAGAGCGGACTCATGATCTATATCCTGGCAGCCCAGGGTGACGTCCACAGATTGCAGAGGGACGTCGCCCTGTCACGTCAGACCCTCACTGAGGCTCTCGACCAGAGCGAACGCCAGGGACTCGAGGAACCGATCGGGCTCTGCCACCTGGCCTTTGGGGCACTGGCGCTACAGGAGAGCGATCTGACGAGCGCCAGGAAGCACTTGGAGACTGCCCAATCCCTGCTGGAACGCGTCGGGATGGAGCGCGATATTGGCCGCGTTCACCTGCAGATGGCTCTGTTGGCGTTATGTCAGGGCGACCGAGAAGCCATCCGCGCGCATCTGTCGCGCATTGGCGAGATCGCCGCGGAGCTGGGCACCGAGCAGTTCATCATCGCCGAGGGAGCCGGCGCGATCCCCTTGCTGGAGTCCATCTCAGAGTTCCGCATTGCAGGGCTGGATGCCACAAGGATACGTGCGCAGATCGAGGGTCTCTTTCCTTCGGTGGTCGTCGAGCCTCAGTTGCGCGTGGTCCGGCCAAATGCTGAGCTTGAGCTCTTGGGACTGGATGGTGGCCAGGTCATTTACCAGGGCCGCGTGGTTCGCGAGTTTGAATCGTCTGTGGCTCGCACCATGGCCTTCCTCCTGGCCGAGCATCCTGCTGGTCTCCCGAAAGAGCGCATCGCCGACCTGCTCTGGCAAGATGTCTCACAGGCGCGCGCGGAAAGCCTTTTCCATTCGACGATGTATCGCCTGCGAAAAGCGCTCGACAAGCGCGTCATCATCCTGGAGGGCGGCGTGTACCGCCTGAACCCGCGGATCGTTCACAGATACGATGTCCAGGATTTCGAGAGCTTGATCAGGCTTGGGCAGGGGTCGGATCCCGCAGCCCACCTTGCCCGCATGAACGCCATCGACCTGTACCGGACCGACTATCTCGAGTTCTGCGATTCGCCCTGGTGCTATGATATCCGTCAGGCGCTACAGCATGACATGATTCAAATCCTCACGCGAGAAGCCGAGTATCTTTGCTCCCGATCTCAGATCCAGCAGGCGGAAACGCTCTATCTTCGCGTCTTGGCGCTGGATGAGTTCGACGAGCGAGCACATCGCGGGGTCATGTGGTGCCGTGCAAAACTGGGCGATCCCTCCGGCGCCGCACGGCAGTACCGTGAGTGCACGCGCATCATCGCTGACGAGATGGGCCTTTCGCCACACCCCGACACAACCACGCTCTACACCCTCATCCATGGGGGCCAGCTGCCGGCCTCGCCGCGCTGACCCACTCCCCCTGTAATCGATGCTCTCTTGTGCAAGGTGCCAAGACGAGTCCTATCCGTGAGTATTCCGTGAGTCTATACGGATACGATGCAACCAGGACCCAAAGGGGGGCCAAGCTGGGGTATTCCTCCAGCGCGGCTGCCGCCGTAACCACTCTGAGCACCGATAGCCTCATACGGTACCTCAGAGAAGGGACTGGACGGCGGGAAGGGTCCGGGTTTGTTTGGCTGGTTCGGCACTATGCGCAGTGAAGGAGCGAAGGATGAGAAAGCTGTACTTTTCCGTCGTCTACGTGGTTCTTACGGCTGCCGCATTGATCGTTGCGGCGGGTGCGCCCATCCCCTGGAGTGGCAAGTGAGGCAGTTGCCCTCAGGGCCTACGGTGAGTCCCGTGTGCTCGGGCCCTTGCCTAGCACACGGGCTTGCTGTATCGAGACAGTAGAATCGCAGACAGTCCCATCCGTACATGATTCTGCTCGTCTCCATAGGTCTGGCGATCGTGGTGGCCCTCCTCCTGGGAGGGCGCCTGATCGGTCTGGCACGGGTACCTTTCAGACTGGGGTGGCTGGCCTTTCTCGCTCTGGGCCTCCAGGTAGCAGCCGTATTCAGCTCGAACACGACGTGGCTGCCCCTGGCTATGCTCGTTGGATCATACCTTCTCCTGCTGGCGGTGATCCTGGCGAACATTCGGACGCCCGGGATTGCTCTGTTGGGACTAGGTTTGGTTGCCAACATGGCGGTGATCGCGGCTAATGGCGGGTTCATGCCCGTGACGGTCGAAGCGGTTTCCCACGCGGGATTAGAGCATCTGATCACCACGACTGATTCCGGTAGGGTGTTTGGCTCGAAAGACATCGTGCTTCCCTATTCGGACACAAGACTCTGGGTCTTGAGTGACATCATCGTCATCCGCAAGCCCACGCCAGCCGTGTTGAGTCTCGGCGATCTGATGCTTGCGGGGGGGGCCTTCTGGTTCACCCTGGCCAGCATGTGTTCCGAACGCAGGGGCCGTGCGGCGAGATCCGATAGCGAAGCAGGTCAGTAGCCACTCCTAGTTCGGGACCGGTTCAGGCCAGTTCTGGAGTGACCGACATGAAGCACGAGGGCATCCAAGCCATCATCGGGGCAGCGATTGTGGACTCTGTGTTCCGACGCCAGCTTCTTGAGGACGCGCGTTCGGCGATCACCGAGTTCTGTCTGCCTCCGGATGATGCTGTAGCTCTGCTGTCAGCAAAGGCCACAACGTTCCAGGGCCTCGCCACAGAGATGCAGATATGGATAGCCAGCAGCGACGGCAAGAAGGTGCTCTGCCCCTAGCCCGCTCTACTACACTCTTGAACACATCTGGTCTCCCGAGGCGCGTGATGCCCCCACATCGCGCGCCTCAGAATTTTGCGCACAACGGCGCTATCCTGGCAGAGTTGAAGGTGGCATCCATAGATGTATAATGGCGCCGCGATCGGAGGCGCGCGCAGAATGCTTATCGCGACGGGAAACACGGGCAAGGTTGCCGAGTACCGGATCCTGCTTTCTTCGTGGTCAGACGACCTGGTCGGATTGGGAGACCTGGGCATTACCGCCACGGTTGAGGAGAACGGAAGCACCTTCGCCGAGAACGCTTTGCTCAAGGCGCGCTTCTACTCGTCCGTGGCCGGTCAGGTGGTTCTGGCGGATGACTCGGGACTTGAAGTGGACGCACTGGGAGGGCGCCCTGGCATACGCTCCGCACGCTACGGAGGGCCGGAGGCCACCGACGAGGATCGCTACCTGCGCTTGCTGGCGGAGATGGAGGGCATTCCGGCCGATCAGCGTGGCGCACGCTTCCGTTGCGCCATTGCCGTCGCCTGGCCTGACGGCCACAGCGCGTTGACGACAGGCACGTGTGAGGGGGAGATTGCTTTAGAGCCGCGAGGCAGCAACGGGTTCGGATACGATCCGGTGTTTCTGATCACGTCTCTCGGCTTTACCATGGCGGAACTCCCGCCGGAAACCAAGAATGCCATCAGCCACCGGGCTCGCGCAGCTCTGGCCATGCTGCGCTTACTGCGTGCCCACTCGGCATCAAGGGGCCGCTAAAGCGATCATCTCGCGGTGTCGCGGGAGTCTGCCTACTGCGTCTCGCGGATGTCCACAAGCACAGCTCCGAGACTATCCACGATTCTCCTCATCTCCTGCTGATCAATACCCTGCACCTTGATGACGATCTCACGATTGCTTGGGTCATCGCCCCAGAACGTGCTCAGCGCGACGATGTCCGCGCCAGTGGTGGAGATCGCTTGGGCGAGCCTGGCCAACATGCCCCGCTGATCCGGTACCCGCACGGTCACGCGGATTCCCCAATCGCGGGCGCCCAGCAGCTCGAGAAAAACCTTGAAGAGATCGCTCTCGGTGATCATGCCTACCAAGGTACCATCGCGCATCACCGGTAAGCCGCCGATGTTGTTGTCAGCCATGATGCGCGCGGCCTCTTCGAGTGAGCAATCCTCGGCCACGGTGACCACATCGCGGGTCATCAGACCCTCTACCTTGATCCGAGAGACGAGATAGTTCAGCTCGTATACGCTGAGGCTCGTGGCAGGAGACGGGGAGGCGTACAGCAGATCCTTCTCCAGGACGATCCCAACCAGCGTTCCGGCCTTATCCACCACAGGCAGACGCCTAACCTTTTCATCGCGCATAATCCGAAGCGCTTCATTCAGCGGAGTGTCGGGACGTATCGTAATAGGGTGACGCGACATGCGCTCTTTGACCAGCATGGAATTCCCTCCTGAATGCCCGGCCTTTGCCCTGACTGGCGCCTGTCCGAACAACAAGCGTGCTCGCTCACTACACGGGATGTCACGAAGACGGCCTGACGCAGCAGATTATACCTTCAGTGAGAGTGCATGTCGAGCAGTACACGGCCTTCGGAGGTCAACCGGAGCCATGCAGAGACGTGCCCGTCCACAAGAGCCTTGACACACCTCCCCGGCTGTGCCATACTCGCTCGCATTAGGGGGGTACATCAGGTGAAGCGTGAGATTTCAGGAAAACTGGCGCATCGCCTGCTCGCAGGGCGTCCCACATGTTTGGTGACCACCCGCTACCGCGGTGAGCACAATGTGATGACCCTCTCTTGGGCGTGCCCCATTAGTCTCGTCCCCCCGCTGCTGATGCTCGCGATCCACCCGGCAACGCACTCGCACGGGCTGTTGCTCAGGGGCGAGGAGTGCGTGCTCAATATCCCGGCGCGGCCTCTGGGCGAACAACTCGTCCGCTATGGAACTCGCTCCGGCGCGGATTCGGACAAGCTGCGTGAGAGCGGCGTATCCGTCCAGGCAGGGCATCGCGTGCAAGCGTTGTGGATAGATGATTGTCTGGCACATATCGAGTGTGCCGTCGTCGAGAGGCTGGCTCCGGGAGATCATTCGCTCTTTATTGTCGAGATAGTTGGCGCCTGGGCGGAGGAAGAAGCCTTCACGGAAACGTGGCACGTTCAGGACACGCCGGAGGATCTCCTACCGGTTATCCATCTTGGCGGCTCCACGTACGGTCTCTGGGGAACAGAAATCCAGCTCGGCTAAAGCGCCTGCTGCGCGTTCCTTCGGTCGAGAAGATCGTGTATTTACCGGCTCCCATGGCAAAGCGTCTAGATTGATCGATGAAGGCATCACTGCCGGCACGCGACATGATAGGAAGCAAGATTGAGCCCTATCCTAACCGCGAATGACTTTGACGCCGTTACGCACAGTCCCGCTCAGACGCATGCCATCGGCAAGCGTCTCGGGCAACTGTTGCGGGCTGGCGATGTCATCTGCCTTCAGGGCGAGTTGGGGACTGGAAAGACCTGCCTGACACAGGGCATCGGTGCGGGGTTGAACGTCACGGGCGTCATCAACAGCCCCACCTTTGTCTTTGTCAATGAGTACCGGCCTGCAAGCCCGGGCCCCTGTCTCTACCACATCGATCTCTACCGGATATCGGATCGCATTGAAATCCTCAGCCTGGGCCTGGAGGACTATATCTACGGCAACGGCGTGACGGTCATCGAGTGGGCCGACCGCGCCAGGGAGGTCATACCCCACGATCGTCTGTGGGTCACGCTGGACTATACCGACCACATGAAGAGGTCACTGGTCTTTGAGGCCACGGGCGAGCGTTATCGGGAGATCGTGGAGGCCCTCAGGCACGATGTATATGGAGGGCGCTAGCGCTCTCCTTCAGGAGCAACCATGATTCTGGCTATCGACTCAGCTACGCGTACCGCCAGCATCGCACTGTATGATCAAACGGGCCTGGTGGCAGAGGAAAGCTGGAGATCCAACAACAACCACTCTGTGGAGCTCATGCCGGCTATCACGCGGCAGATCGAGCGTCAAGGGCTCACGATGCAGGATCTCACGGGTGTCGCTATCGCTTCGGGGCCCGGGTCATTTACCGGCCTGAGGATCGGCATGAGTACCGCAAAGGGCCTATGCCTGGCGCTTCAGATCCCCATCATAGGCATACCGACGCTTCAGGTCACGGCGTACGCGGCCGGCGATCCCGGGTGCCCGATCCTCGCCATTGCGGAAGCAGGACGCGGCCGGATCAACGTTGGCCGCTATCTCTACGAGAACGGCTTGCCCGTCCTCACCTCCCCGGTGGAGATCCAACGCTCGTCCGACTGGACGCCCGATCTGTCAGACTATACCCTCGCTGCCGGCGAGATCGACGCGTCACTGGCCGAAAGGCTTTCCACGCTTCCCGGCTCCGAGCGACTGTCAATCGTATCGCTTGCCGCCTCCGTTCGCCGCGCCGGCTTCCTGGCCGAGCTCGCCTGGGACCGCCTGGTTCGTGGAGACTTTGACGACCTGGATTCCTCGGAGCCGTCCTACGTCCAGCAGCCCCTGTCGGGCCAGGCTGACTGACACCCCATGGATCTTTCGGGCCTGCCGTTTACTCTGGAAATCATGCTGCCGTCGGATATCCTGACAGTATCTTCGATCGAGGGGCAGGTGTTCGCCACGCCATGGTCGGCGGAAGCCTATCTCCAGGAACTCCTGTACCACGTTGACGCCTATTACTACGTGCTCCGATTCACCGACCGAAACGTCCTGGACGAACGCTATCCGCAGCGTCCCTGGGCGGGCACTCACGATCCTGCGTTGATTGGATACGGCGGGCTATGGCTCATCCTGGAGCAGGGCCACGTGAGTACCCTCGCCGTGCGGCCCTCGTGGCGCGGACGGGGCCTCGGCGAGTTGCTGTTCGCTTCTCTGGTGGAAAAGGCGATGGATGTGGGCTGCGAGGAACTGACCCTTGAGGTTCGCATCACCAACCAGAGAGCACAGAACCTGTACGCCAAGTACGGCCTGCAAGTCACGGGCCGGCGCCCCCGATACTACCCCGATAATCAGGAGGACGCCTGGATCATGTCATCTCCCCCGTTGCATGGCTACGCCTATCGCGAGGCATTCGGCGAGCTGGTCGGGCAACTGCGCAGCCGCCTGTTGTCGGAGCGCCAGACGATTCCAGAGTTGACGGCTTGCCAAAGAGGACGCGCACAGTCTCCGGATCAGCGGACGTGAGCGGCACCGATATGGGTCGCCACACGATTCTTGTCACAAACGATGATGGCATCGCGGCCCCCGGCCTCCGGGTGCTGGCCTCCGCGTTGAGTGATCTGGGAGATCTGGTAATCATTGCCCCTGAGCACAACTGGTCCGCATCTGGACACTCAAAGACGATGCACAAACCGCTCCGCCTGACGCCCGCCCATCTGGCCGACGGCAGGCCCGCGATGGCTGCCAGCGGATCACCATCGGATTGTGTCGCCCTGGCGCTCCTGGGAGCCATTGAGGAACGCCCCTCTTTGGTGATCTCGGGCATCAATCAGGGCGCAAACGTCGGCTCTGACCTGACCTACTCGGGCACGGTCTCAGCGGCCATGGAGGCGGTGATCGCTGGCATTGGCGCAATTGCGGTGTCCCTCGACAGCTATGATAGCCAGGAGTTCAGCCCGGCTGCCGTCTTCGCCGCACAGCTGGCCCGACGGATGCTATCCGAGCGGTTGGCTCGGCCGTTACTGCTAAACGTCAATGTGCCGGCCCTTTCAGATGAGGAGATCCGGGGCGTGCAGATAACGCGCCTTGGGAAGAGGGTATACCAAGACGAGCTGGTTCACCGCGCCGACCCGCGCGGACGGTCGTACTACTGGATCGGAGGAGACCCGCCAGAAGGCATTCCCGAGAAGGGGACGGACATCGGCGCACTGAGTGAGGGGCAAATCTCCATCACGCCTGTAACGCTGGATCTGACGGACAAAGAGGGGATGGATACGCTCCGAGGGTGGAACCTGCGATTCTAGAGCGTTGGATGGGCGACGGGCTCCAGGCGCCCCCGCTCAGGGTGTAGGTGCAGACGGGCCGCCACAGAGACGCATCAGTGTGGCGATAGCCGCCGCAACCAGGGTAAGGTACACCCACAGCTTCCCGCTGCGTGGCTCTTGCCGTCTCTTGGGCGGCTCTGGCCGGGGCAGGGGCTTATCACACCGCCAGCAGACCCGACGGTCCTCCGGGTTGTACACTCCACAGTATGGGCACTCCACCGTCTGACCCTCCTCTCGCTTCCTCCTTGACTCTAGCAACTATAGCGCTCCCCGCTCGCAGGGTACAAGCTGGACGCGCTCACACCCATTGGCCGTCCCCTGCCGCTGTGCTATAATCCGGGCCGATGAACACCCCCGGGGACCAGAGGATCAGGATCTGATGATCGAGCTCGAGGTCTACTCAGTACTGTATAGTCTGTTGTCGCGCCACCGTGTCGTCTTGCTCAAGGAGACCAATGGCAAGCGCTACTTGCCTATCTGGATCGGCCAACACGAGTCGGAAGCCATCGCCATGCATCTGCAGGGGGCCTCGGTGCCCAGGCCGCTCACACACGATCTCCTGACGTCAATCATCACCCAGCTTGGGGCGCACCTTGACTATGTTCTCGTGAATGATCTTGTGAATGGCACTTTCTATGCACGGCTCGCGTTGACGCACCCCTCGGGGCTGACGTTGATCGATTCTCGGCCGAGCGACGCGATCGCACTGGCTGTCCGTTTGGGCGCGCCGATATACGCCGAGCCCGACGTCTTGATCAAAGCGGGGATCGTGCCCTCTCCCGATATCCGACCACAGCATGACGGCGGCATCGATGGTCTGGATGTATTCCGTGATTTCGTCGATGCCCTTAGCCTGGACGAGGATGAGCCAGAAGAGTGACACGCTGATGGTTGATCGACTACCTCCTCAGAACATCGAAGCCGAACAGTCCGTCCTCGGCAGCCTTCTCATCGATCCGGATGCGGTCATCAAGATCGCACCCTTCCTTCAGCCCGAGGACTTTTACCGCGAGACCCATGGGATTATCTATGCAGCCATCCTGGGTCTGCACGAGCGTCGGCTGCCGGCCGACTTTATCACGCTCGTGGACGAACTCACGCGCCAGGGTCAGATCGAGGTGATCGGCGGCGCAAGCTATCTGACATCGCTCATCAACAGCGTGCCGACATCGATCCACGTCGAGCACTATGCGCACATTGTTGAGCGAAGCGCCATCATGCGGCGCCTGATCACCGCCGCTGGCGAGATCGCGGCCCTGGCCTATCGCGATCAGGGGGAGACCGACGAGGTCATTGATCAGGCTGAACAGATCCTCTTTGAGGTCTCCCACCGGCGTGTGAGCAAGTCACTCGTTCCCATGAAGGAAATCGTTCGCCAGTACTATGAGAGGATCGAGTTCCTGGTTGAGCACCAGGATGAGACGATGGGCGTCCCCACCGGGTTTGCGGATCTCGATCGTCTCATGGGAGGGCTGCAACCTTCGGATCTGATCATCATTGCCTCGCGCCCGGGCGTGGGCAAGAGCAGCCTGGCCCTGACCATCGCCGCCAACGCAGCGGTAAGGCACGGCTCGGTTGTGGCCCTGTTCACGCTGGAGATGGCCTCAGAGCAACTCGTGCAACGCCTCATTTCCGCGCGCACCGGCATTGATGCCCAGCGTCTGCGCCTGGGCCGCATCGCCGACATGGAGTGGGAGCAGTTCACTCAGGCCAGCAGTGTGCTCTCTGAGGCTACGATATTCATCGACGACACGCCTTCGCCCACACCGATGGAGATTCGGACCAAAGCGCGCCGCCTAGCCGCCGAGTACGATCTGGATCTGATCATCATCGACTACCTGCAGCTCATGCAGGCAGGCACACGCCAGAATGAGAACCGGGTACAAGAGATATCCTACATCTCCCGTGCCCTGAAAGGCCTCGCCCGCGAACTGGACGTTCCTGTGGTGGCCCTGTCGCAGCTGTCCCGTGCCGTCGAGAGCCGCCAGGACAGACGCCCGATCCTTTCGGACCTTCGCGAAAGCGGCTCGATCGAGCAGGATGCAGACGTCGTCATGTTTATCTACCGGGACGAGATGTACAATGAGGATACCGATCGGGCCAATATCGCCGATATCATCGTAGCCAAGCACCGCAACGGCCCTCTGGATACGATCTCGTTGCGCTTTGATCCACATACCACTCAGTTCTCCAACCTCGATCTCCACGCCGTCGATGCGGACTTTTTCGGTGACGAGGATCTGATGCCGCTATGATCCCGTTTGTCGGGTTTCCCGCCGGCAAGACAGGTGTCACGCCAGTCCCTAACCTCTTCTTCACCAGGCTTCTCGTGGACCTGCGGGATGCCGACGAGATCAAGTTGCTCTGCCTCATGTTCTACTACCTGAACCGACAGAAGGGCTACCCACGGTACATGACGGTAGCCGAACTCGAGGGAGAGGGGACCGTTCTCTCAGCCCTGATGCAGCACGATGACGACACGGCGGAGGCCCTCGTTGAGCGGCTGCACTCGACCGTGGAGCGGCTGGTCGCGCGCCGCATACTTTTGAGCGTGAGCGTGGCCGACGAGTCTGGAGAGACAATCTATCTCCTCGCGAATACGGAACAGGGAAGGGAAGCTCTCCGTCAGGTCACCGCCGGCGATCTCGTGTTAGAGCGGCGCGGTACGGTCAGTGAGCCCCACATTGAGACTCCCCGCCCGAACATATTCGAGCTATACGAACAGAATATCGGCCTCCTGCAACCGCTTCTGTCAGAGGCCCTGCTCGAGGCAGAACGTGACTATCCCGCACAGTGGATCGAGGACGCCTTCCGCATCGCGGTGGAGAACAACGCTCGCAACTGGCGGTATATCGAGGCCATCTTGAGACGCTGGGAGATCGAGGGGCGAGGGCCGGAAGGACAGGATAGACCGCACCATCGCGGACGTTCCCTGCGGCCAAAGTAAGCGCCACCCTGCACATGAGAGCACATTTCAATGACAGATAACCAGCAGGACAACAAACCAGTGGCGGTCTGCCCGCACTGCGGAGGTGCCGGGTTTGTCCGGGTACAGGTGCCCGTGGGACACCCCCTCTTTGGCAAGGCTGTACCGTGCATCTGCAAACGCCGCGAAATACGCCGGCGCAAGCTGGCCCGCCTCCTTGAGGACAGCAATCTCACGCATCTCCGGAACATGACCTTTGACTCGTTCGTCATCAGGCCGGACGTATCCAATGAAGTACAGATGAGCCTGCACGATGCGGTTGGGCTTGCGCGTGAGTTCGCCGAACAGCCCCAGGGCTGGCTGCTATTTACCGGCGACTATGGTAGTGGCAAGACGCACCTCGCAGCCGCTATCGCCAACTGTCGCGTGGAACTCGGCGAGAATGCCCTCTTTGTCGTGGTGCCGGACCTGCTGGATTACCTGCGCAGCGCCTACGCGCCGAGCAGTCCTGCCACGTACGACGAGCGATTCGAGCAGGTGAGAAGTGTGGAGTTGCTGATCCTGGACGATCTGGGTACCCAGAACACGACGCCCTGGGCAGCGGAAAAGCTGTACCAAATCCTCAACTACCGCTACAACTCGGAACTGCCAACTGTCATCACCACCAACCAGAACCTTGCCGATATGGATCAAAGACTCGCGTCGCGACTCAAGGATCAGTCGCTGGTTCGCACGGTGCCCATCTATGCCACGGACTCCCGCATCAAGGGGAACCAGGCTTTTGGTAGCCTCAGCCCCTATGGGCTGTACACCTTTGACAACTTTGCCCTGCGAGAGAAGGAACTATCCGCCGCCGAGTCACAGGCCCTGGGCGAGGCTGTTGTCACTCTCAAGAGCTGGGCCGAACACCCGCTGAACTGGCTCATGCTCCGGGGCGCTTACGGCGTCGGCAAGACTCACCTCGCAGCGGCAGTTGCCAACCGTGTGGCGACGAACGGTATGAGTGTGCTCTTTGTGGTGGTATCCGACCTCCTCGACCATCTACGGGCCACCTACCAGCCGAATAGCCCCGTCTCTTACGATCAGCGCTTTAACGAGGTCCGCAGGGCCCGCCTGCTCGTTCTCGATGACCTCGGGGCTCAAAATGCCACGCCCTGGGCGGAAGAGAAGCTGTTCCAGATCCTCAACTATCGCTACGTGAGTCGCCTGGCTACCGTACTCACCGTATCCAATGCGAGCTGGGAGGCCTTGGATGAGCGCCTGCAGAGCAGGCTGATGGATGGCGACGTCTGCAAGACGATCGCCATCGAGGTGCCGACCTATCGCGGCGCGGGGCAGGCGCGGCCCGAGCCGCGGCGCTCCACCCGCAGGCGCTACTAGGGAGAGCCCTGCCGGTGGCGACCATCAGCGGAGCCCCTCTATGGACACACCATGCAATTTGTCATGCTGGATCCTCCTGCTATGAGTGACGGCTCCCTGCCAACCCCCACGAGGTCGTCTGTCACGGGCGGCAGTCGGCTACCGGGCGCGATTGCGCTTGCGGCGGCGCTCGTCATTATCGCCATCGCCATCTGGGGCGACCTGCCCGCTTCGGTCTCCGCAAGCTTGGCTTCGCTCACAGGCGAGGAAGATCTCTGGGAGCAGATCAAGGGCACTGGCGCTCTCGCATTGCTCTCGCTCCAGGGAGCGATCGAGACCGAGCCGCTCACGCCCATGAAGCACTCGGGCCTCTCCCCGTACGGCATCAACACCTTCCTCGAGCAGGAGGCGGAACTCGAGAAGGTGGAGCGGTCTCTCCGGATGATCGCGGATGCCGGCTTTGCGTGGATTCGTCAGGAATTCCCCTGGGAAGACATCGAGATCTCCGCCAAGGGAGACTACTGGGATCACCGTTGGGATCGCAATGCCTGGGAGAAATACGATCGCATCGTCGAGCTTGCCAGAGCTCACGGCCTCGAGATTATCGCTCGCCTGGATAATCCCCCCGCCTGGTCGCGGTCGGTGGGAAACGCAGCCGGGTGGACGCTCGCGCCTCCTGACGACTATCAGGACTATGGCGACTATGTGTACGCCGTCGTCAGCCGATACCGGGGCCAAATCAGGTATTACCAGATCTGGAACGAGCCAAACATATACCCCGAATGGGGTGATCAGCCGGTCAGCCCAGAGTCCTACGTCAAGCTTCTTCAGATTGCCTATCGTCGGGCAAAGGAAGCCGATCCGGATTGCGTGATCGTCGCCGCCGGGCTCGCACAGACCCTGGAGACCGGTCCGCGCAATCTCAGCGATCTGGAGTACCTGCAACGCATGTATGCGGCTGGAGCCAAGGGCTACTTTGACGTCATGGGAGCGATGGTCTACGGCCTGTGGACCGGCCCTACGGACAGGCGCACATCGCCCGAGCGCACGAACTTTGGCCGCGTTCGCCTGCTGAGGGAGATCATGGTTGCGAACGCAGACGCGGATATTCCGATCTGGGCCACCGAGGTGGGCTGGAATGCGGTCCCCGCGGACTTTGAGGGCACCGCCGTCTACGGGCGCACCACCGAGCGTAAGCAGGCCGAGTATGCCGTGAAAGCCTACGAGAGAGCCGCCACCGAGTGGCCATGGCTTGGCGTCATGAACTACTGGTTCTTCCGTCGCCCATCCGATGCTGAACGCGATCAGTCCTGGTACTATTTTCGTATGGTCGAGCCCGACTTTACCCCCTTACCTGTTTACGGCTCCATGCTGGACCTTATGCAACGCCCGCCTGCGGTTCACTACGGGTACCACCAGGAGGACCACTGGGCGCTGCATTACGACGGCGAGTGGAACAAAGGTGAGTCTGACGCGGCGGTTCTGGGATCATTCCGCACAGGCGAGCCCGGCGCCGAGCTTCTGTTCACGTTCGAGGGATCGGGGCTCGACCTGGTTGCCCTGGATCCGGACAGCGTTGACGGGCTGCAGGTCACCCTCGACGGGAGACTGGTGAGGGGTCTGGAGCCGGGCCGGGCACCATCGAATGACGCTCCGACGATACGGGTAGCCTCTCGGCTCAGAACGGGCACTCACACGGTGCATGTCACCGTGCTCTCTGGGCGTCTCCCTCTGGATGGTATCGTGGTCTACCAAGAGAGCAGCCTTGTCACCTACGCCATTCCGGCCGCCCTGGCTGCTCTGGCCGGTGCAGCCCTGGCGATCTGGTTGCGCGCCAGGAGTCGCTCGTGAGCAACCTCGGCCGCCGCCAGACACTTCTGCTGATCGCGATCCTTGTGCTCGCTGCAGGCCTGCGGTTGTACAAGGTCGACAGCCAGAGCCTTTGGAACGATGAAGGCACGAGCATCGCCCTGGCTCAACGTGACATCCCGACAATCCTGAGAAACGCCTCAGATGATATTCACCCTCCTCTGTATTACCTCTTGCTGGGCGCCTGGGTGAGGCTATCAGGCACCAGTGAGTTTGCCGCCCGAAGCCTGTCCGTTGTCATAGGCGTACTGTGCGTCGCGGGCACCTTCTTCCTCGCAGATCAGCTCGTATCATCGAGATGTTCTCTCCTGTCGGCCTTGTTTGCTGCTGTGAGCCCGTTTCAGGTGTACTACTCGCAGGAAGCTCGCATGTACATCCTGGGGGTTCTGGCCGCTCTTGCTCTGGTGGGCTCCACCCGCGCTCTCCTGACCGCCTGGGACAGGCAGCCTCGGCTGCTCAGCATACGTGCAGGCGCTCTGGTTCTGGCTGCCCTGTTCGTGCTCTACACACACTACTACGGGGCCACAGTACTGGTGGCAGCGAACATAGCCTTTCTGATCTGGTGGGTAGGGCTTTGGCGTGCTCGTGGCGAGGTTCCCTGGCCCGCCTTTTGGTGGTGGGCTCTGCTCATGGTCGTTGTGCTCGCGGGGTTCGCCCCATGGCTCTCCGCGGCATGGTCTGCTCTCATCCACTGGCCTGCGGTCAGCAGCCCTATGTCACTGGCTGAACTCGCACGGAGCCTCATGACCGTGTTGCCACTCGGGATCACGGCTCCTCCGGGAATGCTGGCCGCCGTCGTGCCCATCACCGCCGCGCTCTTGAGCGTCTGCGGGTTTGCCGCGCTGTTTCGGCAGACGCACACGGGACGCTCCCAGCGCTGGCTCTTGTGGCTGATGACCGCGTATCTCGCGATGCCCTTGCTCATCATGTACCTCGGTTCCCTGAGCCGACCGATGTACAACCCCAAGTTCATCCTGCTCGTAACGCCGGCGCTCCATCTGTTCATGGCGGCTGGCGTAGACAGCATCTTTCGCCACCGGACGCCGGTGTTCTCGCCCAGAGCCCGTGTACTCTCCCATGGCGTTGCGCTGACTGCCACGGGGATCATCCTTGCGGGATCATTCTGGTCCCTGGACCATCTCTATAACGACCCGGCGTATGCTCGTGACGATTACCGGGGCATAGTGGCCTATGTCCATGCCACCGCCGATGACGATGCTGCCATACTGATCAATGCCCCCTCCCAAATCGAGACGGTCGACTACTATCACGACGAGCCCCCGCCCATGTACCCTCTGGCCCGGGAGCGCCCCATGAACGCCTCGCAGACCATTTCAGAACTAGAGTCCATCTCCAAACAGCACAGTCAGCTCTACGGAATCTTTTGGGCAACTGCAGACAGCGATCCCGACGGCCTGATCGAGGACTGGCTCGCCGAGCATACCTTCAAGACCATGGATCGCTGGTACGGGAACATTCGCCTGGCCGTTTACTCGACTGCGGCAGGGCTCGAGCAGATCGAGTACACGCCAATCGAAGCTCGCTTTGGTGAGGACATCTGGCTCCGCGGATACCGGCTATGGCCATCAAATCCACGCAGCGGGGAGATCCTCCAGCTCTCGCTCGAGTGGGATGGTTCTGCCCAGATCGAACGGCGCTACACGGTTTTTGCGCAAGTCCTCGATTCGCGCCAGCACATAGTTGGCCAGCACGACTCGGAGCCGGCGGGAGGAAGGCTGCCTACCGATCTGTGGGAGACCGGCCACGCAGTCGTGGATAATCACGGGATACTCGTTCAGCCGGGCACCATTCCTGGCGACCATACGCTCCTGGTGGGGCTCTATGATTCCAACACGGGCGAGCGCCTGCCTATCGCCATCCACGGAGAACCCATCGGGGATGCCCTGGCCCTCGCCCAGATGGAGATCGCCGGGGCGGTCCGTCTCCCAACGGAACAAGAGTTGAGCATGGAACAGCAGCACCAGGGCGACTGGGAAGGGCTACAACTTGCCGGACACAGCCTGTACCCCGTAGGAGGCGCGCACCTGGACGATCCCTCGATAAACCCCGGCGATGCACTGGAGCTGGTCCTCTACTGGCGTAAGGATGAACCGGCGGAGCCCCCCGAGTCTCTCCAGTTGTCGCTTTGCGACCTCGTGGGTCGATGCGTCTGGAGCGAGAGCATCACGCCGTGCTACGGCCAGTATCCCTGGGACGCCTGGCGCCAGGGAGAGATCGTCCGTGACATACGCCATATCCGCCTCCCCTCCGAGCTGGGCCGGGGAACGCTCAAGCTCGTTGTTGGCCCCGAGCCACCTGAGACAGGCGATCGCGTGACGCTGGAGAAGCTTCGCATCGGTCCTCGATAGGGGGCAGCCTACTATCTGCGCCGGTGACCGGCGCAGAGCAAAAAAGAGAGGGCGCAGGATCATCAGATCCTGCGCCCTCTTTGTCGGGTGCGAGTGTCTAGTTGCGCACAAAGCGCTCCAGGCGCTCTCCGTTCGCATCCGTGACCTCGACGATCAGCGGCATCTGCCCCACCGCGTGCGTGGAACAGGAGAGGCACGGGTCATAGGCTCGAATCGCGGCCTCTACGCGGTTCAGCATCCCCTCTGTAACGTCGCTGCCCTTCACAAACTCCTTGGCCACCATGTCCACGGCGTTGCTCATGGCCCAGTTGTTGTTTCCGGTCGCCACGATCAGGTTGACCCGCGTGATGACACCGTTCTCATCAGTGTGGTAGTCATGCCAGAGAGTGCCGCGCGGCGCTTCGATGACGCCCACGCCGTGTCCGGTGATGTGCGTGCGCGTGTTTCGGATATCCTCTGAGAGGATGTCCTCGTCATGGCACAGGACCTGGATCTGCTCCAAGCCGTACAAGGCCTCGATCAGTCGTGCGTAGTGATAGTACAGCGTAGCCTGAACCGGTCCCTCCGCCAGCGCCTTGAAGGACTTGAGTTCCTCGTTCGCGAGCGGTGTTGTGATATGGTCAGCGATGTTCAGGCGTGCGAGAGGCGCAACGCGGTACACGCCCTCAGGCCAGCCCATCGCCTTGTAGTAGGGGAACTTGAGGTAGGTCCAGTCCTCTGTGCGCTCCTGGACATAGTCCAGATAGTCGGCACCATCGAACTCCACAACCTGGTTGCCCTGTGCATCAATCAGGCGCACCGGGCCATCATAGAGCTCGAGCGCTCCCTGGTTCGTCATCCCCATATACATGCTGGGGAAGTTGGCAAACCGCTGGACCACGTCCTGATTGGCCCCCAGCCATTCCTTCGCTACCGAGATGCCCGCCTGAGCGATCCCGATCATCTCTTCGACGTCGCCGAGGATTGCATCACGCGACGCCTCGGACAGCGGCGCGCTGACGCCTCCCGGTACGGCCCAGTTCATGTGGATCTTTCGGCCGGAAAGATGCCGGATGACTTCCTGCCCGTACTTGCGCAGCCGGATCGCCTTCAGGGCCAGATCCGGGTTGACCTGCACGAGCCCAGCCACGTTTCGGATGGCGGGGTCGGCGTCAAAGCCAAAGAGCAGGTCCGGTGAGGCCAGATGGAAAAAGTGCAGCGCATGCGATTGCACGATCTGCCCCATATGCAGCATCTGCCTTAGCAACGTAGCCGGCCGGGGCGGTTCCACACCAGCAACCACATCGCAGGCCTTGGCCGAGGCCAGATGGTGGCTAACCGGGCAGATGCCACAGATGCGCGGCGTGATAGAGGGCATCTCAAAGAACATGCGCCCTTCAGAGAACTTCTCAAAGCCCCGGAACTGGTCGATATGCAGATACGTCTGCGAGACCTGGTTGCTATCGTCTAGCTGAATAGTCACCCGGGCGTGGCCTTCCACGCGGGTTACGGGATCAATTGTGATCTTTTGCCCCATGTTGCTTGTCTCCTGTCACCTTTTGCCGTTGCTATGCTCCGAGCTCACCCGTATCGAAGCAGTTCGTCTGTCCACTTGGGTTCGCGCCCGGCGACCAGTTCGGTGAGAACATACGCGATCGTGTTCGCCGAAGGAGGACAGCCCGGAATGTAATAGTCCACCTTTACCACATCCCGGAGAGGTCTGACCTTCGGATAGAGCTTGGCGATCTCAGGCGACCGAGGGACCTGCTGGCCGGGAGCGGTGCTGTCGGTCTCGGTGTATGCGTACTGGAGCACCTGCTCAGCGTCAAAAAAGTTCCTCATGGCGCAGATTCCGCCAAACACGGAGCAGTCGCCCATCGAGATGAGGATCTTGACCCTCTCCCGCATGCGCTTCGCCACGGCCTCTTGATGATCGTTGGACACAGCCCCGGTGAGGATGCCGATATCGGCACCCTCCTCAGGCGGGTGCTTGAGATCGGTTATCGGCGTCGAAAGAAGCTGAACGCTGTCCAGCAGGGCTACCAGCACCTCATCGATATCCAGGAGAGACATGTGGCAGCCAGAACAGACATCCAACCAGTCCGAACACAGTGTGAGCTTGGCCATGTATACCTCCACGTTGATCGCCTGAGCCGGGCTGATGATTGCGACATCGCCTCGGCCGCGGCGCGATGGTCGAATCTACCGGATCGCTTCCGCGACCATACCGATGGTCGCTTCCAGAGTCGGTACGCGCGTGCTCATAGCTGCCACGACCTGGCCCGCCTGTCCATCGGCACACACGGTTGTTCCACTCTTCTCGAACGCCGTCGGCATGGGCAGGATCACATCAGCAACCTGATCCCACGGCTCGCGGTAGCTAGCGACAACCACCACGAACTCTTGTTTCTTCAGCGCATCCAGCAACCCGGGCTCCACCTGCGAGGTCTCGCCAGCCACGACCACAGTGACCTTGGCCGCGTCCCCCGCATACGTCTGCCCGAATCCCGCATCGCAAAGCCCTCGCCCGTTTCCGCCAGGCGCGAACGAGGCGAGGCTGGCAGCCGGCACCGCCGATACGATCTCTCGCGCTGCCGCAAGACCCGCTGGCCCACTCACGACGACCGGTCGCTCGGCGCTCTTGGCCATCGCGATCACCTTTGCCAGATCGGCCCTTCCAACCCTCATCGAAGCCCAGTCAGCCAGGCCATTCTCACCTTCACCCACCAGAATGAGCCGCGCTCCGCGCTTCCGAACCCCGCGCTTGACGGCCATCCCGGCTACCTGGAAATCGAGCGAGAGATCCATCTCTGTGACGATAAAGAGATCGGCCTCGTCGAGGTCAGCCATAGTTGCCGTGCGATCCGTCTGCGGCAGGTCATACATGTAGAACTTTCGGCCACGAACAGCGCTGCCCAGCGCCTGAGCCTCCTCCAGGGTCACAAAGCCCGACGCAACTGTGGCAACACTATCGCCAGCAGCAGCGACCTTCTCGGCGACCAGGCCATAAGCAGCCTCTCCGTCAGCGATCGACCAGGCATCACCCTGACGTACGAGCGGCTTGCGTACGCGCTCACGCACCTCATGCTGCGGATCAAACCGGCCCACCACGCACAAAAGCCCCTTGTTGGGCTCGGCGTCCCAATCTCCTTCGACGCGGATGACCTGACCGTCGCGCACCACCAACTCGGTGCCGCACCCAACCGGGCAACCCATGCAGCGGCTCTTGACGCGTTCTACCTGGTCCGAAGCGCCCATGTAGGCAGACGCACGGTCCATCAGTGCCCCCGTCGGGCAGACCTGGAGGCAGGTGCCACAGGAGATACAGCTCGATTCGCCAAACGGGACATCCAGGTCCGCGATAATCACGGCATCTGCCCCGCGGTTCTTCAGGCCAAGGGTGCCGTTACCGACCAGCTCATCACAGACACGGATGCAGCGCCGGCAGAGGATGCACCGGTTGTGATCCATCACAAAGTACTCGCGCGACGCGTCCACGGCGTACGTGGGCATCGGCCGGTTGAACTGCCAGTGATCCAGTTCGTACTTGTAGGCCAGATTCTGCAGTTCGCAGCTTCCGCTCATCTGGCAGAACATGCAGAAATGGTTCCGCTCGGAGAAGAGCAGCTGAAGCACGAACTTGCGGGCGCCCACCACCTTCTCGGAGCGGGTGTGCACCACCATTCCATCGGATACTGGAAAGGTACAGGCCGGCTGCAAAGCGCGCTGCTTCTCGACCTCTACCAGACATATGCGGCAGGCGCCGATCGGCTCTATCGCGGGATGATCACACAACGTGTCGACCTCGATCCCCGCAATCCTGGCCGCCTCGAGCACCGTACTGCCTGAAGGCACCGCGATCTCGGTACCATCAATGGTAACGTGTACATCGGGCATGTTCTCTGTCCTCCTATGCTGACGTCCCGATCAGTGTTTTCTTGGCAGACGCGCGTCGGCGTGCCTATACAGGCCTACGCCCGTGGTCGTGGACCACCTGAACCAGGCGATCCACTGCCTCCTGCGCTAACGTCTGCGTCTCCGGCGATAGTTCCTCGCCAAAGTTAAAGTCGTGGCCCAGAACGGACAACATGAACGCGTCCGGCCTGGCTCCATAAAGGCTCTCGGCCAGAGCGACTACCACACTGGGCTTGAGATGGTGGCCTACCATCCCAGCCTCCACCGCAGCCTCGATTGGCTGCCAGCAGAGCGGAGCCCATCCCGCTCCGTCGACGTGCGCGTCGATAAAAACAACTGTGTCGTACTGAGCCACGAGCTCGGCCAGTTCCGGAGCCAACTGATGGAGGAACAGTACCTTCAGCCCCGGACCCGGTTCGATATCGTCGTCTCCGCCAATCACTTCCGGGCTCATGCCGAGCCTGAGGAGCAGGCTCTCCAGTATGTGTGCCGCGGCCCCATCATCTCGCCGGCTGGTGTTCCCATACCCCACGAGCAGAAGCGACTTTGCGGCAAGCCCATCGACACTCACGTTGGCACTCCCTCATCCGCTTGCTCGCGCCCCGGCCTTGATCCCGGACGCGAGCAAGCGCCACAATCGCTACTTGCCAAACGAGCCCACCGGAATGAGTTCCGTCGGGACCTCGATCGTCTCTCCAGAAAGCTTGATAACCGAGTCAAACGGGCAGACCTCCTGGCAGGTGCCGCACTTGATGCAGCCATCCTGATTGATGATGTGAATCATCCGGCGATCGCCCTCGATAACCTGAACCGGGCACGCCCGCTTGCAGATGCCGCAACCCTTGCAGGCTGCCGGGTCGATGTAGAAGGAGGTGAGCGCGACGCACTGCTTTGCTGGGCATCGGCCCTCGAGCACGTGCGCCTCGAACTCGTCGCGGAAGTACCTCAGCGCGCTGAGCACCGGGCCTGGCGTCAGTTGGCCAAGCGCGCAGAGCGAGTCCGAGTCCATGCCGCGAGCGATCTCCTCGATCATCTCGATGTCGGCCATCGTGCCCTGTCCCTCGCTGATTCGAGTGAGCAGCTCCAACATGCGCCGCCCACCAACACGACAGGGAACGCACTTGCCGCAGGACTCGGCCGTCGCAAAGGTCAGGAAATACTTGCAGAACTCCACCATGCAGGTGTCTTCGTCCACCACGATCATGCCGCCCGAACCCATCACGGCCCCGGCTGCACGGAGCGAGTCAAAGTCCACCTGAAGGTCCAGCCCTGAAGCCGGCAGACAACCACCCAACGGCCCGCCAGTCTGAACTGCCTTGAACTGCTTGCCATCGGGCACGCCGCCACCGATGTCGTAGATGATCTCGCGCAGGGTGATTCCCATCGGGACTTCGATCAGACCGGTGTTCTGGACCTTTCCGGTCAGCGCAAAGATCGCGGTACCGGGGCTCTTGGGCGTACCGATCTTGGAGAACCATTCGGCCCCGTTACGGATGATCTGAGCCACGTTAGCATAGCTCTTGACGTTGTTCACATTCGTGGGCCTGTCCCACAGACCCTGGTTTGCGGGGAAAGGAGGCCGAGGCCGCGGCTCGCCGCGGCGACCTTCGACGGACGCGATCAGTGCGGTCTCTTCGCCACAGACAAATGCGCCGGCACCTTCCTTGACGATGAGCTCAAAGTCAAAGCCAGAACCGAATATGTCCTTGCCCATCAGGCCATACTCGTGAGCCTTCTCGATGGCCAGGTGTAGCCGCTTGATCGCAAGCGGGTACTCGGCACGGCAGTAGATGTACCCCTCGTGCGCTCCGACGGAATAGCCGCAGATCATCATCCCCTCGATGACCGAATGCGGATCACCCTCGAGAATCGAACGATCCATAAACGCACCGGGGTCGCCCTCGTCTGCATTGCAGACAACATACTTGATGTCGCCCGCCGCTTGGGCGGTGAACTGCCACTTGAGGCCGGTCAGGAAACCCGCACCGCCGCGGCCGCGCAGGCCGGAGGCCTTTACCTCATCGATCACCTGCGAGGGCGTCATCTCCTGCAGTACCTTGCCCAGCGCCTCATAGCCGCCGCGGGCGATGTACTCGTCAATGCTCTCGGGATCGATCACGCCGCAGTTGCGCAGAGTGATGCGCTGCTGCTTGGAATAGAACGGAATCTGCTCATAGAGCGGCACTGCCTGCTGCGTATCCGGGACTTCATACACCAGCCTGCTGACAACGCGCCCCTTGACCAGCGTCTCCTCCACCAGTTCTTCAACATCCTCGGGCTTGACCTGGCAGTAAAAGATGCCTTCCGGGTACACGATCACGATTGGGCCCATGGCGCAAAAGCCGCGGCAGCCGGTCTCCACCACGCGCACTTCGTTCTGCAACCCGCGCCGCTGAACTTCGGCTTCGAGAGCCGCCATCGTCGACCGCGAGCCCGATGAAGCACAACCGGTCCCAGCACATACCAGGACGTTTGCCCGGTATATCGGTTCCGTCATCTTTTCTCCTCCTGACCTGATTGGGTGATATGCACGACTATTCCACTGCCGGTTCAGCTCAGGAGCTCTGCAGCCGGCCGACAACCCACTCCTCTACTACTTGCCCCTTGACCAGATGCTCCTCGATCATCCTTGGAACCATATCGGGAGTCACATTCCCGTAGGTTACGCGCGGCTGCCCCGCCTGCTCAACGTCCACCAGCGGCTCCTTGGCGCACATACCGATGCAGCCCACGGTGGTGACGTTGGCGTCGATTTCCCGCTTGCGGAGCTCCTCGAGGATGGCGTGCATGGTATCCCGCGCGCCCGCCGCGATACCACAGGTACCCATGCCCACGATGATGGTGGTGCCCGTATGCCTGCGGGTGCTGATATCGCGCTCCACTTGTTGCCTCAGGTTGCGCAGCTCATCCAACGACTTGATCTGTGGCATGAATGTCTCCTTTTGTATGCTCTACCGCACGGGTCGAGCGCTAGCCGGCCCCTTGCTCGTATAGCTCCTCGTAACCTTGTCGCAGATAGGACTCTAGCCACTCGCGCACGGCAGGATGCGTCAGCGGCACATCGCCCAGCAATTCTCGGGCCTCGGACGTATCCAGCCCAAACTCGTGCTGGTCGAAGCGGTGCGTGAACACCAGATCCCATCCGCGCCGGCTCGAAAGAAGTGCTCCCATCAGGGTACTGACAAGATCACCCATCGGTGCACGATCTATGTGGTCCCGCTGAAAGGACACCCGGACCGTCGTGCCGACGCCCACTTCTGAGTGGAGCTCTAATCCGCCCTCACAGCGTTCGGCCGCCGCTTTGAGCAAGGGCAGCCCCAGTCCAACGTGTCTCGTCGTCCTGGTCGTATAGAAGGGACCGACCGCCAAAGCCTGCGTCTCACGATCCATCCCCCGACCGTTATCGGCCACCGTGATCACCAGAAGGTTCGCTCGCGTATCCTCTTCAATACCCAGGCGAATCTGGCTCGCGCCCGCCGCCAGCGAGTTCTCCAGCAAATCGAGCACGTGAAGGGAAAGCTCTCGCACTAGTCCAGTTCACGAACGAGCTTCAATACCTTTTCAGGCACCAGGCGCCCATAGACCTGGCCGTCGATGACCGCCATCGGCGCGAGCGCGCAGGATCCCAGACAGTAAACAACCTCCAGCGTAACACGATAATCGGGACTGGTCTCACCCGCCTTGATGCCGAGCTCCTCCTCCAGCGTGGTGACGAGCCGCGGAGCCCCCTTCACATGGCAGGCCGTACCATCACAGATGTTGATCACGTGCCGCCCGCGTCGCTGCAAGTAGAACTGCGAGTAGAAGGTCGCCACTCCGTATAGCTGCGCCAGCGAAAAGCCCGTCCGCTTTGAGATCATCCGCAGCGCTTCCTCGGGAAGGTAACCGTAGGCCTGCTGCGCGCGCTGCAAGATCGGAATCACCGCGCCTTCCTGCGCGCTGAACGAGTCCAGAATCTCCTCCAATGGTCCTTCATCAAACGCTGCGCGGTCCTCGGTCTTGGTCTGTTCAAGCACCACGTTTCATCCTCCCAGTAGTAGATTGCCTCTCGCAGTCTTTCCGAAAGCTTCCTGCTAGTCCTCGACGACCAGCCCACGCCCCAGCTCGCCCCGCAGCGCCAGCTCCAACTCCCCGATCTTCCGCCCCGCCATCTTGGCCTGCGTTCGAGGACGCATGTCGCTCAGCTGATGCGCATCGCTGGAGCCGATCAGTGGCCATTGAGCCAGATGTGGGTGCTCTTTCCTGAACCCCTCCACCGTTTGCCACCGGCTGATCTCCAGCCCCGCCAGAGCCAGCCCCTCGGGTACGAACCCCAGATTCGCCAACAGACTGAATGTCGGCCGGTCCACGTGAGCCGCCAGCGGCAGCCCCCCCATCTCCCTCACTCGAGACACGATGGTCTCTGTGGACATCGTGGTTGAGGTCAACAGCAGTCGATCATTCTCCCGCAAATAGTCACCCGTGTGATTGACCACGTACTGCGCGCCAAACACCTCAGACCGGTTCTTCTCCGCAGGCAGACTATCATATACGATGGCCTGCCATTGCAACGCCTGCGCAAGAGAGTCAAAGAGACACAAGATGTGCACTTCTTCGCGACTCTGCACTTCCATACCGGGAAGCACCTTTAGCCCGGTAGTGGCAGCCGCACGCTGAACGGCTTCCACCATCTCCGCCGTGTTGTGGTCGGTAATGGCGATCCAGTCCAGCCCCAGTTCCACCGCCCGCTCCACGATCAGCGGCGGAATCATCTCGATCTCCGCACAGGGCGAGACCACCGTGTGGATGTGCAAATCGATCCGGTGGGATGTTAACACATCGCGATCGATGTCCCGACCCTCCTCTGCCATCAGCGCGCGTGCTTCGGGCTCGCGCCCGATACTCCTTGCCCCACAAGACCAGCAACCACGGTGAAAGTCGTCTCAGCCGACGAGAGAATCGGGATGCCTCGCTCATTCGCCCTCGCCACCGTGGCCTCATCCGGACGCACGTTCTCGGCGATAATGACACAGGCCAGACCCAGTAGATCAGCCACGGCCACCACATTCGGGTGGGCCTGCAACGTCACCCAGACCTGGCCGGCAGCCGCCCCGGCCATGACGCAACTGAGCAGGTCCGAGGCATAGCCCCCGGTCACCTCACGATCCAGGCCATCGGCGCCACACAAGACCTCCAGACCCAAAGACGAGACGACATCTGCTACGTTCACTCGCCGCTCCCCACTGTGAGATCGAACACCATCTCAAGACGTGTGCCTTCGCCCATCACTGAAGTTAACTGCATGCGATCCGTACACGATCGGATATTCGCCAGTCCCATTCCGGCTCCGAAACCCAGTTCGCGGATCCAGTCGGGCGCGGTGGAGTAGCCGGCCAGCAGGGCCTGCTCCACGTCCTCAATGCCTGGCCCCGTGTCGACCGCGACAACCTTGATAGCGTTCGGCTGCGCCTCGACGATGATCTCTCCCCCGTGCGAGTGGATCATAATGTTCGTCTCTGCCTCGTAGGTGGCCACCGACACGCGCCGCAGAAACTGCGGATGCGCGCCGAGCCTCTCCAGGGCACGCTTGACTTTGCTCGAGGCCTCCCCACCGTGGACAAAATCCTGCGCCTTGACGTGGTAGCGCAGGATCAGCGTCGTCTGTTCGGACTCGATATCCTCAAAGATGTGGCTCGCACGGTAACGGCGGATCTCCTCCGAGTGCCAGAGCGTCTCCAGCTGCCTGAGCAGCCCGCGAACGATGTCTCCCTGCGTCAAAATGCCGACCAGGTTTCCGTCGGCGTCGACCACCGGGAAGCGGCCATACTTGAACCGCGCGAATAGCGCCACCGCCCCCGCCAGCGTGTCATCCGCCCGGACGGACTGATAGCGGCGCGTCATCTTTTCACCGATCAGGTGGTCGGCCTCTCCCTGTTCCAGAGCCTTGATCAAGCTCTCGACGCTGATCATACCCACCATCTGACCTTGATCGACGATTGGGACGCCCGAGATGCGGTTCAAGCGCAGCACCTCTTTGAGGTCGCTCATCGTCTGATCTGGCGTACAGGTGATCACATCCCTTGTCATCACCTGCTCTACCCGGAGTTCGTACACGAGCTCCTGAACCTTGGTCAGCTCGGCTCGTTCGATCAAGGGCTGCTTCCGGACAGGTGCCTCCTGAGTCTCTCCCATCATGAGCCTGTTGATGCCTGCCCGGAGCCAAGTCCGTCACGCGCGGCCGCATCGCGCTCCCGTATATCGCAGCTCGCCAGGCCGCTCGCATAGAGCAGTCCGCAAACCTCGTACATGGTCAGATGAGAAGCCATTAGAGGTATGCCCTTGGAGTCAGCCAGAGCCAGCGTCTCGGGAGGGGGGTTCTTGCCGCGCACAAATACGATGGCCTTGATTCCTGCCATCTCGCTGGTTCTGATCACCTGAGGGTTGGTCAGGCCAGTCATCAGAAGCGTCCCCGAATGCGTAAAGGCCAACACATCGCTCATCAGATCGGCACCACAAGCCATTTCTACTTCAGTGGAGAGATCTGCGCTGTCTGAGATTAGCCGGCCATCTATCACAGAGAGAATCTGCTTGAGGTTCAAGACGCACTCCATTGTGGAATCTACAGGCCGCACACCTTGTGAATCATATCACTACTCTCGAGGCACTGTCAAAAGCTGCACGGCATGATCGGAACGATCATCGATGCCCGGCACGATCATCACATCGCAGAGGCTCTAGACACCCTCGTCAGCCCACCGGACGAGCCCCGGGAGCTGTGCCCCAAGAACATCCGGGTGGCGCGGCAGGATCCGCATGGTGTACCCACTCAAGCCACTGGTATCAAACTGAGCGTTGGCTTTGTAGACATGGTTGCCATCATCCTCTGTGCCGGAATGTACCATGTCCACAATGTGATAGTCGGTGATCTCGCCGGCAGCGTCTGCTCGTCCAAGGCACACCTGGACCACCACGTCGGCAGGATCGAGCGCACCGAGGTACACCACACAGCCGAACACGAGCTCCTGACGTACGCTAATACCGTCCTGCGCCTCGGAGTGTATGTCTGTAAAACGGACCTGCGGCCAGGCCGCGCGCAGTCGCCGTACCCACTCTGTCAGCGAGATCGCGCCAGCTGCCTCGTGCTCGCCAAGACGGGCATGCCGCCGAATCGCAGGGCAGTACATGCTATCGGCGTACTGGTACAACATCCGCTGTGTGTTGAATCGGGGACCTACCGCCGCCATGGAACGCTTCATCCGCGCGACCCAACTGTGAGGAATGCCGTTGCTGCCGTGATCATAGAACAGCGGGACAATGTCCTTCTCCAGGAGATCATAGAGCGCTTCGGCCTCTACCTGATCACCAAAGTTCTCGTCCTCGTAGACCTCCCCGCTCCCGATCCTCCAGCCGATCTCAGGGGAGTACCCCTCATACCACCAGCCGTCGAACGAACTGAGGTGGATCGCTCCGTTCATGCACGCCTTCATACCGCTCGTGCCGCTGGCTTCCTGGCCCCACCGCGGCGTATTCAGCCAGACATCGGCGCCCTGTACGAGATAGCGGGCCACCGCCATGTCATAGTCTTCCAGAAACACGATCCGGTGAACCAGATCAGGACGGCGTATCGTATGAATGAGCGACCGGATCAGGTCCTTCGCAGGCGTATCCTCGGGATGCGCCTTGCCAGCAAAGATGATCTGAACAGGCCGCCCCGGGGCATTCAGGATGCGAGAAAGGCGCTCGGGATCCCGAAAGAGCAACAGGGCGCGCTTGTAGGTGGCAAACCGGCGGGCAAATCCGATCGTGAGGACATCAGCGTCCAGAACCTCGCCGACCTGATCGACATCGCTCTGGCTCGCGCCTCGTCGGCGCATTTGGCGCGCCACAGTCTGCCTGGCCATGGTCACCAGGCGCTCGCGACGGCGCCTGTGAGCGAGCCAGAGCTCATCATCCGGAATGCGCTCGACACGCTGCCACAGTTCGGAATCAGCCGGGTTCTCAAGCCACCGCGGCCCAAGATGCCTCAACAAGAGTGTGGCCATGTCCTCAGAAACCCAGCTCCGGTGGTGAACGCCGTTCGTCACGGCGGTAATGGGCACCTCGCCAACCGGCGTCCCAGGCCAGAGACTCTGCCACATCTGACGGGCGACCTGGCCATGCAGCTGGCTCACACCATTGGCGCTGGCCGATAGAGAGAGCGCCAGGACAGCCATCGAAAAAGGCGTCTCCGGCGAAGCGTCCGCGGACCTCCCCAGCGACAGGAACTCTTCCCGGCCGATTCCCAACTCCTGCATCATCTGGCCAAAGTATCGATCGATGAGATAGGGGGGGAACAAATCGATGCCCGCGGGAACGGGCGTGTGCGTGGTGAACACGCTCCCGGCACTCGCCAGCGTGCGGGCCGTCTCAAAGTCGATCCCGTGACGCTGCATAGCCAGGCGGATCCGTTCCAGGCCCAGGAAGGCCGAGTGACCTTCGTTCATGTGACAGACGGCGGGATCGATGCCCAGCGCCGAGAGCGCCCGCAGCCCTCCGATGCCAAGCAGCATCTCCTGGCGAATGCGCATGTCCAGATCGCCGGAATACAGCTTGCTGGTGATCGGGCGATCCTCGGGGCTGTTCTCCTCGACGCTGCTATCCAGCATGTAGAGAGGAACTCGGCCCACCTGAATACGCCATATCTGCGCCACCACGTCGCGGCCGGACAGGCTCACACGTACGGTCACCGGCACACCCTGTTCATCTCTCTCCAGGGTGACGGGCATGTTATGAAAGTCGTTGGCTGGGTAGGTCTCCTGCTGCCAGCCATCGGCGCTCAGGTACTGGCGAAAGTAACCTTCCTGATACAGCAGCCCGACTCCCACCATCGGCATGGCCATGTCGCTGGCGGTCTTTAGGTGATCGCCAGAAAGCACACCCAGGCCCCCGGAGTAGATCGGCAATGCCTCGGAAAGGCCGTACTCCATGGAAAAGTAGGCGACCGCCCCGCTGCAGCCTTGCGGCGACAGATCCGGTTCATCCCAGTGCGGCTCCACAGACACGTACGCCAGCAGATCGCGATAGACGCGATCCATGTGCGACAAAAAGCCCTCATCCTCTCTCAGGTCATCGAGACGTGCCTGAGAGATGCGGCCCAGCATGGCGACGGGGTTATGGCGCAGCTCCTCAAAGAGATCCGCGTCGAGACGCCGGAACAGATCCACGGCATCCCGGTTCCATGACCACCAGAGGTTGTTCGCGATTTCCAGCAGGGGCTTGAGACGCGGGGGTAGTGAGGGGACAACGCTTATCGTACGATAGGGTCTCGGCATGCAATCTCCCAGAGTTCAGGGCTAGGAAGCATTATAGCGGCGGGCGGGAGCCACACCAACTTTGCTCCGCCCGCTTCACAGCAGCCTCTGGCACCCGCTCGACCGGGATGGCCTAGGAAGTCTCCAGGTCACCCTCAAAGCTCTGGAAGAGCGCCTCCACCTCAGCCTCGGTCATCTTGCCGGTGGCCTGCAAGACCTTGGCAACGACCAACTCCTCAGGCGCCGCTCCCTCAAAGCTCGTTTCATCATTGATGACCGTCCTGGGCACGCCATAGACGCCATGCTTGTTCGCCAACTGCGGGAACTCGACGGATTCGATCATATCCGCCGTGATCCAATCGCTGGCCATCGCCATGGCATGCGCCACACGCACGGCGCCCGGGCAATATGGGCATGTCGGCGTCACAAACACCTGCATATGCACGGGCTGCTCCAGATCGGAGAGCCTGGCGACGGTGTCGTCGGAGAGGCCGTGCTCGTGATTCGAGACGGCTACGATGTCCTCGATCAGCGTGTTGAACTCATAGCCCGAGGGGATACCATAGAACCGGATCCCATAGTCCTTCGCGCCGCGGACAACGATGGCGGGTATGCGCAGGATGCCGTATTCCGTCGCCACGGGTTTGTCGGTGACAAAGTTGTACACCTCAAGCGTAATTGCGTCCGACAGTTCGGCGACCTCGGTAAGCAGGGCCTTCGTCTCGCGGCAGAACTGGCACTCGATTGTCTGAGTGAAGAGAATCAGCGTGATGGGATCGTGCAGGCTGTGCTCCAGATGGCTCCGTAGGAACTCCCGGTCCTTGTTGCTGAGCATCGGCATGGCACTTACTCCTTTTTCTCTACTGCGGCTCGGCGCGTGTTGATCCGGCGAATAGCCTCAGCATCGAACTTTGAGCGTCTGTCATAGGTGTACAGACCGTTGACCTCCTGTTCGATGTCGTACAGCTGCGTGTAGCAGAACGCGCATATCCGGGGGTTGTCGAGCAGTGCATCGGTAAGGGCACGGTACCGTTCCAGAAAAGCCTCCGCCGTCTCCGGCCTGCCGGATAGCCCGCCGTAGCCCCATCCGGATGCATCGGTCTGCCCCGGATTCCACCAGATGCCCCCGTATTCACTCACAAAGTAGGGCTGTCCGAGGTAAGGTGCGTCGTGCTCGGGCCGGTTCCGGAAGGGCTCGCCGCCGGCAGCAAACCCGGAGAACACCGACGCGAAGGTTTCTGGATTCTGATCATAGTTGTGCACATCATAGATGTCGGTTTCCACATGCTGCCAGCCACTGGAATCGATGACCGGCCTCGTTCGATCGGCAGCCTTGGTTGTGCGGTACACCCCGCTCAGGACCTTCGGATCCTGATCGATCTGAGTCTCGTTAAAGGGGCACCAGCCGACAATCGAAGGATGGCTGTAGTCTCGCTGAACGGCCTCAAGCCACTGTGGCAGGAACACCTCGAATGCTCTCGGATCGCTGACGTCCAGGCCCCAGTTCGGGAACTCCCCCCAGACGAGGTAACCCAGGCGGTCTGCCCAGTATAGATAGCGCGGCTCAAAGAGCTTTTGGTGCAGGCGTGCGCCGTCAAAACCCAGGCCCTGCGAGATGAGGATGTCGTCGCGGAGCGCTTTGTCATCCGGCGCCGTGTAGATGCCAGCCGGGTAGTAACCCTGGTCGAGCACCAGACGCTGGAACCGTGGTTGACCATTGAGGAGAATCGCCCGATCGGATAGTGCGATCGAGCGCATGCCAAAGTAGCTGCGCACGATGTCGAGTGAGCCGGCGCTCTCCATCCTGATTACAAGATCGTACAGAGTCGGCCTCTGAGGAGACCAGGTCTGAACATCGGGCAGATCCAAGACCAGCGAACAATGGAGCCCGTTGAAGCAGACTGCCTTGCAGGCCAGCCGCTCTCCCGAAAGGTAGGCTGTGGCCGTCAGCGTGGCCTGCGCGGGAACGCCCGCCGCAGTTGCCTCGATGAGCAGTTGGCTGCTCTCCAGCAACGGCGTGAGACGGAGACTCTGCACATGGGTGGCGGGCACCGGCTCCAGCCAGACAGTCTGCCAGATACCGGTAGTCCTCGTGTAGTGGCACTGCCGTGATCTGTAGTCGGGACACTGCTTTCCGGACAGCACCCACGGCGAACGGGTATCATCTTGCGCATGGATGACAAGGCTGTTGGGGCCGTCGGTCAGGAATTCGGTTATGTCAAAATGAAACGGCGTATACCCCCCAAAGTGGGCCCCCACTGGCCGTCCGTTGACCCACACCATCGCATCGTGATCGCAGGCCCCCACATGAAGCAGGACCCGGCCTTGGCCCCAGTCATCAGGGATTTTTACCGTGCGGCGATACCAGACGCCCGGGTGGAAGTCGATATCTCCAAGTCCAGATAGCGTACTCTCCGGGCAATAGGGTACGAGTATCTCCCGCGCATACCGCTCGCGCTCCACCAGCCCGCGGTCAAGTCCACTCAGTGAGGGGTCGTACTCAAACGCCCACACGCCGTTCAGGCTCATCCAGCGATCGCGGACAAGCTGTGGCCTCGGATACTCCGGCCGTGGTGCATCCATGTCCCCTCCTTTTGCATCGGACCCGTGCACGATTCTAGACTTGGCGCTTGGCAGCGTCAACCGGTGCCCGCGCCTTCTCCTGTTGACAGCCGGCCTTGCCGACCCTATAATGGCCGCGCTCGGGGGATCACATGGCGGGCTGCCGGTGCGGTCGTCTAGGCGCGTCCGCAGGCCCGAGTGGACAGCGGTCAAGAGGCCGCCAGGTATCTCCAATAGGCCAGTCATCGCTTCGGTTCCACCCCCGGTACGATCCTACGAAAGAGCCCCATTGCGTATGCCCATCAAGGCACTTGTGTTTGACTGTGGTGGAGTAGTCCTGCGTGATCGCGACGATTCCCGCTATGCCCGTTGGGAGCAGCGCCTCGGGCTCGCCCGCGGCACGCTGAGGAGCAGACTATACGAGGGATCCCTGTGGTCCATGGCGGAGACCGGCAGCATGACGGAGAGTGCCTTCTGGCAGGCTGCCGGTAAGGATCTGGGGCTTTCGCCCGAAGAGTCCAATGAGCTTGCCGGAGATGCCTGGGAGAGCTGGCATGTGGACCCTGCCGTGCTGGCCCTAGTCCAGCGAGCTCGCACCCGGTTTCAGGTGGCGATGCTCAGCAACGCGACAGAGGTGCTGGAAGAAAAGCTGCAGCATACGTTCGGCATCATCGAGCTCTTCGATCCCATTATCAACTCCGCCCACGTTGGCATTGCCAAGCCAGATCCAGCCATCTACCGCGAGACGCTCCGGCGCCTGGGCGTGGATGCCGGTGAGGTACTCTTTGTGGACGACCGTGCAGAGAATGTGGCCGCAGCGGCCAATCTGGGTATTCACGTGATCTGGTTCGTCAGCCCGATAGAACTGGAGAGGCAGCTGGCGCCCTACCTGGCGCCAGAAACCATTCCCCTCGCCATGCCAGAGTCCGAGCGCTAACGAAGGAGCTTCCGGTGGTGTGCAGCATCTAGTCCGACAGGTCAGGATCGTGATTGCGAGCAACCCCGCTCGCCACATTGACATGCACACGACTGGAGTTTCATGCTACACGTGTCTGATTTGGCCAAACGCTACGGCGACACGCTGCTCTTTGATCGGGTGAGTTTTACCATCAACGCCGGCGATCGCGTCGCGCTGATCGGCCCGAACGGATCTGGCAAGACCACCCTGCTGCGCATCCTCATCGGCCAGGAATCCCCGGATCAGGGTAGCGCTCGCTTTGATGTGCCCCTGTCTGCCGTCGGCTACCTTCCCCAGGGTCTCTCCTTCGACCAGAATCTCTGCGTTAGCCAAGTGCTAATGGATGACTCGCAGGATGAGGCCAGGTGGGCAGCCGAGCTTGAGCGTCTCGGTATCGCCCTCTCGCAAGCCAGCGAATCCGAACGTACCGCCCTGGAACACGCCTACGCTGTTGCGCTGGAGCACCTCTCCTCCCCGGCTGTCCTGCCGCCCTACCAGGTCGAATCCATCCTGGCCGGTCTGGGGTTATCACAAGTGAGCCCAGAGACCCCGGTTGGGCTACTGAGCGGAGGGCAGAAAACGCGTCTCGGGCTGGCCCGGCTCCTGCTCCAACAGCCAGAGATGCTGCTGCTCGATGAACCCACGAATCACCTGGATATCACTGCACTGGAGTGGCTGGAGCTTTACCTGGCTCAATACCGTGGAGCGATGCTCATCGTCTCGCATGACCGCGCCTTTCTGGAGAACACGGCCAGTACCGTATACGAGCTTGGCAACGATGAGCATACCCTCGTCGCCTATCCGGGCACTTACTCGGAGTACGCCCAGGCCAAGCAGCGCGAACACGAACGAACCTGGCAGCAGTACAGCGACCAGCAAGAGCGCATCAGCAAGCTGGAGGGTGCGATCAGCCACTGGAAAGGACAGGCCAGCCGGATCGAAGGAGAGACGATCGCCTTCTACTACAGAAAGCGCGCCAAGAAGGTGGCCCATCAGGCCGTGATTCGACAGCGCAGGCTGGAGCGGATGCTCCAGTCCGAGGACCTCGTGGACAAGCCCGTTCAAGGGTGGAACGTCAAGCTGGAGTTCGGGGATGCCCCGCCAAGCGGGCAGGACGTACTGGTGGTTGAGGACCTTGCCAAGGGCTTTGGGCCAGATCCGCTGTTCCATGACGTGAACATGATCCTCCGCAGAGGGGAGCGGATCGCGCTCGTCGGGCCCAATGGCTCCGGGAAGACGACGTTTCTGCGGCTGATCGTCGGAGAGCAGCAGCCCGATAGCGGCAGCATTCGGATCGGGTCTGGCGTACGAGTAGGTTACTTTGCCCAGGAGCAGGAGACGCTAGATCCAGATGCGAACGCGCTCGAACACGTTCAGAAGGCCACCGGCATCTCGGAAACCGAGGCACGCAATCTGCTTCACCTCTATCTGTTTGCCGGGGATGACGTGTTCACGCCGGCTCGGAACCTGAGCTACGGGGAGCGCGCGAGGCTCGCCCTCGCGATACTCATCCTCCAGGGCAGCAATCTGCTCCTGTTGGACGAGCCTGTAAACCACCTCGATATCCCTTCGCGCGAGCGCTTTGAGCAGGCCCTGGCCAGCTATGATGGCACGATACTCGCGGTGGTTCATGACCGCTATTTCGTGCGGCGGTTCGCGACCGGCGTTTGGGGCCTGGGCTCAGGTACGATGCGCCGGTACCCGGACTTGCATCAGGCGCTGGCCGGTGTTGATCTGGACACGGACCAGCCACTTTCGGTTCGGCCGGTGCGGTAAGCCTCCCTCAGGAGTTGACAAATGCCCCGAAAGAGAAATGACGACATCCCCTCCCCTTGGGAGGACGACCAGCCACTGCAACTCCAGGCTCCGACAGCGGACACCAGCGAGATCATCAGAAGGGGTATAGCACTCGGCCTCGTCGGCACCCTTGTGCTGGTCGTGTTGTTCGCATCCGCCTGCCTGGGTGTCTATGCCTACTACGCCCGATCGCTGCCGTCACCTCAGGAGCTCTATGAGCGCACGGCCACATTCAGAAGCACGCGCATCTATGACAGACATGGCGGCCTGCTCTATGAGATCCTGGATCCGTTGGGAGGGCGCCGGGTCGTGGTATCGTACGATCGCATGCCCGCCGTGCTCATCAACGCGACAGTCGCCACCGAGGACGAAACGTTTTTCCGCAACCCGGGCGTGAACCCCCTTTCGATCGCTAGAGCCTTTGTGGAGAACTTTCGCGCGGGAGAGATCGTGCAAGGCGGGAGCACCATCACACAGCAGGTGGCCAAAAGGCTGTTCCTGAGCACGGAGCAAACCTACTCACGCAAGATCAAGGAGGCCATCCTGGCCACGGAGCTCGCTCGCCGGTTCTCAAAGGAAGAGATCCTGGAGGTGTACCTCAACGACTCGTACTTTGGGAACCTGGCGTACGGCATCGGGGCCGCATCTGAGACCTACTTTGGCAAAGAGGTCGAGGACCTGGATCTGCCGGAGGCGGCCCTGCTGGTGGGTCTCTTGCAGGGGCCTGCGGTGTACGATCCCTACCTGTATCCAGAGTCCGCCATCCAGCGTCGCGAGATCGTGCTCCGCCTGATGCTGGCGGAAGGGTACGTCTCCCGAGAGCAGATGCGCGAGGCTTCGACCGCGCCTCTAGCTGTACTGCCCAAGCCTGTGGATAATGACAGGGAGGCTCCTCACTGGGTGGATTACGTCCGCGCTGAGCTGGAAACCCAGTATGGCGCCGAGGCTCTGTACCGGGGCGGCTTCAATGTGTACACGACTCTGGACCTGGACTTGCAGCACCTGGCCGAGAACGTCGCGCGGGAGCACCTTGAGGAGCTTCGCGAGCGAAATGCGTCCAATGCCGCTCTCGTGGCCATGGATCCGACAACGGGCGATATCCTCGCCATGCTGGGAAGTGTGGACTTTGACAGCCAAGAGATCGATGGCCAGGTTAATGTGTCCATCCAGCAGCGTCAGCCTGGCTCGGCCATCAAACCGCTGACCTACCTGGCCGCCTTTGAGATGGGCTGGACGCCTTCGACCATGGTCATGGACGTATCTCGACAGTTTCCAGATGGATCGAACCCGCCCTATGTACCCGTAAACTTTGACGGGGAGGAGTATGGTCCGATCTCTGTGCGGACGGCTCTGGCATGCTCGCGCAATATCCCGGCCGTTGGCACGCTGCAGCAAGTCGGATTGCCCGCCCTGCTGGAGATGGCTCAGAGACTAGGGATCTCGACGCTTATGCGGCAGGATTACGGCCTCTCGCTCACCCTCGGCGGAGGTGAGGTGACGCTGCTGGAGATGACGGCCGCGTACGCCGCCTTTGCAAACCAGGGATACCGCGTGCAGCCTCGGTCTATTCTGTACATCACGGACCAGGAGGGCGAGATCCTGGTGCCCCCTGCTGAGCCCGCGCTCACGCGGGCAATCGATCCTCGCCACGCCTACTGGATGAGCGACATCCTCTCGGACAACGCAGCCCGTGTACCCGCCTTTGGCGCCGGCAGCGCCCTCGAGCTATCCTTCCCCGCCGCCGTCAAGACCGGGACCACCAATGACTACCGCGACGGCTGGACGATCGGCTATGCGCCAGACATGGTGGCCGGTGTTTGGGTCGGCAACAACGACAACACCGAGATGGATCGCCTGACGGGTTCACGCGCAGCGGCACCGATCTGGCACGACTTTATGCAGCGCGCCCTGGAGAACTCCCAACGTCCGGCGTTCTCGCGCCCTCTCGGCCTTGTTGAGGTAGCAGTCTGTCCCGTCTCGGGACAGGCGCACTCGGAACATTGTCCCGAAAGCGTCCTGGCGACCTTCCTCGAGGAGGCGACTCCTGATCTCTGCCCGGTGCATCGCACCGCCGTGATCTGCCTTGAGAGCGGGCAACTGGCCACGGACAACTGCCCTCGCGACGGCGTCGCGGTGCGCGTCTTTGAGGACTATGGTGTCGAGTGGGATGCGTGGGCACAGGCGAGAGGCATCACCACGCCACCCAGGGAGTCTTGTAGTCTGCATACTCAGCCGATGCGCATCGCGCTTCAGGCGCCACCTCAATCAGAGCCGACGGTGATTACCCTGACGGGTGATGCGGAGATCAGCGGATTCTCGCATTACTATGTGGAGTACGGTCCGGGCTCAGACCCTTTGGAGTGGTGGCGAATCACGGATGATGTGTACTCACCGGTGCGTAGCGGCGTCATCGCACGGTGGGATGCCTCACTCACTCTCGAGGGGGACTACACTCTGCGCCTGGTGGTCGCTACCGCAGAGGGGCGCGCGTACGAGTCCAGAGTACAGATTCACATACTGCCCGGGGCGCCCACGCGAACAGCCACGCCCACGGCGACATCTACGGCCACGGCCACGGTGACCACGACGCCCACGTCCACCTCCACGCCAACAATGACGCCTACCCCAGAGCCCACCGAGACGCCCACCGCTTCGCCAACAGAGACGCCGGAGACGACTGAGGCGGCACCAACCTCTACACCATCGCCATCCGCCACGGTTGAGGTGGAGCCATCGCCGACCGACGAGCCCTAACTCCGTAGCACCGCTGGACAAACCAGAGCGCCCCTGAGATCACTCAGGGGCGCTCTGGTGCGCTGGTCTTGGCGCGCTAAGGCAAGAAGTTGAACGGGTTCAGCAACGATCCACCGCTACGCACTTCAAAGTGCAGATGCGGCCCTGTCGAGTTGCCGGTACTACCGCACTTGCCCAGGAGATCCCCCTTCTCAACTGCCTGGCCCACCTCCACGAAAAAGGCGTCCATGTGGGCGTAGAGAGTCTGGTAGCCGTTGCCATGATCGACCACGACCATCCGACCGTAGCCAGTGGCCGTGTGTGCGGCAACCACGGTTCCTCCATCAGCTGCCATAATCGGCGTGCCCCTGGAAGCAGCAATATCGATGGCGCGGTGCCCCTGCCAGTACCCCTGCGAAAGCCTGCCGCTCATGGGCCACGCCAGCTGTCCGGTGCCGGTGACACCGCTCTGCGTCGCTGTCCCGACCGAGGGATAGGTCTGAACCTGCTTCGGCACATAGGGCTTGACGCCGCCGGGGATGATGAGCTTCTGCCCGGCCGTCAGTGTGTAGGGCTCTGTGAGTGAATTGCCGGGGTAGAGCGCGACTTCGTCGCTCTCTACCTTGTACTTGGCAGCAATCGACTCCAGCGACTCACCCTGGGCGACCGTGTGGTAGGCCCCGTCCACAGGAAGGATGTACAGTTCCTGACCGATCGAGAGCGTATCGTTCTGCCCGGCCAGAGACTCGTTGGCATACAGGATGGTCGTCCCCTGTAGCCCAAACTGCTGGGCAATTTGCAGAAGCGTATCCCCGGCCTGGACGGTGTATACGGTAACCGTCGTTCGGAGCAGCCTCCGCGGCTCGGCCACCTGCGGGAGCGCCTGGCTCCAACTCTGCATGGTGAACGGGATCGTGTCCGGCGCCAGATAGCGCTCATTCGACTCGGCATTTTGATACGAAGCCACATGCTCATACGAGCCTACGAGGTAGTAGGTCGAGGAGAAGTCGCGCCCTCGGCCAAAAAGCGCGTCGAGGCCCGACACACTCCACTGGCGCGGGGAAAAACCGTACAGAATGGAGACAAAAAGCAGCGCGAGCACAATATGCCCCGCATAGCGCGACACCGTGGGAAGATCACGTGCCAGAACGGGAGGTCTGATGGATCGTATCAACGGACGATTCGGAACGGACCGGACAGCGCGCGAGAGTACTCGCGAACCATACATAATGCTCTAGACATCCTTATTCAGGGTCTTGAGGAACTCCTCGTTGGACTTGGTACGTCGCAGGCGGTCGAGGATCGGCTCCACCGATTCGATACTGCCGATGGTATCCGTCATGCGTCGGAGCAACCAGACACGGCTCAGGACCTCAGGATCGAGCAGCAGTTCCTCACGCCGCGTGCCGGAGCGCTCGATATCGATTGCCGGGAAGATGCGGCGCTCGGCTAGCTTGCGATTCAGATGCAACTCCATGTTGCCGGTTCCCTTGAACTCCTCATAGATGATGTCATCCATGCGGCTGCCGGTGTCCACCAGACACGTCGCGATGATCGTGAGGCTTCCCCCCTCCTCGATCTTGCGTGCTGCGCCAAAGAATCCCTTGGGGGGATGCACGGCTGCCGGGTCCAACCCTCCGGACAGTGTACGGCCGCTGGGCGGCACAATCAAGTTGTACGCCCTCGCCAACCGGGTGATGCTATCAAGCAGAATAACCACGTCTCGGCCGACTTCGACGAGCCGCTTGGCCCTGGCCAATGCCACTTCGGCCACCTTGGCGTGGTTCTGCACAGGCTCGTCAAAGGTGGAACTCACGACCTCGGCCTCCACGGACCGGTCCATGTCCGTGACTTCCTCAGGACGCTCGCCGACAAGCACAACGATCATGTGAGCATCGCGATGGTTGGCAGATATGCCATTGGCTATTTGCTTGAGGATCGTCGTCTTGCCGGCCTTTGGCGGAGAGACGATGAGGCCACGCTGCCCCCGCCCGATGGGCGCCAAGAGATCGATGAGGCGGGTGCTGTAGATGCTGGCCGTGGTCTCAAGCTTGAACTGCTGGTTCGGAAAGATAGGGGTCAGCCGCTCAAAGTTAGGACGGTCCTTGGCGTGCTCGGGATCAATCCCGTTAATTGCCTCCACTCGCAGCAGCGAGTAGTACTTTTCCGATTCCTTCGGGTGGCGCACCTGCCCGATGACCATATCGCCGGTGCGAAGTCCGAACCGGCGGATCTGAGACTGGGACACATAGACATCATCGGGCCCGGGAAGCAGGTGATCGCTGCGCAGAAAGCCGATGCCATCCTGGACGACCTCCAGAACGCCTCCGCCAAACAGCAGACCACGTTCCTCCGCCTGCGACCTGAGCAATCGCACGATCAGGTCCTGCTTCTTGAGGCGGCTGTAGCCAGAGATCTCCCTGGTGCGGGCGACTTCACGCAGTTCGGTTAGGGTCATCGTCTCGTATTCAACGATGTTCACAGTGGACATGCTCCATGGGGGATAGTGGCAAAGATGGTCAAAACGGCCATCTACGCGGAGACACAGTAGGATATCAGGCAGGGTACAGCAATAGGCATACTATAGCGGGCAGTTCCGAGGGAAAGTGAATGCGTGGGCGTAGACTGCGCCCGGATAGGGACCGAGGTGATACAGTAGACACGCTACTGCTTGGTTCATTATACCAACGCAGCCGATGGCTGTCAACTGCAGAGACAAGTCGAGCAATCGTCAATGGCGAACTGCAAGCACTCGGTGCTCTATGCCTCGCTGCCTGGTTCCGTCGCATCCGTGGGCTCTCCCCGTCTGCCGGATGACCGTCCGAGGCGCACCCGATCGGTCCAGTGGCCAGGAGGCCGTTCGAGCCGGTGACGCCAGGCGCGCCCCAGACGAGCACTCAGCGTAATCGGAGATCCTTCGGAAGCCGAGCCTCCGCAGAATAGTGAAGCGGATGCCCATCTGGGCACGACCACACAGAGCGCCTGAGGCAGCACGCTGATCCAGACGGGAGTGGCGCCAACCGGGTCGCCATCCAAGTGCACGGGCAGCGGCGTCTGGGCCACCACGTATACGTCGCGGCCTCGAAGGACCTCCACGTTTGGGCTCTGCGAATGACGCCGAAAGGCGAGCAGTGCTGTGTGCCGTAGAACGTCAATGAGGTTGCCCCCGCGGAAGACATAGATGTCGAGTTGCCCGTCATCGAGTTTGGCGTCTGGGGCCAGGCGCAGGGACGGACCATACAACTGCGCGTTCGCAATGACGATCATCACCACACGATGCCGCATCGCGCGGCCGTCTACCACCACAGTGGCTCGGGTTCCGCGCATGAAAAAGGCTTCTGCCAGCGCCATCACCAGGTAAGTCAGGTTACCCAGGCTCCGGCGAACCTCACGATGCGGCTCAACATCCTGGGCCACCTTGGCGTCATAGCCGATGCCACACCACATCAGGAAGTAGCGGTCCTGTGCCTTGCCGACATCTATCTTTCTTCGATCGCCCTCCACGAGAATCCTCGCTGCATCCAGCAACGCCGAGCGGTAGATTGGCGACCACACAGGAAGGCCCAGCCCTTTGGCCCACAAATTCCCAGTGCCAACCGGAAGGACGCCCATTATGACCGATGTGCCGACGAGCCCGCTGGCGACCTCGCCGATCGTCCCATCGCCGCCCACCGCCACAACCATGTCGTACCCCTGATCTGCTGCCCAGCGGGCCAGTTCCTCCGCATGGCCGGCTCTCCGGGTCAACCGTACCGAGACGTCCCAGCCTTTCTCGCCCAGGTAGGCGGTCACACGGCTCAGGTCGTCTTGGATATCTCGCTGACCCGCGACGGGGTTCTGAATCAGCAGCGTCTTCATGGCTCCATCATAGGCCCCGCGGCAGGCTCTGTCCACACTTGACACCTGGCCAGGGTTGCAGGCATGATGGCCCCATGATGATCATCGATGCGCATACACATATCCTCTCGCGAGAAATGATCGTCGCTCGCGAGGACTACCGCTCCGTTGATCGGTGGTTCGGTGCTCTGTATGCTTCTCCACGCGCGCGATTGGCCACTGGAGAGGATCTGATCGCGAGCATGGACCGGGCCGGGATTGAGGCCTCCGTCGCCTTCGGCTTTGCCTTTGCCAGCAGCGAGCTGTGCCACCGGTGCAACGACTATGTCCTCGAATGCGCTGCTCGCTGGCCCGGCAGGATCATACCGTTCGCCGTTGTCAGCCCGATGGATTCCGAGGTTGCCTGCATAGAAGCTGAGCGATGCCTCGCAGGCGGCGCCCTGGGTATCGGAGAACTGATGCCCGATGGACAGGCTATCGATCTCCAATCGGACCGTCTGGCACCCCTGTTGCAGGTGGCGCAATCCCACTCCGTGCCGCTCATGCTGCACGCCAACGAGCTTGTTGGCCATTCCTACCCGGGAAAGGGACACACGGGGCCTGAGGCAGCGTATGCCTTTGCGGCTGATCATCCAGGCCTGCGCCTCATCCTCTCCCACTGGGGAGGGGGGCTTGCCTTCTACGAGTTGATGACCTCCACTCGGACGGCACTGGCAAACGTCTGGTACGATACGGCCGCCTCCACTCTGCTATATGACGATCGGGTCTTTTCGCACGTGATGGCATGGGCCCCGGACAAGGTGCTCTTTGGCACGGATTATCCCCTCCTGACACAGAGGAGGTTTCTACAGCGCGTGCTGGCTCTGGGCCTGGAGGATACCCAGCGGAGCGCACTCTTCTCTGCGAACCTGCTGCGCACACTGGGTCACCCTGATGACAGAGTGCCCGGACGATGACGGCCATCCGTACCTTTGTCGCCATACCTCTGCCAGAGGATCTCAAGCACTCGCTGAGCACAACCTGCGCTGCACTGCGGAACGCTCCCGGAGGACGAGCCGCGCGCTGGGTATCCGTTGAGAACATGCACCTGACCCTCAAGTTTATCGGCGATGTGCAGACCTCTCACATGGAAGAGCTGCGCAAGGCTGTGGCAACCGTTTGCACTCGTGTGGCACCCTTGCGCGTCGTCATCGCCCGCCTGGGCTGCTTTCCGAGCAACGCCAGCCCCAGGGTAATCTGGGCAGGCATCGCCGAGGGGGCGCCCGATCTTCGATCTCTTGCCCGGCAGATCGACGACGCTCTGGGCGCGCTGGGCTATCCGCGCGACACGCGGCCGTTTTCGGCCCACATCACAGTGGCGCGGGCGGACAAACGGGCAATCGCCGCCGAACTGACCGCGCTGGGGCGGTCAGTAGGATCCTGGCCGGAAGCGACCTTCGGCGAACTGGTCGTCCAGTCTGTGAGCGTAGTACAGAGCGATCTGCATCCATCGGGGCCAATCTACACCAACATCTGTACAGTGCCTTTGCAGGGGCTTCCCGGCTCGCTTGACGCTCCGCACACGGCGTACTAGAATGCTCCACAGTAAGAACTGAATAGCCTTCGGGGCAGGGTGAGGCGCGCATCAATCAAGCAGCGCCAAATCCCGACCGGCGGTGTGGCAGCGATCCGCTGCTCAGCCCGCAAGCCAGTAACATGGTGGATCCGGTAGAGACGGAGCCGACGGTATAGTCCGGATGGGAGAAGGCACCCTTCAGGCCAAAGCGTTTGGCCATTGCGCCCCGTTGCTATTCAGCACGGGGCGGTTGTTTTGCTACCACGACGACAGAATACTAGATCCCGTACGTACCATGCCGGGAGGGGCAAGCCCCTGGCCCGGCGCTTGCTGCCGCTCGCGAGCTTTCTTGTCTTGTGTGCGCTGTGGGAACTCATCGTGTACATCGGTGACTACCCCGCGTTCTTCCTCCCCACTCCTCGCGATGTCTGGTCCCGGGCACTCGTGGCGCTCGGGGACGGGAGCCTGTTGATGCATACCTGGGTAACGCTCAAGGAGGTCTTTGCCGGCCTTGCGGTGGGCCTTTCTGCCGCCGTCATCCTCGGATATGCGCTGGCCAAGGCTCCGGCCGTGGAGCGGCTCGTGTCGCCCTATCTCGCAGCCTCTCAAGCCATCCCGATCGTGGCTCTGGCCCCTCTCCTCGTGATCTGGTTTGGCCCGGGAACGCTGTCCAAGATCCTGGTGTGCGCCCTGACGCTGTTCTTCCCTGTCCTCATCAACACGATCGTGGGCATCCGTGGTGTGGATGCTGAGTTGGTGGAGCTCCTGCGTTCCCTGCGAGCTACCCAATGGCAGCGGTTCCTGTACCTGGAGCTGCCGGCCTCGCTGCCGGTACTCCTGGGCGGGCTCAAGATCGGCGTGACGCTATCGGTCATCGGAGCCGTGGTGAGCGAGTTCGTCAGCGCGGACCGGGGTTTGGGGTTCCTTGTCAACCTGGCGAGAGGGCTGTTCGATACCTCTTTGATGTTCGTCGCGCTCTTTACGCTCATGGCCATCGCACTGGTGCTCTATCTCTCGGTGTCGGCCCTGGAGCGCAGAGTACTCAGAAAGCAAGGTAGGGAATAGCCTGCCTGCGTATCACCAGATGGGAGAAGTGTCCATGAAACACCTTGTGTGCCTGATCGCCGTCCTTGTACTCTTGAGCCCGCTGACCGGCTGTCAAACTGAGCAGACGAGCCAGGCGGTGACCATGGCCATGGGCTTTGTGCCCAATGTCCAATTCACCCCGGTCTATGTCGCCCTTGAGCGCGGTTACTTTGCTGAGCAGGGGCTCGATATTGAGCTGGACTATGGTACGGAGACCGATCTACTTCAGCGCCTCGCCGCTGGTGATGTTCAGTTTGCCATCGCCAGTGGAGATCAGGTAGCCCTGGCCCGCGCAGCCGGCCTCCGAGTTCGCATGGTTGCCAACTGGTATCGGCGCTTTCCGGTCTGCGTCGTATCGCTCGCTGAATCCGGCATCTCATCGCCGAATGACCTCATAGGCAAGATCGTGGGCATCCCGGTGCTGGAGGGCGCCAGCTACATCGGATGGCAGGCCTTCATGCGGGAAGTAGGGCTCACCCCGGAACAGGTCAATCTGCAACCGATCGGCTATACCCAGGTCGCCAGCCTCACCGAGAAACGCGTGGATGCCGCCGTTTCCTATGCGATGAACGAGCCTGTTCAGCTCGTTCAGTCCGGCTACGAGACCAATGTCTTTTATCTGGATACGTTTACTCACCTTGTATCCAACGGCCTCATCGCAGCAGATTCGCTCATCGACGCCGATCCTGAGCTTGTGCGCAGAGTGGCCGGCGCTCTGATCCGCGGGATCGAAGACACACTGGCCGATCCCGATGCCGCCTTTGAGATCACCCGGAAGCAGATCCCCGAGATGGACGATACCACCGCCGTGCTTCAGCGGGCCGTGTTGGATGAGTGCCTGCACTTTTGGCGGGCAGACAGGCTCGGCTACAACGAGCCGGAGGACTGGGAGGAATCCGTCCGCATTCTAGCGGAGCTGGGCTTGCTCTCAGCCGAGATAAGCCCCGAGGATCTGTACACGAACGACATGTTGGCGCCGTGAGCCGCGAACCCATTCTCCGCGCCGAGGGCCTGCAGGTCGTCTTCCAGTCGGAAGAGTCCCGGCTGGAGGCCCTGCAGGAAGCCTCCTTTAGCATCCTGCCCAATGAGTTTGTGTGTATCATTGGGCCTTCCGGGTGCGGTAAGTCCACACTGCTTCGGGTGCTAGGCGGCCTTGTCGCGCCAACCCGGGGGCGGGTCCATCTCGATGGGCGGCCACTGACAGGGCCTGAGGCTCGCATTGGCTTTGTCTTCCAGCAGCACAACCTGATGCCCTGGAGGACTGCGCTGGAGAACGTGTGTCTGCCGCTTGAGCTTCAGGGAGTCGCTCGTACTGTGGCCAAGGATCGGGCGAGGGAGATGCTGGCTCTAGTAGGTCTGGCAAAGTTCGCCAATGCCCTTCCCCGCGAGCTATCGGGAGGGATGCGCCAGCGTGTGGCTCTGGCGCGCGAGTTGGTCTACGATCCAGATGTCCTTCTCCTGGACGAGCCTTTCGGCGCTTTGGACGCCCTTACGCGAGAACAGATGGACTGGGAACTGCTCCGGATCTGGAGCGCCAGGCAAAAGACCGTTGTCATGGTCACCCACGACATCCAGGAGGCCATCTACCTCTCTGATCGCGTGCTGACCATGTCGCCCGGGCCAGGACGAATTGCCGGTGACGTGGCGATTGATCTCGCCCGCCCGCGCAAGGTGGACGACCTCTACTCGCCGCGCTTTGCCGAACTGACCCGCCTCCTTCGCGGATCGCTTCACTGATCGTGGTGTACGTCCCACCGATCTCCGGCTACAGCGGCACGATCACCTGGTCCTCGTGCCTTGGATCTCGCACCGCCCAGTGCATATAGCCCACTCCGGCGAGCGACAGGCCGATGGCGATGTAGAACATCGCCCGGTAACCCGTCAGGTCGACAAGCCAGCCACCCACCAGCGGAGCCAGCAACACAGGTAACGCCTGCACCGTGCTGGCGAGAGCGGAATAGGTCGGCATCTCCGCCGGAGGGCCAAACTCCATCGTTATCGCGATTCCGGCGATCATTCCTGACGAGAGGGAGAGGTTCGCCAGCGCGAATACAGCGTAAAGCCAGGCGACGGAAGGCGAGATCACCGCAATCACAAGAGCGGCCACCAGGAACAAACCGCTCAGCTCCATGAGCAACTTGTGTCCTACGCGATCGGCCAAGAGCCCGAGCAACGGAGTGCTAACCGTCTGCGCGATAAGCGCCGCCATCGTGAGGCTCGCGGCAAAGGTGTCGGTGATCGCAAAGGCCTCTCTAGCGTAGACGACGTAGAAGGATGCCCCCATGGTGCCAAATGTGGCGATGATTCTCGCAACCAGGAACCGCGCAAAGTTGCGGTCCTGTCGGATCAGCCCTGGCAGCCTTCCCCAGTATTCCTTGGCGCCGACTGAAGGCGTCTTGATCTCCACCGCAGGCTCACGGTTGAGGTTCATCACCCCCCAGGATACCAGCTGGATCAGGAAACAGAGCAGAAAGGAGACCCCATAGGTGAAGGGATACTCCCAACGCCGAAAGATCTGCTGCGAAAGCGCCGCTCCCCCTACCCCCATCAGGCCGCCAACCGCATTGCTCATCCCGAACAGCAGCCCCCGCCGCCGCAGCGGCACGATTTTCGCGATCATCTTCTTCCATGCCGGGTTGGTCATCCCGCCGCCCCCCATGGCAATCGAGAGCGACAGGAGCAGGACAGCATAGCTGACCCCTCGCGGCGCATCCGGCCAGGCCAGGATCGTGAGGGCTACCAATCCGTAGGGCAACCGCTCCAGCAGGTTCCAGCGCACAAACCAGGGCTTGATGCGCCCCAGGGACTGGGCATGGCGTGCCAACAGCAGCTGAGGCACAAAGAACATGGCATTCTGTAGGGCAGGCACGAGCCCGATCAACACGGCCGAGTCGGTGAGGTAGCTCGTGTAGAGCGATACAACGGTTGATGCGTAGATAAAGCTCATCGAGAGCTGGAACAGCCCGGAGACCATCACGTTCACGACAAAGTTCCAGGCGAGATTCTTCTCCAAGAAAGCTCGCACTTCCGATTCGGCGTTCCCTGATATCCCTGTCACTTGCTCACCCCAGATTGACCAGGCCCTTGAAGGGCCATGGTGCTAGAGATACGTGCATCATGGCGCGGCTCGCGCACTGCGAACCGCAGCAACGCAAAGCCACAGAGAGAAAAGACCAGTGCCACTGAGAACAGAGCGCTGAATCCTGCAGTGTCCGTAAGCCACCCTCCCACAAGCGGCGCAATCAGAGTCGGCACCCCCGAGAGCGTCCCCGCCAGCGCGGTGAATGTCGGTATCTCTCCCTCCGAAGAGAACTCCATTGTAATCCCAAGGCCGGCGATGGAAGCCGCCTGTCCGGCCGTGTTCACCAACATGAAAGCGGGATACAGCCACACCTCGCTCGGGGCGAGTGCGATCAGTATCACGGCGCTGGCGCTGATCAACCCGGCCCACTGAAGCAGCCACTTGTTGCCTTTGCGGTCCGCCAGCCTGCCCAAGATCAATGCACTCAGGCTCTGACCAAGCAATGCCGCCATCGTCAGGTTGCCAGCCACCACGTCAGAGATGCCAAAGGTCCGCCGCGCGTAGACGATATACAGGCTGACCCCCATCATCCCAAATGTCAACAGCGCGTTGCCGACCAGGTAACGAGCAAAGTTCGGGTGGCCCCGCAGCATCGACGGGATCCGGCGCCAGTAGTCGCTGGCGCTCAAAGCGTCTACCTCGGGCTTGCGCGCCGGCTCACGATTCAGCAGCACACAAAAGTACGAACACACCAAGAAAGCAAAGCACATCGCAAAGCTGATGCCAAAGGAAAAGGGATAGGCATACCTGGACAGTACCGTGCGCGAAGCCGCTGCCCCCAGAAAACCAAGGACTCCGCCAAGAGCGCCGCTCAGGCCGAACATTGTACCCCTTCGCCCGATGGGAATCACCTTGGCGAGCATCGCTTTCCAAGCCGGCGCGCCGAGGCCGCCAGCGCCGGTGGCCACCATAAGGGAGAGCGCGAGAATCGCATACGCCACCCACCGGGGTGCATCCGGCCACAGGAAGATGCCCAGCGCCACGGCAAGGTATGGAAAGCGCTCAAAGATAGACACTTTCAGGAGCAGAGGCTTCTTTCGGGGGAGTGCCTGCGTCTGCCGTGCCAGCAGCAGCTGAGGAAGCAGGAACATCACCCCCTGGACGGCCGAGATGAGCCCGATCAACACAGCCGAATCGGTCAGGTAACTGGCATAGAGAGAAAGCACCGTGGTGCCGTAGATAAAGCTGGTCGCCAGATTGTAGAACGCCAGGTCGAGAACATTGACCCAAAAGTTCCAGCTGGCATGCTTCTCCAGATAGGCCGTCTGCTCAGCATCACTGAGAAAGACCAATGCGGACTCTCCCACCGCAACCTCCGGTTCAGACGCGCAAGATAAAGACTCTGCCTGGTGTTCCTGGCAGAGCCCAGTTTTACCGCACCTGTGTGATCCGCTGCCGGCCCCGGGTGCCGGCCACCGATCACACTGTATCAGTCGTCGCTGCCCGAAGGCACTAGAACCACCTTGAGTGCCCGGCGGCTCTCCACCGCTTCCAGCGCCTCGGTGGCTTGCGCAAGTGAGCAACGTCGAGTGACCAGCCCTGAGAGATCGTTGGCGTACGCCCGAAGAACGCTCATCGCACGCAACAGGTGCCGCAGATCGCTTACCCACACGCCCTGAACCTGCACGTTCCGTTGCACCACCTGCTCGAACGGAAGCAGCGACATGGCTCCGACAGGCGTACCAAAGCCCACCAGGGCGAGAGCCCCTCCCCGGCGAACCAGGTCCAGCCCCTCTTCTGCAGCCGAGATCGAACCGGATGCTTCGATCACCAGATCAGCGCCACGCCCCTTGCTGAGATCAAACACGACCTGCCTGCGTTGCTCTGCTGTCGTCGCATGCCTGTCTAGCGCGACGGTCGCACCAGCCCTCACACCCAAAGCCAGGCGATCCAACGATCCGCCGATCATGATGACGTTCTGCGCTCCGGCCGCACGAGCCATCGCCACTGAAAGAGCCCCCACGGGGCCAGGCCCAAACACGACCACCGTATCCCCGACGCGCGTTTCGACCAGATCAAAGGTGTGAGCCGCGGTGGCCCCAGAGCAGGAGGCCGCCACCAGGAGTGAGGGGTCGTCGTCGGGAAGGAGCGGCACGAGATCCGTACGCGCATCCAGGATGATATGGCTGGCATAGCACCCATTCAGGTGAGGCTCATCATGGAGCGAGCGGTGGATACCATACGCCCATCTGTTCTCACACAGCGAAGGCTGATGGAGAACGGCGCAGGCGTAGCACCGGCCACAGGCCACGCCCCGTTCCCAGATAATCCGGTCTCCGGGCGACACCGGCGCGCCATACACGTCACACCGGGGTCCGCGCACATCTACCACGCGCCCGACGCCTTCATGCCCCAGTATGATCGGCAGTGGAGTACGCGGGTCTTTGCCGCGCCACATGTGTACGTCGGAGCCACACACACCAGCCGCAAGGATCTCCACAAGAAGCTGCCCCGCGCCAAGCACTGGGGCAGCGATCTCTCGTAGATCCAGTGGACGGTTGAACTCGGTCAGAACGGCGGCGCAAGCCTTCATCGCAAGCTCCGGTGCTCGGAGTTCCTCATCAGTGTGCTAGTCCCGCTTGGTAAGCAACTGCACCCAAGCTCTCCAGTTATCGTTCTCAAAAAAGGAGAGACCCTGCACGCGCTCGGCCAGGTCTGGCCCTGAAGACCCTTCCTGCGACGCGTTTCTCACAACACCCTCGCCGCGCTCGGGCGACACAAGCCGCACAGACAGCACCCCCGGGGGAACCCGTCCGGTCTCCTTGAGCGCCTCATCGATCCATGCGGCTGACTCCCGACGCCCGATCTCCAGCACAAGATCCTGCCGCTCCTGCTCCATACTGGCGATCTCACTCAACAGATCGTCACGCCAGGCGCGAAGGCGGTACGTACGGATCGCTTTGCCGGCAAACGCAACGATGAAAAAGACGATGATGGCCAGCGCGAGTACGCCGACCACCTGGCTCACTGTCACTGGGCGGATGCTGCGAGGCTCTGACATCGTTCTCCTCTGTGCAGGATGATATCGCAACGGGCCTAGTCCGTCAACGTGCCCGCCATCGGTGCCGGGGCCCCACGTCTGCTGTTTACGCAGCCTTCCCATACCCTTGTATCATCGAGAGCAAGCGGATATAATCAGTCAGTCATGATGATCGCCTGTGCGGACAGGATCAGGGGTTCCTGGCACAGATGTCGGTATCCAGCCTAGATGGACGTCCAAGGGGTAGGCCATGAGCGAGTTGATCCTGATCGTTGACGATGACCATGCCGTGGCAGAAGCCATTGAGCGGAGCCTGCGCCGAAGCGATTTCGAGGTTTCGGTCGCCCATCGTGGCGCGGATGCGCTCTCCATCGCGCGAGAACAGGTCCCCGACCTGGTGATCCTCGATATCATGATGCCAGGGATGGACGGAATTGAGGTGGGGCGGCGCATGCGGGAGATCCCTCAGCTGGCTGGCCTGCCCATCCTGTTTCTCACCGGCCGAGGCGAAATCGCGGACAAGATTGCGGCCTATCAGCAGGCACAGGCCGACGACTATCTAACCAAGCCGTTCGATGTCCGCGAACTCGAGTTGCGCGTCAAGGCGCTGTTGCGTCGTGCCAAACAGGTCGCTCCAGTCGAACCCGACGAAAAGCTGCGCGTCGGCCAGCTCGTGCTCGATCTGCGAACATTCGAGATCAACACCCCGGATCGCACCGTGCTGCTCACGCCCGTCGAGTTCGAGCTCATGCACTTTCTCATGGCCCATGCGGACCACGTCTTTTCGGCAGATCAGCTTCTGCAGCAGGTATGGGGATATCCGGCCGGCACCGGCATGCCCGATCTCGTCCGTGTACACATAAAGAACCTGAGGGACAAGATCGAGCCCGATCCTCGCACACCACTCTACGTCCGCAATCTCTTGCGCCGCGGATACATCGTCCCGGTGGACCAAGCCAAGAGCTAGCCGCGGACGAATGACGAGCTCTACAAAGGCAAATCCCCTCTCAGCTGAGAGGGGATTTGCCCTGCGTGTCCTAGCAATCACTCGGAGGTGATGCTAGGACACTATGCGTACTACCACTGTCCATCTGCACATCACCTCCTTATTTTAGAGTGCCAATCAGGCTACGGGATCCGAATCCCGTAACATAGCTTCATCATAGACCAAGGCGACAGGCGTGTCAAACACCCCTCGGCTTCTGCGGCGGCACAGCACCTGTGCTATAATCGCCAAACGATCATGAGTTGAGGGAGTAGCACGTGCTGGTGGAACACTCCGTCCAAGAGATGCTCAACGAGCTCGCCTCCGCAGCCCCGACTCCGGGAGGCGGCAGCGCGGCCGCGCTGGCGGGGGCACTGGCCGCCGGGCTGGTGAGCATGGTCTGCAATCTGACTGTGGGCAAGCGACGCTACCGCTCAGTCGAAGCGGATATGCGCTCCATACTTGGCCAAGCCGAATCCTGTCGCGAACGCCTGACCTGGCTGATCCAGCGTGACATGGAAGTCTACTCCACGGTGATGGCCGCCTATCGGCTGCCTTCGACCTCCTCAGAGGAGCGTCTCTCAAGACAGTTGGCCTGGCAGGCCGCGCTGCAAGAGGCAGCCGACGTGCCCCTTCAGATAGCAGAGTGTTGCCAGAACGTCGTGCAACTGGCCACGGACGCTGCCCGCATGGGCAATACCTGGGCCGTCAGCGATGCGGGGGCAGCCGCCTCGCTCGCGTTGGCTGGCGCTCAGGCGGCAAGCCTGAGCATCGAGGTGAACGTCCGCAGCATGGAAGATGGCGCCGCAGCAGAAGCATTCCGCAGCAGGATTGAACGCATCCTCGCAGAGGTGGGCCGGCTCGCACACGAGACCCATGCCATCGTCGAAGAACGAATGGAGGCATAGGAGTGTCCCTCGGACCAGGCCGGGAGCCTGTTGCGCAGTGGATGGATGGGCGCTCTGCCGCCCGCTCCATCCTCGCAGAGCTGTCCGTCACGATCGGTGAGCTTGCGGCTGCCGCCGGCCATCCCCTGGGACTGGCGATGCTCCAGGTCGGCGATGATCAAGCCTCTGTGAGCTATATGCGTGCCATCGCCCGCTGCTGCAGCGCCGTCGGGGTCGGTCACCAGGCGGTCGTGCTGCCCGCGGCAACGTCTCCCGTGCAGCTTGCCGAGGCGCTGGATGCTCTCGCTACGAACTCGGCCATTTCAGGCGTTATCGTCCAGCTTCCCCTCCCTCCTCACCTGCGTGCAACACTGTTGGCCCATATGCCGCCCGATAAGGATATCGACGGCATCCATCCCCTTAACGCCGGGCTCCTGGCGATCGGAGACGCACAAGCCCTGGCCCCGGCGACGCCACTGGGGGGCATGGAGTTGCTCAGGCGCTATGATGTGCCCTTGCAGGGCGCTCGTGCCGTTGTGGTTGGTCGGAGCCCTGTGGTCGGCCGCCCCCTCGCCCAGCTTCTCCTGCAGGCCGACGCCACAGTAACGATTTGCCATACGCGCACGCGAGATCTGGCCTCGCTGACGAGAGAGGCCGATATTCTGGCAGTCGCCACCGGTCACGCTGGCACCATTCGCGCAGACATGATTCGTCCGGGGGCTACGGTTCTTGATTTCGGCGTGAACTATGTCAACGGACAGGTTTCAGGGGACGTGGACCCGGAAGCGGCCGCCGTAGCATCACGGCTCACCCCGGTCCCTGGCGGAACTGGCCCCATGACCAACGCCATGCTGGTACGAAATCTCGTTCACGCCGCCAGGCGGCAGCTCGAGCTCTCCTAGGTCCTCTGGCCAGCGATATCTCGCAACTTGAGGATGATCCACACACTGAGGCCCGCAAAGAGCAGGTTAACGGTCTCCGCCACCGCAAAGCCCGCCAGTTGCGCCAGCCCTGGGACGATGACGGCCACCGACGTGTGATACAGCAGCGCAAAGCCAAACCAGCGCTTCTGCCGTGACGCCAGGCTCTCCATCACCAGAAGTGCCCAGGCGACCTGATGAGGAAGAGCCAGTACCCTCTCCAGCGCCACAACCAGTGGCTGCGTCCAGGTAACGCTGCGCGCTGAAAGGAGCGCCAGTGAGCTGGCCCCAGGCGCATCGGCAGAGAGCCCCCCCAGTTCTCCGGCGAACAGCGGCCCGGCCAACAGGTAGGCCACGAAACTGACAAAGGTCAGGCCCGCGATCAACCACATGGTCTCCACCGCATTGTGTCCAAGGCCGAAGGCCACCCCTTTCTGCCAGGTCAATCTGAGACCGCTCCTCCGAAACAGATACCGGTACCCGACGACCCGGCCTCCTTCCTCGATCAGTGCCGTGAGCGTCGCCATGGCCATCAGCCAGACAAACGCTCCAGCGGAGGAGGTTACCCGCTCGCCCCAGACGATGTCCACAAAGGCGCTGAACGGAAGCCAGGTGAACATCTGGAACAGGGCAAAGATGAGGGCGCCATAGAGGTAGACGATCCAGGGAGTGTATGCCCGTCGCCGGTACACGAGGATCGCGCCCAATGGATAGCCCACCTGAACCAGGAGTGATACGATAAAGGCGATGACTGTGCCGGTCTGCAAGGCCCCCCCTCGCTAGATGAACCGCATCTGAGGCCATTATACCGGTGACCCAAGCGCGGACAAGTTCGTACGCTAGGGCTCCTCGTGCGTTCTCCAGCCCACGCACTCGACCTCGGCACCATGCGCGACGTGCGGGCCGGCAGCCGTCACGCCTCGGAACGCGTGCTCGCTTGAGAGCAACAGGCCGATAGCGATCCGTGCGCCCTGCCGCAACCACCCACCGGCCTGGCGCATATCTTCGATGGGCTGGCGTAGGATCTTTGCGATCAGGCGCTCTGCGAACGCCGGTTCGTGACGGCCACGCCGGTGGGTATTGAGGACGAGATCTATGTGCGAGGCATCCAGACCTGAGGATTGCGGCCAAGGCCCGGTACTCTGCAGAGCAGACAGCCATTCTGCTCGGCCGGAACGTGGTGCTGAGGGATCCCGCTTGCCACGATCGCCTGCACTCCCGCGCTACGGCCGCGCCGGACCGCTGCGCACCAGGGCGCCTGCAGTGATCCGGTTCGGAAGAGTCGTAGTCACGAGTGTATTGCGCGGGAGGCGGCCTCAAGGAGGTGCGGCTCGCCTACAGGCGAGCCGCACCTCTGTTCTTCCGCACCTAGGCGATATCACGGGTATAGAGCATGCCCCCGAGACTAAGAGCGTAGAGCCTGCGGGACTCGCCCTCGGCAACGAGCGTCATAGCGACAAAACTCAGGCCTTCGACACCCTCTGAGAAGGGCTGCCAGGTACGCCCGCCATCGGCCGAGTGGTAGATTCCATTCCCGGTGGCGGCATAAAGCGCGCCTCCGCTATCGATTTCGCCGATCGCGACCACACTCAAGACGTTCGCGCCCGCAGGGTCCACTGCGGTGCTGATCCACACATCCTTCGCCTTGCGCAGCGGCCTGAGGCAGAAGGGACCCGTCGCGATCACGGCCTGGTCAGCGACCCTTTCCGTGATACCTGCGGGCATCGTGATGTCCATCCAGCGCGACTCGGTCTCCTGGGTGGTCACCTGGTGCCACGTCTTGCCTTCATTTCGAGAGCGCCAAAGCACCACGCGTCCCTTGGTTCGCCGGGTCGCCTCGATGGCGGTGCCAACGTACAGGGTGTGATCCTCTGAAAAGCTCGGTGAAGCCACTATGGTCAGAACCCGCTGCGTACGACTTGGGCCGCTGTCGGATTGCGTCCAAGTCTTTCCCCCATCCTTGCTCACAAGATACTTGCCATCAGAGGTGCCGGCCCAGCCCAGCCCTCTCTCTGGCAGAACCAACAGGGCACTCACCTCCGGCTGGTCAGCGCGGACCCGCCAGGAACGACGAGAGCTGGCGATCTGGAGAATCCCCGCTTCATGGCTGGCGACAAAGAGTGTCTCCCCGGCACCAACCTGCATCGTGGCAATCGGCAGGTATTCGTCCAACCCCTCCATCTCAGCCCAGGTCTGCCCGTTATCACTGGAGACAAAGATTCCTTCCTGAGGCCCCATGGCATACAGCGTGCCCTCGGACGCGGCCAGGCGAGCGAACCCGCGCGCCACCAAGCTGCCTGTCGCGCTCCAGCTTTCGCCCGCATCGGTGGATTTCCACACGCCCGCGTTGTGCAGTCCGGCCAGCACCACGTGCTCATCGCCGGAAACGGAGAGAATCGAGCCTGGCAGTTGAGCGGTCCTCGCCCAGCTTCCGCCTCTATCCAGCGATAGATACATGTCGCTGCCCACACCGGCCAGCATCCGGCCGCTCTCACCAAAATCCGGGGAAAGCCAGAGGCAGTAGACGGGCCCCTCGCCGATCTGCTCCTGCAACAATGACCACCGGCGCCCACCATCCCGCGAGATGTGCAGGGCACCGCCCTCTGTGCCCGCATACACTGTGCTATCATTAGCAAAGTCGGGGCTAGCCGCCAGGGCGTCGACTACGTCGTCCTCATCCGCCAGGCCCGTTGCCCGCCAGGCCCGCGCCCCGTTCCGGGATATGTAAACCCCCTCCTGTGTAGAGGCCCACATGGTCTCGTACTGCGTCCAGTCCGGCGAGACGGCGATGGCAAAGACCTGCATGCTGTTGAGACCAAAGCTGGCATCCTCCCAGGTCTTACCGTTGTCTCTGGTGGCCATCAACGCTCCACCATCCAGCGTGACAAAGGCGACCCCATCGGTGAGCGAGTTCGGCGAGGTCGCCATGCCCGTCACGGAGCCGTCCACGTCCCAGCTTGGCTTGCCCCGCTGCCAGCTCTTGCCATAGTCCAGGGAGACGTACAAGTCGGCATTGAGCGAGCCCGCGTACAGGGCGCCGTTTCTGGCAACTGTCAGGCCGCTGATGAGCGGCGAGGTGAGGCCGTTCAGATTCTGAACCCAGGTCGTCCCCCCATCCATCGACGAGTAGATGCCAGCGCCCGTAGCAGCCCAGTAACCGGGCACATCCTCCCGGAGGGAGATCCCCACAGCGAACACAGTCCCTCCGTCCACGATCGGGCCAACCGGCTGCCAGCAATTCGCGGAGCAGGCCTTTTCGGTAGAGCTCATGGATTCACACTCTCCTTGGGTTTTCGATGGATCACAAGTGCCTCCGTTGACAGTAACATGAGTGCACCGCTAACGCCATGCTCGAGCGCACGGCGAGCAACAACGGCCGGGTCTGCAATGCCTGCTTCGAGCATCGAGACGATCCGCTTGCTTACGGCGTCCAGTCCATAGCCCGCTCCCTGCTGCATCGCCCGGCTGATCGCCAGCGGCGGATGGTATCCGGCATTGGCGGCAATCCGGCGCATGGGCTCCTCCAGACTGCGCGCCAGTAGCGCCGTCCCGATTGCCTCGTCTCCCTGCGTGGCTATCGCCTCGACAGCAGGTATGCATCCGAGATAGGCGGCTCCGCCGCCCGGCACGATCCCGCTCTCCAGGCCGGCCTCTACGGCCTTGATCGCCTGCCGCGACGTCTCGATGCGTTCCGATCGCTCCGTATCCGTCAGGGCTCCGATACGCAGTTCGGCCACTCCCCGGGAGAGTTGGGCCAACAGTTCGCGCAGCACATCCCGTTCCTCGGCCTCATCGGTGCTTTGGAGGCGCGTGCGCAACGCTTCCCTGCGGGCATCGATCTGATCCGAGCGACCGTGTCCACCCACGATCGTGAACTGCTCCCGATCGAGAACAACCTGATCAACCTGCCCATAGTCGCCAGCGGTAACGTGGTCCACCGAGAGACCAGGTTGCCCGTTCAGCGCAACGCCGCCGGTCAGCACAGCGATGTTCTCAATGGCTCCTCTACGAGCCTCGCCAGTCTGCGTAAGCGTGGCCATGGTAGATAGGATACTGCCGCGCTCGTTGTTGCTGGCAAAGACGCCGACAGATCGGTCTGACGCTCTCTTGCAGATCAGAAACAGGCTCTTGCCGCCCAGCCGAGCTACCTGATCCAGCAGAAAGGCGGCTTCCTCCGCAGTATCGATGACAATGTCAGCCGCAAGAACGCGCGCATCATAGAGGACCGCACACTGTTGAGCCTGATCCGTGAGTAGATAGGGGGAGACGTAATGGCCCTCGAAGCGAGCGCCTTCGCGATATTTGCGATCGTGGAAGGTCGCCACGTACGGAACGATGACGACCTGGGCATGGGGACCTAGTACATCAAAGATCTCGCCGATGAGCCGGCCGATCTCGCGGTCCCCGCAGGCGGCGGTCGCCACTTTGGCGATCTCCTCGTCCGATTCGAGAGGGATCGCCTGGGCATCGAGAGCCAGAAGAGCCGCCCGCAGCCCCTTCCGTATTCCGCGAAGGATCATCATCGGGTTGGCGCCTGCAGTGATCACGCGAAATCCATCACGAGCCAGCGAGCAGGCGATCACCGCTGCCGTGGCACTGCCATCACCGGCGTCATGGCGCGCCTCCCAAACGAGGTGCCTCATGAGCATGGCTCCGGCGTCTTCTCGAGGGGCAGCGATCTGGATCACGCGCCGTACAGCGGTAGCAGCGTCACGGATCGTCTCGATCTCACCCGTGCCGTCGCGCTCATTGGCAATCGTCCCTGTCGTTGGCCCCAGGGTGAGGCCAACCAGATGCCCCAGAGTCTCAAATCCTCGGAGCATGGCGCTACGGCAACTCTCACCAAGCAAGAGATCCGGCTTGGGCACTGCAGGCACCTCATTGTCTGCATGGCAAGCGCATGCTTGCCGGGCGTGCGGGCAGTATAGCATCAATCAGATGCTGGCACAATGTAGGCCATTATGCCTAGATAGGGGTTTTTACGCGTGGCCTCCAATGCGGTATAATCGGAGTACTGTGCCGTTGTCGATCACGAAGGAGGAAGAGATGGCAGCAAAGGTGAGCATCCGCTACTGCACGTCTTGAGGGTACCTACCCAGAGCCGCCAGTTTGGCGCAACAACTGCTCGATCAGTACAAGACCCGGCTCGAAGAGGTCGCCTTGGTTCCCTCCATGGGAGGAGCCTTTGAGGTTACCGTAGATGGCGAATCCGTGTACTCCAAACTGGAGACCGGACGCTTTCCGAGCGAATCCGCGGTCATCGCGGACGTCGGGAAAAAGCTCTAGCGAGCGATCGGGATACTCAAGGGGGGAGCTCGCCGTAGTGAGCTCCCCCCCTTCTCTTGTCAGGAAGCCCGCCGCACAGCCGGCGTGAGAACTCATTACCAGGAGAAAGCTATGGTTCAGAATATTCAGATAGCCGTGATCGGTCTGGGCAATATCGGCCGCAACCTGCTGGAAGTGCTGTTGCACAGGCGCAAACCGATCGCGAAGCAGTACGGTCTCTGCCTGAGCGTCGTCGCTGCTGCGGACTCCTCGGGCGCGGCATTGGATCCCGCTGGGCTCGATCTCGAGAGACTCGTGGAGATCAAACGCTCGCGGCAGGGAGCCGCATCCTATCCGGGGGCCGGTCGCCCTGGCGTATCTGCCCTGGAGATGATCAGGTCGACGGAATACGATGTACTCGTGGACGCCTCCCCGACCAACATGGTGGATGGCGAACCGGGCTTGGGAAGCGTCCGGCACGCTCTCGGCACCGGCCACCATGTGGTAATGGCTGACAAAGGGCCTCTGGTGTTAGCCTTTGCGGAGCTCGTCCGAACGGCAGAGCAGGCAGGTTCTCGTCTGCTGTACAGCGGGACTGTGGCCGGCGGACTTCCCACGGTCAACATTGGCGTGCGCGATCTGGCTGGGTCTGCAGTGACTCGCGTGGAGGGGATCTTTAACGGAACGACGAACTATATCCTCTCACGCATGGACAGCGAACAGATAGAGTACACGGAGGCGCTCGCCGGAGCCCAGGCCGCGGGCATCGCTGAGCCTGATCCCACCCTTGATGTCGATGGCTGGGACGCAGCCAACAAGCTGGTGATCATCGCGAATAGCGTGCTTCGTCGCCCGACTCAACTCGCCGACCTTCAGGTCGAGGGAATACGAAACGTGACGCTCCAGGATCTCCGTGAGGCCCGAGAGGCCGGCAAGGTCATCAAACCATTGGCCCTCGCTGAACGACAGGGGGATGATTACCGGCTCTATGTGGGACCGGTGACGCTGGATGCCGATCATCCGATGGCCAGAACGGGGCTCTGGGACATGGGCGTCGTCTACCACACGGACTATATGGGAGTCATCAGTGCGGTGATCGAGGAAAAAGGCCCCGTACCGACCTCGGCAGCCGTGCTCCGGGATATCGTGAACATCTACGCAGGATGCTAGGCTAGTCCCTTGGCCCCTGTCTGCTTCGGTCGGCAGGGGCATCAAAGAGCTTGATGGCGATATCCACCATGGCAGCCACGACAAGCCCCCACGAGGCCATGAGCACGGCAATGAGGCCCACATAGAGCAAAGGGCTCTGTTCAGACGCATCAACCAGTAATCTCAGCAAAGATACGTACATTGAAAACTCCTGAGCACACGCAAGAGCCAGCGGATGGCTCACTCTGCGCACGCTGCGCAGACTTGGCGGATCCGCTGTCTCGATCGCTACTCCGATGGTATGCCGATCATCAGCGTACCCTTCCCTGGCGTACGGCGAACTCCCCGTATGCCACCTGGATTTCCGAGATCATGCTCCAGCAGACCCAGGTGGACACGGTCATCCCATACTACGAGCGGTTTCTGGATCGCTACCCGGACATCGAGACACTGGCCTCTGCCGAGCTCTCTCAGGTCCTCGCGAGCTGGCAGGGGTTGGGATACTACGCCAGAGCTCGTCACCTGCATGCCGCAGCCCGGGAGATGAGTCGCATACACCGGGGCGAAATTCCCCGCGATCGAGCCACTCTGCTCTCCCTCCCGGGGATTGGCACCTACACCGCTGCAGCGATCCTCAGCATCGCCTTCAATCAGGATTATGCTGCCGTAGACGGCAACGTCAAACGGATACTCACCAGAGTGCTGGACTATGCAGGCAGCATCGATCAAGGAGAGCACAAGCGCGCCCTGGAAGAGTGCGCTCAGCGCCTGTTACCCTCTGGCAGAGCCAGCGCCTTTAACCAGGCGCTGATGGATCTCGGGGCGACGGTCTGCCTTCCCCGCGGGCCAAGGTGCTCCCTGTGTCCTCTTGAGGATCTGTGCCTTGCCGCCGCCCGATCCAGCCAGGAGCTCCGCCCTGTTCGCAGTGCGCGCACCCCATCGCCGTTTCACAGGCTTGTCGGAGCCATCGTTCTCCGTCAAGACGGTCATTGGCTCGCAGTCCGACGTCCGCCAACAGGGTTACTCGGCGGGCTGTGGGAATTCCCTATGACTACATGGACTGAGGAAGCAGGACGACCTGCCGACGTGCTCACTTGCTTGCTTGAGCACTCGCTGGGGTTGCGTGTGCTCGTCGCAAGCGAACCCTACCCCGTGCGTCACGCATACACACACATGCGGCTGGAGCTTACTTCGTTTGCGTGCGCTCCCCTCGGAGACCCGGCGATCCAGCCAGGTTCCCCCTGGGATGATCTCGCCTGGATCAACGAGGCCGACGCGACCGCTTTCGCGCTGACCGGCCTGACTGTCAAGGCCCTGCGGGCCGTCAGGGGCAAGCGCCCAAGCCTACTCTAGATTCTGGCCGGGTATTCCAGGCTCCGTCATGGCGTAAGCATCGAGAACACGATCGAGCTGCTCCGGAGACAGGTAGCCATGCTCGAGAACGACTTGGCGCAACGGGACCTCCCGCGCCATCGCCTCTTGCGCCACCTGGGCTGCTGCCCGGTAACCGATGTATGCGTTCAACGCCGTCGCCAGCCCGATGCTCTTCTCTGCCAGATCCCGGCAACGTGTCTCGTTGGCGGAAATCCCGGCCACGCAACGCTCGGTAAACAGCCGGACGCCGTTGGCCAGGATCGATATCGACTGCAGTAGATTGTACGCAATGATTGGCGTCATGACGTTGAGCTCAAGCTGGCCTGCCTGCGCAGCCGCCATGATCGTCAGATCATTCCCCATGACGTGAAAACACACCATGTTCAGCATCTCGGCCATGACGGGGTTCACCTTACCGGGCATAATGGAGGAGCCGGGTTGCACGGCCGGGAGCGTGATCTCAGCGAAACCGGTCGTCGGTCCGGACGACAGCAGCCGCAGATCGTTGGCAATCCGCGTCAGCGTGACGGCAGCCGTGCGCAAGGCAGCAGACAGATCGGTCATGTCTGCTGCGCTCTGCATCGGCTCAAACAGGTCGCCTGCGCTCGTGAAAGGGATCCCCGTGACGGCGGCCAGCCTATGGACCATACGCCCATGGTACTCGGGATGGCTGTTCAGGCCCGTCCCGGTGGCGGTTCCCCCGATACCCAATCGACACACCATCTCCAGAGCGCGACTGATTCTCTGGCGATCCAGCTCCACCGCGCGAGCATAGGCAGCGAACTCCTGCCCCAGTCGAACGGGCACCGCATCCTGCAGATGTGTGCGGCCGGGCTTGAGAACGCGGTCGAACTCCTCCGCTTTCCGGTTCAGTACTTCCACCAGCGCGCCCATCGCCGCGACCAAGTTGGGAGTCTCCGTCGCCGCTGCCACCCGCAAGACGGTGGGAATGACATCGTTTGTCGATTGCGCCATGTTGACATGGTCGTTCGGATGGACCGGCTTGTATACCCCTCTCGTTCCCCCCAAGGCCTCGTTCGCAAGGTTGGCAATGACTTCATTCGCGTTCATGTTGTGCGACGTCCCGGCTCCCGCCTGGAACGGATCCACAACGAACTGGTCATGCCAGGAGCCTTCGGCGATCTGGACGGCCGCATCTACGATGGCCTGGCCTGTTGTGCTATCCAGCATGCCAAGATCCACATTGACTTCAGCAGCAGCGCGCTTGACCAGGGCGGTGGCTACGAGGTACGCCGCTGACTGCCTGAGCCCGCTCACAGGAAAGTTGTCCACCGCCCGTTGGGTCTGTGCCCCCCAGAGGGCCTCTTCGGGTACCTGAACGGGGCCAAGGGAATCCGATTCTGTACGCATCGCGCCTCCAAAGTAGACCCCTTCCAAAGGGGCAACCTCACTCTGAATCCAGGTCCTCTTCCAGCGAGAGGGCCATCAGGTAGCCGCGGGCTCGCTCTGCCTTCTCATAACGGTATACGATATCCCAAAAGCTCGCCGTGTGGCCCGGCTCTAGAAGGTGGACCATCTCGTGCAGTATGACATAGTCGAGCACGAACTCAGGCACCTGCGCGAGGCGATCCGAGATGCGGATGGTTCCCCTCGCCGGGGTACAGCTGCCGAATCGGCTGTTCTGGTTGCTCACAAAGCGTATGCTCTGCCAGGCGGCGGCGCCGCCCAGGTACCGCTGGTTCAGCCGCTCCGCCCTGGCCTGCAGATCCTCGTCGGAACGATAGTGCCGCTGTCGATCGCGCCTCGCCAGCATCCGCTCCACGAGCACCTGAACGGCCTGATCCAACTCTGAGGCTGGTATGTGGTTTGGGGCTCGCACTTCGAGCGTCCGCCAGTTCAGCAGCCGACCACTGATCGTCTTCCTGCGGCGCTCGCTCCGCACGATACGTACCTTCAGGCCGTCTTGCTCCCGCTCTTCGACGCTCTCAGAGCGCGCTGCCCCTCGTGTTGCTCCGGCCACGGCACACCTCTCGATCGCGCCTGGAAAACAGTAGCCCCCCGGGCCGCAAGCGGTCCGGGGGGAATCTGTGCCGAGAGAGGGATTTGAACCCTCACGGATCTAATATCCACTACGCCCTGAACGTAGCGCGTCTGCCGGTTCCGCCATCTCGGCTAGGCATCGGCATAATAGCACCGTGGTACCAAGCTGTCAAACCGATGCACGATCTCGCGTCCCTCACGGGAGCGCCGGCGTGATCAGGCCCTGATCCCTCGCCTCCGCATACATCATGCGCTTTACGGTAAGGTGCCACTCCGGCAGTGTGGCAAATCGCTCGCCGGAGCTCGCCATTGGAGCGATCTGTATTCCCATCACGGCCTTGTCAACGGCAAAGGTGTACACCGGCTGATAGAGCAAGAGGGAAGGCACATCCTGCGAAAAGAGCTCCTGGAAGCGTTGATACAGGCTCCAACGCTGATCCACATCGGCCGTTCGGCGGGCCTCTGCCAGCAGCGCGTCCGCCTCGGAGCTGATGTAGTTGGCAAAGTTCACACTGTCCTCGTTCACCTGGCTCGAATGCCAGTAGGGATAGGGATCCGGGTCGGCCGGCAGGCTCTGCCATCCGCTGAGAACCGCATCGTACTGGCGCAGGCGCAGCCTTTGGCCTACCAGCTCCTCCCACTCAACAGATTCGGGAACGGCGCGGATTCCGACTTCGGCCAGCTGTTCGCTGATCATTCTGATCATGGCGACTCGCGTGGCATCATCCCCGTTGGTCGCCAGCGAGAACTCCAGCCTTAGGTCTCCTCGCTCTCGCACGCCATCGCCGTCGTCATCAAACCAGCCAGCCTGCTCCAAGAGACTGCGGGACTTGCGGAGATCTCGTGCGTATTGGGTGACATCCTGGTTGTGCGCCCAGGACTGCGGCAGGATGGGCGTATCGATCACCATCCCCTGGCCGTCCAGGATCTCGTCGACCAGCGCCTGGCGATCCAGGGCCCACATCATCGCCTGCCTCACGAGCCGGTCCTGAAAGATAGCTCGATCGAGATTCAGAAACACCAGGTTGTAGCCGGAAAGCGGAGCGGAGTATAGCTCCAGCTCCGGATCTTGCTGAACCTGCGCGATCTGTTGCGCCCCGACGCGCCCCATGCCCATGATCTCGCCTCGCTTGCGCGCTTCGAGGACTGAGGCGGAATCCGGATGAAAGTACAGCTCTAGCCGATCCAGATACGGCCTGGCACCGTAGTACCCCTCGTATCTCGCCAGAACGATCCGCTGGGAGTCGATATCCTCCACGGCAAAGGGCCCAGTCCCGATGGGCGTGGCGTTGTACGCGCTCCGGCTGAGAACAGAGACATCCACGCTCCCGAGCACATGCGCCGGGAGCAGGCCAATCGTGGTGTAGTCGAGGAACGGCGCAAAGGGCTCTCGCAGAATGAACCGGACCACATAGGTGTCCAACTGCTCGACCACCACAGTGCGCCACATGGTGGACAGGAACGACATCCCCTCGTACCCGTCATGCTGCATGACGTTCACAGTGAATACCACGTCGGATGACGTCACAGGGGCACCGTCATGCCAGGTGGCGTCCTGCCTGAGGAAAAAGGTGTACACCATCCCATAGCCCGAGACTTCCCATCGTTCGGCCAGATCGGGCTGTACGGTCCCCTGGGAGTCGACTCTCGTGAGGCCCGAGAACACGAGCGCTACCAGATCCTGGTCAACAGGATTGGCCTGGGAAAGCACCGGATTGATGAACATCGGGCTTCCGGCGATGCCCTCGGTGTATGTGCCCCCTGCCTCGGGAACCATGACCGTTGTCGCCGTAAGCGCCACATATCCCAGAACAGCCGTCAGCACCAGCGCGGCCGCAAGCGCGATTACGACCTGCAGCCTGACGCGACCCGACGCAGCATGCACCATAGGGGAACCTAGATCAGCACGTTGACGAGCGACGTGACAAAGAACGTCACCGCCAAGACGATGGTAAAGTTGTGCAGGGTCTTCTCAATGCCCCGGCGCGTCCGGAAGACGCCGCTATCCCCCCCCAGAAGTCCTCCCAAGCTACCCTGCTTGCCCTGAAGTAGGATGACGGCAATCAACGCAACAGAAACGATGATCTGGATGATATCGAGGTATACCTGCAAGATGCCCTCCTGCACGGAGCAGATCGCATATACTCGGCTCATCGACGATTATACCATGCGGGTATGGGGGCGGCAACAACTGGCAGCGCGCAGGCCAGGCAGCCCCCCCCCCGCAAATCCGCCGTCGCGCGGGCCATATCCGTCTGCCGTGGTTCAACAGGTTTGACAGGCCCACCTCGTTCGTGTACAATCTCCGATGCTACAGTAGTGCCGAGGTAGCTCAGTCGGTAGAGCACTTGACTGAAAATCAAGGTGTCCCCAGTTCAAGTCTGGGCTTCGGCACCTGACGGAGGCTCCGTCAGCGACGCGGAAGTGGCTCAGTGGTAGAGCATCTCCTTGCCAAGGAGAGGGTCGCGAGTTCGAATCTCGTCTTCCGCTCCAGCCAAGGCGCGGTTCCTTGCTCAGGCGGAGAAGGAACCGCGCTCCATTGCGGCGACGTAGCCAAGTGGTTAAGGCAGGGGTCTGCAAAACCCCCACCGTCGGTTCGAGTCCGACCGTCGCCTTCAGTGTTCGGTCCAGTAGATACTCGGGAGGGTCAAGTTGGCCAATACAGCTTCAGCAATCAAGCGTGTGCGCCAGGAAGCCAAGCGCCGGGCCAGGAATCATGCCGTCAAGTCCAGAATGCGCACGTTCATCAAGTATGCGGATAGCGCCATCGCTGCGGGCGACCGTGAGGCCGCAGAGCAGGCTGTCCGCACAGCGATCAGCGAGATTGACCGGGCAGCCTCCAAAGGCGTGATCCACAACAACAACGCCTCCCGGAACAAGTCCCGCCTGATGCTGCATCTGAACGATCTGGCCCAGTAGCAGGGTTAGCGTCCCGGCACCCTTCGCATGCTTTTTGGCAAGACCATCGCTCCTCACCGGGGCGGTGGTTCTTTGCGTTCAGGATCGTATCGATACGTTAGGCCAGGATCCGCCCCCGTCCCATCTGGTCGACCACGGAGGATAGCAGTGTGACAGCAGATGCCAAAGAGGATCGCGCCATCGAGCTAGGGCACCCAAGCTACGTGTGGCGAGCCGGCCAGGACCGTCGACTGGCCATGATCCAGGAGCGTCTGCCCATCGGAGGCCGGCGGGTTCTCGATGTCGGCTGTGGCCTGGGCCTCTATCTGGAGCGCTTTGCAGCACTCGGGGCTGAGGCACATGGCGTCGACGTAGATCCTGAGCGAGTTGCCATGGCTCAGGCGCGCCACCCCCATGTTCGGCTGGGCTACATGGAGCATCTGCCCTACGAAGACGGTTCCTTTGACCTGGTCTTTGCCAACGAGGTGCTGGAACACGTCCAGGACGATCTGCAGGCGGTCCAAGATGCGTGTCGCGTGCTTGCGCCTGGCGGGCATCTGGCGTTCTTCGTGCCGAACCGCCTCTATCCCTTTGAAACGCATGGATGGTACTGGCGCGGCAAGTATCGCTTTGGCAACATCCCTCTGATCAACTATCTCCCGGATAGCCTGCGGAACAGGCTGTGTCCACACGTTCGCGCCTACACTCGCCGGCAGCTTCGAGCGCTCTTCCGATCTCTCCCCGGTGAGATTGTAGAACACCGCTGCATCTATGCTGGCTATGACAACATCGTGGCTCGCCGGCCACGCCTTGGCAGGATCGCTCAGGCCATCAGCTACTGGCTGGAGCGTACGCCGCTGCAGTGGTTCGGTCTATCGCACCTGATCATCTTTGCCAAGGCAGGTCCGTCGTACACCCATTCGGAAAGTGTGAACTGAATGCCAGTACGTTTCCTTCCCAACGATGCACAGCATGAGGCCCAGTCAGGCGAAACCATTCTTCAAGTGGCTGAACGTGCTGGCATACCCATCGAACGCGTCTGCGGCGGACGCGGAACCTGCGGCAAGTGCCGTGTGGTTGTGGTTGAAGGCGAACTCAGCCCTCTCACCTCATCAGAACGATCCAGTCTGAGCCCGGAGCAACTGAGCGCGGGCTATCGGCTTGCGTGCCAGGCACGGGTTACTTCATCTGAGGATGTGCTCCTGCGCATTCCAGCCGAGTCGCAAGTTGAGCCCGTACGGATACTCTCCTCAGGCACATCCGATGTGGCGCCACAGGATCCCTGGGTGACGCGCCATCACCTGCAAGTGCCTCCAGCCGGGCTCGCCGATCAGACTGCCGACCTCGATGCCGTTCTGGCGGTGTGGCGATCCCGCTATTCTGACCCCCTCCGCCTGGACCTGTCGGCCCTGCGGCAGCTTCCCGCCGCCCTTCGCGAAGAGGATGGCAGGATCACCCTCATCAAAGCTCGCGACAGGGTCATTGATGTGCGAGCCGGCCACGCCACCACGCCCCTCATGGGGATAGCGTTCGACATAGGCACCACAACCGTCGTCGGCTTTCTGATGGATCTCGAGACGGGAGAGGAACTGGCCGTCGCCTCCGAGCTCAACCCGCAGACAAAGCACGGAGACAACGTCATTGCACGAATCGAGTACGCGGAGAGCCAGGCGGGGCTGGAATCACTACAGGCTGAAATCGTCGGTGCGTTGAACCGCATCATCGACGCCACAACCAAGGCCGAGGGATGCGCCCGGGAAGACGTGCTGGCAGCAACGGTTGTCGGAAACACGACGATGCAGCATCTTCTGCTTGGCATCAGTCCCGTTCATTTGGCACGCTCACCGTATGTGCCAGTGTACACCACGGCGCAGTGCGTTGCGGCGAAGGATCTCAAGTTGGGTTGCCACCCGGAAGCGTGTATCTGGTTGCTTCCGAATATCGCAGGCTGGGTTGGAGCCGATACTGTGGCCGTGCTTCTGGCCACCGGCATTTACCTCGATGCCGAACCCGCCCTGGCCATCGACATCGGCACCAACGGAGAAATGGCCATGGGCTCGCGAGAGAGGCTGATCGCGTGCTCAACGGCGGCGGGGCCCGCCTTTGAGGGGGCACACATATCCTGTGGCATGAGGGCTTCGTCCGGAGCCATTGAGCAAGTCTGGGTAGACGATGAGGTACACTGGCGAGCCATCGCAGACGCTCCCGCGCGCGGAGTCTGTGGATCCGGCCTAGTAGACGCGATCTCTGAGCTGCTACGTGTGGGCGTGATCGACAACCAGGGGCGCATGGGCAATCCTGAGGCCCTGGCCGCCCGGGGATTGCGCCATCTGGCCCATCGGCTCCAGGGAGAGAACCGGCACAGAGTGTTCCATCTGACAGGATCAGATGATTCGGAAAACGGCAGCCTTGTCAGCCTCACACAGCGGGATGTTCGTGAACTCCAGCTGGCAAAGGGTGCGGTGCGAGCCGGCATCGAGATCATGATGAAAGAACTGGGGCTACACGCCGAAGACATCCGCAAGGTCTACCTGGCTGGTGCCTTTGGCAACTACATACAGCCCTCCAGCGCTCTGGGAATCGGCCTCCTCCCCAGCTTTCCGAACGCGCAGCTGTTGCCAGTCGGCAACGCCGCAGGATCGGGCGCGCGGCAGGCCCTGCTCTCGTATCGGGCCTGCGAGATCGCCAGCGAGCTTCCCTCACGAGTGGAGTACCTCGAACTATCGGGGCGTCCGGATTTCCAGGAGGAGTTTGTGGAAGCGATGCTCTTTTAGCACAGGAGCCCGAGAGCCGGTAGCTTTGACAGCCCTCCCGTCCTTCTGTATAATCCGTAGGGTTGAGGTTCCGGCGGCCCCACCCGCTCAAGTTATCGGCACGCGCCGTACACAACCTGATCGGGCAGCGGGTGTTCGCCTCAGGGCTATGCCGGTGCCAGGCACGTCTTTACAGCATCGCGTTTCTGCGAAGGATGAAAGGAGCCCGATATGGTGATCAAGGTTGGCATCAACGGATTTGGACGCATCGGCCGTCAGGCCTTCAAGGCGATTGCGGCAAAATACAGCGGCGAGATCGAGGTTGTGGGCGTAAACGACCTCTTTCCTCCCGAAAGCTTCCGGCTCCTCCTAAAGTACGATTCGACCTACGGGCAGTTTCCCGGAACCGTCGAGACCGTCAGCGATGGCCTCTTGGTGAACGGCAAGAAGATACGCTTTGCGGCTGAGCGCAATCCGGCGGACCTTCCTTGGGGCGAGTTAGGTGTGGATGTCGTCATCGAGTCCACCGGCTTTTTCACCGATGCCACCAAGGCCAAAGCTCACCTGGATGCCGGCGCAAAGAAAGTCGTCATCAGTGCCCCGGCCACCAACGAAGACATCACGATCGTGCTGGGCGTCAATGATGATATGTACGACCCTGCCAAGCACACGATCATCTCCAACGCCTCCTGCACCACCAACTGCCTGGCTCCGGCCGCCAAGGTTGTCCATGACAGGTGGGGCATCGTCAAGGGCCTCATGACCACGATTCACTCGTACACGAGCGACCAGCAACTCCTGGATACCCCTCACCGGGATCCTCGTCGGGCGCGGTCGGCCGGGCTCAACATCGTGCCCACAAGCACCGGTGCCGCCAAGGCCGTTGCTCTGGTCATTCCCGAGCTCAAGGGCAAGTTCGATGGCATGTCCATGCGCGTGCCCACCCCGACGGTGTCCATTGTCGACTTTGTGGCAGAACTCAAGAACAAGACCACGCTCGATGAGATGATCGCGGCCTTTGACGAAGCCGCTGCCGGGCCCATGAAGGGGATCCTGGGCGTATCTCATGAGCCGCTCGTGTCGTCCGACTTCCGCGGCGATGCGCGATCCAGCATCATCGATGCAGCCTCGTGCTCCGTCATGGACGGGAACATGGTCAAGGTGATCAGCTGGTATGACAACGAGTGGGGTTACTCCAACCGCCTCGCAGATCTGATTGCTCTGATGGGCAAGAAGGGCTTCTAGTCGCCTTTCAGTAAACATGACGGGCGCCTGGCTTGTGCCAGGCGCCCGTCATTGCGTTTCCGAGCTAAGCGCTCGTCTGCCTGCTCCCGCGCGACCAGATCCGCTCAAGCAGCCAGTATGCCGGCGCGATGTAGGCATAGTCGTAGGCGCCCACGTAGCGAACGACCTCGCCCCCAAAACCTTCCTTGAAGCGCTGAATCCCGCCGAGGCCATCCTCGACGCCTCCAGCATCCACATCGGAGATACCCCACAGGTCATACTGCCGGCAGCCCTCGGAGCGCGCCCATTGCATCGCACGCCACTGCAGCTGGTGGTTCGGCATCAACTCGCGCCCGCTGTTACTGGATGCCCCGTACATGTACCACGCCTGGCGATTGAACGAAAAGGGCATGAGTGCCGCCAGAGGCTCGTCATCACACAGGGCGATGAGCAGGCGTACACGCCCGTGCGCCGCAAACAGCTCATAGGCCCGCTCGTAATAGGCCCGGCTGTGTATCGCAAAACCGTCGCGTGCTCCTGTGACCGTCATCAGATCGTAAAAGGTCCCCAGCGACTCGTGGCCAGCAACCCGCACCATGACGCCCCTGCGCGAGGAGAGGCGGATATTGTAGCGCCATTTGCTCTTCATCCTGGCCAGAAGGCTGTCCTCATCGCCCTGAAGGTCCACGATCACTGTCCGACGCGGCTGGATCGTCCTCGAACCAGGGCGAAAGCCCCGCTCCCTCAGCCGGGAGTGAGAGACCTCCTCATCATCGCGCCATTCGGGCTCGACCTTGAGCACAACGGCACGTGCCTGGCGTGCATGGGCGTGAACCGCTCGCCAGAGCTCGCCCTCCACCTCGGGATCCGCAACCGCAAAGGCCGGCCCCTTGGGGATATAGGCCATCGTCACAGGCCCAATCCGACGATACAGCACCTGCGCTCCCGCCACGGGTGAGCCATCCTGTTCGATCGCCACCCTCCAGGGAGACCAGCCAAAGTCGCCCTTTAGCTCTCCCCAGTCCCACGTCTGTAGAAGATGCCCTCTGGGATCCTGCGAGATAAGCCTATCCCAAGCGACCGCATCCAGAGTGCTTTCCAGTGAATCGATGACGCGCATCGCCCCTCCCCAAGGCGGCTATCCTGAATAGCGATTATACCACAGGCCCAGCGGCACGCCTGCCGCGCCGTCCCTGAGCATGCGATCGTTGACCGGCTTACTCGCCGCCGCTATACTCTGATCGCCCTAACGGCACTGAGGGGAGTTGGTAATGCGTGTGCTCATCACCGGAGGTTCGGGCTTTATCGGGTCCCACCTTTGCGATCTCTTGCTGGCCCAGGGACATTCGGTCCTCTGCCTGGACAATCTGGTTACCGGCACGCGACGCAACCTTGACCACCTGATAGAGCACGATCGTTTTCAGTTCGCCCTGCAGGACGTTACCGAGCCGATCTCTGTTGACGGCCCACTGGAGGCCGTCATCCACCTCGCCTCACTCCCCAGCCCTGTTGACTATCTTGAGATGCCCATCAAGACGCTGAAGGTTGGCGCCTTGGGGACTCTTAACGCCCTGGGATTGGCCAAGGCCAAAGGCGCGCGGTTTCTGTTGGCTTCCACCTCAGAGGTCTATGGTGATCCGCTGGTGCATCCGCAGCCAGAGTCCTATTGGGGAAACGTGAACCCCATCGGGCTTAGGGGCGTCTATGACGAATCCAAGCGGTTCGCGGAAGCCCTGACGATGGCCTACCATCGAACACACGGTCTGCGGACGCACATCGCCCGCATCTTTAACACATACGGGCCGCGCATGCGCCTCGATGATGGCCGTGTCATACCGAACTTTGTGCGACAGGCCCTCTCCGGTCAGCCTTTGACGGTGTATGACGACGGATCGCGCACACGCAGTTTCTGTTTTGTGAGCGATCTCGTGGATGGGTTATACAAGCTGCTGCTCTCCCCTGAGGCAGATCCCGTGAACCTCGGAAATCCCGATGAGATCTCGATACTGGAGTTGGCTCGGGTCGTTGTATCTCTCACTGGTAGCCGCTCGCCTGTCACACTGGTTTCCCCCCAGGACGGTCGCACTGAGGACGATCCCCGGACCAGACAACCGGATATCTCCAGAGCGCGCGCCGTGCTAGGCTGGACGCCCTCTGTCTCTCTCGAGAAAGGCCTCAGGCGCACGATCGCTTATTTCCGGGACGTCTGAGAGACTCCTGTGAGCACCTCCCGTCGCCAGACATTGCGTCTCCTTCGCGACCTTGTGCCCGGTCGCACTCTGTGGCAGGCCCTGATAGGCTTGGCTGCGCTCTTGGCCTTGGCCTGTGTGCTGGCCAGAGCCCCTCTGAACCTCGTGGCGGCCTCTGTGTTTGGCGTAGGAGGCGCGGTTCTTCTCTTGCGCAGGCCCGCACTTGGTATCTACGCCCTCGCAATCGCGATTCCCTTTGGCTCACTGCGCACGATCCCGTTGGCTGGCTACAGTGTGAGCCCCTCGCAGCCCATCCTGGCCGCCACTCTCGGTGCGGCGGGCCTCAAAGCGCTCGCCACCCACCGCATGCCGAGCGCCCGTTCACCCATCGTGTGGACCACACTCGCTCTGTTGGCCGTGCTCGCCTGCTCACTCCTTCGTGCGCAGGATCTGTCCGCGGCAGGCAGCGAACTCCTCAAATGGATCGAGCTCACACTGGTCATCGTGTTCATCCAGTGCTGCACGTCCCCGGATGAGCGCCTCGGCACCTCCGCGGCGCTGCTCCTTGCGGGCCTCGCCCAGGGGCTTCTCGGTATCTACCAGTTCACATTCCAGGTCGGCCCGCCCGGCTTTGTGCTCTTTGGGCAGTATATGCGAGCCTATGGCACCTTCTCGCAACCCAACCCGTACGGAGGATACCTCGGCCTGCTGCTACCTCTGGCCCTCGCCATGGTCTGGCTCTATGGTGGCCACCCCAGCGGTGCGGTGCGCCGGTGGAGAGAGCGCGGGTTGTGGCTGCTTGCGCTCTGCGCCCTCGTCACCATGACGGCCGGAATGCTGATGAGTTGGTCCCGTGGTGCGCTCCTGGGCATGCTGGTCGGGTTGGGGCTGGTTGTCATATCGCAGGCACGCCGCGCCTGGCCAGCACTTCTGACCTTGGCGGCACTGGTTATCCTGATCAGTCCCCTGTGGGGCCCCCTTCTGCCAATGGATCTCCTCGCCAGATTGGATGACACCGTCACCTATCTTGGGCAGGATCTCGACGCCGTGGAAGTAGACGATGCCAACTTTTCCGTCATTGAACGACTGGCCCACTGGCAAGCCGCCTGGCGCATGTTCTCCAGTTCACCATGGGCAGGCGTCGGTGTCGGCCAGTATCCCGTCGTGTATCCGTCCGTGGCCCTCGCACGCTGGCGGGACCCACTAGGCCACGCGCACAACTACTACCTGCACATCCTGGCAGAATCCGGCCTGCCGGGCCTGTTCGCTTACCTGATCTGGCTCCTCGTGGCAGTGCTGGTGGCCTATAAGAGCGTGCGCCGCGAGCAGGGCTGGCCTCGGGCCCTGTCGTTGGGAGCGCTGGGCATGCTCGGCTATCTGGCCACGCATAGCGTTGTCGATAATCTGTACGTTCATGACATGTATTTGCTGGTCGCCATTCTACTGGGTATGCTGCCCTCTACCCTTCACATCGGGGGCCGGGAGGCCAGCACCCCGGGGCAGGGACCGATTCCAGACCCGCAGAGGAGAACACCGGTATGACATGGCAAGGCCTAACCGCACGGGTTCGGACGCTGCTGAGCGAACGACAGCCCGAGCTTGGGCGATTCCTCAAGTTCTCCGTGGTCGGCGCTATCGGCGCGATAGTGGATTTCTCGCTCCTCAACCTGGGAATCCAGGTGTTGGGCCTTGAAAAGTGGCTGGCCAACACCTTTTCCTTCTTCGCGGCCGTTCTGAGCAATTTTACCTGGAACCGGTTGTGGACCTATCCGGAGACTCGTGGCGAGCCGATCATTCCTCAGTTGGGCCAGTTCCTGCTTGTGAACGTTATCGGTTACGTCATCAACCAGGCGATCTTTCTTTCGCTGGACCACTTTGTCTTCACGGAGTGGGGTGCAGCGGGCTACAACCTGGCCAAGGCCATCGCCATCGGCGTGGTGCTGTTCTGGAACTATGGCGTGAACCGGGTTTGGACTTATCGGAAGGTCAAGTGATGCGTATCGGAATCGACTACACCGCGGCCGTCCGCCAGCAGGCTGGAATTGGCCGGTATACCCGCAGCCTGATCGGAGCCCTGGCCCGGTTGGATCAGACCAACGACTATGTGCTGTTCAGCGCCGGTCGCGATCCGGCTGCTCACGAGTGGCCCCCGAACTTTGGCACGCGCAGCGTGCCGCTTTCAGACAGGCACATGTCTGCGATCTGGCACAAGTTACGCATCCCCCTGCCCATCGAGTGGATCACGGGCCCTCTCGATCTCTTCCATTCGCCGGATTTCGTGCTCCCGCCGGTACGCCGCGCCCGAACCGTCCTCACAATCCATGATCTCTCTTTCCTTCGCCATCCCGAATGCTCTTCTCCATCGCTACTGAGCTATCTGATGAGGGCTGTGCCCCCCTCACTGGCGCGAGCTGATCTGATCCTGGCGGATTCGGAGAGCACGCGCCGAGACCTTGTCGAGTTGCTGTCGGTTGATCCCAGCCGGATCCGTGTGATCTATCCTGCCGTGGATCCCACGTTCCGGCCATCGGATGCGGCCTGTGTTCAGGGAGTGCGCGAGCTCTACGCGATTGGGGAACAGTCGTATATTCTGAGCGTCGGCACACTTCAGCCGCGAAAGAACTATGTCCGTCTGCTCCAGGCGTTTGCGCAGATTCGCCGCGACTCGGGCTTACCGCACCATCTCGTAATTGCAGGCGGGCCCGGCTGGCTCTACGAGCCGATCTACCAAGCCATCCAGGACCTGGCGTTGGGGGATTCGGTCCATCTACTGGGATATGTCGACGAAGGCGATCTCCCTGCCCTCTACACCGGTGCCGAGTTGTTCGCGTTCCCTTCCCTGTACGAGGGCTTTGGGTTCCCCGTCCTGGAGGCCATGGCGTGCGGGACGCCGGTGGTATCAGCCGATTCGTCCTCGCTACCCGAGGCCGCCGGCCAGGCTGCGCTGCTTGTACCCCCAACGGACACCATGGCGCTCGCTGAAGCCATGGGACGCGTGCTCTCAGAGAGCCATACGAGAGCTGAGCTGATCCGGAGGGGCTACCTGCAGTGTCGCCGCTTTCGATGGGAGGACGCTGCCCGATCCCTGCTCACCAGTTATATAGAAACGCTGAATGGAGAAACGCATGTTTGAGCTCGCAGACCGTATGTCGCGCCTTGGTACCGAGTCCGCCTTTCAGGTATTGGCCCGGGCCAGGGAGCTTGAGGCCCGTGGGCGGGATGTTATCCATCTCGAAATAGGAGAGCCGGACTTTGACACTCCGGCACATATCGTAGAGGCAGCCTGCCGCGCTTTGCACGAAGGATGGACACACTACACGGCCTCTCAAGGCATCCCAGAGCTTCGGAACCTCATCGCGGAGCAGACAAGCCATCGACGCGCACAGCCTGTGGAGCCTGCTCAGGTGGTGGTGACCCCGGGCGCAAAGCCGATCATGTTCTACACGCTTCTGGCGCTGGCTCAGCCTGGGCGCGAGGTCATCTATCCAGATCCCGGCTTTCCCATCTACAAGTCGATGATCGACTTTTGCGGCGCCAAGGCCGTGCCCCTGCCCTTGCGCGAGGAGATGGACTTCCGCCTGCAGGTCGATGAGCTTCGCTCCCTGATCACCGAACGTACAGCCCTGGTCATCCTCAACTCCCCGCACAATCCGACCGGTGGCGCGCTGGAGCCTTCGGATCTGGAGGCGATCGCCGAGCTATGCATCCGGCACAACATACCCGTGTTGTCCGATGAGGTGTACGAGGAGATCCTGTATGATGGCTCGTTCTGCAGCATCGCCACGTTCCCTGGCATGTCTACTCGGGAGCGCACGATTATCCTGCACGGATTCTCCAAGACCTATGCCATGACGGGCTGGCGCCTGGGATACGGCGTGATGCCAGAGTGGTTGGCAGAGCAGGTCAACAGGTTGATGGTCAACTCAAACTCGTGCACCAATGCTGCCACGCAGTGGGCAGGGGTTGCCGCGCTCACGGGACCTCAGGAGCCTGTCGCGGAGATGGTCGAGGCCTTTCGCCAGCGACGCCGGGTGATCGTCGATGGGCTGAACAGTATTCCGGGCATCAGCTGCCGCATGCCGCGGGGCGCCTTCTACGTCTTCCCGAACATCTCGGGAACGGGGCTGAGGAGCCAGGAGTGTGAGAAGTTGCTGCTGCAGCGAGCAGGAGTCGCCACCCTCTCGGGCACGTCCTTTGGAGACATGGGAGAGGGATACCTTCGTCTATCGTACGCCAACTCGATAGAGAACATCGAGAAGGCCATCGAGCGCGTACGCAGAACCCTTGAGGATATCGCCTAACAGGATCGCGCGTCAGCTGTATATCTCGGGTTTGAGCACTCCAACGAACGAGAGGTTCCGGTAGGCCTCTGCAAAGTCCAGGCCATACCCGACCACGAACTCATCGGGGATCTCAAACCCGACATAGTCTACGTGCAGCTCCACCTGGCGGCGCGCCGGCTTGCTGAGCAGCGTGCAGACGCGTATGGTTGCCGGTTGGCGGGAGCGGAGGTTCTCAAGCAGGTAGGCGAGCGTATTGCCTGTGTCGATGATGTCTTCCACAACGAGTATGTGCCGCCCCGATATGTCAGAGTCCAGATCCTTCAGGATGCGGACAACGCCGCTGGATTCGGTACCGCTGCCGTAGCTCGAGATCGCCATAAAGTCGATCCCATGGCGCATGCACAGTGACCGGGTGAGATCCGCGAGGAACATGTACCCGCCCTTGAGTACGCAGATCAGCAACGGGTTCAGTTCCTGATAGTCTTGGGAGATCTGTCTCCCCAGTTGCGCCACCCGATCCAGTAGCACATCCTCCGAAATGAGCACGTGGTCCACGTCGCGATGCAGCGCGCTGTCCTGCGGCCCCTCCTGCTTTACCATGGTCACCCTCCGAGCTCCCAAGATGGCGTGCGCCCATTCTACCGATTCGCGTCCCCCGGGCAAGCGGAGCCAGGCCACAGGACGATATGCATCTCACTCCACGCGGCAAATCAGACCCTTCAGGTAGGCAGCCTCGGGAAAGAACAGGGCGACGGGATGATCGGCTGCCTGCCCCAGACGCTCCAGAATTAGCACGTCCTTCCCGGCATCGACCGCAGCACCAAAGACGACCTGCTGAAAGAGACGCTCATCCACTGCCCCAGAGCATGAAAACGTCGCCAGTATCCCGCCGGGCCGGAGCAGGTGCATCGCCTGCAGATTGATGTCCTTGTACCCCCGCGTCGCAGCGTTCAGCTGTGCACGGGAAAAAGCGAACTTTGGAGGGTCCAGCACGACGACATCAAACCGCCGTGCCTGATCCCGGAACACGCGCAGCATGCGAAAGGCGTCAGCCGACACATACTCACATTGCTCAGGCGGCACGCCGTTTAGGCTCATGTGACGCTGCGCCGCCTCCAACGCCTCAGCCGAGCTATCGAGATTGACTATCCGCCGCGCTCCAGCCGTGCCTGCGTAGACGCCGAACCCCCCCGTGTAGGCAAAGGCGTTCAGCACGACGCCGTCCTGGCAGTAGGCAGAGACCCTGTTGCGACTATCCCGCTGATCCAGGTAAAAGCCCGTCTTGTGGCCACGATGCACGTCCACGTCGAATGCCCGCCCGTGTTCCTGAACTCGCACAGCATCGGGAGGCATTTCGCCACAGAGCAGGCCGCGTACGCCCTCAAGCCCTTCTCTGGGGCGAACGTCTACGTCGCTCCGCTCGTACACGCCGCGCGGGTGAAGGGTCTCCATGAGTATGCCGGCGATGTCGTTCTTGAGCCGGTCCATGCCGGCCGTGAGCGACTGGATCACCAGCCACTCACCATAGCAGTCAACGATCAGCCCCGGCAATCCGTCGGATTCCGCATTCACGAGCCTGCAGGCATCCGTCTCCTGCAAGCCGGGCAAGCCTTGCCTCCGTGCGATGGATGCGTCCAAGCGCCTCTTTAGGAACGCGCCATCGATGCGTTCTTCTGCATCCCAGGATAGAACACGGATCGCGATCTGCGAGCGGGGGTTGATATACCCCCAGGCACGGGCTTCCCCCTGGGCGTCGGTGATGAGCGCGATGTCCCCCGGGACGACGTTCCCTTCCACGCGATCGATTGCCCCACTGAAGAACCATGGGTGGCGATTCGCCAGAGTGCGCTCTCTCCCCTGCTTGAGCCGGACCTTGATCATCCTGTCTCCTTCGGCGCGTGCCGCCGCTCAAACCACACGTGCAGCACCCTGGCCGTTCGGGCCGTTACGGCGCATTCCCGATCGATCTGCACCCCCGCCACCCAAATGATGCGTCCATTGGATACCAGGATGGGCACAGCGTCACGCTCGTAAGCTGGGACCCGGCGATCTATCATCAGTTTCTTCACCGTCTGAGAGCCAGAGATCCCAAGGGGCTGTAGACGATCGCCACTCTGGCGTGTGCGCAGAGAGAGCGCTTGGCCGGCGCGATCTGCATCGAGCCAGGCATGCAGAGCGCCGGCACCAGATAGCCAGCCCCCAGGCTTGATGGGGTCACACCACTCAGTACAGACCGCCCAGCGCTCATCGGGTAGGAGCCACAGGCCCGGGACTGTCAGCGAGAGCGCGCCGCTCATGCGCGGGCGATCATCCAGGGGCCATGTGCTCCCATCCTCACAGAGCAGCACCTGTTCATAGCCTATCGCCAGCCGCAGGCCGCCTGGCAGCGTGGCTCGTGCTCCTACCCGGCCGCTGGAGAGCACATCGATCGCATCACGGACGTTGATCCAGGAAACGTCTCTCAACGACTGGCGGAGCTCATAAATGCCCCGCCGGAGCAGGGCACGGCGCATCGCGTCAGGGCAGCGCATGAGTGCCTCGCGCTGATACACGATCCTGGCAGAATCTCTATAGGCAACGATCTGATCCCATGCCTTCCTGATGCTGCGCTCGAGCAGTTGCTCATCCCCAGCTAGAGCCTCCGCAGTCCGGCACAGTATCGCCCTGATGCTGGGGTTATAGTCCTGCAGGAGAGGCAACAACTCGTGCCTGATTCGATTCCGGAGGTACGCCGTGTCCGCATTGGTGACGTCCTCGACGGGCTTCAACCCCTGCTCTGCGGCGTAAAGCTCCAGTTCTGCGCGTGGAATCGTCAGCAGCGGCCGCACCAGACGAACCCGCTCCCTTCCCGCGCCCGACACGGCCCTGGCACTCGGCCTCTCCTCATCGAGCCAGGCGACGGGTCGCATTCCCCTCAGCCCGGCAAGCCCCGCGCCACGCAGCAGATGCATCAGCACCGTCTCAGCCTGGTCATCGGCGTTGTGTCCTACCGCAACCGTATCGGCATTCAGCTCTCGCGCGACCGCAGCGAGGAACGCATAGCGAGCCTGTCTGGCGGTCTCCTCAAGCGAAAGTCCGCGCTCTCTCGCGAGCGTCGGCACATCCTCCGTCCCTACCGTGCACCCGATCGCCCATCTGCGACACTGGTCCTGGACCCACTCCGCATCTCGGGCCGCCTCCCGACGGATGCCGTGGTTCAGGTGCCCCACATGCAGCGAGATCTCGTACTCTGTCGCCAGAGCACGCATCACGGATAGCAGGCACAGCGAGTCTATCCCCCCGGAGATGCCGAGAATCACGGTGCCCCCGCGATTCAGCATCCCGTAGCGCTCGATGGCCTCTTGTGCCTCTTGCAGAACAGACACCGGATCCCCCACTGATGCACACTGTTATCGCGTGATTGTACGCGAGATCCCAAAGGGCGGAAAAGTCGCAGGGCGCGCTCCTACTATGCCTTGCATCGAGCCAACAGGGCGCCTAGTATGGCCGCACAGACGGCAGACCGGTTACGGTGGAGAGACGCCATGAACTATGTCCTCTTCTTTCCTGACGAAATGCGCGCCGAAAGCCTCTCGTGCTACGGGCACCCCGTGATGCGGACGCCACATTACGACCGGATGGCTGCAGAGGGCGTGCGCTTTGAGCAGTGTCACGTTCAAAATCCAGTGTGTTCTCCCTCTCGCTGCAGCCTCATGACAGGCTGGTACCCTCACGTGGCCGGCCACCGTACGCTCTGGAACCTGCTCAGGCCTGAGGAGCCCAGCCTGTTCGGCTACCTGCGCCAGGCTGGCTACACCGTACACTGGTGCGGCAAGAACGACCTGTACTCACCCACGGCCATGCGCCAGAATGTCCACGGGTGGGAGCACAGCCAGGGCGCTCACTGCGGGCCCAGCGTGGATCAGCCCGGAAGCCCGGCCTACTGGGGGTTCCTCTCCCTTCCCTTCGAGGGCTCCCTTTGGGACACGCCTGACATGCGTGACGTGTGCAGCGGCCTCCGATTCCTGCGTGATCGCCGTCCGGGGGATCCCCCCTTCTTCCTTTATCTGCCTCTGAGCATGCCGCATCCGCCCTATGGGGCGCCCGAGCCCTTCCACAACCAGTATGCGAAGGCGGATCTGCCCCCCCTGCGGCCGAGTGGGCTCGCGGGCAAGCCGAGTCTGTATACCCTCGCCCGGAGATACCGTCATCTGGAGGCGGCTCCCGATGACCTCTTCAGGCGCGTCCAGGCCACCTATCTCGGCATGATCGGCTATGTAGACTGGATGCTGGGAGAAGTGATGCGCTGCCTGGAGGAGACCGGGCTGGCATCTGAGACTACCCTGATCGTTTCCTCCGATCACGGGGACTGGGCAGGGGACTATGGTCTGGTCGAAAAGTGGCCAAATGCTCTGGATGACTGCCTCACCCATGTGCCTCTTCTCATCAGAACACCGGAAGGAGCCGCCGGCCACGTTGTCACGGAGCCCGTCGAGTTGTTCGATATCATGCCAACTGTTCTCGAGCTTGCCGGCATTCAAGCGACGCACACCCATATGGCGCGATCCCTCGTGCCACAGATCGGAGGCGCCCCCGGCGACTCGGCACGCGCCGCAATCGCCGAGGGCGGGTATGATAGACACGAACCCCAGTGCTTTGAGGGACGCCCAGGAAGTGAGGCCATCTTCGATGACCCTCTCAACCTGTACTATCCGAAGGGCCTCCAGCAACAGGAGCAGCCGGAGTCAGTGTGCAGAAGCGTCATGCTTCGCACGACCGCGCACAAGCTCATCCGCCGCACTGCGGGAGAGCATGAGCTCTACGACCTGGAACTGGACCCTCGTGAGCTGAACAACCGTTACGGCGATCCCTCTCTCGCCGAGGTGCGGCGGAGCCTAGAATCGCGTCTACTGGACTGGATGGTTCACACCAGCGACGTGGTTCAGTACCAGCACCCACGCGGGCTACCACCAGCCTGGAGCGATCCCGACGGCCAGAGACGCGCCGATTGACCCTTCTGCCCTATCAGGCTTCCGGGACTGCCAGTCGCGCCAGTTCATCGGCTGCACACTCACCATCCACGCCCTTTAGTCGCACCCGGAAATGTGTCTCCTGGGCCGGCAGAAGGTATTCTGGCCGTGTGCCCGGGCCACAGCTGGCCCCGCCCAGCCCGGACTGCCGGTAGTCCAGGTTCAGGGTCACGCTGGGCTGCCATACGAGTTCGTTAGTGTGCTGGGCGGCGGTGAGGTTCGCCGCGGTATAGTGATGCGCACTGACCTCCAGATAGGGTGCCCCCACGGCCAAGAGCCCGAGGCCTCGCTCGTCGGTCAGAGTCACCCAGCGTACATCTGTCTTGTTACCATTCTCCTGAGGCATCACATAAGGCACGTATTGCCCATCGACGGATCCGCTGTATCTCCCGACGCTGGCGCTCGCCAGGCGATCCACGTAACTCTCGTGCGGCCCGCGACCGAACCAGGTGATCTCGTCCAGGCCGGGCGCCAGCCTCAGTTGCAGGCCCAACCGTGGAAGCAGGCCGCGGGTATGGCCCGGGGAAAAGTGCACATCGATCACCACATCGCCGCTCCCGTACACGGTGTACACCTGCTGGCAGACAAAGCCGGTTGTCGTCTCCGGTGGGCTGATCCATTCGCGAACGATCACCCGTATGGCGGAATCCGAGAGCACGCTGGCCGAGACCTCCCTCACCAGGTGCCGCAACCTGTCCAGTCCTGCCACACGCCACATCTCCGACATGGGCGCAGCGTGCACCCTGCCCATGTCGTTGTCGGTCGGCGCTCTCCATAGATTCAGCCGCGGCCCCTGATCCAGAATCTCCCGGCCATGGATCTGGAAGGAACTCATCGTACCGGCCGCCCGGTCAAAGGTCACGGAAAAGTCATCGCCCTTGATCGCCAGCCTCTCGTCACTCTCTTCCAGACTGAGCGGGGACATCTCGGCGTATCGCATCGTGCGAGCGGCGGCGTCCCAGGGCATGCGGAACTGCTCCCACGCCACGACGTGGCCAGCACCGGCCCATACGGCGGGCTCCTTCAGTGCGAATACCAGGTTGAGCCAGTACTCGGCCCCTGGAACGAGATCCGGCCGGGTGAGATCCAGGCGCACTTCCTGGCTCTCTCCCGGTTCTATATCCAGCGGCGCGAGCGAGCCGCTCTGTATGCTCACACCGTCTTCTTCCAGCGTCCACGTGATATCCAGGCCAGCCAGCGAGGCAAAGTCGTAACGGTTGGTGATCCGGATCTGCCCCGCCTCGAGGTCCACGGCCTGGACAACCACAGGCTGAATCAGGTACTGGTACTCTATGAGCGCCGGATGCGGTGCCCGATCCGGGCCGATCAGCCCATTGATGCAAAAGTTGCGATCGTTCGGCACATCGCCAAAGTCGCCACCGTAGGCATAGAAGATTCTGCCTTGCTCGTCAGCCTTGGCCAGCCCCTGGTCGATCCAGTCCCAGATGAACCCGCCGATAAGTCTGTCCGTGGCGCGTATCGCATCCACGTATTCCCGCAGATTGCCGCAGCTGTTGCCCATGGCGTGCGCATACTCGCACATCATCACCGGACGAGGATCGTCCGGCACAGTGGCCATTTCAATGATCCGCTCGACCGTCGGGTACATGGTAGAGACAACGTCCACATACGGCTCACGGCCAGCCGACTCATAGTGCACGAATCGCGTGGGATCGTTCTGGTGCACCCAATTCGCCATCGCCTCGTGGTTGGGGCCATGCCCGGACTCGTTACCCAGAGACCAGCAAATCACCGAAGCATGGTTCTTGTCCCGCTCGACCATGCGAGTCACGCGCTCGAGAAAGGCGTGCTGCCATTCGGGATCACGCGATAGCTTGTCCCAAACACCGTGAGTCTCCAGGTTGGCTTCATCGATGACGTACAGCCCATATCTGTCACAGAGGTCCAGCCAATACGGGTCGTTGGGATAGTGTGACGTGCGGACGGCGTTGATATTGTGCTGCTTCATCAGCTGGATATCGGCCAGCATGGCCTCTCGAGAGACTGCTTTCCCCTGCAGCGGATCATGATCGTGTCGATTCACACCCAGTAGCAGCACGGAGGTGCCATTGATCAAGAGATGGCCATCGCGGAGCTCAACCGTGCGGAAGCCAACCAACGTGCTCTGAGTCTCGATTAGGTCACCCACGACATCGCATAGTTCGAGCACCAACCGGTAAAGATTCGGCGTCTCCGCTGTCCATCGATCGGGGCTCTTGACCAGCGCGGTCAGCTGCACGTGGCTCTCCTGGCCTGGCTCAAGCCATGTGACGCTGGCAGCCAGTTCCGGAATCACCTCAACGCCACGATTGTCATACAGGTGAGCCTTTAACTGCACCTGCGCGCCGTGCTCGCCCGCGTTGAGCAGATCAGCATCGATTTCCAGCCTTCCGTCGGAATATCCTGCCACCAAAGGCGTTCTCACCGTATAGTCGCGCACGTGGAGGTGCGGTAGCGCGCACAGATAGACGTCACGGTAGATTCCTGCCAGGCGCCAGTGGTCTTGGTCTTCCAGGTAGGTCCCATCTGACCATCGATAGACCCGCGCGGCAAGGGTATTGCTTCCCTGCCTTAGGTACGGCGTCAGATCGAACTCCGCGGGAAGGCGACTATCCTGGCTATACCCCACGCATTCCCCGTTGAGCCAGAGGTAGAAGGCCGCTTCTACCCCTCCAAACACGATCATGACGCGCCGACCGACCCACGAATCGTCGAGTTCGAAGCTCGTCCGATAGCTGCCAACCTCGTTGGTGTCGTGCGGCACATTGGGTACTTCGTCGGGAGGAAACGGGTACTGGACATTCACATACTGCGGGTAGCCATGACCCTGCATCTGCCAGTTGCTCGGCACCGCGATTAGGTCCCAGGTCGAATCATCGACATCGGGCAGGTAGAACGCCTCGGGCGCGTCCTCGGGTGTGGGAGACCAGTGGAAGCGCCATTCACCATTCAGTGAGCGCACCCACGGGGAGTTCTCCGCAACGCCTTGCACCGCCAGGTCCAGCGTGGGGTAAGCCATTGAGGTCACATGCATCGGTTGGCGGTTAATGCCAGTTACCCTGGGATTCTCCCAGTCGTTCTTCTTGAGCAGCATCGCTTGCCTCCTCGGTGAGACGCGGCCGTCCTGAGGCCGTGCCAGCCTCTTTCAGGGATTGCGGTGGCCATCGGCGTGAGTACGCATCGCTACGGGCTCACACAAAGACCACGCTCCACGCTGTCCAATGGTGTGTGGGTGCCAGGTCCCGGCGTCAACGAAGGGTCATGCCTGTTGATGCCGTGAACGAGATGATCGGAATGGGCCACTTGGCCCGCGCTGACCGAGCGGTTGGCGATCCCGGTCAGGACTGAACAGGCGCTCGGCGATCATCCACTCCTCGTCCAGCGCGCGATAGCCCCGCCAGTCTGCGCATACCCGTTGTACACCAGGTTTTCCTCTTCATGCATCGCAAGGTACCGGGTGCGATTCTAGGTCATCGCCGGAGTTCCGGCAATCGCCGATGCAATAAACCCCCAAAGCTGGAGCTTTAGGGGTTCTGGGTGAGCGGTGGGATTCGAACCCACGGTCTTCTGGGCCACAACCAGATGCCTTAACCACTCGGCTACGCCCACCACGACGGCAGCATTCTAGCACAACAGGGCACCGCTGCCAACTGCAGCGCTCCGAGCCTAGCCTTGAGTCGTTGGCGCCTGCTCGATCGGGTCATCGCGAACCTGGAGATACACTCGAACCATCCGGTGTAGGGCCGTGAGCACCGTGCCGATGGCCAGAATCCAGAGCACAGGGATGACCCACCCTGCGACCAACCCGATAACCAGGAGTAGTGTGCGTTCGACGCGGGTAAACAGGCCGTCTCGACAGCGGATGCCCAGTCCTTCGGCTCGCGCTCGCGCATAGCTCACCAGCAGGGAGCCAGCTAAGGCCACATATATCAGCAACTCGGGAGTCTGGCCCGGCTGGTGCAGATAGTACCACCCCAGTCCGATGAGGACGCCGGCCTCCGCGACCCGGTCCAGGCAGGAATCCAAGAAGGCGCCGAAGCGGGTTGCCCCGAATCGCTGTCTGGCCAGCGCACCATCAAAGGCATCCAAGACGGAGGTCGCCGCCAGCAAGATGCCGCCCAGCCTGAGATGCCCCGCTCCCAAAACGCCCCCCACGCCAAGCTGCAGCAGACAGCCCGCGATGGTCAGAGTGTTCGGATGCACACCCAACCTCGCGAGAGATGCCACAATAGCGCTGATGATGCCGCCAAACACACGCCGGAGCCAATCGGTGAACATCCCTATCCTTCCCACCTCGGGTTCCCGTCGGGCAGGCACACTGCCACTGAACGCTAAAAGCCCTCCATCTGGCTGAGATCGATAATGCCGTCAGCCAGGGACCCAATCCCCTGCAGCAGAGCCAGCCGATTTCTACGCACCTCCAGATCCTCCGTCATCACCAGCACCTCATCGAAGAAGCGGGAGATGACGGGCGCCAGCTCAAGCAGCCCGTTCATGAACTCCTCGACCACGGGATTCGCGGATACCCGAGATTGGGCTCGCAGATAGGCCTGGTAGAGGGCGTGCGTCGCCTCTTCATTGATACGGCCAGCATCCACGGCCAGGCGTGACGGCAAGTCTCGCGTGATGCGGATGCAGCGCGCGTAGCTGTCCAACAGCGCATCCCAGTCCTCGCGGCCCAGCCAGGGGATCAGCGCATCAAGAGCCTCTCGGGCAGCATTGGGGTCATCTCCCTGTTCGGCAAGAACGGCCTGGACGGCGTCATAGGGATAACCGGCATCCCGGAGATACCCCTCGAGCCGTCGCACGATATAGTCCTGAACCGAGCGCAGCACGTCCTCATCAGCGTCTACCGGCAACTGCTCGGCTGCAGAAGAGATCGCCTGTGCGAGCGAGATCGTCAGCCGCTTCTCCACGAGGATCTGGATCACTCCCAGCGCGGATCTGCGCAAGCCCCATGGGTCGGCCGCCCCTGTCGGGCGGATGCCCACGGCGAAGAGCCCAACCAGGCTATCGAATCGGTCTGCGAGCCCGAGGACGGTACCTTCCTCGGCCGAAGGGAGCCGGTCGCCGGCGTATCGCGGCAGGTAGTGTTCCTCGATGGCCTGAGCCACCGCCTCGGGCTCTCCCGAAAGCGTGGCATAGTGGCGTCCCATGATCCCCTGAAGAGAGGTGAACTCGACCACCAGCTGCGTAGCCAGATCGTTCTTGCACAGCGCCGCAGCGCGGCTCGCTCCACGAGCGCTGTCCCCGGAAACCGCGAGCAACTCTGCGATCTCTGGTACGAGGCGCTCCAGCCGCCGGACCTTGTCTAGCACGGAGCCGAGTTGCTCCTGAAAAGTCAAAGTATCCAGACGAGGGGCTAACTCCTCCAACGGTGTGCGCGTGTCCGCCTGGTAGAAGAAGGAGGCATCCGCGTAGCGTGCAGCAAGGACCTCTTCATTCCCGGCCCGCACAGCATCCACGTCCAGATGTGCTCCGTTGGCAACGGCCACAAAGTAGGGCAGGAGCCGCCCGTCACGCAGCACGGGAAAGTAGCGCTGGTGCTTGTGCATGACGGCCAGCAGCACAGCGTCAGGCAGGCGCAGGTACGCCGGATCGAACGCCCCAAGGATTGGAGCGGGGCTCTCGACCAGATTCGCCACTTCGCGTAACAGCTGAGGATCTCCACCCAGTGTCCCGTCCACGCTCCGCGCCAGTTCCTCCGCGGCCCGCGTGATGGCCTCTTCTCGCCCGAGCACGTCAAGCAGAACACCCTCTCTGAGCATCGCCGCCTCATACTCGCCGGCCATCTTCAGCGCGATGGTGGGGGAGCCGGCGGGGCGGATGCCGCGGCTTTGCCGATCGCTCGATACCCCAGCGTACTCAAAGGGCACCACCTGATCGTCGAGCAGCGCCGTAATCCAGCGAACCGGCCGCGAGAAGGGCGCCCCACTCTCGTTCCAGCGCATACTCTTTGGGAACCGAAGGCCCGAGATCACGCGTGGCAGCAACTCGGCAAGAACCGCCGCGGCTCCACGTCCCTTCTCTACCGTCATAGCGACGACATAGGGCTTGCCGTCATAGTCCCGGCGTTCGAGCGTGGCCACATCCACACCGCGGCTGCGTGCAAACCCGAGCGCGGCCTTTGTCGGCGCCCCGGTAGAGTCATAGGCGATGTTCGCCGCCGGGCCCCTGGCCACCAGTTCGACATCTTCCTGGCTCGCGGCCAGCCCCGTGACACGCACCGCCAGGCGCCGTGGCGTCCCCTGGACTCGCAGCTCTCCAAACGGAAGCCGAACGCCGGCCAGCCCATCCTGCATGGCGCTCGCTAGTTGCTCGAGGGCTGCATCGAGATCTGCCACGGGCAGTTCTTCGACGCCGATCTCAAGAAGGAGTTCTCTGGGCGCGTCTCCCGCTGGCTCAGCCACAGGTCGCAGAGCAGGCGTGGAAGCAGCGGCCACAGAAAAGGTCCCGATGAGCGGATAGCCCATGCTTTCCCGCTGAGCGACCGTCAACTGCGCGACGCTGCGCGCGAGATCGCGCATACGGACGAAATACCGGGCCCGCTCAGTCACGCCGATAGCTCCGCGCGCATCCAGCACGTTAAAAATGTGCGAGCACTTGAGCACATAGTCATGAGCGGGGAGCACAAGCTCCCGCGCCAGAGCGTTCTGCGCCTCGGCTTCGCAGAGATCGTACATTTGGCGCAGATTATCGACGTTCGCCACCTCAAAGTTGTAGGTGCAGTGCTCGATCTCCCCCTGCAGGAGCATGTGGCCGTACGTCACATCCTCGTGCCAACGGATATCCGCAAAAGCCTTTACGCCCTGCAGCACCATGACGATACGTTCCAGCCCATAGGTGATCTCCACAGAGACGGGGTCGAGATCCAGCCCACCGGCCTGCTGGAAATAGGTGAACTGGGTGATTTCCTGCCCGTCCAGCCAAACCTCCCAGCCCAGGCCCCAGGCACCCAGCGCAGGAGACTCCCAGTTGTCCTCTACGAAACGGATGTCGTGCACCGCGGGGTCGATCCCCAGGGCACGCAGGCTGTCCAGATAGAGCTCCTGAGGATTCCCCGGATCCGGCTTGAGGATCACCTGATACTGATAGAATTGCTGCATCCGGTTGGGATTCTCACCATAGCGACCATCGTCCGGGCGAATGGAAGGCTCCACATAGGCGACCTTCCACGGTTCTGGCCCCAACACACGCAGCACGGTGGCGGGGTTCATCGTTCCCGCTCCAACCTGCACGTTGTAGGGTTGCCAGATCAAGCAGCCCTGGCTGGACCAGAACTCCTCCAGACGCATGATCACTTGCTGAAAGTCCATACCTCTCTCCCCTCGGCCGAACCTGAAATATCGTCCGAATCTATGCGGAATCAGGCTGATCGTCAAACACCGGTGGCTTGGCGGAACCCTCTGGTTTCTGGCGCGACGCCTCTCGCATCGCCAGTTCCGAGCGCAGCCGTCTCAGAAAGGCGGTGGACTTGAGCTCGCGCTCCAGCGTGTACTGGAGCACCGCATGCATGAGCGTCTCGATCTCCCGTTGAGAGGACTCGCGCAGCGATAGCATGCCCACACTCGCCATATCGCGAGAGTCGAGATAGCGGAGCACCTTCTGCGCAGACAGGCTCACGGGCCGCGCACCCGGAATCTGCATACCACAGCGTGGGCAGGCTAGTCCTCCCTGGGCCAGGTCAAAGTAGTTCGTCTCAGCCTGCAGGTCGCCTTCGCAGACCACGCAGCGGTGAAGGGAAGGGGCGTACCCTGTCTGCCTGAGCAGTGACAGCTCAAAGTACCGGCACCAGAGTCGCAGGTCATCGCCCGTGGAAAACCATCGCAGTGCGCTGACCAGCAGATCGTAAAGATCAGAGCTGCCTTCGTCCTCCGGGACAAACCGGTCAACGAGCTCGGCGGCGTAACAGGCGTAGGTAAACCGGAGCAGATCGTGCCAGAGTTCCTCGAACACCTCCAGAGCCTGAGCCTGTGTCACCAGATCCATGTTGCGCCCCTGGGCCAACATGATCTCCGCCCGATTGAACAGGCCGAGGTGGCCGGTCTTGCGGCTGGTGGGCCGGCGGACACCCTTGGCCATCACCGTGACCTTGCCACCGGGGGTCAGGAGTGTCAGGATGCGATCGGCTTCGGCATAGTCCCGTTCACGCAGCACAATCGCTTCGGTCCGACGAACGCGGGGTCTGGGCAAGAGCCCTCCCCTACAGGCTGGCGCCGGCGAGGATATGCCGGCCCGCACTTGCACCGATGCGGGTAGCACCGGCCCCGATCATGGTCATAGCGTCAGCGTAGGTGCGGATTCCGCCCGCCGCCTTTACGCCGAGATCCGGGCCCACCACGTGCCTCATGAGAGCCACGTCTGTTGCCGTCGCTCCACCCGAGCTAAAGCCCGTGGACGTCTTGGCATAGTCCGCGCCTGCCGCGACGAGCGTGAGGCAGGCCGTTGCCTTTTCGGCATCGGTCAACAGACAAGCTTCTATGATGACCTTGAGCCTGGCCCCTCCCGCGTGGCAAACCTCAGCCACCGCGGCAATATCGCCGTAGACCTCGTCCACCAGACCAGCCTTCAGGAGCCCGATGGCCATGACCATATCGATCTCGTTCGCTCCGGCCTCCACCGCCAGACGGGCTTCGGCGACCTTGGCAGCCGTCACCATCGCTCCCAGCGGAAAGCCAACCGTGGAGCCGACCGCCACGCCCGTACCGGCCAACTCTCGAGCGCAGAGCGCCACCTGCGAGGAATTCACGCACACCGAGGCAAAGTGTGACTCGGCTGCTTCCGCACACAACTGCGCAATCGCCCCCGGCGTTGCATCAGCCTTTAGCAACGTGTGGTCGATGTACCCGGCCAGATCCCGAGGGCTCATCGGCTGGGCAGCAGCAAGTTCGCCGGGGCCGGCCCAGGCATTTGCGACCGCCTGCCCACGCTCAAGCATCTCTTCGGCCCAGCGAGTATCCTTTCTGTTCATGGCAACCTCCCGTCACCCAGGGACATGATCACTGGTCCGTCTCGGCATAGCTCACTCGTGGAAACGCATCTGGCAACAAGGCAGCCAATGAGGTCATCCAGACACGCCCTTGCGTATCCGCGACCAGGATGGGAAGATCGGCCGCAAACTCAGAAAGCACCTGACGGCACGCTCCGCAGGGTGTGGCCCCCGTCTCAGTGATCAGGGCCAGCGCATCCAGAGTCTGTTCGGACTCAAAGATCGCCTTCCACACGGCCACGCGCTCGGCACACACAGTGAGACCGCTGGATGCGTTCTCGATGTTCGCCCCAGTGTATATCCGGCCGCTTCCACCACGAACTGCCGCACCGACGGCAAAGCGGGAGTATGGGGTATAGGCCCGCCCGCGCGCCTCTTGGGCCGCAGCCAGAAGCGATCGCCAGGCGTCATCCAGACCACCCAGGGAGACCGGCTCAGCGTTCATCTGCACTCGAGACCTTTCTGGGCCTGGCCGGAACACCATAGGCCAGTGCGCCCTCATCCACATCGTGGGTAACAACCGACCCGGCTCCGATCCGTGCCCCCGGCCCTACGCGAACTGGCGCCACCAGCATGGTGCCGCTCCCGATAAAGGCCCCCGCCCCGATGGTGGTGGTATGTTTGAGAATGCCGTCATAGTTGCACGTGATGGTTCCCGCTCCGATGTTCACATCCTCTCCAACCCTGGCGTTGCCCACGTAGGAAAAGTGACCCATTTTGGTCCCTGGAGCCAGGTAGGCATCCTTGACTTCGCCAAAGTTGCCCATGTGCACACCTTCGCCCAGATGAGCCTTGGGCCGCAGATGCCCAAAGGGCCCGATCTCTGAGGCCTCATCCATACGGGCCTCCTCAAGGACCGAGGCCAACACAAAGCCCCTGTCTCCGACCACCGAATCTCGAATCAGCGCATTGGGCCCAATCCGAGCATTGCGACCTATGACGGTCTGCCCCTCCAAGGCGGTATTGGGATAGATCACCGTGTCCTGGCCAATCTGAACCGTCGCGTCGATGTAGGTCGTCGCCGGATCCATCAGCGTGACCCCTTCCAGCATCCAATGCTCGCATACCCGCTGTCGCATGACGCGCTCCGCCGCCGCAAGATGCATCCGGTTGTTGATCCCGATAACCTCTGACACATCATCGATTGTCACCGACGAAACACGCCGGCCATCCGCAGTTGCCAGCGCAACCATATCCGTGAGATAGTATTCGTTCTTTGGTGGCGTTACCGGCACATCAGTCAGGCGGCCCCACAACCACTCGGCATCAAAGCAGTACACACCGCAATTGAGCTCCGTGAGAGAGAGCACCTCCGCATCCGCAACGGCCTCCTCAACGATCGCGCGGATACACCCGTCCTCATCTCGCACCACCCGCCCGAATCCCATAGAGTCCGCCGATCGGACCGATAGCAGCGTGATCGCCGGCCGGAGCTCGCGATGCACAGAGACGAGATGCTGCAGGGTTTCTAGCCGCAAGGTCGGCATATCGCCGTACAGGCAGAGAACCACGTCGCAGCGGCCTTGCAGGCTGGCGGCAGCTTGCAGGAGCGCGTGCCCCGTTCCCTTACGCTCGGCCTGGATCGCACACACCGCACGCTCGCCCACCAGATCCTGCACCGCATCGCCATCGTTGCCGATGACCACGGCTACCGGATCAGCCCCGAGGGCTCGCGCATGCTCCAACGGCCAGAGCACCATCGGCACACCACACACCGGATGCAGCACTTTATTGGTGTCTGACCGCATCCGCGTACCCTGCCCTGCTGCCAGGATAGCAACACCGAGACGCTCCGCCACGACCAGCCTCCTCAGCTTCCTGATACACACTCGGTCCAAGTCCGATTCTAGGTCTCCATCGAGGCCCTGTCCAGCCTCGCCTGAGTGTACCCTTTCCCTAACGAACAAGAGGCCGGCAATGCCGGCCTCTTGTCTCTTCCGTACACAAGCTGGGGCGGAAGGATTCGAACCTCCGAATAGCGGCTCCAAAGGCCGCTGCCTTACCGCTTGGCGACGCCCCATCCTCTATGGATTCTAGCACACCCGTCTTCCGCCAGCAAACACTCGCCAGCCCAGCACTCGGTTCCCTTTCCGCGTCGCGGCCCTGCAAACAAAAAAGAGCACCGCGCATGCGGTGCCATTTGAGGTTTGAGGCAATAGAAAAGGGTTCCTTGGCAATGACCTACTCTCCCATCCCGTTACCAGGAAAGTACC
>JAAYAW010000078.1 GCA_012719135.1 Chloroflexota bacterium
ATAACCGAGGATGTCTATCAGACCCTTCTCACCTCTGTCCCCACACCACAGGAGGAGGGCGTCCGGTGACGCTATCAAATGAGTGAATGACCATCGCTCGGTGACGTTATCATTTGAGTGGACACGGACTGGGAACCCTCGGGCGCCTTGGAACGTCTTTATAGGTGTACGCAGAACACAACGCTCGGAGGATGAACATGCGAAGGTACAGTTTCGTGGCTATGGGCATCGTTATCGGTTTGTTGGTCCTCGGCGGGCTCTATGCGCTGCCAGGCATCATGGGAGTGGCGGCTCAGACGACTCCGGTTGCTTCGGCTGTGGCGAGCCTGCCGCGCACGATCACAGTGGTCGGCGAGGGAACCGTTTCCGCCGATCCGGATCAGGCCGTCGCGACCATCGGCGTGGAGACGGTTGGTGACTCGGTTCAGGAGGCGACCGGAGAGTCGGCGGAGATCATGGAAGCTCTGCTCGAAGCGTTTGAGGCCGAAGGCGTCAAGGCGGCCGACATTCGGACCAGCGGCTACAGCGTCTGGACCGACTATGGCTCGCGCGAGCTGATCGCCGGTGAGTCGGCGCCCATCTATCGAGTGAACAACACGGTCACTGTCACGGTGCGCGATCTCGACATCTTGAGCACACTCCTGGATGCGGCCATCGAGAACGGAGCCAACTCGATTCATGGGATCACGTTCTCCATCGAGGACAAAGTGGAGCTGGCCAGTGAGGCGCGCTCTCTGGCTGCAGCCGATGCCAAGGCAAGAGCGGAGGAGCTGGCTGAACTGGTAGGCGTCGAGGTGGGAGACGTGATCAGCGTAAGCGAAGTGATCGGGGCTTCGACCTACCCCGTGATGCGTGAGGCAGCCATGGGGATGGGTGGCGGCGGTGCTGGCCCGATCTCGGCGGGCGAACTCGAGTACACACTGCAGTTGCAGGTGATGTACGAGATCGAGTGATCGGTAGGCGTATATCGCAGCCGGGGCGCGTAGTCAAACGCGCCCCGGCTTTCTTCTGTCCTTCCGGTACAGGACGGCGCCACGCTTCTTTCGTCTCTTCGCTGGTTGACGCGTGTCCGCCGGCACGTCTAGAATCGGCCTATCCACGTGAGGAGGCTCTGATGAAAGATGGCAACGAGCTCGCCCGATTGACGGAAGCGGTCAGGGCAGTGCCCAGCCTCTTCCGGCTCGATGAACGCGCGGCGCTGGTCGTCGGGGGCACCAAGGGGCTGGGGAGGGCGATGGCTCTGGCCCTCGCTGCCGCCGGGGCGGACGTGTGCGTGGCCAGCAGGGGTCCCGAAGGCTTGGAGGAGACGGCCCAGGCGATCTGTGAGCTTGGCCGCCGGGGAACCGCCTATGCGGCCGATGCCACCGTGGAAGCCGACGTAATGGGGCTCATGCAGCACATGAGCGGTACCTACGGGCGGGTGGATATCCTGGTGAACAGCCAGGGGATCGTTCACCTGCAGCCGATCATCGATTTCGATGCCGATGCCTGGCAGCGGGTGATTGACGTCAACCTCAGGTCGGTATTCCTGTGCTGCAAGCATGCCGCCCGTCTGATGCTCGCGCAAGGCAGGGGCAGGATCATCAATGTCTCTTCGGTGCGCGGGTTCCAGGGGCGAGCCCAGGACGCGGCCTATGCCCCAAGCAAGGGCGCCGTCAACCAGCTGACACGCTCGCTCGCGATAGAGTGGGGTCCGCGGGGCCTAAACGTCAACGGACTGGCGCCGGTGTTTACCCGCACGGCCATGGCGGCCCCCATGCTGGATGATCCGAACACCAGGGCCTGGATACTGAGCCGTATCGCCATGAAGCGTCCCGGCGAGCTTGAGGACCTGTTCGGCCCCGTCGTGTTCCTCGCTTCAGACGCATCGGACTTTGTCAACGGGCATATCCTGGCCGTCGACGGGGGCTGGCTGGCGACCTGAACGGCAAGCGCTGTGCATACGGGGGGCCGGCCTGGCTGCGGTCGCTTCCTCGGCGCGGTGGGGCCGATCCGTGGAGGCCGCCCATCTGGGCGCTCGTCGGGCCTATCCCGCAGCGAGGCTCGGAGGGCCGCCATCCCCGGCTGGCCGAACCAGGCGGAGAGCGCCCTGATTGGGCTGTGCGATATCCGGCCATGTCGCTCCGGACCCGTTGAACTGCGGCAGCCAGGGAGACAGTGCCTCGAACATCTCGTCGGCCATGGCCCAGATCTCATCGGGTGAGCAGACGGCAGCCGTGAGCGGGTCGTGAAGTAACGCCAGCTTGACCAGCTCGCGATCGCCTGTCAGTGCGGCCTGTACCGCCATCTGCTGAACGTTGATGCTCGCCCGGCAGGTGGCCGCGCACGGCTCGGGCAGAGGACCCACAAAGGCGGGATGGATGCCGTTGCGGTCGACGTAGGCCGGGATCTCGACGGTGCAGCCATCGGGCAGGTTGCTGATCAACCCGTGGTTTTCCACGTTCAGGTGCCCCCGGTAGATCCGGCCCGTCTCCAGCGCCTCTATGATGTACGAGCCGTGCTCGGTCGAGCGATCACCCATGCGTATGTGCTCGATCTCCCCGCTCATCCACTTGGGGTACATTTCCCGGTAGATGTCGGCCTGGGAGCGGCAATGGTTCAGGTAGCCCGCGGTAGGCCCATCGATCCAGACATCGGGATGGATCCATCTGGCCAGCTCGGAAGGGCGCTTGCGGTACCAAGGTACGTACTCCGACAGGTGCCCGTTGGATTCGGTGGAGAAATAACCAAAGCGCTTGAGGATATCCAAGCGCACAGGCTCGTGGGGTGCGATTTCCGGGTTGCGGGATATGGCCTCGTACAGGAGAGGAAGCATATCCTTGCCCCGGTGGGTGACCTGGATGTACCAAGTCTGATGGTTGATCCCAGCGCAGACATAGTCGACCTCTTCTGCCGGAAGGCCCAGGGCCTTGGCGATCAGTTCGTGCCCTCCCTGGACTCCGTGGCACAAGCCCACGTAGAACACCCCTCCTGCTCGGCGCACGGCCCAGGAGTTCATGGCCATGGGATTCGAGTAGTTCAGGAGTAGAGCGTGGGGAGCCACGTCCCGCATGTCTCGCGCGATGTCGAGCAATACGGGTATGGTGCGCAGTGCGTAAAAGACGCCTCCAGGACCTAACGTGTCGCCCACGCACTGATCCACGCCGTACTTGAGCGGTATTTCCACGTCGTATCCAAAGGCCTCGAGTCCGCCAACCCGCGCCGTACAGAACACATAGTCGGCTCCGGCGATGGCCTCGCGCTGGTTTGTCGTCGGCACGATGCGTGCGCTGAGCTCGTTATCGGAGATGAGCTTACGGCTCAGGTTGGTCACCATTTCGAGGTTCTCAGCGCTGATGTCCATGAACCAGAACTCGGTATCGCGCAACTCCTCAACGGCCAGGATGTCCATCATCAAACGACGAGTGAATCCGATGCTCCCTGCGCCGATCATCGCGATCTTGATCATGTTTACTCATCCCTCAGCACTGGGGCGGTTTGAGCGGCCACGTGAGCGAGTATAGGTGTGCCCGGCTGCAATGGCAACGGCGTACGTCAAGACGACGCTAGCAGCCGGACCACTGCCTCCCCGTGCACCAGCGCTCTACGCGCTGAAGAAGAGACAACCCGGCTTCGCGAGAGGGCACGCCCTGTACGCTGATAAAGAGGCCGCGTGCCGAGAGTGTTTCCAGCACCTGCTCGACTTCAGGATACGTGCATATCACTTCCACGCCTTTGCCGGCGGCTTGAATCCGGCGATAGACGTCTACCCAGCGCGCATAGCCCTCGTTTCCAGCCCCGCACACCCACTGAACAGCATCCAGTGCGGAGATGCTCAGGATCGCGTCCAGATGTCGGAGTGCCCCGGGACCATCGAGATGGTATATGGAGCGTGAGAGGAACTGACACTCACGAGCCAAACCCGGGAGGAAAAAGCGCTCGAACATGGCCGGCGAGATCATGCAAGAGAAGTCGTTCGATGGCACGTAGTAGCGCTCATCTGAGATGAGTGGGAGCCATGTACTGATCGGCTGGCCTGCGTCGCGGAGCTTGCGGAAGAACACCTCATAGATAAGCGCATAGTCCGCCTCGCCGCGGGAAAGCATCTGCAGGACGCGGTCGGGATCCGTGATCAAGTCCATCGCCAGGTTCGAGGGATCTCGAAGCGCAGCCAGCCAGTCACCTCCCGGATGCCAATCCGTCATGCCGGTGATGAACACGCCGCGCCCGGCTTCGAGGAACGCGTCAGTCAGTTCGTGTAGCTTGGCGAGGTAAGGGCTCTTTGTGTCGAGCTGAACACCATCCATCTGATCCCAGCTCTGGAGCACCGGATCAGTCCAGGCGGTGGTCTCGCCAAAGTGCAGGGGACATCCATAGAAAGTGGAAAAGACCTCCGGGCCCAGGTTCGGCATCGCGACGGGTAGAGTGTCGCCCAGGTACAGCTGGTTGCTTAGGCTCGCCAGTACGGACTGCGCTTGGTACGCGGGATCGAGCCAGCGATCCCGTAAGGATTCGTGCGCCGAGGGGGGTACGGGTACGTGCTCCTCCTTCGGCTTGGCCAGCGGGAACTGGACCACAGGCCTGTCCACGATTTCGCGCTCCCAGAACGCCTCTATGCGGTGCCGGGTCTGTTCGTAGTCGGGCTTTAGGCGGAACATGGTGTGCTCCTGTCAGGGGATGGGTCGTTGCCAGCATAGCCGCTCTTGGCCAGGCGGGCGAGTGAATGAGGAGGTTGCATCCCCGGTATCGACAGTCCCCAAGGGTTGGGCTATCATGTGATCTACCACACCGGGGGAGTGCATGAGCCCGTACCAGGTTGAGCTCGAAGTCTATCAGGGGCCGCTGGATCTTCTTCTTCGGCTGATCGAGCGGGAGGAACTGGATATCACCGCGGTCTCTCTGGCGCTGGTGACCGACCAGTATCTCGCGTACCTGGCTACCATCCGCGAGCGATCGGCGGCTCAGTTGGCGGACTTTCTGCAGGTAGCGGGACGCCTGCTGGTGATAAAGTCCCGCGTGCTGTTGCCTCGCCCGGATGATGATCTCGCCGATGATGACCAACTCGAGAGCGAGGACGATCTGGTAGCCCAGCTGCGGGAGTACAAGCGGTTCAAGCAGACCGCCTCCGTTCTGCGTGAGATCGAGGAACGCGGACGAAAGGCCTATTCACGGGCCGTGCCGGCGCCGAAACTGGAGCCTCGCCTGAGGCCCGGCGACGTGAGTGTGGACGAGTTGGTGTCCGCATTACAGCAACTCCTGGATGCCCAGCCCGACACCAAGCCCGTGGATGGCGTCGTCTCGCCCATCAGTGTACATATCGGCGACTGCATCGCGCGGATCCTGGATCGTGTGCAGCGCTACCCCCGTGCGCGTTTTAGCACGCTGTTACGCTCGGCCCGCAGCCGGCTGGAGATCATCGTGACCTTTCTGGCTCTGCTGGAGTTGATCAAGCAACAGCGCGTACGTGCTACCCAGGAGAGGTCTTTTGGGGAAGTCTATCTGGAGATGCGCGAACCCGATGAAGGGTTTGAGAACGAGGTCGAGACGATCTATGAGCCCTGATCGCTCAGCAAGCGTCGCAGGATCCAGATAGACGCGGCCTTGTCGAGAGGATCGTTGTTGTTGGCGCACTTGGGTGACTGGATGCAAGAAGGGCAACCCTCGGTACAAGGGCATTCGGTCACGAGTCTCAGCGTACTCTCCCATAGGTCACGCAGGATCTCAAAGCCCTTCTCCGCGATTTCCACTCCCCCGGCGTGAGCGTCGTACACGAATACCTGAGGTGCTCGCGTATCAGGATGCACAAGCGTGGATACGCCACCGATGTCGTTTCTGTCGCACATGGCATATAGAGGTAGCATGGCGATGATCGCGTGTTCCACCGCGTGAATCCCGCCCGCTAGGTCGAGCCCCTGGCTCGCGATCTCCCGCGGGAGCGAGCCTGGCAGGCCGAACCAGAGCGCCTGTGTCTCGTAGGACTGCAGAGGTAGCTCCAGGCTCTCCTCACCCTGAACCGTTCCGGTGAACTGCTCATGCCGGCGGTATCCCGTTACCTGCGCCGTCACGCGCACCCGCCCCAGGAACACGGGCGCGGTCAGATCTGTCCGTGACCGTTCCGATCGGATGACCTGGGCCTGGTTATCTTCGATGGGCTCGGTGTAGTAGGTCGCGTCCGTGGGGAGCGCCCACACCGGGCAATGGACGATGTCCATCTCAGAGATCAAGTGCAGGCGCCCCTGGTGAAGATGGATCGCCCCCGGGTGCACCCGAAAGAAGGCAGAGGTGGCATCCAGTTCCTCCAGCCCCCGGCCATTGTGCGAAGAATCCAGCAGCACAAAGGGCGAGCCATCTGCCCTCCGGAGACTGACGCGATCATGCGGGCGCCCCTCCCACGGGTAGACCCAGCGCGAATCACGTGTCTCCAGCAGGCTCTGGCTCACCAGCTGATCTCGCACGGCCTCCATGCCGAGGCCAAAGAGCACTTGGTCGTGCTCAGTCAGCGGGGCCTCGTAGGCAGCGCACAACAGATGTGCGCAAAGCAGGTGGGGATTCGAGGGATGTACCAGCACATGCTCCGGCGGGCGCTGGAACAGCGCCTCCGGGTGCCTCATAAAGTACTGGTCCAGCGGGTTGGTGTAGGCCAGCAGGACCGTCAGTGAGTCCCGAGTGCCCCTGCCCGCGCGGCCGGCCTGCTGCCACAGGCTGGCAATCGTGCCCGGGAAGCCCACCAGCGGGGTGGCGGCGAGTTGGCCTACATCGATCCCAAGCTCCAGGGCATTCGTGGCCGCCACTGCCAGCAGATCGCCCGAGGCGAGGCGGCTCTCGATGCGTCGCCGATCGGCGGGTAGGTATCCGGCCCGATAGGGCGCGATCCGGCCGGCCAAGTCCGAGCTCTCTGGCGACATTTCTCTGGGCATGCAGGCATATCAGCTCCGCAAGACGGCGAGCACGCACAAAGGCGATGGTGCGGATGCCGCTCTGGACCAGAGTGGCCAGTAAGTTGCCCGCCTCGGCGTTGGTGCTATGACGGATGCCGCGAGCGGGATCCGTCACCGGAGGATTCCAGAGCACGAACCGGCGCCGCCCGGAGGGCGATCCGTCGTCATCTATCGTGGTTGCCGGGGCGCCGACGAGCCGTTCGGCGTGTTCGCGCCCGTTGGCCACGGTAGCGGAACAGAGGACGAACCGAGGCTCTGCGCCGTACTGCTCCGCCAGGCGACGTAGCCGCCTAATCAGCAGGGCCACGTAGGATCCGAACACTCCCCGATAGATATGGATCTCATCCAGGACAATGTAGGCCAGGTGTCGCAGGAATGTGGCCCAGGAAGTGTGATTAGGCAACATCGCGGCATGGAGCATGTCTGGATTGGACAGAATGATCGCCGCGTGCCGCCGCAGCCGCGTCCGCACGGGGGGGGCGGTGTCACCGTCATAGACGCCGAAGCGCAGGTCGGCTATGCGGCTGCCATCGATCAGACCGCCCAGGGCCCGCGCCTGGTCCTGAGCCAGCGCCTTGGTGGGATAGATGTACAGCGCACGGGACATGGGGTCGGCCAGAAGCGCTTCGAGGGTGGCAAGGTTGTAGCAGAGTGTCTTGCCGCTGGCCGCTCCTGTCGAGATGAGCACGTGTTCGCCGGAGCGAATGGCGTCAAGGGCGGCCGCCTGGTGAGCGTAGAGCGGGAGCAGCCCGTGCCGAGTCAGAATGCTCTGGAGCGCTTGCGGCAGGGGACGGCTGAGCTCTCCGTAGCGCGCCTCACGAGCGGCGATCACCTCTATGTGACAGATCCGTCATTGATACTCGGGCAGATCCTGGAGGCGGGCGAGGGTCTCCTCGATCACCGGTGGCGCCCCTGGCGAGCGCTATGCGCCTGGCACTTAAGGTTCGCTTGGCACAGCACGCCCGGGCGCATAGAATCCGGTGGAAAGCACCCCTGCAGGTGGTTGCCAGGGGCACACTCTGCCACCGAAGAGAGGCTATTGATGAAGAGCATACTGGTGACCGGCGGTGCCGGTTTTATCGGCTCCAACTTTGTGCACCACATGTTGCGCGAGCACCCCGAGTACTCGATCGTCGTCTATGACAAGCTGACCTATGCCGGCAATCTCGATAATCTCAAGGACGTCGCCTCTGATCCGCGATATGCCTTTGTGCAGGGCGATATCTGCGATGGAGAGCACGTCCGCCAGACGATCCTCGCCCACCAGATCGATACCATCGTGAACTTTGCAGCCGAGACGCACGTGGACCGATCCCTCTCCGATGCGGGCAGCTTTGTGATGACCGATGTGTACGGGACCTATGTTCTCCTGGAGGCCGCGAGGGAGCTCCATCTGGAGCGCTACCACCAGGTCAGTACAGACGAGGTCTACGGCCAAGTTCTGGAGGGGGCTTCGGTCGAGACAGATCGCATTGAGACACGGAGCCCTTACTCGGCCAGCAAGGCGGGCGGAGATCTCATGGTCCTCGCCTACTATACCAGTTTCGGGCTCCCTGTGACGATCACGCGAGGCTCCAACAGCATCGGCCCCTACCAGTATCCCGAGAAGGTGGTGCCTCTCTTTGTGACGAATGCTCTAGATGATCGGCCTCTTCCGATCTATGGGGACGGCCGCCAAATGCGCGATTACCAGTTCGTGGGCGATCACTGCGAGGGGATCGACGTGGTGCTGCATCGCGGCCAGTTGGGCGAGATCTATAACCTGGGAACCGGCACGGAGACCCGGAATATCGACATGGCTCGCAAGCTGTTGGCGATCCTCGGCAAGCCCGAATCCCTCCTGCAATACATAACCGATCGGCCTGGACATGACCGGCGCTACGCACTGAACGTGGATAAGGTCAAGGCCTTGGGTTGGCGGCCGCGGCATGACTTTGATGGCGCCCTGGAGGAAACCGTCCGCTGGTATGTGGACAACTCCTGGTGGTGGCGCAAGATCAGGTCAGGAGATCATTACCAGGCCTACTACGCGCGCCACTACCAGGGCCGCGAGGTGGATGCCCCTGCGGGCTGATGCGCCGACTCAATCACGTACCTTGGCCCATAGTACGGTCTGACGGCCGCGAATGAGCCGGGCTGCGCCAGCCAGCGCCGCACCGTTAAGGAGGGCGACCTGCAGCGGGAGCGCGAGCCAGCCTGTGCTTCTGCCGTTCCTGGCCAAAACATAGCCTGCCAGGGCCGCCAATGCGAAGGCTCCCTCCAGCAGCAGAAAGGCCAGGTAGAGGGGACTTGGGAGCAACCAGGCTGTCCAGACAGGGAGGAGCGCAAAGGCCGCCGGGGCCATGGTCCAGCGGAGCACGCGGTGAGACAGGAACTGAAAGACCGTTCGGGCTCCGCCATGCCATACCTGCCGCAGGCGAAAGATGCACTGAAGCCCTCCAGCTGCATTGCGCGATCTTCTCTCCCACTCTGCCTGCAGCGAAGGGGCGGCCTCCTCGCTGGACACTGCCCCGGGCTCGTAGCACATCCGCCATCCTCGGGCCACGATATCCATCGACGTATACAGGTCCTCCAGAATGATGTCCTCTGGCGGTGGCCTGTAGGCTTGCCTTCGCGCGAGCCAGATCTCTCCGGGGGCGCCCATCACCGAGCCAAACCGTCCATCGAGATCCTTGAGCCAGCCCTCATAACGCCAATACAGGCTTTCTCTCTCGGCGCCAGATTCGGTTCCGCGGATGCGCTTGATTCCACTCACCGCGCCCACCCGAAGGTCCGAGAGATGCCGAACGAGGAGCCGTGCAGCATCGGGTGCCAGACTGCAGTTCGCATCGGTAAAGAGCAGCGCTTCGCCGTGTAGATAGGGGAGCGCTCTGGCCAGCGCAGCCGCCTTGCCCTGGCGCTCGGGGCGATGCAATAGCCGCACCGACGCTCCGGCATGTTCTCGGACGAGATCAGGCGTCCGATCGGTGGAGCCGTCCGTGATCACGGTGATGGTTAGCCTGTCCGAGGGGTAGGCCAGGGCTCGCGTGTTGATGAGCTTGGCCTCGATGCTTGCTTCCTCATTGTAGGCAGCAATCAGCACATCCAGATGGGGATAGCAGATATCTTCGTCTGGCTGCTTCGCTGGTCGCGTCAGCCAGGCGAGTAGCACTGGGTATCCGGCGTACGTGTAGACGATGAGCGCCACCGAAAGCCAGAAAAGCGTCTCTGCTGCGGTTGGCATCCTTGTCTGACCTCAATGCGAGTCAGGTTCTCCGGGAGCGGGACCTGAAGTGAAGTCGAAATCTGGCGGCGACGGCGGCCCTGACCCCTTGATGGCGTACTGCCAGTCGTGTGTCAGTCGATCAAGCGGACACCATCACTGGCCTGGCAGACGTAAACCTCCGGGATGATGCCTGTGGCGCGTGTGTACGCTTGGGTCACACCGCGGACGAACGCGTCTGTGCTGGCCGAATCCACCAGGTTGACGGTGCAGCCACCAAAGCCTGCCCCTGTCATACGCGCTCCCAGCGTGCCTGGCATGTCCCAGGCTGCCGATACCATGGCGTCCAGTTCAGCGCAGCTGACCTCATAGTCGTCCCTGAGGCTTGCATGCGAGGCGTTCATCAACTGCCCAAAGCGTGCCACGTAGCCGCCCCTGAGCGCATCCACGGCATCAAGCGTTCGCTGACATTCGGAGACGACATGATGGCACCTTCGGAAGGTGATCTCGTCCATGGTGTCGCGATGGGCCTGCAGTTGATCCATCGAGACGTCGCGCAGCGCGCTCACCTGCAGGATACCTGCGCCGCGCTCGCACTCTTCTCTGCGGCGGTTGTACTCACTATCTACCAGGCCCCGCCGCTTTTTGGTGTCACAGATGACCACGTCGCATCCGGAGGGCAACGGTACCGGTGAGTATTCCAGCGTGCGGCAGTCGATGAGGAGCGCATGATCGCGCTCGCCAAGGGAGACAATGAACTGGTCCATAATGCCGCAGTTCATGCCGACAAAGTCGTTCTCAGCCTTCTGACACAGCAGTGCTCTCTGCGCTCCATCGATAGCCAGATCTCCGGCGATCTGGAAGGCATACGCCATTGCTATCTCCACCGCGGCCGAAGAAGAGAGGCCTGAGCCAACGGGGATATCGGAGCTGAGGGCAACGTCCAGGCCAGCAAGGGGGAAGCCAGCTTCCTGAAGGGCCCAGGCGACCCCTCGCTGGTAGTTGCTCCAGCGTTGTGTGCCATCTGTCGCGATGTGATCGAGATCAAACATGGAGCGCGCGCCAAAGTCCGCGGCGACCAGCCGTACCCGCCGGTCGGCACGTGGCGCCACAGCCATAAAGGCGTAGCGATCGATCGCGGCCGGGAGAACAAATCCGTCGTTGTAGTCGGTGTGTTCACCGATCAGGTTCACGCGACCTGGCGCTGCGACGAAGAACGCAGGGGAGGCGCCAAAGGCCTTTTCGAAGGTCGCGACGGTTCTCTCCGCTAGCGCAACGAGCCGTACATCATCGTGCGGTGAGGACATGAAGCGCTCCTGTCTGGAAGAGCCTGAGAAGATCGTGCAAGCTTCCCTGAGCATCCGCGGGCATGGTGTCGGACTGAGATCCTCGTCCTCGATCGACCCAGAAGGTCCTCAGCCCCATCTTGCGGGCGGGCATGTCCATTTCCAGGCTGTCACCGACCATGAGCGCCTCCGGTGCGCGGCAGCCGAGACGGGAGAGAACGGACTCGAAGAAGGCACGTCGAGGCTTGCAGGCCGACATGGTCTCGTACGATGTGATCAGATCATACTGGAACTCGTCGGCGCTGACACCGGCCCAGCGAAGGCGCGCCAGTATGGCGCTAGAAGGAAAGACCGGCTGGGTGGCAATCGCCATCTTGATGCCCTCTTGCTGAAGCAGCATCACGAGGTCGCGGGCGGCGGGATCGGGCGCAGTCAGGTGAGCGAGATTCTCAAAGTCCCGAAGGTAAAAATCCTCCAGGAGAGGCTCGATCTCCTCTCTCGGACGGTTGATCCTGGAGTAGAACTCGCGCGCGAAAACTTCGGCATTGGTGGGACCGCGGCCGTCATTCTGCATCATGGCACGCATGCCCGTGTTGAGCGCCTCCAGGAAGGTGCCCGGGGAACATACCCCCTGCATCTTTGTCATCAACGCACGAAAGTAGGGAGGCGAGAACGTCTCCATATCATTGATGAGCAACGTGTCATCGAGATCCAAAAGTACGGCGCGGATGCGATCCTGTGCCAAGAGGTCCTCCTAACGGATGGTCTGCGCTAGCTCGTAGGGGGTCAGGGGCAGATGCCTCACCCTGGTCGCCCGTCGCGACGTGACCAGGCGGTGGTCACAGGTCTCTGCCAGGGATGAGTATGGTCGGCCTAGGCTTGGGCGCCTCATCGGCGGGCACGTCAGCCGGCACTGCGCCTGGGAGGACCACTCCCCCCGCGGAGCGCCTCGTGCCGACCTCGGCACCGAAATCGGCCATGGTCGCCACCTGCTGTCCGGCCTGCCTGTTCTGAACCTCTCGCGTAATCTCCCTCATGCGGTCCCTGGTCTCCGCGGGATCGAAAAAGCGCGTTCCTGAGCCGATGAGAGCACGCAGACTGGCGGCGCGCTCGGACAGCAGAAATGCATGGTAGACGTGCCCACTGGCGCGCGATACCTGCTGTGGAGAAGCGCTGGGGTGCGCGTCCAGGTAGAGCCTTTGCGCATTCTCGACATAGGTGACCATTGGCCCCTCGAATTCAGTCGGGAGGACAAGCGTCGTGGGTGCCAGCCGCAGCTCGCCCGCCAACTCGTATACGCGTCCCGCCAGGATGTCCCCCGGCCGGGCGTTCTGAGCGAGCAGTCGGCTGCGCAACGTGAGACTGGTGTCGGAGAGTGGCTCAAAGACGCGCAGATGCTCATCGTCGCCCCGGGAGACGTAGCGGTACAGCCCCATGCGTGATTCGGCCAGAGCCCCCACAAGCTCCCGAAGGGAGTCGACGAATCGCGAACCCTCGTCTCGGATGAACAAGTCGATCAGCCGATCATGATCGGAGCCAAAGGCATAGTCGGTGACGAACCACTCTATCAGGCGGCGAACGGACTCTGAATCGATCGCGGAAGAGGCTTCCTGGGCAAAGTGCCCCCCCCAGAAGATCGAAATGGCCTCCGAAAGAGCCTGTGAGAAGCGCGGCTGCAGCACGTACTGCGCCAGAGTGCCGTACATCGCCGCTTCTTCACCGTGGATGCTGGCGTTGCGGGCGGCCTCAAGCCGATCCTTGCGCATGCAGCAGTTCTTGTACTTTAGGCCGCTGCCACAAGGGCAGGGATCGTTCCTACGGACCGCGGTTGTTGCCATGGACCTATCATCTCCGTTTCGCACGATGTTACCATAACGAGTCTGGGGGGTCAATCTCGCATATCACCGGTATGCTGCGGACGAACGGGTACCAAAGCGCGAGCGTGGGGCTCGCCTGCCGCCTTCCGGATGACGATGTAGCGCTCCCAACGTCGATCATCGCACTCCAGCGGTTGCGCGGCGTCCGCAGTCGGAAATCGAAGGTGTGGCCCGCGGCTCTCATCGCGGCTGAGAGCCGCCAGAGCGATGGCCTGCGCCACCTGAAGAACGTTCACTGCCTCCACCGCGCGGGCCAGCGGGGCGCCCGATGGACTCACGCCCACATCAGCGATCTGCTGCAGATGGGCGACAAGCCACTGGAGGCCATCGGTGGTACGGCACACACCGCAGCGTTCGCTCATGCTGTGCTGGACGTCGGTGAGTACCTCGTCGGGGCTTCTGCCGGCCGCCGTAAAGAGGCTCCCGATCGCCCTGCGGGCTGCCTCCACATCGATCCGCTGATCCAGTGAGGAGAGTCTCGCCGCGTTTGCAGCGGACTCGCCAGCGATGCGTCCGAATACCTGGCTATCCAGGAGGGCGTTTCCGCCCGGGCGGTTGGCACCATGTTGCCCGCCGGCGGCCTCTCCTGCGGCAAAGAGACCACGAACGGCGGTATCTGCGCAGGCCCTGATTCGGATGCCCCCCTGAAAGTGCTGAACGGCAGGGGCGATCTCGAGCAGGCCTTCCGCGGAGAGATCGATGCCCCGCTCGGCCAGCCAGTCCACCGAAGGCGGGTTGATCGCCCGCAGGCGGGCCAACGGGCTGATGAGGTCTTCTTCGTTCAGCGGTGCGCCTCTCTCTTGCTCGTACCACTCGCCGATTGTGGGAGGCAGCGTGCCGGCTGTCAGGCCCTCAGGATTCCGAAGATAGTCGAGGAATACCCGTCTCCCGGACAGCATCTCCCTCGCGACAGCGACATCGATCTGGTGCGACGCGTCCCGCTGTGACAGGGGCCAGCTGGCGCCCTTGGCAAAGAACACGGCTGCGCGTGTCTGCGGTGATGACCCAGGCATGTGATCAGCCAGGAACTCTCTCCCGCCATCATCCACAAGGCGGGGCAGAGAGCGCATCATGCTACCGGAGCAGGCCAGCTTGGTGGCGGTTGAGCAGAGCCCGATCTGTATAAACTCCAGGTTCACCAGTTCTGCGCCTGCTCGATAGGCCATGGCGTATCCATCACCGGTGCAATCCGGCGGAAACACGTTGGAGGCAAAGGCGCGCCCGGCCCCGCCCGTGGCGAGGACAACCGAACGGGCCGCGAAGGCGGACACCTCACCATTCTGCTCAGAGACGATTGCTGCGCCCACGACGCGGCCGCTCTCGGCAAGCAGCAACTGGGCGACCATGTGGTGCTCGATCACGTGCACGGGGGTGCCGCGCAAGCGGTCGAGGAGGGCCGCCTCAATGTGGTTGGCAGTGTGAGGACCGGTATAGCACGCTCGAGGGTACAGAGACCCATCGGTGAGAAACTGGTCAATCGCGCCATCGGCCCTATGGACCCACGGAACGCCCAGATCTTGCAGGTAGGCGACGGCCTGGGCGGCGTTCCGGGCCAGTATCTCGGCGAGATCATAGTCCGAGACTCTGCCGCCGATCGCGTAGATGTCCTCGGCATGATGTCGCCAGGAGTCTGGCCCGCCGGGCGGCGTGTGCGCGAGCGTTGCATGAAACGCCATGCGATCCGAGCAAGCCGTTGCCGTCACGCCGCTGGCCCCGAGTTGGCCCTTGGTAATCAGCGTCACGTCCAGGGAGCGATCTGTCTCTTGAGCGGCCAGCGCGGCTCTCAAGGCCGCCCCTCCGCCCCCGACGACCAGGACATCGGTCTGACGGATCTGGGAATGCTGTCGACTTGGCACGGCCAGGCCATCCTTTCGCCCGGGATGAAGCAAAGCGATCGCCGTCCGGGCGGCCCTCACGGCCGCCAGCCTATATGATAGATGCTCCCTGGAGAAACGGCTAACCGGGAGTTGGGCGCTCTGGAGACGAGGATTGCATCAGGGGGCACGGCCGTCGAGCCGCGCCCCATCAACGTAAGGAGACAGCCAGTGGTTCGTCGCCACCTGGGTTACCGCCGTGCTCACTCGCTTGCGCGTTTTACCGTCACAGTAGCGCCGCTCGGAACGCCCACAAAGACGCGGGAGTCGCCCTCAACATGCCCAAAGACGTTGACGGCGCTGGCTGGCCTGATGTCGTTCCCTCGGCTCATTGGGGTGCGGCCGAAAAAGATACAGAAGGCGTGCCCTGGCGCCCAGTAACCCAGATCACCCAACGCGACCACTTCCTTGGCATCCACGTCCTCATCGAGATGGACCGGGATGCCAAAGTAGATCTCGTCTCCCCAGGTGCTTGCTCGTGCCGAAATCGGCAGAGCCTCCCAGATGGCGTCTGCGGTGGACGAGTCATTAAGGACCGCCTCGGCGGTGGCGTTGCCTGCCGTGATGACTATACGACGCATGGTGCACTCCTCTCGTGTTTTGGTACGGGCTCCAGGGGCCGCGTGGCTGCCTAGCTCAGCTCTTGTCCCTCGATCAACATCTCCGCGAGGCTATCGCGAAACCCCTGAGCGAGGCCGGAAGCACGCAGTATGCGCGGAAACGCTTCGGATGTGAACGTGTAGCGGCCTTCTTTCGCGGCAACGAGCGACGACAGCATAAGGCCATCCAGCGCGGCCGCGATCACGTCCTGAGGTATCCGCAGACCCAGCGCTTCCAGCGCCAGGCGCACCTGTTCGAGGATGAACGCCTCTCGCTGCGCCATTACCACAGAGATCAAGCGCTCTAGCGTGGTCGCGTTGCCCCAGATGATCTCAAAGAACAACTCACGAAACTCGCTCGAGTGCTCGATGTCTTCCAAGTCCGACAGGCGCACCACGCGCTCTGCGCGTTCCGCCGCGCGCTCGACCAGCATCTGGCAGATGACCTGCAGGATATTCGGGTGTCTGCCCGAAAGCAGCACGATCTCTGCCAACAACTGCTCGGGGTTTTCCATGGTTATGCCAAGCCCGGCCAGAGGCTCGCGCGCCAATCGCTGTGCTTCCTCCTGCGCCAGGTATCCGAGATGCAGTGTCCCACAAAACGAACGGAGCGGCAGATCATCGTCGTTCAACACGGCGTTCAGGATGCGCTCTCCGCCCAGCACGAACCGGCACAGGCCTTCGTCGGAGAGCGATCGAAACACCCGAGTGAGTCGCCCTCCTTGAGCCCGGTCGAAGCGCATGAGGTTGTCCACCTCATCGAGCTCAAGCACGACCAGTCTATCGGGGTCATCACCGCGTGCCTTTAGCCGCAGGACCACACGCCGCAGCACGTCCATCGAAGCGCTCTCAACTGGGACTTGGCCGGCCAGAGACAGGGTCTTGAGGAACGAGGCATCGTCGGACACATGATGGCAATCGACGAACAGCGGCCAAAAGTCGCTGCTGTGCGAGAGAGAACGATGCAGCTGCCGGAGGAACGACGTTTTCCCGATCTTGCGTCCACCGAGTATGGCAAAGCTTCGGTCATTGAGGGCGCGAGCAACGACTTTGACCTCGTACTCCCGACCGAAGAACATGCCGTGTGGTACCGGACCCGACTGCACGTACGGAGAGACCTGGGCCAGCGGGATGTTGCTTTGGATGGTCTGGCCTAGCGCCAGGCCAGGATCATCGCTAGCCAGGATCTCCGCCAGTCTGTCACTATCGATCAGAATGAGCCCACCGGCCGATGGTGCCGCCTCCATGCTGGCTGTCTGAGCCGCCGTGTCAGCGGGTTCCCCATCGATGACCAGCGCAAAGGGCGAAACGGCGCCCAGTCTGGCCGTCAGATCTCTGATGGCACCGGCCTGGTCGGCCGCCGCGGTTCCGCTGGGAACGATCACCAGGGGAACGGCGGGAGGCAGATTCAGGCGTAACGGTGCGGTATCGAGCATGAACCCGACCAGAGCGCCGGCGCGTTGCTCAGAGAGCAGGTCAAGCCCCAGCCGCTGGCCCAGGTCCCGTGCTCGCGTGGCATTCGCATCTCCAGTGGGCGCCAGCATGTCCTCGGGCCCCAGGCGCGATCTCAGTTCTGAGGCGGCGACAGGGGGCTCAGTACAGGGCTCAGCCTGTCCGGCCGTAGCCGGGGGGGCGGCGGTAGCGGACTCCGGTTCGCGTGTGAACTCAGCCGCACCCGCGCTGGCCCGTCGAACTCGCCGACGCACTCGGGGCGCAAAGTGCAGCACGGCTCCAGCCAGGGCGAGCAGGCCGCCAAGAACGGCCAGAAGCCGGGATATGCTGTGCCCGAGGGCGGGCCTTTGTTCTATGCGATACAGCGCGCCTCTGCCATTGACGCGGTAGGCGAGGGCATTACCCGTGCCTGACGCGGGGACCAGTGCGCTCGTGCCGTCGGACGCCTCCAGTGTTGCCATCGTGCCCCCATCGGCGAGGAGGTCGACGCGGCCATCCACAGAAAGCAGTGCCTGCGGATCGTTGCCTGGCTGGCTTCCTGGGATCAGCAACGCCCGCTCGACCTCCACTGGCGTCCCCGCCGTGGCCGGCATCGGCTCCCAGGCGCCTCGCGAACAGCGGCGCACTCGGCCCAACTGATCCAGGATGTAACCGTCACGGGAATCCGCCCAGGCCGCCTCGACTGCGTCAACGGCGGGCACTTTGGGGCACTGCTCTGCCCAATCGGGCCGAACCGATGGTGCTGCCGAATATACTGAGCCATCGGTCAGAGTCAGCACGATGCTCTCGGCGGAGGCCTGTAGCGTGACTGGGGCAGCGGAGGCGTAGCCCGGGCCGACCTGCAGCCATTCCGCTCCACCCTCGACATCGACGCACATGAGCTCGTCTGCCAGGAGGCACAGCACATCGCGATTCTGCGCGTCCCGGAAGTGCACCAGCGCAGTAGCCTCCGTGCCGAGGGAAGACGCCACAGGGAGAGCTTGCCACGTCTCGCCGCCGTCTGAGGCATGGAGGACCGCGCCGTCAGCACAAAGAGCAAAGACGGATGCGCCATCCTGGGCATCGACTGCGATGGAGAGGATCTCACCATGTCCTGCTCCCAGCGAACGAGGCAGGCTCCAGGATTGCCCTCCATCGGTGCTGTGACTAAAGCCCATGGGGGTGGATGCGTACAGCCGTTGGGGATCAGAGGGAGCGATGGTCAGCTCGTCTATCGACATAGCAGGCAGTGAGGTGATCCAGGGGCTCCAGGATCGCCCGCCATCGGTGGTCTCATACATGGATGTCTCCGTCGCTATGAGGCCAACCTGCCCGTAGCTGGCGGATGCAGCCAGAAGGGCCTCGCCATCCAGCAGGCCAAACAGTGCCTCGGGCTCTGTGTGGAGCAGCCACTCTGCGATGCGCTGGTCAGCCCAGGGCGATCCGGCGCCCGCCATGCTTAGCGAAGAACCGGCCGTCTGGGGCGCCGGCTGCCAGGACGTTCCACCATCCTCTGATGCGTGGATTCCGGAGGGCGCGCTCGCGAGCAAGGCCTTGCCCTGAGGCTCAAGCGTAGCCACCCAGTCTATGGGGCCTTCCGGTCCCTGCGATACCGATCGCCAGCTTGCTCCGCCATCTTCCGAGACGATCAGCCCGAGGCTGCAGCCGGCGATGAGGGAGTTCGGCTCAGCTGGATGCGGTGCGAGGGAGGTGAGCCGGCCGTACTCGGGTGATACAGGGATTGCGGACCAGCTTTCCCCACCGTCTGCGCTCTTCAGTAGTCCGTTGGGGGCCACGATATACAGGGCCCCTCCGGCGGGGCTCTGAACGAGCCCCAAATAGGCAGCAGCCCCGGGCGGTGCTGTCGCAACGGACCACGTCAGGCCGCCGTCTCTAGAGATCCCCAGCCCGAACTCGCCCACGACGTAGGCGCTCTCGGGTAACGCCTGGTCGAACAACACGCTGATCACTGGCGAACGCCATGATTCCGGCAGGTCGCTCAGTTCCCACGTCCGCCCGCTGTCCCTTGTGGCATAGAGGCCCACGCTGGTGCTGACAAGCCGGACATCCGGATCGGCGGGATGAACCGCCAGCGCCAGCACGTGGGCGCCAGGCGGGTTCGCGAGGCGCTGCTCGCTGAGCCTGGGTGGGTTGCTCGCGATACAGAAGATCAGCGCGGCTATCAGGGCGATCACTGCGGCGCCAATCGCCAGCGCGGCTGGTCGCTTTGGGATTTCAGCTGGCATCGCGATCTCTCTTTGATCTGCGGGGATCGGCCAGCGGCCTACCGGCGATCTGGCTCGATAGCATGGCGAATCGGCTGTCCGCTCTCACACGCTGTGATCGCACCGCTAGGTCCAGTCCACGTGGAGACGTCCCTGGCCTAACAGTCCGGCCAGCCGGGCCTCCAGTTGGGACGAGTAGCCCGTGGTGGCGGTCGGAAAGTCCACCATCACGCGCCCGAGAGGGGTTCTCAACCAGACCGAGAAAGGCACATCGCCCTGGTTCTGGCCCAGGATGTCCAGGACTTCGGAGGCGACGCGGGCATCGCCGCTGCCATCGCCGTTTAGCGGTATCTCTATGCGGATCCGGGCGGCGCGTCGGCGGTTGGACCTTTGCGCCGCCTCGCGGGGCAGTACGTAGGGAGAGATGCGATCCGCGACGAGCGAGACGCGATCGTTGCGGAGGTTGACTTTGCCCTCGATCAGTGAGAGTTGCCCACTGACCAGGGCATCTTTGGATGCCTCGTATGTGCGAGGGAATATCACCATCTCCATCGATCCGGTTAGATCCTCAACCTGAGCAAAGGCCATGGGATCGCCCTTGCGCGTGCTGATGACGCGAACGGCATCCAGAACGCCAGCAACCATCACCGGCTGGCCGTCCTGCGAAGCGTCCAGGTCGGCTATGGACGCAAGCCGCGGGTCGACATAGTTCGTCATCACATCGAGAGGATGTGAGGAGACAAAGCATCCAAGCAGTTCCTTCTCGTCTGCCAGTCGCTGTCGATGGCTCAACGGGGGGGCGGAATCGGCCAGCTTGAGCCGCACACTGGAGCTCTCGCTCATCAGTTGCGGGCTCAGGTCAAAGAGGCTGCGCTGCCCCACATCGCGAGCGGCGTGCACCTCCTGGCTGAGCGAGTACAACGGGTCCAGCGACGCGAGAATCGCGTTGCGTTCTCCCAGGCTATCGAGTAAGCCGGCTCGCACCAGGCACTCGAGAGCCCGTTTGTTGACCTGTCGAAGGTCGACGCGGTTGGCGAGATCCTCCAGCCCCAGGAAGGGTTGGCTTCCGCGTGCCTTGACGAGAATCTCTGCGGGTCCATCCCCGACATTCTTGATGGCGCCCAGGCCGAACCGAATCGCCAGGCTCTCGGCTCCTTCGAGCCTGGCCCGCTCTTCGAGCGTATGCCATTCTGCGGGCTCGACCTCAAAGTCGATGCCTGATGCGTTGATATCCGGTGGAAGCACTGGGATACTCAACCGGCGACACTCGCTCACAAAAAGGGACACCTTCTCAAGGTTGCCGCGCTCCACGGTGAGAAGGGCAGCCATGAACTCGGCTGGATAGTGGGCCTTCAGGTAGGCCGTCTGCAGGGTGATGATCGCATAAGCGGCCCCGTGCGACTTGTTAAAGCCATAGCTCGCAAAGGTCTCGATATCTCCAAAGATCGCCTCGGCGATACCGGCGTCGATCCCATTGGCTGCGCAGCCATCGATGAACTTGGCGCGCTGCTGCTCCATGACCTTGGCCTTTTTCTTGCCCATGGCACGGCGCATCAGGTCCGCTTCTGAAGCCGTAAAGCCAGCGAGGTTCGAGGCGATCTGGATGACCTGTTCCTGGTACACGATGATGCCGTAGGTCTCTGCGAGTATCGGCTCCAGCAACGGGTGCGGATAGGTAACGGGCTTGCGACCGAATTTGCGATCGATGTACTCGGGTATTGAAGCCATTGGACCCGGGCGGTAGAGCCCCAGAATCGCAATGATATCTGTGAACTCGGTCGGCTGCATGTCCCGCAGAACACGGCGCATGCCCTCACTCTCCACCTGGAAAACGCCGGTGACGTCCCCAGAGGATAGTAGGGCGTAGGAGTCTGGGTCATCCAGGGGGATGCTCTCTTGAGATATGTCGATGCCTCGCGTCTTCCTGACCCAGCCAAAGGCCTTGTCCAGGACGGTCAGCGTCGAGAGGCCCAAGACATCGAGCTTGAGCAGGCCGATATCCTCCACGTCGGACATGCAATACTGTGATATCACGCCTTCGCCGCGCGGGGCGCGCTGAAGCGGGGTGTACTCAACCAGAGGTCGATCGGCAATCAGGACGCCGGCGGCATGCGTGGAAAGGTGACGCGAGAGGCCCTGTAGCTTTTGGGAGTAGTCTATCAGATCGCGTATGTAGGGCCGAGTCTCGTAGAGATCACGTAGCTCGGGCACCGTGTCCAGACCATCCTGAATGGTCTTTTTCGGACCCGATGGAATGAGTTTCGCCACGTGATCGACTTCGCTCAATGGGACGCCCAGGGCGCGACCCACATCGCGGATGGCACCACGGGCTACCATGGTCCCAAAGGTCGCGATCTGCGATGTGCGATCTTCTCCGTACCGAGACGTCAGGTAGTCGATCACCTCCTGGCGACGGTCTTCGGGGTAATCGAGATCAATATCGGGCATCGTGATACGCCCAGGGTTCAGGAAGCGCTCAAAGATCAGGCCCAGGCTCAGTGGCTCGATATCGGTAATCCCCAGAGCATAGGCGACCAGACTGCTCGCGCCAGAGCCTCGTCCCGGACCGACAAGCATCTTGGCCTCTTGCTTGGCCCAGCGAACCAGGTCTTCGTTGATTAGAAAGTACTCGTCAAACCCCATGTCATGGATAACGCCCAACTCGTAATCCAGGCGGGCCTGTATGTCGGGCGTAATATCGCTGTAGCGACGCTTCAAGCCCTCCAGGCAGAGGTTCCTCAGGTAGGTTTCGGCTGTGCAGGCCTCGGGCACCTCGAACTTGGGCAGGTGATACCCCTGAAAGCCCGGGTCAAAGTCGCACTGCTCCGCAACGAGCAGCGTGTTCTCCACCGCTTCGGGGTAGGCTGCCATGACGGTGGACATCTCCTCGGCGGACATGAGGTAATAGTCATCGCTCCCCATGCGCATCCGTTCGGGATCCGAGACAGTCGTGTTGGTCTGCATCGCGAGCAGGAGGTCCTGCGCAGACGCATCCTCTCGCATGGTATAGTGGACGTCGTTGGTGGCCACGCAACGCAGGCCAACCTGCCGAGCAAGCTCGACCAGTTGCACGTTGATGGCGTCCAGTTCCGGCACGCCGGCATGTCGTTGGAGTTCCACAAAGTACCGATCGCGTCCGAAAAGGTCCTTGAACCACTCCATCGTCTCGCGGGCCTGATCAAGCTGGCCTTCTCTGACCAGCGACGAGATCTGCCCGGAGAGGCATCCAGATAGGCAGATCAGGCCTTCGCTGTGCTCGGCCAGGAGTTCTCTATCGATTCGCGGCCTATAGTAAAAGCCCTCCAGATTGGCGACAGTAACCAGCTTCAGGAGGTTCTGATAACCTGTGGCGTTCGCTGCCAGCAACACGAGGTGGTAGGAACGACCGTCAAGCCGCGCTTCTTTCTGGAACAGACGGCGCCTCGCCTGATACACCTCACAGCCAAAGATCGGCTTGATCCCGGCTGACTGAGCCGCATGATGGAATCTGATGGTTCCGTACATCTGGCCGTGATCCGTCAGGGCCAGTGCGGGCATACCCAGGTCACGGGCACGGCGACACAGGTCGGGCAGGCGTGCCAGGCCATCGAGGAGGGAGTACTCGCTGTGGACGTGCAGATGAACAAAGGAACCCACCAAGACCTCCTGAACGCGGTGGTAGACTGGAACGTGGCTGGGATCGCCATGCGGACGGCGAGACAAAGCTCGGGCTCGGCCCTCCCAAGGCCCGGTGTGGCCGACAGCGCCAAAGGCATTGTAACACACCACGCACGGCCGTAAAGCCTGGGCGCAGACGACCACCCACAACGGCGCGGGCGACCGGGGGCATTCCCATGCTCAGGTATAGAAAACGGCCGCGGCGACGGGGTCGCAACGGCCGAGCTCGAACGGGCTCCCGGATTACAGCGGATGATCCCGTTCGAAGACGCTACCGGCACAATAAGGAGCCACCCTCGAGAGTTGAACTCGAAACCTGACGCTTACGAAGCGCCTGCTCTGCCGATTGAGCTAGGGTGGCAGGAACGAGCGGCAGTATATCATGTGGCAGAGGGAGCGTCAAATGCTCACGGGGGCGCCTGTTGGACAAACGCCCCGCGCTTGCCTAGACTCTTGCCATGCTGAGGCCAAAGCTCGTTCGATCGGCGGCCACCATCCACGGGTTGGCAACACTGCTGATCCTGGCTTCCGGTGTTGCCTGCAGGCCACCCTCTCCGGAGGTGGCGCAGGCCGTTCTTCCTACCCGTTCAGCGACCCCATGCGTTGCCCACCTGGACGTGAGTGCCATTCCGGCCGGGGCGGCCATCATCGTGGATGGCGTCTATGCGGCTGAGGCCCCGGCGCGAGTTGCCGTCTCCCCTGGCGACCACTCGGTGGAACTGGTGGCGGACGGCTATGCGTCCTATCGCATGACCGCAGAGTTGGCTTGTGGGGCGAGCGAAGATGTGTCCGTTGAGATGTACGACAACACCCCGCCGTCGCTCGTTGTGGAGGAGCTTCCGTCGAGTGTGTACTCGGGCGATGGCCTAAAGGTTACCGCGACAAGCTCGGATAACAGCCAGGTTGCGAGTATGGCGCTCTTTATCGATGATCAGATGATCTTCCAGCTGCAGGGGGATAGGCTCCGGCATAACCTCGATACGCGGGCGCTTGCGTTGGGCGAACACGTTCTGCGCATCGAGGCGCTGGACGTGGCGGGTAACGCTCGGGATGCCAGAGTGGCGTTCGCCATTCAGGGCGACGAGGCGCCTCGTTATGCTGTGGAGCCTACGGCGACAACCGCGGCTACGTCGGAGCGCGTGGCAACGGTCGCTCCCGTGCCCTTGCCAACGGAGACGTCCGCCCCTGCTGCAACTCCTTCGCTAACGCCTCTCGCTGCTGTTGCTGTGTACGAGGACGAACTCTCGATCCTGGTGGATGACTACCTTCCCGCCCTCTACACCGATGTCGAGCGCACGGGGCAGCCCTATCCGTTGGTGAATCACGATCTGGTGGGACCGCCATCCTATCGGACGTTTCGTACGATCATCCTGCAGAACCAGTACTTGGAGATCGTGATACTCCCGGAGATGGGCGGGCGCATCTACCAGTGCCGGTTTCTGCCGACGAACCAGCCGCTCTTGTACAACAGCCGCGTGGCCAAGGTAACCAGATGGGGGCCTACGGATCAGGGTTGGTGGCTCGCGCTGGGGGGCATGGAGTTCGCTCTGCCAGTCGAGGAGCACGGATACCTGACGGCTCAACCGTGGGATGCCTCCGTGAGTCGGCAGCCAGATGGAAGTGCCACCGTCGCGCTTCAGGTTCAGGAAGAAACGCGGGGGATACTGGCCCGAGTGGAGGTCACGCTAAAGCCCGGGGAGGCAGCGATACGGTTACGGACGCAGCTGCGCAACACCACCGGCGCCGAACAGGTCTTTCAGTATTGGACCAACGCGATGCTCTCTCCCGGCAGACACGGCGTCGGCCCTGAGTTGAGTATCGCCTTTCCGGCCGATCAGGTAGTCATCCACAGTCGAGGCGATACCAGCCTGCCAAGCGATGGAGCCACCATGCCGTGGCCACTATACGCTGGCCGGGATATGAGCGCCTACGGCGAGTGGCGCGACTGGCTGGGGTTCTTTGGCCCCGCACGCACGGCGCCCTTTATGGCCGTATACGATCGAGCCACTCAGATCGGCATGGTCCAGGCCACAGCCGAGGGCATACTGCCCGGGGCCAAGATCTTTGGCTTTGGGAGAGAGTTCAACAACGACACGTTCAGCGAAGATGGCGCGCAGTATGTCGAGATGTGGTCCGGGGTTGCGCCTACCTTCTCGCAGGACGTCTCTCTGCCCGAGGGAGGGGTCCTCTCATGGGATGAGATCTGGTATGTGGTCGCGCAGAGCGACGGTGTCACGTTCGCCAATCAGAACGCTTCTCTGTATGCTTGGCGCGATGGTGAAGTGCTCCGGCTCACGGTGGCCTCCCCGGCGGATCACCGGTGGCGCTTGGTTATCACCCAGGGTGGCACGCCGCTGGGAGATGAGGTGTTTGATGTCCAGCCGGGCACCCCGTTCCGCTTTTCCGCTGATTTCCCTGGAGGCGGTTCTGGCGAACCAGTGCACATCGAGATCAGGGATCTAGCGGACAACTCCATCCTCGAGTACGTCTACTAGAATACGCCAAGGAGCATGCATGAACTGTCCCCGTTGCGGCAATCCCCTGGAGACAGAGGCAGCGTTCTGTTCCATCTGTGGGCTCAAGATTGCACAGGCTACTCGCTCGCTGGTCGAAATCGCTGGCGAACCCGAGGCCGTGGCCGGCCCTGCCCAGGGACGCAAGCAGGGATGCCGGACAACACTCACCGTTGTCGGTGTTGCGCTGGCTGTGGTGCTGCTGGTGGGCCTGCTGATTGCCGGGGCCGTTTACCTGGGCCTTCGCGATCGCGAGTCCGCGCAAGCCAACCAGGCGCAGAGCTACTTTGAGCAGGGCGAGGGGTATTTCGCAGACGACCAGTACGAACTCGCGATCGCTGCGTATGACCAGGCGCTCCTGCTGGATCCTGATCATCCGGCGGCCAGCAGCAGGCGATCAGCGGCTCAGGCGATGCTGGATGCAGGACCCACGGACACGCCGGCTCTGCAGGAGGCTACGATCGAGGCCCTGTGGCAGGAGCACCAACAGATGGTGGAGCTGGAGGAGTGGGCCCGCGTGCTCGAGACGGGGGAAGATATCATTCTGCGTGACCCCAGCTACCGCAGGACAGAGCTGGATGACCACCTCTTCAGGGCGTTCATGGGCTTGGCCAGAGAGAGCATCGCGGCGGACAGACCGGAGGAGGCTCTACGCTACCTTGATAGGGCCCTGTCCATTGTTCCACAGAGCCCTGAAGCAGTGCATCTTCAGAACTTGACGAGCCTGTACCTGGATGGTATGCGCTTCTATGGAGCGGATTGGCCCAGTGCCATCGATCGCCTTGCTGCGCTCTATGCGGTGGACCCCAACTATAAGGATGCGGCTGATCGCCTGCTTTCGGCCTATATCTCCTATGCGCAGCAACTGGAAACCGAGAGCAAATGGTGTGAAGCGGCCGCGCAGTATGGCCGAGCAATGGAGATCTCATCCGATAGCCCCCTCGTAGCCCTGCGTCAGAATGCAGAGGAGGAGTGCACGCTCGTAGGCGGGACAGCCACACCGGAAGGCCCTACCGAAATCCCGTCTGGTTCCTATGCAGGCAGAGAGCTGCAGCCTGAAGCGATCGGAAGCGACAAAATGTCCATCCACGGTCACGTCTTTGACTCGTCGGGTGAGCCCGTCGCTGGTGCTCGCGTCGAGATCAAGGCCTGGGATTTCACCGCCTATGCAGTCACAGACGGATCCGGGCAGTTCTCCTTTGATGGGCTGGCCAACGCAGCCCCCTACACGCTGACACTCGTGGATCTGACATCCCTCCCAATCCAGGTTGAGACGGAGTGGGGAAGGCTTAGCTGGGTCGTGTTTGAGCAGGCTCAATAGCGCAAGGAGACCGCCGCCATGCCCGATCTTGAATCGATCGTGGAAGAAATCCGTGAGGACTGGACCCTCAAGAACCAAGTCCGTGACAGTACGCTCCAGCGCTCGCGCATGCTGATCAGGCTGTGCGCCAACTCGATCCGGGCCACCCACCGGCAGGAGTATGACGAGGCAGGCGCCTTGTTGCACGAGGCCAGGCGTGAGGCCGAGTCCATGATCGGGGAGGCTGCGCCGTTCGGGGATATCTCGGACTCGGGGTATCTCCTGGATGCGCTCAAGGAACTGGCCGAGGCTGCCCTGACGCTCGCCTTTGCGACTGGAGGGCAACTGCCGACGCCGGCGAGCCTGAGCGTGCCCAACGCGTCGTACCTGAATGGTCTGGGTGAGGCCGCGGGCGAACTTCGTCGCTTGTCACTCGATGCGATGCGCCGAGACGATCTGGCAGAGGCGGAGAGGTATCTGGCGTACATGGACGACATCTATTCCCATCTTGTGACGCTGGACTTTCCGGATACTCTCACGCGGGGGTTGCGTCGCACGACCGATATGGTACGGGGCGTAACGGAGCGTACGCGCGGCGATCTGACGACGGCCGTGAGGGAGAACCTCCTGCAGGAGGCGCTCAAGGGGTTTGAGGAGCGCCTGCAACTGCAGGCGGGAGACGAAGGTTAGCCCGTGCTCGTAGCCTCTCACTCTGCCGGGTGCCGGCGAGGTTGGGGCAGGCGCACGGGCAGCGATACTGCTATAATGGACGCCGCATAACGACCTCAGGAGGCCACCGTGTATCTTGCTCCGCGCGGCACAATCGATATCCTGCCTGAAGACCAGCCGTACTGGCTACACGTCTATGATCAGATACGGCGGGTGACGCAGCTCTACGACTATCAGCGGATCGATATCCCGGCGTTTGAAGAGACCGGGCTGTATGTGCGCGGCGTGGGCGAAGGGACCGATATTGTCGACAAGGAGATGTACTCCTTTGTGGACAAGGGGGGGCGAGATATCACGCTACGTCCCGAGTTCACGGCCGGGATCATGCGATCCTACATCCAGAATGGGATGCGCACGCGGCCGCAGCCCGTCAAAGTCTATACCACCGGGCCGATCTTTCGGTATGAACGCGTGCAGGCGGGTAGATATCGCCAGCACACGCAGTTCGATATCGAGTGCATCGGCTCCAGCGACCCGGCCGTGGATCTCGAGGTTATGTCTGTGGCGTGGCAACTCTTTAGCGAACTGGGATTCGAGGGCCTCTCGTTCCAGCTGAACAGCACAGGCTGCCCCGACTGCAGGCCCGGCTACATCCGCAAGCTTGTGGCCTACTATGAGGCGCACCGGGGGGAGGTGTGCGAGGATTGCCGCCGCCGCCTCGAGCGTAACCCACTGCGGCTGCTCGATTGTAAGGTCGAAAGCTGCCAGCCCATCATCGCGGGAGCGCCGCAGATACTGGACGATCTCTGCTCCGAGTGCGCGGAGCACTTTGGCTCTCTGCATGGTTATCTTGATGGCCTCGGTCGAGCGTATGCGATCAACCACCGGCTGGTGCGGGGCCTGGACTACTACACCAAGACCGTTTTCGAGGTGTGGGCACAGGGCATCGGCGCCCAGAACGCTGTGTGTGGTGGAGGACGGTACGATGGTCTTGCGCAGGAACTGGAAGGCGAGCCCACTCCTGGGATAGGCTTTGGCTCCGGGTTGGAGCGCATTGTGATGCTGATGAAACAACAGGGCGTACCGGTGCCCGGGGTCCCGGGGCCGCAAGTGGTTCTGGCTTACCATGGGCAGCCGGCCAAGATACGCTGCCTTGGCCTGCTCACTGAGCTCCGTGAGCAAGGGGTGCGCGCGACCATGGGGTTTGATGATCGGAGCCTCAAAGCACAGCTGAGGAACGCCAACAGGCTGGGCGCTACTTATGCTCTCGTCCTCGGCGATCAGGAGTTGGCTGCCGACCGGATCATGCTGCAGGATATGGTGGGCGACGCGCCTCGTGAGACTATCGAGTTGGTGCGGGTGCTTGATGAGTTACGGACACGCCTGGGGGTGGAGGCAGCATGCAACGCGTCGGCCTGATCTCTCGGCACGGCGCACAAGAGGCAGAGAACCTGGCTGCGCGAGTGGGCGCGCTCCTGCGAGAGCGAGGCCTCCAGGTATGGCATTGTTCGCTGGACGATGAGAGGGGCCTGCTATCTGCTGCCCCTGAGCTCGACCTCTTGATCATATTCGGCGGCGACGGGACGATCGTGCGGGCGATTCGCGCGACTTCGGAGCATGGCGTTCCGATTCTCGGGGTCAACCTCGGCCGGCTCGGATTCCTTGCGGAGGTAGAGCCCTCGGAAATCGAGCATGTACTCCCCGCGCTCCTCGCTGGCGAGTATCAGATCGAAGAACGCATGATCCTCAGTGTGCGCGTCGAGCGGGCGGGCCAGATACTGCTGGATACCGGAGCCGTTAACGAAGTGGTGATGGCGCGAGGCCTGGTATCCCGCACAGTGCGCATTTCCGTGGACGTGGACGGGCACCACGTGTTTTCGCCTACATGTGACGGCATCATCGTCGCCACGCCGACCGGAAGCACGGCTTACTGCCTGGCTGCCGGTGGACCCATCGTGGCCCCAGGCCTCCCTTGTGTCACCATGGTGCCGATTGCAGCGCACCTGGGCATCGCTCACGCCCTGGTTATCCCTTCCTCGCGAGAGCTTTCCCTAACGCTGCTCAAGGGAGACGATTCCGTCGTGACGGTAGATGGGCAGGTTGATTTCCGCCTGCAGCCCGGGGATCGGCTGGTAACCTGCGCGAGCGAGCAACTCGCACGATATGTCCGTCTGGCCGACGATGGCTACTTTTATGAGACGGTCCTCAGGAGGCTGGGCTGGGCCGACCGGGCCTGACCGGTCCCGCGATCGTCGCTCGTGGCTCTACCGGTGCTCTCGTCCTCATCTGGTGACCCGGCCAGGCAGTGCTGAGGCACTGACGGCTCCTCCGCGATACCTTTGACAGCGCCCCTCTGGCGGGACATAATTCCGGCATGCCGCTGTGCCCAAGCCTCAGGCGGAGGGATTCTCTTGCTCCTGGAACTGACCATCTCCAACCTGGCTATCATCGAGTTCGTACGGCTGGGATTCTCTACTGGCTTTAGCGTCCTGACAGGAGAAACCGGCGCGGGCAAGTCGATTATCATCGATGCAGTAACGCTGCTGCTCGGTGGCAGAGCCTCCGCGGACATGATCCGCACCGGCAGCGACGCGGCCTATGTCGAAGGGGTGTTTTCTCTGGAGCCGCGGGCTCAGAAAGCGCTGGGACCCCTGCTGGATGAAGGGGGTCTGCGTGACGATGATGGTGACCTGATCATTCGCCGCGAGATCTTGCGAACGCGTCGCAGCGTCTGCCGTGTCAACGGCCGTACCGTACCGCTCTCGACTTTGGAGGAGCTTGGCAGCCATCTGATCGATATCCACGGTCAAGGCGATCATCTATCGCTCCTTCAGCCACGCACGCATGTGGGGTTCCTGGATCGCTATGGGGGGCTGCAGGAGCACAGTGAAGCCGTGGGGAGGATCGTTCGAGAGCTGCGTTCGATCCGTTCGCGCCTAGAAGACATGCAACGCGATCAGCGCGAGATAGCGCGACGCGTGGATCTATTGAACTACCAGACTGAAGAGATCGCAGCGGCTGCTCTCGCTGTGGGCGAGGACACGGAACTCGCCGTGCAGAGGATCCTGCTCTCCAATGCGGAACAGAGGCTACATCTCGCGGCACAGATATACCAATCCCTGACGGGGGCTGAGGAGCGCCCGCGGGCGGCTCTGGACCAGATCGGGGAGGCGATGGAGCTGCTCTCGGACCTGTGCAAGTTGGATGGCGCCCTGCGTGAGGAGAAGGAGATGCTAGACTCGGCCTACTATCAGGTCGAGGAGCTCGCGCGGAGCATCCGCAGCTATCGCGATGACATAGAGATCGACACCGAGGCGTTGGCCGCGATCGAGGATCGTCTGGCGCTGATCCGTGGCCTGAAGCTCAAGTATGGGGACTCGATCGAGGAGATCATCGCCTTTGGAGAGCGTGCCAGGGCGGAGTTGGACGCGATATCGCACAGCGAGGAAGAGGGCGAGGCTCTCCATGGCCGCGAAGCCGTGTTGCTTGATGAGCTTTCTGCGCGCGCTTCTGAGCTGTCCACGCTCAGGCGTGAGGCTGCGGCGCGCTTGAGCGCCGAGGTGGAAGCGCAGCTGGATGAGTTGAACATGCCTCAGGCACGCTTCATCGTGGACCTTCGTCATGAACCAGCCGCCGACGGGTCACATGACGGGGTGCTTATCGGCGGGGAGCGTCTTCGCTACGATCTGACCGGTGTCGATCGCGTCGAGTTCCTGATCGCGCCCAACCCCGGCGAGGCTCCGCAGCCTCTGGCGAGGATCGCTTCCGGAGGAGAGACCTCCAGGCTCATGCTGGCGATGAAGTCGGTGCTCTCTGCCGCGGATGCCACCCCGACGCTCATCTTTGACGAGATCGATGCGGGTATTGGTGGACACACGGGAGACGTGGTGGGGCGGAAGCTGTGGCGCTTGGCACGGGATCACCAGGTGTTCTGCGTTACGCATCTGGCGCAAATCGCGCGATTTGGCACCCAGCACGTGCAGGTGGCCAAGCAGGTGGTGGACGATCGCACCTATTCCGTTGCCCGTCCGCTCTCTTACGAAGAGCGCGTGGAGGAGTTGGCCATCATGCTGGGAGGCGCTGCGACTGATTCCCATCGTCGCAGCGCCCTTGAGCTCCTGCAGGAGATCCACGCCTAGGCCTCATCTCCCTGGAGTTCACCAAAGACCAGAGTCCAGCTCACGGAGCGGAACGTCTCGTAGATGCCCATGAGGGCGCCGATCGCAGCCACGCTGATGAGCAGAGCTGGCACCCCGGCGAGCATCGTCAGGGCTGCCGACTCTGTTGTTCTCCACGCCAGAATGGCCGGAATCAGGATGCCCGCTCCGGCGGAAATGGCGACGGGCGCCAAGACCAACCCCAGCGCCATCTCGATCACGCCGAGTACGATCCACATCCAGGCCGTCTCCTTCACGTGCCCCTTGAGCAGAGCGTAGCCCTCGCGGATCGCTTCCATAACTCCCCGGTCATCCAGAACGATGGCGCGGTAGGCATACTCTTTGGTCATGGAGAGTGCGCCGCAGGCCACAATGGAGAGAGCAATCAGCAGGATGACCCAGGCGGCGCCCAGTATGATCATCCAGATGACGCCCAGCGCAACCCACGCGCCCTCGGCCGACACCATGGCGACACCGGGAACGATGGTCAGCAGTCCCAGCACGGCAAACACCACGGCGAAGACTAGCGCAAGCAAGAACGACACCAGCCCGATTACGAGCGACACCAGGAACAGAGGGACGATGGTCTGCCATCCTTGCTGCAATCCCGAGCGAAAGCTTGTTTCCCCGGTACGCTGGGCCTCGGCAGCCATGCCGATGAGGGCGCCTCTGGAGGTGTTCCGCACAATGAGGCTGACAAGGGCGGCAACCAGACCGACGATGGCCAGCACCGCCATGGCTGCGAAGGCCATGGCCAGGATGTTCTGCCAATCTCCCATAAAGATCCGGTTGAGCCGTGCGACATCCCCGTTATCCAGAGTGTATTGAAGCCCTGTTCCGCCGTTCCCGACGCCGCCGGAGGCTCCTCCGCATATCGCCAGCGCGACGCCAAAAGGCCAGAGGGCCTTGTGCTTGAATGTCATGCGGGCCGCACGGTCTAGAATTGTGCCGTACTTCATGTTGCGCTCCCTTCTTCCACGTTAGCCGGGCTGGATAGGCTCCACCCATCCTCATTATATACGCGAGAGGGACGCCAGGGGTCGTATTCACTCACCTAAAATGTCACCGACGGGCTACAGTTCACTCAAATGATAACGTCACCGAGGGGACGATGCCCGACGAAGACAGAATGCCTACTAGTGAGCTGTTGGCCTACCTTACCCGCATGCAGAAGCGATATCGAGTAGCGGACCGAGGAGGACGAGGAGCGCTTCTCAACGAAATGGAAGAGATGACACAGCTGCATCGCGAGACGCTGATTCGTTGGATGGGCCGCACCGTGGAAAGGAAGCCCAGGCGCCGGGAGCGAGGACGTCGCTACGGTTCCGACGTAGAGGATGTGGTGCGAGTCATCTCCGAGACGCTAGACCACATCTCACGGGAGCGTCTGACGCCAGCGCTGGTGCCCACAGCCAAGCTCCTGGAGGCTCATGGGGAACTGCTGCTCCGGCCAGGACTCCTGGAAGCACTGGGAAACATCAGCTGCGCCACGGTGGGACGGATGCTGAAGAGGATCCGTCAGGACGAGCCTCGTCTGCCTCGCCGCGGGCCGCAGGAGGCCAACCGACTCCGGACAGGAGTTCCGATGCGACGTATCCCCTGGGATGAGCCCAATCCCGGGCACGTTGAGGTGGATTTGGTCTACCATAGCGGATCCATTGTAGGTGGCGAGCATGTGCATACGCTCCAGTTGGTCGACGTAACCACGGGATGGAGCGAGCGTGCGGCCCTGTTGGGGCGCAGCTATCTCGTCATGTCAGATGGCTTTCGACGCATCCTGGACAGACTCCCCTTCGCCATCCTGGAACTGCACCCCGACAACGGTTCAGAGTTCTTCAACCGCTACCTGCTGCGCTTCTGGGCTGAGACCGTCCCTGGCCTCACCCTCAGCCGCTCCAGACCATGGCACAAGAACGACAATCGCTTCGTCGAACAGAAGAACGACACTCTTGTCCGCGCCTTCCTTGGCCATACTCGCCTCGACACCGCACACCAGACTCGCATGCTCAATGCCCTCTACGAACGCATGAGCCTCTACTACAACCTCTTCCAGCCGGTGATGCGGCTCCGCTCCAAAGAGATCGCCACCGATCCGCTGAGAGGCTCGCGCGTCCGACGCCTCTATGACACCGCCGCCACACCGTTGGAGCGGCTGTGCCGAACCGATGCGATCACTCCCTCGGAATGCGAGCGCCTTGCCCGGCAGCGAGATAGCATCAATCCAAGGGAGTTGCACCGCGAGATCGAAGAGCGCCTGCGGCACCTTTTCACCCTTCCCAGCGCGCGGCCCGGAATAACCGAGGATGTCTATCAGACCCTTCTCACCTCTGTCCCCACACCACAGGAGGAGGGCGTCCGGTGACGCTATCAAATGAGTGAATGACCATCGCTCGGTGACGTTATCATTTGAGTGGACACGG
>JAAYAW010000079.1 GCA_012719135.1 Chloroflexota bacterium
CGAGCGGGGCGCTCTCAGCAGCACGCTCCATGGGCTGATCCCCTGGAATCGGCTCCTCTCGCGCCCGCAACGCGGGCGCGACTGCGCGCTCGGTGACGGGGAGATCCACCGTGGTTGTCAGCGGCGCGCCCATCTCGAGCACCGGACGGCGGAGCAGACCCATTGGGCCGTATAGCGGCAAGGAGAGCTCGCCCTGATGCGGTTCCGACGGAACCTGGTACCGGCGCCTGATGCGCCGAGCAAAGCGGAGAGAGGCTGGGCGACTGAGAACATCCGTCATGACACAGTCACCATCTCGTAGGCCAACTCCAGCGTCTCAATCGCTATCGCCGTGCTGCTTGCACTCAACTCTGGACCGCTCCACTTGGTCGGAAACGCCATGTGAAAGTCCCAACGGATGACCGGCTCGCCTTGATCGTCGAGCAGCGTCACGGAGACCTCCTTCCTGGCGGCCATCAACTGCCCCTGGATCACCTGCGTGTACCAGGCCATCAGGTCGCTGCCTGTGGCAAGGCCGCGCTTGAGCGTCAGCGTGCCGCGTCGAACCCGCCCGGGAAGGAGATGTGTGCCCACGTTGTAGCCACCCTCTTTCTGTTCTTCGATCTCGACCTCTAGCGCCGGCAACGTGCACTCCGTGAAGGTGGCTCCCGGCAGGCCGTCGATCTGAACCGCAAAGCGGAAGGCAGGATGGGCATCTATGCGCTCCATCACGTCGCTACCTCTCGATCATGGATCCTCTGCGTCTCGAGAACCCATCGCCGGCGCTCGGGATGCTCAAGTGAGAGGATGTCGGTCCGTGACCAGTGCAAATGCATCGCCAGATACGCTACCTCCTCAATCATCCGGTCGAGGGGGTAGCGCGTCATTCCCCCAAGGGCACGATCTCCTCTCGGAACACCGTCCGGCAGTTCGGGCAGATGACCTCAATGGTGTTCGTGCCCGCCTCGTTGATGCGCCGGTAAAAGTCTTGCAGGTACGCCATGTCCGCCGCGAAGAGGTTCTCGATCACCATTGTCGTGACCTGAGGGAGATCTCCCAGCTGTGTGATCACACGGGATAGCAGGAGCACAGCAAGGTACGCCTCATTGGCGCGGACGCGCATGTCCCGCAGGGGGGCGATCTCGTCCATGGCCGTAGCCAAGCGCATCACCCCCTGGCGGTGCACGCGTCCTTCGCCATCGACATAGCCGCGCGGCAGCTCGAACGCGAACTCTGTCTGCATGCGGGCCTCCCGTTAGCTGACGCGGTACAGGCCTTCGTGTGTGATCACCAGTTCTTCTATACCCAGCTCATTGCTGTCGGCCTTGACGGTCGGGCCTGACACCTTCACTGGCCAGGCCTTCTCAAAGTTCCACCGGGCAACCTCCTGCAGGCCCTGATCAAACATGATGATGGAGCCTTCCCGGCGGGCGTCGTCGACCTTGCCCTGCACTACCATGTCGCGCCAGTCCCAGATGTCCATATTCTCGGTGATGCCGCGCTTTAGCGTGATGTTCTCCCACTTGAGCCGGCCCGGGATCTTGAGGATGTGCTCGTGTCCGTCGGCGTCCACGACCTTGTGCTCGATCACCTCGTGCTCCGACCCAATCCCTGAGCACTCGGTAAAGTACCCCGTCACCTCGCCCTGGATATCGATGGCGTAATGAAACCCAACCAGCGGATCGCTACGGTTCGCCATGGAACGTACTCCTTGTGCTGATCACTGGCCTGCGCTAGGCGGCGGCAGGACCTGCCCACTGACTGATGCGGAAAATGACGAACTCGGCTGGCTTGACGGGGCAGATGCCGATCTCGATGATGAGCTGGCCGAGATCCCTGACCTCGACAGGGTTGAGTTCCTCATCGCACTTGACGTAATACGCCTCATTGGGTGTGGTGCCAAAGAGAGCTCCGGACGACCACACGGTCCGAAGGAAGGCCGTTACGTCTCGTCGCACGCGAGCCCAGAGGTCGGGATCGTTCGGCTCAAAGACCACCCACTGTGTGCCCCGCTCGATGGATTCCTCGACCATGTTAAAGAGACGCCGAACGTTGATGTAGCGCCAGGCGGGGTCGCTGCTGAGGGTGCGTGCGCCCCAGATGCGGATGCCGCGCCCCGGGAAGGCCCGGATGCAGTTCACCCCGATGGGGTTCAGAGCGTCCTGCTCGCCGCGAGTCAGCTGCACAGGCAGCCCGGTTGCACCGCGAATGACCTCATTGGCCGGCGCCTTGTGCACGCCACGCTCTGCGTCGCTGCGGGCGTATACCCCCGCCACGTGGCCCGAGGGCGGCACGCGAACGCTGCCTCTCCCCTTGACCATGTCCGAGGTCTCGATCCACGGGTAGTAAAGAGCGGCGTACTTGGTGTCATAGTTGGAGGCCTGACGCCACTGAAGCATCTCTTGCGCGCCGAGATCGGGCGGACAATCCAGAATCGCAAAGCAGTACTTGCTCTGTTCGCAGTGCTCGTAGAGCGCCTGCTGCACGGCCTGGACATCTGCCAGCGACATCTCCCCGGCTTGGAGGCTCTGCATCAGATCGGGGACGGCAATCATTGTGACTTCATCTACGGGCGTGAGGCCGCCCAGTCCGGTACGAGCCGCCACCTCTCCGCGGTAAGACGAGACTGTCAGAGCCTCCGTCTCGATCTTGCCGCCCTGGAGGACATACTCTCCGGCCTGTGGCCTCCGCTCGGCCACAGAGCCCTGCGCACGCAGGATGTGCACTGTGACGAACTGCGATCGCGTATTGACCAGAGTCTCGACGTTCTGGTCTCCCTTGTTTAGTGTCACGTCTGCGAACGTTTCGGTGCCATCCGGCGTCGAGATGATCAGCGTGAAAATCTCGGCTGCGGGGTCCTCGGGTTCGCGCACGGTGACCTTGATGTTGTTGCCGGCGGGCCCTCCCGACTTGGCACGTATCTCCAGAGTGTCCGCTTTCGCTTCTGAGCGGGAAGGCAGCATGGCTACGGCGGGCTTGGCGAGCCTTTCGTCCACAGAAGCCCCCAGCGTCTTGACGGAGACGACATAACAACGGCTGCCGCCGTTTAGAAAGTAGCCGTAGACGGAGTAGGGGAGATAGGCACCTTCCACAAAGCCGCCGAACCGGTCCACGTACTGGGTCCAGTTGCTGATGGCGACGGGGCGGTTCTGCAGAGAGGTCACCTGGCCATCGCTGTGCTCCTCGGCCTTTTCGGTGAATCCGATAAAGGCTGCGACCGCCGTTCCCACGGCCTCGATCGGGCGCGTGCCGCCCTCCCTCTCTTCGATATACACGCCAGGAGACAGATATGTTGGCATCTCTCTATCCTTTGCTTGCTGCGACGCCGACGGTAGGGCCGGCCCCTGAGGTAATTCAATGCTCCAGTGTGAACGGGTTGCATCCTCCTCTCCAAGCGCTGCTAGATCGATATGTCATAGGATTGAACGCTCTCCGATGGGACCGCCGCGCGATGACGGGCCGTTCGGCCCCCGATGAATACCTCAATGTCGTACTCGCCAGCGGATAGCTCACCGAAGTGATACCGTCCGAAACGATCGGTCAGGCACTCGCGGCCGGATGCGGCCAGCCGTACGGTTGCCCCGGGGAGAGCGGTGCCGCCTGTTGCCTCATACACGATCCCGCCGATCTCGAAGGTGGTGGAGCGCGTAGCCTCCGGCGCTGTGGTATCCAGCAGGTCCACTCGACGGGAGATGACCCAGGGGCTTGTGAAGGCTACCGCACGCTCCATCGATAGCGTCACGGTGTAGTTGATGGATGGCCGCAACTGGTTCTCCATGACGCCCCAGAGATCAGGCAGGTTCTCGATGGCACGGGAAGGCTGTGCAGTCCTCGTCTGCACCGGATAGGGTTGCGAACGCAAACTGGGCTCCAGCACTTCGACGCCCAGCGTCGGGCTGCTCGCCAGGGCGCCGAGAACGCGCCAGAGAATCGAGTGCTCGTCCTCCACCTGGTTCTGTGTCCACACGGTCACGAGGTAGGATAGGTCATACCGGAGGGGGGCGAGCCTCTTCGAGACGGTCCCTTTATCGTCTCGCTCGGCAATCCACTCCTGAGAGCGCAGTTCTGTGTTCTCGCGTATGTCGTAGAGGTAAAAGTTGATGGTGGGGCGTGTCAACCCGGCGGCCCAATCGCCGGTAGGCTGGTCAAAGCTCACCGTGACGCTATCCGCGTCAAAGTTGCCTCGCTTCAGGACCACTTTTCGGATGGTCTCGTCCAGTAGGTGAATCATCCTGCCATCTCGTATACGTCAGGGTGGACGGCTGTGTCGGCTCTAGACGTAACCTTGCCGTTGGGGATTTGCGCGCTCGGTCTGGCGCCTGAGGGCCTGGACCTCTTCCTCTTCCTCTGCTTCCGAGCCGGCCTGGGGATTTCGCTGAGCCACGTCGCTATCCAGCGAGGCGATCGTGCCGGCGGAGATGCGCTGTACCACGCGGTCCGCCACAGCGTCGGCTTCTAGCTCCGCCGGATCGCTGGCCGCTCCGACCTCCAGCTTGGCTCCCTCTCGTTGCTGCTCCACATGGGTCAGCTCATGGGCGAGCAGCCGTTGCCCTTCGCCCGAAGCCGGTGCGTATGCGCCCTCAGCAAAGTAGATGTCGTGACCGCGGGTAAAGGCCCGTGCCGAGAGGTCCGAGTTCAGTTGGCTTGCCCGATCATCCGTATGGACGCGCACTGTGCTCAAGTCAGCTCCAAAGGCGGCCTCCATCTGTTGCCTCGCTCCATGCTGCAGGGGGGCACCGCGTCCGGCCTCGGCGTCGAGCGTGCGCTCAATGTGCTCAGGCACTGTAAAGGCCTGGTCATCGGCATACCGTCGCGCCACAGTATTCCCGGCACGGCGGGCGATCTGCTGGAATCGCTGAACCGGCGCCAAGCTGGCCAGCGGATGAGCCGCGCCGCCCGGGCGCGTGGTGCCCGCTTGGGCACGGCGTCGCACCGCAGCCTCTGGCCCGTACATCCGGACCCATTGTTTATCCGGTGACATGGAGATCACCTCCCTCCGGACCCGTCATGTGCGCCTCTGAGGTCATGCCCCGAGAATGCGGGCACGAACTCCTCCTCATCCACCAGCTTGCCCAGCTTTTGGAACTCACGGCGAACGCCCCACAAGAGATGGCGCATGGCGACGGCGCTCCCATCACGGGCCGCCAGAAAGGCGGCGCTGACCAGAGCATTGCGAATGCCGCCGCCGGAAAGCCGAAATCGCATCGCAAGATGATCCCAATCGACATCGTCCGCTAGAGGCATCTCCGGAGGTACCGTTCGCTCCCATATCTCGCGGCGCGCGGCCTCATCGGGAAAGGGAAACTCGATACTGAACTGGAGCCGACGCATAAAGGCCTCATCCAGGTTCTGGCGCAGATTGCTCGTCAGGATCACAACGCCGTCGTACTCCTCGACCTTTTGCAGCAGGTAGCTGATCTCGATATTCGCATAGCGATCGTGCGCATCCTTGGTTTCTGAGCGTTTGCCAAACAGGGCGTCAGCCTCGTCAAAGAGCAGTATGGCGTTCGAGTCGCGTGCCAGGTCAAAGATGCGATCCAGGTTCTTTTCCGTCTCGCCGATATACTTGCTGACCACTCCCGACAGATCGATCTTGTACAGGTCCAGAGCCAGATCGTGGGCAATCACCTCGGCGGCCATCGTCTTGCCAGTGCCCGATGGACCCGCAAATAACGCCGATAACCCCTGGCCGCGTGCAGACCGCCGCCCCATGCCCCAGGTTCCGTAGACGACGTGGCGGAATCGGAATTGATCACACATCTCCCGGATCTGCGCCGTGCGATCTGAAGGCAGCACAAGGTCCTGCCAGGTATGCCTGGGGACGATCTGGTTGGCCAGATCGCCCAGGCGGACGGCACTCACCTCGCGCGAGGCCGATGCAAGATCGTCAAAGCCGATCTGAGGGGTCGCGGCGTACCGCTGGCGAGCACGCTCGAAGGCAGCACGGGCGGCTCGAGCAATCTGATCCCCATCGAGACGGTAGCGTGCGGCCAGCGCTGGCAAGTCGGCATCCCCGGATAGGGGTAGATCCCTCGCCGCGCTGTACCAGAGCTGCAGGCGTGCATCGTAATCGGGCACGGGGATATTCAACGTGTGCACCGCGATGTCGACATCCTGCGGAAGCGGCAGGCTAACGCGCGGAGAACCGTACCATACCACCGTGAGAGCATCGTTCTCGCAGAGTGTGGCCCAGGCTGGGGCGCGCTCTTTGCTGCCACCGGGATCCGCGTTTTCGGCCAGCCAGACGAGCAAGATCGCGTTGTACAACAGCGCATCCCGGATCTGGCCCTGGGGTGTGTTGGGCGCTCCGCTCGCCTCCAGACCATCCGTTGACACCTCGAGCACGGGGCGCTGCGCCCTAGCGGCCAGCTCGTGCGCCAGCGCCCGTGCGCACCAGGGGCGCTCGGAGCGCACATGGATCCAGAGGGGAGGATCTGCATCGCCGATCAGCGACGCAAGGGCCGATGGCGGTTGCTCTGCCGCGGGAGCGCCGCCGCACTTATCTACTGGCGTCAACCAGAACGGGGCTGGAACCGGTGGCGCACTTCCAGGATCTTCCAACAAGAACCTCACAACATCGGGAGCGATCTGGACCGTACGCCTCAGGAGCGAGTCCGTGCCCTCAAACGGTGGACTGACATGGACGATCTCGTGCGAGACCATGCGGCTAGTGGTCTCGAACAGACGTCGAGCGGCAAGACGATCGCCCAGGTCCGGCCAGAGCAGGTTCAGGAGCAGATCGACGGTAGGGCGTTTGCAGGTTACGTCGTCCTGCAAGAAGCCGTAGATGCGTTCGTACTTGAGATCGATCTCCGGCAGAAGACACAAGAGCAGAATGTCGGCCTCGGCTTGCTCCAAAGAGAACACCGATTGCAGACGTGTCCAGCGGTCCTCGGTGGGCCCAGAGTAACGCGGGATCGGAACCTCGCAGGGGAGCGAGGCACCGAACGGGCGGGCAAGCAGATCAAAGAACTCCTGGTCAGTGACAAAGAGTCCGCGGAACTCACCGGCTTCGGGAGGCCGCTCCGCGTAGAGACGCCTAGCCGTCTCTACGATCAGAGCGTCCGCGCGCCTGATGTCGCAGAGGAGCGGGCTGGTGTCCATAGTGCCCTCATTGCGGCGCGAACGGAGTGGTACGACCTTGTGCGGCCGACTGCACTATACCGTACCCATCATATCGCTAACCGAGGGCCTATGTCAATGGGAGCGTGACGCTCCCGATGGTCGGCCGGGCGCCAGCGTGGACATGAACTCCTACTGAAGCACGGAGCCGACCTGGCAGAGATCGACTGATGTCGATGGGGCATACCGCCCTGTGGTATAATCGCCTGAAGTTAGCAGCCTTACCGTCTAGAGGAGAGAGATGGCGCACCTATTCGCGATCGTTGGATGGCACAATGCGGGAAAGACGACCCTGGCGGAAGCCCTGGTGAGGGAGTACCGCCGCCGAGGTGAGCGCGTGGCCGTCATCAAACACTCCAGGGAAGGGTTTTCACTGGATCACCCGGGAACGGATACGTATCGACTCTCCCAGGCTGGCAGTGATGTGGTCGCAATCGTCAGCAGTGCAGGCTTCGCCTGGATGGAGCGCCCTGTTGAGGAGCCCTCCCTGGGTGAACTCGTGGATCGCCTGGCCACGGATATCGATGTGATCATCGCCGAGGGATTCAAGCGTGAGCGGTGCCCCAAGATCGAGGTGATGCGGCCCGAGACCGGAACTGAGCCGATCGCCTCGATCGACGAACTTGTCGCGATCGTCAGTGACGAGATCGTCGACACGCGCCCCGTGCCCCGCTTTCAGTTTGCCGATGCAGCAAAGCTGGTGGACTACCTGATAGACAGCAATTACGGCGCCAAGACGGTTAGCTAATCGCCGGAGGCGACGTCTTCTCCGCCACGGCGTGCTACTGACGTCACGAACCAGACGAACACCAGTCCGAACGCTATCAGGAGTGCCAGCTTGAGCATGCGGTTGGGGATCAGCAGGGCGACGGCACCTAGAAGGGCCGTGACGCCACAGTAGAGCGCCACGATGTGCCTTTGCGACCATCCCAAGTCCTGCAGCCTCAGATGCAGATGACCTCTATCTCCGAGCGAGATCGGTTGCCCACGGCGCCATCGTGAGTAAACCTGCCATACGAGGTCAACAATGGGCAGCCACATGACCAGCAGAGCAGAGGCTACCTTGGCGCCAGAGACGATGGAGATGGTTGCCAGGCCGTAACCCAGGACGTAGGCCCCTCCTCCAAGGAAGATTCGCGCCGGGGCGCTGTTGTACCTCAGAAAGCCGAGGCAGCATCCCAACAGGGCGAGCGGCAGCAGCGATACGCTGAACTGACCCAACCGGAACATGTGGATCGATAGGATGGCGCTCGCGATACCGGTAACTCCCGCCGCCAACCCGTCCAGGCCATCGATCGAGTTGATCATGTTGGTCATCCCGGTGATCCACGCGAGGCTGATCGGCAGCATCAGATACCAGTCTACGATGATCTGCGTATCAGTGAAGGGGTTGTTGAACCGCTCGATAAAGACCTTGAAGAGCACGGCGATCACCGAAGCAAGGACAAGCCCGCCGAGTTGCGCGGCTGGCGGCAGCTTGAAGCGATCGTCCAAGAGCCCAACGATCCACACAACGCCCATGCCAAGGAGAACACCGTATAGGCGGGTGATCTCCAGTGGGTCTTCACGAGGGCTCCCAAGCACGACAGGCAAGAGCGCGGCCGCGGCAAAGGCGGGATATATGCCCAGCCCCCCAATCCGAACGACCTCTCCCTTGTGCGCTCTGCGACCTCCTGGCCGGTCGACGATCTGCAGTCTGGTGCCCAACCGCAGGGCTACCGGGGTCAGAACCGTGACGATCAGGTACGCCAAGGCCGGGACAGCAACGAACAGGAAAGGTGCGATACCTGCCATGGCTCAAGCAGTGCCGAACTGGCGGTCGCCGGCATCACCGAGGCCCGGTACGATGTACCCCTCCGGAGGATCGCCGCTCTTCTGAGGAGCAGGCGTCAGATGATCGTCCAGCGCACCCAGGTAGATGTCCACGTCGGGATGGGCCTCTATCAGCGCTTGAACCCCCTCCGGGGCGGCGATGATTCCGAGGTACTTGATGCGGGGAATGGCGCACTCCTTCAGCATGTCGATCGCGGCGATGGCCGATCCGCCGGTGGCAAGCATCGGATCAAGAACCAGGCAGAGGTCGAGCCGTGGGCGCGCCGGAAGCTTGTTGTAGTAGGGTACGGGGCGGAGCGTCTCGTGATCGCGAAAAACGCCGATATGCCAGACCGGTGCCTCTGGCAGCATTTGAGAGATCCCGTCCACCATTCCCAGCCCTGCCCGCAGGATCGGTACGAGCCCGATACGCTCGGCCATGGCCGCACCCCTGGCCTGAGCGAGCGGGGTAACGACAACGGTTTCAGTAAGCGCCAGGTCACTGGTGGCCTCGAACGCGATCAGAGATGAGATCTCAGAGACCGTCCGACGGAAGAGGGGTGAGGGCGTTGCTTGGTCCCTGAGAAGCGTCAGCTTCTGGCTGACGAGAGGATGCGCCGACACGTGTACGCGCGATGATAGCAACGTTGCGCCTCCTGTCTGGCGGAGGGGCAGCACGCCCTGTGCGCGCCGCCCCCCCGGTACTGGCGCCGGGATCAGGCCTGGCCGCTCGCCTCGTCGGCAAGGAGTCGCTCCCATTCCTGGTCGACTTTGGCCTGGATCTCTTCCACGATCCACTCATTGGCCGGGCGGAACAGGTGGCGGAAGCGCCCCTGGCGCCGCAGCCAGTCGGCAACCGGCTTTTTGTCGCGCGGCTTGTAGTTCACCGTCGTCTTGCCGTTCTCGACCTCGTAGAGAGGCCAGTAGCAGGTATCCACGGCCAACTCGGCTATGGACATGGTTTCGTCACCGCCGTGGCGCCAGCCACGGGGGCAGGGGACCATGATATTGAGCACGGCCGGCCCGTCGGCGGCAGCCGCCTTCTTGGCCTTACGCATCAGGTCGCGGTAGTTGTGCGGCGAGCACTGGGCGACATACGGGATGTCATGCGCAGCCATAATGCGTGTAAAGGGCTTGCGCCACTGGGTCTTGCCGGGAAGCACTGCGCCCTCGGGGGAGGTTGTTGTGCTGGCCCCGCGGGGCGTGGCGCTGGAGCGCTGAATACCGGTGTTCATGTACGCCTCGTTATTGAGGCAGACATAGATAAAGTTGTGGCCGCGCTCAAGCGCGCCCGAGATCCACTGAAGACCGATATCGTAGCTGGCGCCATCGCCGCCAAAGGCGATGAACTTTATGTTCTTGTCTTCCGGAATCTTGCCGTTGCGCTTGAGGGCTTTGTAGGCCGCCTCTGCACCGCACACGGTCGTCGAGGAGTTCTCAAAGGCGCTGTGAATCCAGGGCACGTTCCACGAGGAGTAAGGGTATACCGTGCTGGATACCTCGAGGCACCCTGTGGAGACCGCGATCACCACGGGGTCGTCGATGGCATGCAGTATCTGGCGGACGGCGGTAGGCTCGGCACAGCCCGCACAGAGCCGGTGGCCTGCAGCCAGCTTCTCGTCCGGGGTGATGATATCCCGCAGGTTTATGCGCACACGGTCAGTCATTATCGTTGCTCCTTGCTGCTGTATTCAGGCGATGCGCAGCGTCGTCGTTGGCTCTAGGCGCGCAATCCGAGGTAGCGCACGAGATCTCCCCGATCGCCGCTATCGGCGATGACCCTGAGGTCAGCAAAGGCGGACTCTATCATCGGGGGCGTGGTGTCGCGGCCGCCGAGACCATAGATGTAGTTCACGATGGGAAGGCCGCTGATTCCAGCTACAAAGAGCGCGGAGGTGACGTCGGTATACAGCGGGCCCATGCCCTGCGGGGCGCCGAAGGAGATCGCGCGATCCAGCACGGCAACGGCCTTGCAGTTCTTGATGCAATCCACGATCTGCTGGGCCGGGAACGGGCGATAGAGTCTTGGTTTGAGGACGCCAACCTTGGCTCCCTGGGCGCGCAGCCTGCGCGCTACCGAGCGCGCTGTGCCGGCCGTGGACGAAAGCACGATCACGGCGAGTTCCGCATCGTCCATGCCATAGCAATCCAGGATGGGCTGCGGCCGCTCTGAGAGCCGCTCGTACTCCTCGCAAACCTCGAGGATCACGGGCATCGAGTTGTTGATCGCCTCGGACTGCTGCCGCTTGTGCTCAAAGTAGTAGTCCGTGAAATCCCAAGCCCCCATCGTCACGGGATGATCCGTGTCGAGCAGATAGTGCTCCGGATCGTAGCTGCCTACGAACTCGCGGACGGCCTCATCCGGCAGGATCCCCACGCGCTCCACACCGTGACCGGTGATGAATCCATCCTGACAGCTCATGACCGGGAGCAGCAGATCCTTGTGCTCTGCGATCTTGAGCGACTTGATCGTGTTGTCATAGGCTTCCTGGCCGGACTCGGCGTAGAATTGCAGCCAGCCCGAGTCGCGCGCGCCCATGCCATCTGAGTGATCGCAGTGGATGTTCAGCGGGCTGGAGAGAGCCCGGTTCACCACGGTGAGCACGATCGGAAGGCGCATGCCGGAAGCGATATAGAGCATCTCCCACATGAGGGCAAGGCCGTTTGCAGCCGTCGCCGTCATAACTCGGGCGCCGGCTGCCGAGGCGCCGATGCAGGCGCTCATCGCGGCGTGTTCGCTCTCTACGGGGATGAACTCTGTGTTGACGATGCCGTCGGCAACGTACTGCGAAAAGTTCTGAACCACGGCCGTCTGTGGCGTGATCGGGTAGGCCGCCACAACGTCAGGGTTGATCTGACGCATCGCCTGGGAGACGGCGTTCGCGCCGTCCAGAGGCATGTACTTGCTAGCAACCATTCCACTCCTCCTTATTTCCAGGTCGCCAGGGACCTACTCGTTCACGTTCTCGAAATCGGACTCGGGGACCATATGGATAACCTTGCCCATCTGACCCGTAAAGCTGTGTGGTTGGCGGATGTTCACAGGGCAGCGTTCGGCACAGACGCCACAGCCCTTGCAGTGGACATAATCATAGGGGCCTACTTTTCCGTCGACCACGGTGATGGCCGCATCCGGGCACATGATCCAGCAGGTCAGGCACTGGGTACACTGCACCTCGTCTCGCACCGGCCGCATGGTGCGCCAGGTGCCGGTCACATAGGTTTCTGAGTTGCCAACGGCAGTGACAACCCCCCCCGGGGCAACCTGATCCCAGGGCAGATCGAGCCGCGGGGCTTCATGCTTGGTCGTCATGGAATAACCTCCAACTGGTGAGAATAGTCGAGCATCGTGCCGTGCTGCCCAGGGCGCTAGCCCTGCACGCACTCTGAATGAGCGCGCTGGAGAGCTCGGACGTTGGCTTCCACAACCTCGGGGCGCAGCTTGCCGCCTAGGCTTTCGCGTGTGGCCCCGACCACCGCCTCCAGATCGACCAAGCCCTCGGCCGCACGAACGACGACGCCAAGCAGAAGGGTGCTTGGAATGTCGCGTTTGAGCTCTGCCATGGCGATTCCGGTGGCGTCCACAGTCCAGACCGTTCCGCCAGAGAATCCGAGCCGCTGCCGGATTTCGGCGGGCGTCTGCTGCGTGTTGACGATGAGCGTTCCCTCTGGCTTGATCCCCTCGGTGAGATCGACAATGCCGATAAGGTTGGGGTTGACTACCACGACCAAGTCCGGCTCCAGGATCGGGGCATGGATCTCGATTGTGTCATCACTCAGCCGGGTGTACGCCTTGATCGGGGCGCCCATGCGCTCTGCCCCGTATTCCGGGAACGCCTGAAAGTAAAGCCCCTTGTGCATGGCGGCCTCGCCCAGCGACTCGCCTGCCGTTACCACACCCTGGCCGGCACGCCCATGCCAGCGGATCTCGAGCATCTGGCTCATGTTGACCTCCTAGCGACTTGAGATTCGGAGCAGACGCCCTGTTGACGCCTGGCCGGAAAACAGAAGACTGGAGCATCTATCTCGAGCGATGGACCGGGCGACGCAAGCAGGATGGGCTCGGGAGGACCATTGATGGAAAGCCGCTCGCTACGGATGCCCCAAAACCGGTTCATTCTAGGCCTCAGGGCGAGCCATTGTCAAACCCATGGTGGCCAAGAACTATGCGCAGGAAATCGTACGAGATGCTGGCTGTGGACGGCTCCCGCTGTCAGCTCCTCGCCGGACATAGCATGCCTCAGCGTTCAGGCTTAGCCGAGCGATACCGCTTCGATCCCGTTGGCGCAGCAGATGCCTCCAGTGACTTGCACGAGCGGCGATCCATACGATGCCTGATGAGCGTGCGCCATGGAGGAAAGTTCTCTTGCGATAAAGCGGAGGGCCCAGCCGGGCCCTCCGCTCGCCAAGTATGTTGGTGTGTGACGGGAGAGGTACTCTACCAGTCACGCAGGTCGGCGTCAGTACTCATCATCCGCCACGTGGATTGGGCGCTCTCTACGCCGGGGTGTCATCCCGCGTGGGCCGGATTCCAGAAGGCTTGCGCAGCGCACGCACAGGCTGGTCTCGGGCATGATCTCCAGTCGCTCAGGCGCTATCTCGGAGCCGCAGTTCTTGCAGATACCATAGAGACCCTTCCGGACCCGCTCGATAGCCTCATCGAGCGCGCGAAGTCGATCCTCGCGGTTCTGGATCAAAGATATCACCTTACCGCGCTCATAGATCGCGGCGGCAGCATCGGCCGAGTCCTCGTCTGTGGCAGAAGCAGGCTCGATCTCTTCCTGCAGCTGCTCGCGCAGGTGATCGATCTCCTCCAGGGTGCGCTCTCGCTCCGCCTCTAGCTCCCGAATCTTGTCATCGCGCATGCTCATGTCATGATCCCTTTTCGTACGTGATGAGCGAGCACACGTTGTACCCGTTCAGCCGGTCTCGCCCCCCGAGTTCGCCAAGCTCCACCAGGAAGGCCATGCCCGCTACGATGCCACCTAAGCGCTCAACCAGCTCCGCTGCCGCCAATGCGGATCCGCCAGTCGCCAACAGATCATCCACGATCAGTGTCCGTTGCCCAGCCGAGATGGCGTCTCGATGCATCTCCAGCCGGTTAACTCCGTACTCCAGTGTGTACTCTGCGCATACCGTCTCACCCGGCAGTTTGCCCGGTTTGCGGACGGGGACGAACCCTGCCCCGAGCAGATAAGCCAAGGGGGCGCCGAAGATAAAGCCGCGCGCCTCTATTCCCACCACGCACTCGATCCGCTCTTGTGAATAGGTGCGCGCCAGGAGATCGATCGCCTCGCGCAGCGCCTGCGGGTCACTCAGCAGGGGGGTGATGTCCCGGAACTGGATACCCTCGATGGGAAAGTCGGGGATGGTACGGATGCGATCTTGCAGGCTCATCGATTCCTCATCTATCTGGAATACCACGTAAAACCCGATAGCCTGTCGGGCAGTATCCCCAACAGGCAATTGGCTGTATCTACGCGGATGTTACCACTCGCCGCGAGGCCTGTCAAAAGCATGTTGAGGCCTGTGGATCTCCATCTGGTGTGGCTTGCGCGATCCTTGGCTGGTCCAATCTGGACTTGGCCGGGGTTACCTCAGTCTCATCCTGTCCTGTGGTATAATCTACCACGCAAAGACGGGGGCACTTGAGCCCTCGGACGGAAGGATCCGAAGGGGTCGCGGTCACCGGCCAGGGCACGCGATCACCGCTCACAGGACGAGGTCAGAGACGATGTCGTTGCTCGACAACACCATCCTGCAGTATGAGACGACGCTGGCGCGCGACGCCCAGCGCAGAATTCGGCAGCTTGGCAGTGCCGATCTCCTGATCGGCATACCCAGCCATCGTAATGGGCGCACGATCGGTGAGGTCGTGGATGCGCTGGTGGCAGGGATCCGTTCTTACTACCCGGATCAGCGTGTTGTGCTGATGAATGCAGATGGCGGGTCGTCCGATAGCACGGTACGCCACCTGCGCGATGCTGACGTACCGGACAACGTCAGCAAGCTCCTGACCACCTATGATGGCCCCACCGGCAAAGGTGCGGCTATCCGGTGCCTCTTTGAGGCAGGAGCCCGTTTGGGTGTGCGTGCGTGTGTTATCGTCGAGGCACGCGCGCTCGGAATCCAGCCGGAGTGGCTGCCGGCGCTGGTTTCCCCGGTGCTGCAGGGCGATGATCTGGTCATGGGCTGCTACCAGCGTGCGGCGATCGATGCGGCACTGACTGACAACCTGGCGTACCCCTTTCTTCACTCCTTTTGGGGATCGGACCTTCGCGAGCCATTGGCGGGCGAGTTCTGTGTCAGCGGTCCCACCGCCGCCCGCCTGGCGGCAGCGGATGTGTGGGAGACCAACGTGGCTCGATTCGGCGTCAACGCGTGGATCGCCTTATATGCAATCACCGAGCATCTGAGGCTGGCGCAGGTCGATCTCGGCTACCGGGGGCCGAGCGGGGGCGAGCCCGCCATGCCTGGCGATCTCCGCTTCATTCACACAGTCGGAACGCTCTTCCGCGCTCTGATGGTGAACCGGCGCTCCTGGATGCAAGGCATGGGCAGCGTCCCGGCCCCTTTCCGGGGATTGCGGGCCGTCGACCGCCGGATGGAGGGGGAGGAAGATATCGCTCCGCTGCTGGCGGCCTTCCGGGAAGGAGGGCGCGAGTTTGCCACGGACTGGCAAGGAATCCTGGCCGCGGAGACACTGAAGCGTGTTCTGGATCTCCAGAGCGCATCGGACGAGCTGCTGTCCTTTCCCATCGATCTATGGGTTCGCGTGATCTACGAGTTCGCGACGGTGTTCAACAAGGGCGAAGGCGATCCGGACAAGGTTGTCGAGGCGCTTCTCCCACTATACTACGGGCGGGCCGCCGTCTATGCGCGCGAAGTGTCGCAGATGAGCCTGTATGAGCGCGACCGCGCCGTTCAGGGGTTCTGCGCCGCCTTTGATGCGCAGCGCGAGTACTTTCGGCAGATGTGGGAAACCTACCAGGAGTGGGAGGATGATGTGACCCACTACTGGACGAGCTAGTTGCCGGCCGCGGGGCCGGAGCCGCTAGCTCCGCCTTCGCAAGCGGCCAAAAGGAGAGGGATGTGAGCGCCGTCCACCGGGGCAGGTATCGGATGCGGGTGGTCATTGCCGCGGTCCTCGCGATCGCCCTGTTGGTGGCGCCGACGTTTGCTTCATCCGATGCGCCTTGCGTTGCCGCGCAGGCTCCATCCGGTGTGCGATACATCATCTCGCTTGAGACCACTGGCCTCGAACTGGCATCTCAGGACGAGGCCGCTGCGGCCAGAGGGGGTCCCCCGCTCGCCTACGACGCGCTCGCGGCCGACGTGATGGAGCGCGTTGCACAGATCCCCGGTGCCTCGGTTGAAACAAGGCTGGGAGGTTTGTTTGAGGGCCTCGTCGTGCGCATCGGCGCAGGAGATGAACAGGCACTGGCCAGCCTGTCCTCTCTACCCGGGGTTCGAGCGGTCTATCCCGATGCCGAGTTCGGCCTTGCGATGGACCAAGCCCTTGAGGTGACAGGCGTGGACTTGGCGTGGGCCATGGTGGGAGGGAGCGCGAGCGCAGGCGCCGGCGTGCGCGTGGCACTCATCGACGGCGGCGTCGATCCGGCGCATCCGATGCTTTCGGCCCCAGACTGGGCGTTCCCCGCCGGCTATCCGCTCGGGTGGCCAGCGTACGCCTCTCCCAAGGTGATCGCCGCCAGGGCGTACTTTCGTGCCGGGGACCCTCCCGCGCAAGGCGAGGGTACCCCGAGCCCCGGATCACTCAGCTCGGGACACGGCACGCATATGGCTGCGGTCGTGGCGGGTATGCCCGTGACTGTCACGCTCGATGGCCAGGAGCGCTCGCTGGCCGGCGTGGCGCCTGGCGCCCGGTTGATGAACTATCGGGTGTTCTATCCCTCCGCCTCCGATGGATACGAGCGCGCCTATGCCGCGGAGATCATCCAGGCCATCGCCGATGCGGTTCAGGATGGCGCGAACGTCCTCTGCCTGGGCTGGAGCGGCGGCGCGGAGGAGCTTCCATATGCTTCGCCGGTGGCTGATGCCCTGCGCGCCGCGATGGATCTGGGGGTCATCGTCGTCGCGCCTGCCGGCAACGACGGACCAGGCCACGGTTCCGCGAGCCGTCTGCCGGGTGGTATCGAGGAGGTTATCACCGTCGGCGCCCAGGGCGTTTCCTACGGGCGAGCGCAGTTCGGCGCTTCTCTTGTCCAGGACACCCCGCTTGTGTCTCTCCAGGCGATCGCAGACGTCGCAGCTGGCGGCGATCCCTACGGATGTGCCCCAGTGCCCGCCGGGAGCCTGAACGATGCGGCGGTGCTCATCCGCCGCGGCGCGTGCTCCTTTGCCGACAAGGCCTATCACGCCCAACAGGCCGGCGCTGCGATCTCGCTGATCATCAACGACGAGGACACGGTCACGGAGATGGGCTGCTCCGGCGCCTATTGCGCCCCGGGCACGATTACCATCCCGGTAGCCATGTTGCCCAGCGCGGCGGGGGAGCAACTGCTCACCTGGGCTCAGACGTTCGGTGCGATGCCTACGGTAATGCTGGGGGTCTCCGGACGCCTGCTATCCGGCAGTCCTGAGTTGCTGCCGGGCTTTTCCGCGCGCGGGCCCGCATTTGGACTCTATCTCAAGCCAGACTTGGTCGCCCCTGGGGCCGCGATTCTCTCGGCTGCGCCGACGGGAGGAACCGCAGGAGAGTATTCTGTGCTCAGCGGGACGAGCATCGCCGCGGCCCATGTTGCCGGAGCGGCCGCGGTGGTTCTCGGCACACATCCCGGGTGGCAGCAGCAGGAAGTAAAGGCCGCCCTGATGGGTACCGCCCGCAGGGGGGCAGCGGATGGCATCGACGAGCCGGCTGCGCGGCAGGGCGTGCTGGATTACGGCGCCGGTCTGCTGGATCTTCCTCGGGCACTCAGCCCGTCCCTCTTGATCGATCCCGCCAGCTTGTCGCTCGGGTCCCTCTCCGACTCAAACCCACGCGAGGTTCAGCTGCGGGTCCGCGATGTGCGTACGAGCGGCGAGACGCGTGAGTGGTCCATACAGACAGAGTTGACGGAGGGCCTGTCGTTGGTATCGCCGCAGTCGCTGAACACCCAGCCGGGTGAAGAGGCCCTCCTGGAACTGGCTTTCAGCATGGCGCCAGGGGCCGAGGCTAGCCTCAGTGCCGTGGTCACTCTGTCTGATGGGAGCGACTCCTATCGGCTGCCGGTGTGGGGCGCTGCGGAACCGCTTCCGGCTGGTGCCACGGTACTTCTGGTTGATAACGACCTGGAGTTTAGCGGGGGAAGCGTCGATACGCGACCGTCGATTGAGGCGGTTCTCACACAACTCGGCGTGAGCTTTGCCGTGTGGGATTCGGATGCCCTGGCAGGTGCGGCACAGACTTGGCCGGATGCCGAGACCCTGCAGGGGTACGAAGCGATCATCTGGACGCTGGGTGAGAAGCTGCATCCGGATGGGACCTTTGCCGTCTCCACGCCGCCCACTTCCCGTGACGAGCAGGCGCTCATGAGCTACCTGGATTCCGGGGGGCGCCTGCTCGCCATGGGACAGAACGCCGCGGAGGCGCTGGACACGAACCCGGATCCGGATCCCGTCTGGGGTCGCTCGACGCTGTTCCATGCCTATCTGGGCTCCCACTGGTTGCAGGGCAACGTTTTTGGCACGGCCTCGGCGCCGCCCGAGACAGTCGCCGTCACCGGGCTGCCAGGCACATTCATGCAGGGGGTGCTGCTGGACCTCGGCGCACTGGGAAGCGGAGCAGGAAACCAGCACAGCATCGATGAACTGGGGGCAGGCGGCGCCCCCTCAGCGGTAGATGACCGCGTGGTGCCTGTGGCGGCTGCTACGGGCTCGAAGACGCTCGGTGCGGGCTATGTGATGCTTGCCATATACAGCGATCCGACCCTGGAAGATCCAGACGTTGACATAACCTATCGTGCCGTGAACCAGTCCTTTGGTCTGGAGGGCATCAACGATCGCATCGAGGTCACACGCGCGCGGGATCTGCTTCGTCGGCAGCTGGATTGGCTCCTCGATGACCTGGACGTCACGGTGGCATCTGACTTGGTGGGCGGTCCCTACGCCGTTACCTGCCTGGTCGCTGAGGCCGCGTCTTCGGTCGGCGCTTCTATCGTTTCAGAGCGTTGGCGGGTGGGTGAGGGAGCCAGCGCCGAGATCGTCGCAGCCGTCGGCGGTAAGGCTTGCGTAACCTTTACCGATGTGGGTGAGTATCCTGTGACTGTTGAGGTGCGAGATGCGCTGGGACATACGGCCCTGGGCGAGGGCGTGGTCCGCATCGTACCTGGCGGGGCCTCCGACCTGCGAGCCAGCCGGTCCGAAGCGTTGGCGGGCGATGAGATAGTCTACACCATCCGGGCCATGAACACCGGTCTGACCAGCATCGAGGGGCGCTTCTCCATGCCTCTTCCTGCCGGGGTAACGCACTTGAGCCACACCGGCGAGGGCGTGTCGTACATCGGCGGCGTGCTCGAGTGGCAAGGCGCGCTCGCCCCGGGCGCGACCCACACTGCGTCGCTGACCGTGCAGATCGGCGAGGGCCATGAGCCGGGCGCGCTTATCCAGGCGGCGGCCACGTTCACCATGGAAGGAACGGCCTTTGTCCGGCGTGTCGCCACGGAGATTGGGGGATACCCTCTCTTGTTCCTGCCGGTGTTGCGGCGCTGAAGACTCTGGGGCGTGCCCAACCTGAGCCGCCTCTGCCCGGGGGTGCTACCGGCGGCTAGGCCCGATGGCCTTTCCACTGTGGACCGCGATCTCTTGGTTCCGAAGCGAAGGCGGTTGATGGCAGGCGTGCCGGAGTTCTCCAGTCTGGCCACTCGACCTCGCCGGCCACCTGGCTGCGCTGGATCACCGCCCCGTGTGCAGCGGCGCTACAGAGACGGGTGCGGGCTCGGCGTTCCGACGGGGCGTCAAAGCCATGGAGGAACTCCGTTTGGCCCGAAACGGATCAGGCCACCCATTGAGGGTGGCCTGATCCGTGCCTATGTGAAGCATCCGATAGTGGAGATGGCGGGAATCGAACCCGCGTCCAGAAAGTTCGCCCAGTAGCGTCTACAAGCATAGTCGCTTCAAGTATCTCGCGGCTCTGTCCTCAAGCGACGGACTTCAGAGGCCGCCAGCCGATTCATCTTTGGCCCGCATTATCGGCATCAGCCGGCCGCATCCCGATTTAGTCGACGCCTGGCTCCTCCCTCTCGGGATAAGGAAAGGGACAGACGTGGCCGACTCTGTCGGCCAGTGGCATCACTCAGCCGTTGTTACGCGGCGAGAGCGAATGCCGGAGTTGTGCTTGTGTTGGCACTTGATTGTTTGCCCCTGATTAGCGAGGTTGAGGCACCTCGGCTTGCAGCTGCTGACCTGCCCTCCCTGTCGAGACCTTTCATCCCCGACACTCTCAGTATAGCACGAGCAGACGGGGCTCGCAACCGGTGCGGACACGCGGGCCTCGTGGCGCCGCGTATCCCGCTGGCACAAAGGGCCGTTGCCCACCGCTCACCAGGAGGTTATAATCGCAGTATCTGCCTGAGGGAGGGTCAGCATGGGCTCTGTGCGCGTGGGGATCATCGGCGGGAGCGGTATGTATGCCATTGACGGGCTTTCAGAGATCGAGGCCTGTTGTCCGGACACGCCCTACGGGGCCCCGAGCGATGAGTTGATAACCGGCATGCTGCGGGGCGTACCCGTGGTCTTTCTGCCTCGTCACGGCCGCGGGCACGTTATCAGCCCCAGTGAGCTGCCATCACAGGCCAATATCTGGGCGCTCAAGATGCTGGGAGTGACGCACATCATCTCGATCAGCGCCGTCGGCAGCCTGCAGCCCGGCATCGCGCCTCGAGACATCGTGCTTCCCGATCAGCTTATCGATCGCACCAAGGGCATGAGGCCTGCCTCGTTCTTTGGTGCTGGCCTGGTTGCCCACATCGCCTTTGCGGAGCCCTACTGCCGGGAACTACGGCGGGTTGTGTACGAGGTGACGCGCCAGGTCGTCGGCGATGGGGCCCACGATCGCGGCACCCTGGTGGTCATGGAGGGGCCTCAGTTCTCTACGAGGGCAGAGTCTCGCTTCTACCGGCAGATCGGAGGTGATCTGATCGGCATGACGGCGCTACCGGAGGCGAAACTGGCTCGTGAGGCTGGGATGTGCTACTGCACCCTGGCGATGGTCACGGATTATGACAGCTGGCATGAGAGCGAGGACGCGGTTACGGTGGATATGGTGGTGAGTAACCTGGCGGCGAATCTTGAACACGCTAGGGATATTGTGGCCACAGCCGTGCCTCGCATCGCCAGCGAACTCGCTTCGTGCTCCTGCCAGGATGCGCTGCGCAACGCGATCATAACCAATCCGGAGGCGATCACGGGAGAGTGCAGGGAGATGCTGTGGCCGTTGATCGGTCCCTATCTGACACAAGAGGGTCAGTAGGCTGTAGCTGCTCCGTTGCTCGAACCGCAACGCACGGCTACTCGCGGATTCGTTCCTTGATCACGCGCTCCATCTCGCGTTCCGCGTCCCGGTCGCGCAGGCTTTCTCGCTTGTCGTAGCTTCGTTTGCCCTTGGCGAGGCCGATCTCGACCTTTGCACGGTTGTTCTTTAGATACAGCCGCGTGGGAACGACCGTGAAGCCTCTTTGCTCGACCTGAGCACGCATGCGCTGGATTTCCTTGCGGTGTAGCAGGAGCTTGCGATCGCGGAGGGGATCGTGATCCAGATAGCTGGCCTCGTCATATCCAGAGATGTGAGTGCCTACCAACCAAGCTTCACCATCACGGAAGGCCACATAGCTATCACGCAGATTCACGCGGCCCGCCCGGATCGACTTTATCTCAGAGCCGTGCAGAGCCAGCCCGGCCTCCACGGTTTCACTGATGGTGTAGTCGTGAAAGGCCTTGCGGTTCCGGCTGATGGTTCGATTGGGCCCTTGATCGGTGGCTTCTCTGTTCTTCTTGGCAGCCATGAGAACCTCTACCGCCCCTGTTCCTGCAGGTAATCGACGGCGCGATCGAGTTGCGGGTCGCGGCCAGCGGCCGCGTCCTCGGGTGTGATCTCTACGACGATGTCCGGCGTCAGCCCGTCCCCGTCGAGAATGCGACCTCCGGGCAACACCCACTTGGCGATGGTAACCCTCAAGCTGGATCCGTCGGTCAATGTATGTGTGGACTGCACGGAGCCCTTGCCATAGGTGTTCGTTCCGACGAGCATACCGCGTCCGTGATACTGGATCGCTCCGGCGACGATCTCCGAAGCGCTGGCGCTTCCGCCGTTGACCAGGATCACCAGGGGGATCTCCGTAGCAAGGCCGTTGCGCACGACGTGATGGGACGCCTCCTCCTGGTCCCGCGGCCGCTCGGTGACGACAAGTGAATTCCTGGGCAGGAACTCGCTGGTGATGTCGATGGCCATATGGAGGTACCCACCCGGGTTGTTGCGCAGGTCCAGGATCAGGCCCGTCGGGTCCTCTCGAAGGATCTCTCGCAGCGCCGCTCGAACTTGGTCGAGCGCTACGGCGTTGAACTCGGTCAGCGAGATATATCCGATGCCTCCATCCAGCATTCGGCTCTCAACAATGGCGACCTCGATGCGTGCCCGGGTGACAGAGACGCTAAAGGGTTCCTCTAGGCTCTCTCGGCGGATCAGAAGCGTCACTTTTGTCCCTTCCGGGCCGCGAATGAGCGTTATGGCGTCCATGAGTTCCATACCCTCGATCGACTCCCCATCGACGGCGAGCACCTCATCGCCGGCCTGAATCCCAGCTCGTTCGGCGGGGCTGTTTGGCAGGGGCTGAACGATGGTCACCACGCCGTCGATGAGGTCAACTGTGGCGCCGATTCCCTCGAACGAGCCTTGCATGTCCTCTTCGATGATCGCAGCCTGTACAGGCTCGACAAACATCGTGTGGGCATCTCCCACGGCGGCAACCATGCCTGCAGCGGCGCCATAGGACATCTCCCGCGGATCCAGCTGATCGGGCTCGACGAACTCGTCGGCAAGGATCGTCCGAATCTCATCGAGGATAGAGAAAGGATCGGTGTCCTCAACGCCGTCGCCGCCGGTTTCAGCGGTCGCTGCGGAGACGGTCGGCGCCTCGTTGGCCGAAGCGCTCGTCAGCCACATGGTCGCCATGCCCGCTGCAAACCCTATCCCAACAAGCATCGCGATCACCGCCAGCGTTACCATGACCTGGGCGCATGACGTGCGGGGCGATGCGGAGCCGTTCTGCTCTGTGTTCATTCGGCGTCCTCTTGGCTTGAGCTGCCTGGCCGACCTCGACCAAACAGCCAGAGTATAGCACACAGCGATAGGGGCCCCAACGAACGACTGTGGCGCATGGGCGTCGTGTGAGGGAAACTCAAAGGAGGCGCGAAAACAGACGACTCACATCTGCGAGAGGGCGGTAGCGTCGCTAGCCGGCGGCGATCGATTCTCGCGCGCGCTTCTCCCGGCTGGGGCCAGCCGTCTCTGCGGCGAGCAGTCCAAACGATACGCCGGCAACCACAAAGAGCACGCCATTCAGCCACAGGGCAGAGCTGAAAGAGAAGCGGTCACTCACGGCGCCCAGCAGAATCGGACCCATGACCATACCGAGATCGCTGATGGTACGGTACACGCCCATCGTCAGGCCCCGACCCCCTGGGAGATCGAGGTCGGCCAAATAGGCTGCCGGCGCGGGGCCGCCGATGCCCGTCCCAAGGCCGAGAAGCAGGCTGCTCGCCATGAAATGCGCATAGTTGTGCCCGAGCGCGTAGCTGATGACCGCCAAGCCGCAGACAATACAACTCGGCACAATGGCCATCTTGCGGCCGTAGCGGTCGCAGAGCACGCCGGCTACGCTGATCGTGAGAAAGTTGACCACCGCGATGGCCGTAAAGGCATAGCCCAGCTTTTCGGGGCCTATGCCGAGCTTGGACTCCCCCAGTAGGGGTAGAACGGTGCTCTGTGTTCCTGATCGCGTGAAGAACACGGCGATCGATACCAGGCATACCAGAAGAAAGTTGCGGTCAGTGAGAAGTCCCAAGCCTTCGCGCCACCCTGCCGGTGACGTTGCCGCGACGCCCTTGCTGCGCGTGCCAGCAGAGGCGGCCAGGTCCTTGGTCTCAGGAACGGCAAAGAAAGCCCAGGCGGCGGAACACAAGGCCAGCGCACCGTACACAAAGAACGGGACCTGATACCCGAACTGTTCACCCACCAGGCCTCCGATGATCGGGCCGACACTCACGCCCAGGAGCAGAGCACCCTGATAGGAGCTCATGGTGCGCCCTCTGTTGCTCGGCGTGCTGATGTCGGTGACAACGATCATTCCGGCGGTCATCTGAAGCGCCGATCCGAGCCCCTGTAGGAGACGAAAAGCCACCAGCTGTCCGAAACTGGAGGCCAGACCACTGAGGATCGCCGATACCGAAATGAGCAGAGGGCCACCGACAAGCAGGGCTCGTCGTCCAGCCCGCTCGGCCATCGTTCCGGCTGGGACGTTGACTGGGATCCGAGCGATGCCAAAGCTCGAGACGAGCAGGCCCACCATCGCAGCGCTCACGCCAAAAGAGCTGGCATAGAGCGGCAGTATCGGGCCCACCAGGCCAACGCCCAGCATGTTGATAAAGGTCGATACGAGCACCGGCGCGAGATACCGCCTGACTCGCGTCCGGGAGTCTATCAGATCCACTCGTTCTCTGCCCGCTTCCTGGCTAGGGCGGGGGGAACGCGTCTGGTTCATGCGTATTCCTTCCCTCGGCGTGCGCCCAGAGCGGGCGCACGCCGTCTCTCACCGGCCGGGCCCTAGGACTGCCGGGCCAGCTCTGTCTTGATGATCTCGGCAACTGCCTGTGCGTTTGCCTGCCCGCGAGTCTGCCGCATCACCTGACCTACGAGGAAACCGAGTACCTGCAGTTTGCCTTCGCGGTACTGCTGTGCGGGGCCAGGGTTCTGATCCAGCACCGATAGCACGATCTCGGTGAGCGTGTCTTCATCGCTGATCTGTGCGAGGCCCTTGTTCTTGACGATCTCCTCGGCGCTCCTGCCGCTAGCGAACATCTCATTCAGCACATCCTTGGCCGTCGTGCCGTTGATCTTGCCGCTCTCGACGAGCGCCAGCAGGCTCGCCAGACCCTCGGGGCGGACAGGACACGCCTGGATGTCGCTGCCGCTCGCCCCCAGCAAGCGGTACAGATCGCCCAGCACCCAGTTCGCCACCGTCTGCGGGCTCGTCGGTCCCTCGCAGGCCGCGCAGGCTGCCTCAAAGTAGTTGGCCACCTGAAGATCCTGCGTGAGCAGCGCGGCGTCCGCCTCGCGGATTCCATAGCTCTGCGTAAAGCGCTCCTCTTTCTCATCGGGGAGCTCGGGCAATCGGCAGCGAATGCCGGCCCGCCACTCCTCGTCGACTTCAATAGGGGGCAAGTCGGGCTCTGGGAAGTACCGGTAGTCCTCTGCTCCCTCCTTGGATCGCTGAAACAGCGTGCGATGGTTCGTCTCGTCCCAGCCCATCGTCACCTGCTGGACCCGTCCCCCTTGCTCCAGCACCGCGATCTGGCGCTCGATCTCGTATGCGATCGCCATACGCACGGATCGGAAGGAGTTGAGGTTCTTGACCTCGACCTTGGTGCCGAGCACTTCGGCGCCTTCAGGGCGAACCGAGATATTCGCCTCGCAACGCATCGCGCCGTCCTCCATGTTGCCGGTGCTCACGCCGAGGTATCGCAGTATCTGACGCAGCTTGGATAGATATGCATAGGCATCCTCTGCCGAGTGCAGATCGGCCTCGGTCACGATCTCCATGAGGGGGACGCCCGACCGGTTAAAGTCTACGAGGCTGACGCCACCCTGGTGCACCAACCTGGCCGTATCCTCCTCCAGGTGTACTCGTCGGATGCCGATGCGCCGTGCGTCTCCCTCCACCGTGACGTCCAGGTGTCCTGAGGTGCAGAGCGGCAGGTCATACTGAGAGATCTGATAGCCCTTTGGGAGATCAGGGTAGTGGTAGTTCTTGCGGTCGAACTTGCTAAAGGACGGGATCGTGCAGTTGAGGGCCATGCCGGTGAGCACCGTCGCCTCGACCGCCACGCGGTTGATGACGGGCAGCACGCCGGGCATTCCCAGGCAAACCGGGCAGGTGTGTGTGTTCGGGGCGGCAGAGGTCAGCTCGTTTGGGCATCCGCAGAACATCTTGGTCTGCGTCAGGATTTGGGCATGGACCTCCATGCCGATGGTGGCAACGTATTCCATGGCTCTCCTCAAGGGCACGTTTGGCCGGGATTATAGCCCAGGCGGCTTGATCGACGAAAGCGGGTGAATGCCGGGCGCGCGTTGGCCGGATACTGCCAGCGCAACGGCTAGATATCGAGGTTCTCGACCTCACGCGCGTGGGTCTGGATGAACTTGCGTCGCGGGGGCACATCGTTACCCATCAACATGTCAAAGACGCGATCCGCTGAGGCGGCATCGTCGATTGTGACCTGCAGCAATTGCCGAGCGGTCGGGTTCATGGTGGTTTCCCAGAGCTGATCTGCATTCATCTCGCCCAGACCCTTGTACCGCTGAAGCTCGATGTGGCTGCCGTTCAGTTCCGCAACGCGTGCATCCTTTTCCTCTTCCGAGTAGACGTACTCGGTGGACTTGCCTGAGGTGATGCGATACAAGGGAGGCTGCGCCAGGAAGAGATGACCGCTGGTGATGAGTTCATCGACGTAGCGGAAGAAGAAGGTCAGAAGGAGCGTGATGATGTGCGCCCCATCAACATCGGCGTCGGTCATGACGATGATCTTGCCGTACCGCAGGTTGCTGAGGTCGAACTGGCTGCCTATCCCGCATCCCATGGCCTGGATCAGTGCCTTTATCTCGTTGCTTTCCAGGGCATGATCCATCCGTTTCTTCTCGACATTCAAGATCTTGCCGCGCAGCGGTAAGATGGCCTGGAACCGGCGATCGCGGCCTTGTTTGGCCGAGCCACCGGCCGATTCGCCCTCGACGATAAACAGCTCTGTGCGCTCAGGGCTCCGCTCCGAGCAATCAGCCAGTTTTCCCGGGAGGGTGCTGGTCTCCAGCGCGGTCTTGCGTAGCACGAGCTCGCGCGCCTGCCGCGCAGCGACTCGGGCGCGCCGGGCGGTGGAGGCCTTCTCCATGATGGTACGCGCGGCGGGATCCTTCTCCAGCCACTTGCCAAAGGCCTCACCAAAGAGACTCGCTACCTGGCCCTGGAGCTCTGCATTCCCCAGTTTTGCCTTTGTCTGGCTTTCGAACTGAGGATCGGCCAACTTGACGCTCACGATGGCCGTCAGGCCCTCGCGGACATCCTCACCGGAAAAGTTGCCCTCGTTCTCCTTGATGATTCCTGCGTTTCGCGCGTACTCGTTGAGCGATCGGGTGAGGGCACTGCGGAAACCCGTGAGATGGGTTCCACCGTCGACGGTGTTGATGTTGTTGGCGAAGGAAAACACGGACTCTGCGTATCCATCCGTGTACTGCAAGGCCACCTCAATGTGCGTGCCATCCACGTCGCCCTCAACGTAAAAGGCCTCATGCAGGCGCTTGCGGTTGCGGTTCAGGAGATGGAGGAAGGCCTTGAGGCCCCCCTCAAAGTGATAGGTCGCCTCCCGGCCGTCGCGCTCATCTCGACATTGGAGCGTGAGCCCGCGGGTGAGAAAAGCCATCTCTCGGAACCGCTGGGTCAGCGTGCGGAAGCGATAGTCCAGGCTATGCATGATCTCGGTATCCGGCAGAAAGCGCGTGCGCGTCCCCCGGCCTTCCGCCTTACCCAGATCCATGACCTCGGTTACCGGACGCCCTCGCTCGTATCTTTGCGAGTAGCGGTGGCCCTCGTACTGGACCTCCACTTCAAGCCAGGCTGATAGCGCATTGACCGCGGACACTCCGACCCCGTGAAGGCCGCTCGCCACTTTGTAGCCACCACCGCCGAACTTGCCGCCCGCATGGAGAACCGTATGGACCACCTCCAGCGTGTTCTTGCCTGTTGTGCGCTCGATGCCGACGGGAATGCCCCGCCCGTTGTCCTGGACCGATACGGAGCCATCCTCATGGATGGCGACCTCAATGCGGTCACAGTAGCCCGCCAGGGCTTCGTCGATCGAGTTGTCCACGACCTCAAACACGAGATGGTGCAGCCCACGTTGGTCGGTGCTGCCGATGTACATGCCCGGCCGGCGGCGCACGGCCTCCAGGCCTTCCAGGACCTGGATATCCTCGGCGGAGTAGTGGTTTGGTCGCTCGGTCATATCAGATTCGCCCCCGGATTCCATGGCGTCGACAAAGCTCAGGTCTTGCCCTGCGCCATGATCAGGCTGCGGAGTGCAGCAGAACGGTCACGATAAAAGTAAAAGAGCGCCGCCGTGAGGCCCGTACCGACGAACGCGCTGGCCAAAATCGCTACGAAGGTGACAGCCGAACCCGAGCCGATCGCGCGATACCAGATCAACGACAGGCCGGTATCCAGCAGGTTTACCAGAACCAGCAGCCCCAAGGTCGGCCAGAGACTGCTGCGCACCACGAGCAGACTGCTGAGGACCGCATTCAGAGGCTTGTGCCCCGCCAGCGTGACGGCTTGCGGAAAGAAGGACGCATACAGGAGCGCCCACCCGAGTGCCAGGAGGGCAAAGACGGCGAATATGCCCACGAGTGAACTGGCCAACACGGCCGAGACAAAGGCGCACCCGATCACGAGCGAAATCAGAGCCAGGCTGGCCCACGACCTGAACAGAACGCGTACAAACGGCGCCAGCGCGATGGGCTCGTCACGGATGCTCTGGGCGATCAGCAGGAGATAAGCGGTGCCGATCAAGATACCAAGAGCCACGAGTGCGAGCGAGGCAAACGCCATCTGCCAGAGCTGAGATAGCTCGATGATGCGATCGCCGACCTCGATCGGTAACGCTGCCGAGATAGCTGAGATGCCCAGCCGGCTGGAAGCGATCAGGCCGATCAGGTTCGTTCGAGCCGTCGTCTCCTCCAGCGTCTGTACCAGCGCCGTCACCGCGTCCGGATCGGCGCCACCGGTGCTCGCCAGGGCACCAGCCATACCATTTAGCCAGCCGATGAGCTGGCTCACAATCGGCGAGATCGAGAGCTTGGGGGCGCGCCACACGCTGAGGTCAACCAGTACCGGGAGAAGAGCCAGCCAGGGCCGGCGAAAGACCAGGCGGAAGCCTTCACTCAGTGTGTCGATAACACCCATCCACCAACCTCCTCAGGGATTCTACCATATTCCCACACGTGCGTGAAACGCCACGGGCCACCGCGGGAAGAGAAGAGGGTTCTCGCTCAGGAGGCGGGTAGAGGGGGAACGCAAAAACCAGGGCGCCATTGGCTTGTGGTGCCGGCGCCCTGGCGTCGTGACTTGTCCGGACTATCGGGCTCCAACCGCAAAAGGAACCATTCCCCACTCGATGGGATCGCGGCCGTCCTCGAAGGGGCAATCATGTCTGGCTTCTTCGTTCTGTTTGACTCGCGCACCCAGTGCGGCAAGCTTGGCGCAGATATCCTCATAGCCCCGGTCGATAAAGCCTACGTTGGAGATCGTCGTGTTCCCCTCGGCGGCAAGAGCCGCGAGGATCATCGCAGCGCCCGAGCGTATGTCGAGGGCGCAGACCTCGGCGCCTTGTAGGGCGGTTGGTCCGTGGACCATGGCGGTGCGGCCCGATCCCGAGACGTCTATGCGCGCACCCATGCGCGCGAGTTCGCTCACATACTGCAGGCGGCCCTCGAACATGGTCTCATGGATCGAGCTGTTACCCTGCGCCTGAGTCATGACGGCCGTGAACGGCGCCTGGAGATCGGTCGGAAAGCCCGGGTAGGGGTAAGTCTGAATATCGGCGGGCATGAGCTTTTCAGGCCCTGTGATCTCATACACGTCGCCCTCGTTACGTACCGTAGCTCCGGCATAGCGAAGCTTGTCTGTGAGAGCCCCCATCCAGCGCCCGACGCGGCCGTCCATCGCCACACGTCCACCCGTTATCGCCGCTGCGAGGGCAAAGGTGCCTGCTTCCATCCGGTCCGGCATGATACGATACACCGCGCCGTGGAGTCGCCCGGCGCCATCGACCCGGATGGTGTTTGTCCCGGCCCCATGGATACGCGCACCCATGGCGCAGAGAAAGCTCGCCAGATCCGTGATCTCTGGCTCGATCGACGCGTTTTCGATGAGCGTGGTGCCTTCGGCGAGACAGGCCGCCATCAGGAGGTTCTCGGTACCTGTGTGGCTTGGGTAATCGAGATACAGCTTGTGCCCCTGAAGGCGCGGGCTTGAGATTATATAGTCCGATTCATCGGTTTGGACGTCGGCGCCCATGGTCTCAAAGCCCTTGAGATCGACGCTGACGGGACGGCTGCCGATGGCGCAGCCTCCGGGGTGGGGTGCCCGAGCGTGGCCAAAGCGCGCGAGCAGGGGGCCGACGATCAGAAAGCTGGCCCTCATCTGTTGGGCGAGGTCACGAGGTAGCACTGAGCGGGAGATGCGCGTGGCCTTGATGCGGAGCACATTGGGACCTTCGAAGCGAGCGGCCACGCCCAGGCTGTGAAGGACCTTGACCAGCGTGCGGATATCTTCGATGTACGGAACGTTTTCCAGCAGGATCTCGTCTGCCGTCAAGAGGCTCGCCGCGATTATCGGGAGGGCCGCGTTCTTTGCTCCTCCGATCGTCACCTCTCCACGGAGCGGTCTCTGGCCTTCAATTAGTATGGGCATCGCATCATCCCCATCGATGCTGTGAGCTAACGCTATTATAGTGCATTCAGGATCCTCTTTGTAGTGCCTTGCGTGCCACGGCAATGCGCGCCCGGGAGCGCCGCAATGCCAGATCGTGCGCTGCCTGCAACTCTGCGCGGATCTCGTGTCGTTTTGCCAAAAGCCTTGCCCGTTCGAGGTCGTCTTCGGCGCGCCGCAGGTCGATTTCCTCTGCTCGTTCGGCCGTGTCTGCCAGGACGGTAACGGCGTCGTCCACGACCTCTACGAACCCTCCGCCCACAGCCCAAGTATCCGTGCCCTGCTGATGCACAATATCGAGTTCGCCGGGCTGCAACAAAGCCAGTAACGGAGCATGGTGCGGGCGTATCGTGACCGTTCCCTGTACCGCAGGTGCCGTGAGCGCCACGGCAGGTCCATGATACAGCATCCTGTCTCCCGTGACCACTGTGACATCCAGGCGTGCCTCGGTGCCCGGTGCCGGCTTGGCTCCATCCGCCATATCAGGAGCCTGACCTCGTCGCGGCCGCAGCTATCACGTCATCGAGCGTACCCTGCATGTAAAAGGCCTGCTCGGGGTAGTCGTCCATCTCACCGTCCAGGAGAGCCCGGAATCCTCGTACCGTTTCGCGAATCGGGACGTAGCGACCCTCGCGCTGGGTGTAACTCGATGCAACGAACATCGGCTGTGACAGGAAGCGCTGGATCTTTCTCGCGCGTGAGACGATGAGCCGGTCGTTCGCCCCCAGTTCCTCCAGGCCGAGGATCGCGATGATGTCCTGAAGGTCGTGGTAGCGCTGCAGAACGGACTGCACTTCTCGGGCTGTGCGGTAGTGATCCTGTCCCACGATAGCCGGGTCCAGGATGCGGGAGGCGGAGGCCAATGGGTCGAGAGCGGGGTAGATGCCGAGCTCGGCTATCGAACGCTCCAGGGCGATCGTGGCGTCCAGGTGGGCAAACACCGTGGCAGGCGCAGGGTCACTATAGTCATCCGCGGGGACGTAAACGGCTTGCACAGAAGTGATCGAGCCCCGCACCGTGGAGGTGATACGCTCCTCCAGTTGGCCCACCTCCGCGGCGAGAGTCGGCTGGTATCCCACCGATGAGGGCATGCGCCCCATCAGAGCGGATACTTCAGTGCCTGCAAGGACAAAGCGGTAGACGTTATCGATAAAGAGCAGCAGATCCATGCCCTGATCTCGAAATCCCTCGGCAATAGTCAACCCCGTCAGAGCAACGCGGGAACGGACGCCAGGAGGCTCGTTCATCTGGCCAAAGACGAGTGAGGTCTTTTCCCGGACGCCCGCCTCTTCCATCTCGTGCCAGAGCGCGTTGCCTTCGCGGCTGCGCTCGCCTACGCCACAAAAGACCGAGTAGCCGCCGTGTTCATACGCGATGTTGCGGATCAGTTCATAGATGATCACGCTCTTGCCCACCCCGGCGCCTCCAAACACGCCGACCTTGCCTCCGCGCGGGAAGGGCGTCAGCAGATCGATCGCTTTGATGCCCGTCTCGTAGACTTCCACATCTACGGACTGCTCGGTGAAAGGAGGGGCGGGCCGATGGATCGGAAGCGAAGGACCTCCGGAGAGTGGTCCCATTTCATCGATCGGCTCACCGAGAACATTGAGCATCCGGCCCAGCACCTGCTCGCCGACGGGCACCGTGATGGGACCGCCACTATCGATCGCCCGCATGCCTCTCTTGAGCCCTTCCGTGGCGCTCATCGCCACGCAGCGCACAGAACCGTTATCGAGTTGCTGCTGCACCTCGGCGACCACGTTCTGCTGCCCGGGCGCCCGGATCACCACGGCATGGTTGATCGGCGGAAGCTGGTCCGGCGGAAAGGCGATATCTACAACCGGTCCAATGATCTGTGTGACGTATCCTGACGGGCGATCGCTCATGCTCAACTCCCGTTTTCCAGTGAGAGTGCACTGCTCACTTCGTTCATTTCTGCCGTGATGGTCTGTTGCCTTGTCTTGTTGTAGTTCAGGCGAAGGTGCTCCACCAACTCTTGCGCGTTGGTGCCGGCCGAGCGCATGGCAACTGCGCGTGCGACATTCTCGGCAGAAAAGGCCTCCAGGACCGCCAGATGGACCGCGGATTGGAGCACGCGCGGCAGGAGCGTGTCTACCAGCGTAGCGGCATCAGGCTCAAAGTAGAACTGCCGCAGGCGGGGCGTGCGAGCAACATCCAGAGGCAGCAGCCGGCGCACCGTGGGCTTGAGCCGTGCACCGTCCCGATATTGTGTGTAGGCTATGGCTACCTGGGCGAACGCCCGGTCACGGTAACCCCGGAGCATGTAGGTGGAGATGGGCGCGATTTCATCCATCTGCACGTGAGAGCTGAGCTGGCTCCAATCAGCCGCTACCGGCAGCCCACGGTGGAGCAGAGCGGAGTGTCCCTGTGATCCGATGGTATGGAATTCGACGCCGTCAGCGAGACCTTGCGCGTACTCCAAGGCCACCCGGATGACACTCTGATCCTGTCCGCCCGTCATCCCGCGGGAACTCGTCACAAGCAGTAGACAGGTTCGGTCTCCCGCTCCGGATGTTTCAGGGGCCAGCGACGACGTTACGTCAGGATCATCCAGCGAAGCGAGAAGGCCCAGCATGCGCCACGCGCTGTCCGTATAGGCAATCGAGTTGTCAAGGCGCTCCTGCATGCGATGCGCCGTGACGGATGACACCGCCTCCATTGCGTGGATGACCTGCGATATGCCGGTCACGCTCCGGATGTGGCTCCGAATATCCCGCAGCGAAGGCATACGCTAGCCTCGATTGGCCCAGACGGTGCGGAAGAACTCGCGCAGCGATAGATCCAGCACCTCTTGAACCCGATCCGTCATCCGGCGCTCAAAGGAGACAGCGTTTCTGACGCTTTGGCGCTCGCGCCCCAGGTACTGGAGGAAGAGAGATTCGAACTCGGAGACCTCGTCGATGGCTATCTGATCCAGATAGCCGTGGGTGGCCGCATAGTAGAGCACCACCTGATCCTGAGGAGCGACATAGCTGTGCTGACTCTGCTTCAACATCTCTACAAGGCGAGCACCACGTCCCAGCGAGGCTTGCGTGGCGGCGTCGAGGTCAGTTCCGAACTGGGAGAAGGCTTGGAGCTCGCGGTACTGGGCCATGTCCAGCCGCATCTGTCCGGCAACCTGGCGCATCGAGGCGCTCTGAGCGGAGCCTCCTACACGCGATACCGATAGCCCGGCGTTGAGCGCAGGCCTGATACCGCTATGGAATAGCTCGGTCTCAAGATAGATCTGGCCGTCCGTAATTGAGATGATGTTGGTAGGGATGTAGGCTGCAAGGTCACCCAGCTGCGTCTCCACGATGGGCAGAGCCGTCATGGAGCCCCCTCCGCGGCTCTCATCGAGGCGCCCCGCACGCTCAAGTAGACGGGCATGGAGGTAGAACACGTCGCCAGGGTAGGCCTCACGTCCGGGAGGGCGGCGGAGCAGCAGCGACAACTGCCGATAGGCCCAGGCATGCTTGGTGAGATCGTCAAAGACGATCAGCGCATCCCGGCCGGCAAGCATAAACTCCTCGGCCATGGCGCAGCCGGCGTACGGGGCGAGATACTGAAGCGCAGCGGGCGCGCTGGCTTCCGCGGCCACCACGACAGTGTGCTCCAAGGCTCCTGCCCGATCCAGCGCCTGGACGACCTGGGCCACGTTCGAGAGCTTTTGTCCGATGGCCACGTACACACACAGTACGTCGTTTGGCTGCTGGTTAAGAATCGCGTCCACCGCCATGGTCGTCTTGCCAGTCTGGCGGTCACCGATGATCAGTTGCCGCTGCCCCCGTCCGATGGGCACCAGCGCGTCCACGGCCTTGATACCAGTGATGAGGGGGCTGTCGACGGGAGCGCGCTCGATGATCCCCGGCGCCGGATGCTCAACCGGTCGCACCCTGGCGGTGCTGATCGGACCCTTTCCATCCACGGGGCGGCCGAGGGCGTCCACCACGCGGCCGAGCATCTGCTCTCCGACGGGGACGGAGGCCACGTATCCCAGCGCCTGGACGTTGCCCCCGCGCACGATCCCCTCGTTGGGGCCCATGATGATGGCACCGACGGCGTCCGCCGTCAGGTTCAACGCCATGCCGAGGGTGCCGTTATCAAAGTGGAGCACCTCTCCGACCATCACCTGCCTCAGCCCCGATACATGCACGATGCTTTCGCCGACATCGACGACGGTGCCCATGGAGACGGGCTCCGGCGTGTAGCTAAAGCGCTCTATCTCTTCGCGCAGCCCGGATAGGGCCTGTCGCAAGTCTTCGCGGTTCATCTGTTGGGCGTCGCTCATGCTGGGTTCCTGTTCGTGGCAGGACCCGCACCTTCGGGGATTCTGCAATTGGCGCAGAGGCGTTCGTGTAGTGCATCCAGCCTGGCCCGGACGCTCCCATCGATTACGAGGTCATCCATACGGATCCATACACCGCCGAGGATCGTCGCATCCAGGTTCACGTCCAGATCCACGGGGCGCCCGACGATCCGCTCCAGGTAGGTCTGCAGAGCGACGCGCTCCGCAGGAGATAGCGGTACAACGACGCGAACTTGAGCGCGCTGAAGTTCGGGGTCCTGGGGAGGTCCCTGTGGTTCAGCAGTGATCTCGTCCTGTGGCGTTCTGCGCAACGGGAAGCCTGGCTGTCGTTGCATCTCGGTCATGCCGTCTTGACCTGCTCCAGGAAGTCCTGAATGAGTCGATGGTGTTTGCTCTCATCGAGCTCTTGCCCGATCACACGGGAGGCTGCGGCTATGGAGAGATCCACGATCTCCTGTCTCAACGCCACCTCTCCGAGCTCAAGCTCGCGCTGCGCCTGAGCCTGGGCGCGCGCGATGATCTGCTGGGCCTCATCTCGTGCGGCGGCGAGTATCTCCTGCCTCTGTTGCTCTGCAGAACGGGAGCCCTGCTCAACGATCTCGTGTGCTTCCTGGTGGGCGCGCTCGATCTCGCTGGCGTAGCGCTCCTGCATCTGTTGCAGCAGCAGATCAGCCTCCTTGGCCTTGGCCATGCTTTCCTGTACGCGCTTCGCTCTCGCATCCAGAGCCGCGAGCAATGGCTTGTGAAGCAGCCGGTACAGGATGAAGGCCATCAACGCAAAGTTGATCGCCTGAGATAGCAGCAGACGGGGATCGATTCCTAGTTGTCCCACACCGAGTTCCTTTCGGAGATGCTGCTCACCTAGGACACGAACTTGACGGCGAGCGCAACCACCAGGGCATAGATGGCAATCGCCTCGGTAAAGGCCAAGGAGATGATCAAGTTGGTGCTCACGGCGCGCTCCGCTTCCGGATTGCGGCCCAGGGCCTCCATGGCTGCCGAGGCCAGCTTTCCGATGGCCATGGCAGGGCCCAGGCTACCGAGGGCGATCGTGAGTCCAGCGACCAGATCGGGGGTGATTTCCATAGAGGTCTCCTTGCTGTGGTGTCTTCGGTCGAGAGCCGGGTCGCGTCAGCCGTGCGCAGCAGCGGCGCGTACCGCGAATGCCGTGCTCAGAATGGTGAAAATGAACGCCTGGACGAATCCTGACATGATCTCCAGTCCGATAAAGGGGAGCGAGATCAGGTAGGGTAGGATAAAGGCCATTACGAGGAGCAAGACCTCCCCACCGAACATATTGCCGAACAGGCGGAACGAGAACGATATCACCTTGGTGAGCTCTTCAAACACTTCCAGGATGCCCACAAAGAACTCGAGTACGCCATTCAGCAGCAAACTGGGCTGCACCTTGCCCTTTACCAGACGCTTGAAGAACTCGATGAATGATCCCAGACGGACGAAACGCCCGAGGTAGGGAACGAGACCTTGTTTGGATATGCCAAAGCCCTGGGCCGAGAGCACCGAGAGCAACGCCAACGCCACGGTCGTATTCAGATCAGCATTGGCGCCCCGGAACAGGGGGACAAAAACGCGCGACGTCTCCTCTCCGCGCCAGAGGCCGATGCTGCCAAAACCGGGGAAAAGAGAGAACCAGTTTGTCGTGAGGATGACGATAAAGAACGAGGCGGCGATGGGATAGTAGCGGCGCGCCTCGGGACCCGCGAAGCGAACCATATAGTCCAGAAGACCTTCGTAGATCGTCTGTACGATGTTCTGCGTCGACCGTGGGGAGGGGCACTCCACCAGGCGCCGGGAAACTCGCCATGAGAGTAGCGTGAGCCCCAGCATCACAACCCACGTCGTCAAGATCGAGTTCGTGATGACGAGGGGGCCGACGCGGAACAACTCTTCGGCGCCGATCTCGATGGTCAGCTCGCTAAGCCGCAGGGGGGCGTAAAGGTTGGCCCCGATCACGGCAACGACAAACAGGCCGATGATGACCTTCTTAATCAAGACGCTTGCTCCTCATCGCTCCTTGAGCGGAGGGATTCCACACTCTCCAGTATCCCGACCACGGCAATGACCAGTCCGACGATGACCAGCACGAGAGACAACACGATGCCGGTTTTCAGGATGCGATCAAGCCACAGGCCGATCAGGCGCATCACTACAGGCAAGGCTAGGAGGGCCAGCGCCTTTGCCGCCGTCTTCCAGCCGCCTCCGAGATCGCTAAAGGCGTACGCTGGATCCTCGTGGTCATTAAGGTAGTTTCGGGACCGGATGGCCAGCCGGATGATAGCGATCTGCCCGATCACAATCCCGGCAGCGAGCAGCATCAGGGTGGCATAGGGAGTCGTGCCCAGGAGGTTATCGACCTGTCTGCCCACCCACAAACCGAGGAAGATCAGCCCGGCCGCCGTGAGCCCCATCGTCATGCCCAGTTCGGTGGCGAGGCCCGTAATCTGTCCTTTGTTCTTCATCTGAGCTCCGCGCTGTTGGCCACAGGTACAGGCCCTTGCGCCGCACTGCGCATCCCAAACATCGAATGATACACCCCTGACAGGGGGCCGTCAAACCTCCAGCGGAGGATGCATCAGGCTGGGAGCCTGCGTTTTGCTGCGCAACCGTTGGCTCAGTCGTCCTCTTCGTCCGTTCCAGGCGCAGAGCTTGGCTCGATGGGGACCCATCTGTGGCCATGGCGCGCCAGCAGCGCATCGGCGCACGCAGGCCCGGGGCTCCCCGCTGGGTAGGTCTGTGGAACCGAGCCGCTCGTGAGCGGGTCAGTGAGTTGCCAGGCCAACTCGATCTCGTCGCTGCGCGTGAACAGCGATGCATCCCCCTGGAGAGCGTCCAGCAGCAGTCGTTCGTAGGCATCCGGTAGAGCGTACTCACCAAAGTGACTATCGTACCTGAACACCATGTTGACCGTCTCGGCCTGCATGCCCGAGCCTGGCCGCTTGGCGTCAAAGCGCAGATGCACGCTCTCGTTGGGCTGAATGATCAACGACAGCCGGTTGGGAGGGAGCGGGCCCGATTCGGAGAATAGGCGATGCGGTACCGACTTGAACTGCAGCGCTATCTCCGTCGTCTTGGCGTTCAGCCGCTTGCCCGATCGCACATAGAACGGCACGTCGCGCCAGCGCCAGTTATCTACGTGCAGACGCAGCGCCGCGTAGGTGGGCGTGTTGGAGCCCGGATTCACATGGGGCTCGGTTTGGTAGCCTTCATATTGCCCGTACACGCAGTCCTCGGCAGCGACCGGGCGGATGGCCTGGAGGACCTGCACCTTTTGGTCACGAAGCGTCTTGGCGTTCAGCACCGACGGAGGCTCCAGGGCCGTGAGAGCTAGAAGCTGCAGCAGATGGTTTTGGAACATGTCGCGGAGCACGCCGGCTCGATCGTAGTATCCCCCTCTATGGCCTACCCCGACCGTCTCAGCCATCGTGATCTGAACGTGATCGACATAGTTGCGATTCCAGAGCGGCTCAAAGATGGCGTTCCCAAAGCGGAGGAACAGGATGTTCTGCACCGTCTCTTTGCCGAGGTAGTGGTCGATACGGTAGATCTGCGACTCGTCGAACACCGCGTGCAGTTGCTCATTGAGCCGATGGGCGCTGGCCAGGTCGGACCCGAAGGGTTTCTCGATGATGATGCGCGACCAGCCTCCGGGAGTCTGGTTCATTCCAGAACGCCCGATCTGTTCAATTACGGCAGGGTAAAGCGACGGCGGAATCGCAAGGTAAAAGAGCCGGTTGGGAGCCGGCGGCTGGTCCGCATCGAGCCGCGCCTGCAGCGCTTCCAGCGCGGCATAGGTCGACGGGCTATCGTACTCGCCCGGCTGATAGTGTATCCGCTCGCTAAAGATGTCCCAGCGCTCGCACATCCCGGGCTTGAGCCGGGCGTAATCCGCTACGCCTTCTAGCAAAGACGCCGAGTAAGCGGCATGATCCAGCTCGCTGCGAGCCGTGCCGATGATGCGAGTGTTTGGGTGGAGGACTCCCTCGCAGTTGAGGCTATGGATGGCCGGGATGAGCTTCCTCCGCGTGAGGTCCCCCGATGCGCCAAAGATAAAGATAGTAGCTGGCTCATGCATCGCGTTCGCCATGTATACCTCCGAGGCCTATCTCGTTACTGCCTGCCTTCTCTGCCGCCAGGGCAGCCTCTCCCGTGGCGCTGTGGCAATGGCCGGAGGAAGCCCAGTGGGCTTGCAGGTCGCGAATCAGGGCATCGATGACGGGACTCTGTGCACAAGGGCCATGAGATGAAGCCTCCGGTGGAGGCGAGGCTCCTGCGGAGAGGGCAATGATCTCCGTGGCGATTCGTTCACCGTCCACGGCGCCGAGCGGTACGTTCCCATGCACTGCGATCGAAATGCCGCGCTCCCGCAGGGGCACGCTCTCGATCTGCCTTGAGAGGGCCACTGACTGCTCCGGCGCCAGATCGACCGGCAGAACCAGCACATCACGGACGCCCGCGCGAGCCAAAGCCACGAGTTGTGCCAGCAGAGAAGGGTTTGCGAGGGGATGCGCGATGGCTATGCCGGTAAGCGGGTCTAGGCAGTCCCGCAGGCGTTGCACCAGTTGCGAGAGGAAGACGGCGGATTGGGGCGCAGTCCCTGCGCGGCCGTAGGCCTTGCGGATTCGCGCCAGCACAAGCGGGCGCGTGAACCAGCCGCTATCGCGCTCGATTGCCCCCCCACTCGCACGCAGGCGTGGAGCCCAAGCGTCCGGCCCCGTGTACGTGTCCGGCAGGGCCTCCGACACGACGATGGTGACTCTGGCATCCTGGGAGACCTGATCGGCGTAAGCATCGGCAAGTATCGCAACCGGAGTCAGGGTGGAGATCTGCCGGGCCCGGGCAGCGTACGAAACCAGCGCACAGAGCGCCACCAGGAGCAGGGCCACGACGCCGCTGGCCGGATTCGGCCACCCGAGCCACACCGAGAAGGCCAGAGCCCCGATCAGTCCCAGAGACAGGCGATAGCGGTGTTTGGGAAGATCGTGGGCAGCGCAGGACCAGTAGTTGGCCAGGCTCCAACCGATGACCATACCGCACGTCAGCAGCACGACACGATTCCACACGGTGATCCGTTCCCTTCGTCAGGTTTCGAGCGAAGCAACCGCGCGAGACCAGGGGCTCAGTCCTCTACCTCTTCCTGCGTCGGGCGGCTGCCTTCAACTCCTGATGCGAGATCCAGCATCTCCATGGTGATGGCATGCTGCCTCGCGGAGTGATATTGCAGCGTGAGTTCCTCTGTCATGCGTTTGAGGTTCCCGCTGGCCGTCTCCATGGCGCGATATCTGGCCGCCTGTTCGCTCGCGGCAGCCTCCATCACCATGCGGTACAGACGACCGATTGCCCATCCATCGATAGCACGCTGAAGCAGTATCTCTGGATCGCCTTCGTAAAAGACTTGAGACGGTTCCGATGGAGGCCGTGGCAGCATGGAGAGATCGACGGGAAGCCAGCGTTCAGCGACTGGAGGGGACACCGAGTCGGCTCGATATGGCGAGTAGACCACATAGATTGCGTCGCACCGCCCATCATCCAGTTCGTCGCGTAGGTCGGCCGACATGCTCGCTACCAGCGGCATGTCGGCGACACGGGAGGTCGGGAGCGGCCATTCGTGTGCGATCTCTCGGCCGAGGCGCCGAAGGTGGGCGCCAGCGCGAGCACCGAGGACGCCAATGTGGACCACGTCGCTCTGAAGTGATTGCGCCGTGATCAATCGCTCCGCTCCTTGCGCGACCGTCTCGTTATAGGCCCCGCACAGTCCGCGTTGCGAACTGATCACCAGCATCAGTGGCGCCCGCGCGGGGATAACTGCCGACGCGATCCCGAGCGTGCCGAGCACACGCGCCGGTACACGCGGGACTGAGAGAGCCAAGGCCCTTTCCAGGTAGCTGCAATAGCGGCGGCTCGCCTCCATGCGCGCCAATGCCTGACGCCAGCCTCCGGCGGAGATCGTGCGCATCGAGTTGACAACCGGTTCGATTGCCTCGACGTTATCGCGCCTTTCGCGGATGCGCTCGATGTCATCCATCGCTGCTGAACGACTCTGTAAAGGCTTGGATGGCTTCGCGGAGTTCGTCCTCGATGGCGTCGCTCAAGCGGCTTTCCTCATGAATAGAGCGCAAGGCGCGAGGCACGTTTCGCTCCGCATAGGCCCAGAGTTCGGCGTCGTATCTCTCAACATCGCCGATGGCGATTTCGTCCACGTAACCCAGATCAACGGCGAGCAGCGTGAGCACCTGCCGTGCAAGAGGCAGTGGCGCATAGGGCTTTTGGCGCAGTATCTGGCGCAGCCGCTCTCCACGGACCAGTTGCTGCCGGGTGGCACGGTCGATCTCTGTGCCAAATCGGCTAAAGTGCGCCACCTCCTCGTACTGAGAGAGCGTGAGGCGCAACTGTCCGCTCACCCTGCGCATCGCCTGAGTCTGGGCCGCGCCTCCCACCCGAGACACGGACTGCCCAATGTCGACGGCTGGCTTGAGATCCTGATTGAATAGCTCGGGATCGAGATAGATCTGCCCATCAGTGATCGAGATGAGGTTCGTGGGAATGTACGCAGAGATGTTGCCTCGACGCGTCTCGACGATCGGCAGGGCCGTGATGCTGCCGCCTCCCGCATCGCCGTGTCTCCGGCAGGCGCGCTCCAGCAGGCGGGAGTGCAGGTAAAAGACGTCGCCCGGATAAGCCTCTCTGCCAGGCGGGCGGCGCAGGAGGAGGGAGATCTCTCGGTATGCGTCAGCGTGCTTTGTCAGATCGTCATAGACGATGAGCACGTCGCGTCCCTCATCCATGAAGGCCTCGGCGATGGCGACACCGGCGTAGGGGGCCAGATAGAGCAGGGCGGGGGGATCATCCGGGGCCGCCACAAGCACGATCGTGTGGGCGATGGCGTTACCTTCCTCGAGAATCCGCACGGCCTGAAGGATCGAGCTTGCCCGCTGACCGATGCACACGTAGATGCAGATGACGTCACTATCGCGCTGGCTGAGAATGGCGTCGAGCGCGATGGCCGTCTTGCCGGTCTGTCGGTCGCCGATGATGAGTTCGCGCTGCCCACGCCCGATCGGAATCATGGCATCGATGGCCTTGACGCCCGTGTGCAGGGGGACCGACACCGGCTCCCGTTGCACCACGCCCACGGCCTCGCCTTCGATCAGGCGTCTGTCGTCGATATAGAGGGGTCCTCGCCCATCGATCGCCACGCCAAGCGGGCTGATGATTCGGCCGAGCAGGCGCTCACCTACAGGTATCGTGGCGCGCTGACCTGTCGCCCAAACGATGTCGCCGCCCTGAATGCCTTCCGCCGGGCCCAGTAGAATACAGTCGGCCTGGTTTGCGTCCAGGTTCATCACCAGCCCCAGAACCGAGTTGGGGAACAACAGCAGTTCGTCCGTTGAGGCTTGCGGTAGACCCCATACAGAGGCGACGCCCTCGCCTACCTGTTTGACTGTGCCTACAGCCTGTGTCCGTAGGCCGGCCCGGCTGCTGGTACTGCTTGTGGCGATGTGTCCTAGGAGGTCACGAAGCGAGTCCGATGAGTGCCTTCGCAGGTACTCGGACATGCCGGCGCTCAGGTCCAGCGAGGAGCCAGAGATCGTGCCCCACAGCGGCACGGAACTGGTGGTGGTGCGTGGAATGAGATCCATGTCACCGACCTGGATCGGATGCTCGGTACCGCAGACCTTGAGGAATGACTCGCTCAGCTGCTCCATCGGTGACTTGGCTGAATGCTCGACACCTGGATCATTCGCTGGATGCAGCGGGGTATTCCCGGGCTCGTCTGTCGGGTGATCCGGGCTCTTGTGTTCGGGCGTGAGTTCGTTCACACTCATGATTCGGGTACACCCTGTCCGCTCAGATACTCGGTACGCACGCTATCACGGATCCGTACCAGTTGCTGCCGGATACTGTTCTCCAACAAGTGATCGGCAATGCGCACCTGAATGCCGGCGATCAGGGCCTTGTCGACTGTGTCTCTGATCTCCACGCGTCGGTCCAGCAAAGATGAGAGCGAATCGCCCACGGTGCGTATCTGCTCCGGCGTAAGCGGCACTGGCGTTGCGATAAAAGCGGCCGGCACTCGCCCCGTCATGGCCGCGCGGTATTCGTTGACCTCCTCTGGCGGCGTGCGCAGTACGCTGGCGACAAAGTTCGCAACCATGTCGTCGTGCGTCTTGCGCGTCGTCACGGACCGGACAACGTTTCCGGACAGTGTGACCACGGCCTCCAGGATGTCTTCGTAGTGTTGCCGCACGATCTCATCGCGTTCGTGAGCGAGATCGATTCGCATGTCCTCGGTGACACGATCGAGTTGCCGGCGCGCTTCGCTGAGGATTTGCGCTGAGCGCTCCTCGGCTCTCTTCTCTGCTGCGCGGATGATCTCCTCACCATTTGCTTCTGCCTGAGCGCGGCGTTGTTCCCAGTGCGCCCGCAGACGCGCGGCCTCTGCCTCCTGATCTTGGGCTGCCTGCAAGGCGTCGCTGATTGTCCGGCCACGCTCAGCCAGCTTACGCCGAAGAGGGCGGAACACCAGCACAGATAGGATCCCGACCAGTGCCGCAAAGTTGAGAATCTGAAGGATCAGCACCCGCCAATCAAGATCAAGCATCCACTCTCCTCCCTATAGCCCAAACAGCTGTGCGAACGGGTTGGCAAAGAGAAGGATAAGGCAGACAAGCAGCACGTAGATGGCGGTGGACTCGAGCAGAGCCAGAGTCACAAAGAGCAGCCCGCGGATTCGATCCGCAACGCTGGGCTGGCGGGCCATGTTGTCAAAGGCCCGGTTAACGGCACGGCCTTCCACGATGGCTGCCGTGATCGTGCCCAGCACGATGGCGGCGCCGACAACGATGGTCGTCACATTCGCGAACTGAAGGATCTGCTCGGGTTGCATATACTGGTTCCTCTCTTGTTCAAGATGGAGATCGCCGGTCAGTCATCAAGCCTCATGGCGTCGGCCACAAATACGATAGTGAGCACCGTGAAAACCAGGGCCTGGAGCAGCCCGGTGATCATGGAGAGCAGGTTCATCGGCAGAGGCACGAGTAGCGGCACCAGCGAGAACATCGTCAAGCCAACGATCTCACCGGCGATCACGTTTCCAAAGAGACGCAAGGCCATGGAGAGGGTACGGCTCAACAGACTGATGAGATTCAGCGGCGCCATCAGGGCGACCGGTTCAAAGATGCTCAGGGCCTGTCCTTTGATACCCCGCTTCGTTGCGCCAAAGTACTGCGTCGAAATGAGCGAGATGATCGACAGGGCCGCCGTCGTGTTGATATCTCTGGTGGGAGATCTCAGCGCCGGGATCAGACCCATGACGTTGCAGAGCGCGATATAGACGATCATCGTCGTCAGATACGGAACCGTTGAGGGCAGCGTCCGGCCGATCGTGTCATGGATCAAGCCTTCGACATACTCGACGACGTATTCTATGGCGAGTTGCCATGTCCCGGGATTTGCCGCCCGGTAGCGCCGGTAGGCGATGATGCTGGCGAGCGTCACAACGACCAGGATGACCCAGGTGTAGAACACAGAGTCTCTGATCGGCAGGTCGCCGATCGTGAGAACCACCTGCGGAAACGCGGCTTCAATGCCCACTTGCGTATCCTATCCACCTAACGAACATCAGGTCGAGCCCGACTGATGATGAGAGCGCGACCGATCAGGAGGCTGCTGAGAGCCCCCACACACGCAGCCAGGCCCATCTGGGCCACGGCATAGAGAACCGGGGTCCAAAGGATTATGCGTAGCGGAGCCGACCCGGCGAGCCTGATCGTCCTATGTTCCGGCCCACCACACGCCCTGCGTATGGCCTGGTGCAAGAGAAACATGTGCAGGGCAATGGCGGCACCCCCCAGGGCCAATCCTTGGATCAGCTGCGCCAGAGGCGTCACTCTCCGGTCTCCTGGATACTCTCCAGCACGCTATCGCCGATCACCTCCCGGAGAGCAGCCTCCATCTCGTCTACCAGTTGTTCACGATCCTCTGCCGCGCGCTCGCCGGGCTCGGCGAGAAGGAGGACGCAATGTGTCTCATCGATCACAAGCACACCTGGGCCCGGGGACAGAGCCTCCTCTCCGCTCTCGGTGAGGTAACGAAGCGTGCCACCGCCTACTGACGCGATGAGTGGTGCGTGTTCCGGGTAGACTCCGAGGAAACCATCCTCAAGCGGAATCTGGGCCCATCGTACGCTTCCATCAAACAGGACTTGCTCCGGTGTCAGGACCAGGAGCCACACTCTGTCTCCCGAGCCAGTCATCAGAGGGTCTCCGCCTTCTTGCGCGCGTCGGCGATCGTGCCGACCATGTAAAAGGCCTGCTCTGGCAAATCGTCGTGTTCGCCCGCCAGGATTTCCTCAAAGCCGCTGAGCGTCTCCTCGAGGGAGACAAAGGTGCCGGGTATGCCCGTGAACTGCTCGGTGGAGTAGAACGGCTGAGTAAGGAACCGCTGCAATCGGCGAGCGCGGTGAACGGTGAGCTGATCCTCGGGGGAGAGCTCGTCGACGCCCAAGATGGAGATGATGTCCTGAAGCTCCTGGTACTTGGCCAGTACCGCCTTGGTCTGCCCGGCGATCCGCACATGCCGTTCGCTCACGTACCGGGCATCCAGCATCTTGGACGAGGACTCGAGCGGGTCCACAGCCGGGTAAAAGCCCTGGCTGGATAGACGGCGTGTCAGAACGGTGATGGCATCCAGATGGGCGAAAGCGGCCACCACGCCCGGATCAGTAATGTCGTCGGCCGGGATATATACGGCCTGGACCGAGGTGATCGCTCCGCTCAACGTGGTGGAGATCCGTTCCTGAAGCTCGCCCATCTCCGTCGCGAGAGTTGGCTGGTATCCTACAGCGCTCGGGAGACGGCCAAGCAGGGCAGAGACCTCTGAGCCGGCCTGAACGTATCGGTACACATTGTCGATGAAAAGCAGCACGTCGCGCTCGGATTCATCACGAAAGCTCTGCGCGATCGTCATCGCTGTTAGGGGGGTGCGAAGCCTCGCGCCGGGCGGTTCATTCATCTGGCCGAACACCAGAACGGTGTTCTGAAGCACGCCACTGCCCCTCATGTCCAGCCAGAGATCGTTGCCTTCGCGGGTTCGCTCGCCGACGCCAGCGAATAGGGCATAGCTTCCCTGGTCCTCAGTCGAGTGGCGGATAAGCTCGATCACCAGAGTCGTCTTGCCGACGCCCGCCCCGCCGAAGAGGCCGATCTTGGCCCCTTTGCCATAGGGTGTCAGCAGATCGATGACCTTGAGGCCTGTCTCAAGCACCTCTGACGAGAGCTTTTGCGTGGAGAGTGCAGGGGCGGAGAGATGCAGCGGCCTTCGGGGTACTTGCTCGGAGAGCGGTGAGCCGCCATCGATAGTTTCGCCAAGGACGTTAAAGATCCTTCCCAAGGTCGCAGGTCCGATGGGCACCTGGATCGGCTTCCCGGTGTCCCGTACGCGGAGGCCTCGCGCCAGGCCCGATGTGGACGACATCGCGATGCAGCGCGCCGTTCTGGAATCGACGTGCTCCTGGACCTCGACAACGAGATCCACTTCCCCAGGCCGCTCTATGTAAAGCGCGTGATTGATGCCGGGCAGATCACCCACATCAAAGCGTACGTCGACGACGGCACCCATAATGCGGGACACCCGTCCTGTTCTCTCCAATGCAGGCTCCTTGGGATGTGGAAGGGCGGGGCGAACAATGACTCTACAGAGCCATTATAGCCATCGCCAGTACGTCCGCCAAACCCCAGAGCCGCAGTCAGTCCGCGATCAGTTCCTCCAAGAGGGGGCGTCCGCGAGCTTCCGAGCCTTCGCCTGCCAGGTCCAGATGGAGACTGGTTGCTCCCAGGCCTATCACAAGCCACAGGAGGGATGAGGCATGCGGGAACACCAGGTTGAAGAGGTAGTGATCCAACATGCCTCCGGCCATCGCCCCTATGACGGCGAGGTAGAGGCCCAGCGTGGTGGCAGAGATTCGCTCTCTCGTGCGCTCAGAGAAGAGCGCACGGATGCCTGCCAACAGATGCGTGCCCACGGTAGCCAGAAAAGCCGTCAGCCCCACCAGGCCCATGTTCTCGGCAATGAGAAGATACACGTTGGATACGCCCAGATAGGTATCCACATCCGGGGTTCCCGAGAAACCGACCCCGAACCAGGGGTAGCGGGAGATTAGGATCAGGGCATCCTTGTACTCGCCAAAGCGCATCTGCGTGGCGAGGTCTTCGCCCCGCAGCCCGCTCAGATAGTGGTCGACATAACCTTGCGTGAACGGCAGAAAGTAGATAGTCACCAACACAACAAGCGCGATCAACAGAAGGCGGCGGTAACGGAGCAGGGCCAGGCAAAAGATCGCCGCGGCAAGACCAAAGAACGAGCCTCTGGAGAAGGTGAGAATCATGCAGACCCCCATCAGGCCTACGGCCACGTAGAGCCAGGGCTTGGGGAGCACGGGGCGTGGAGAAAAGAGCTGCGCCGTGGCGATGGTGGTCACAAAGATCAGGGCGCCTCCCAGCACGTTGGGATCGATCGAGGTCGATATGGCCCGTAATGTGCCAGTGGGGTCATCCTCGATATACCGCAGGGCCTCTGCGCCGCTCGGATAGCGTAGACGGCTGAGCATCGAGAGGATGCGGATCGACCAGGCCTCCGGTAGAAAGTACAGAACGATGCCGATCGTCGCAGAGGCGGCCCCGGCTATCACCAGAGCTGTGACGACGAGCCTGAGCTGGCCGGGCGTTCTCACGGTGTTGATCGTGAGCAGAAACAGCAAGATGCTCAGCAATATCTCCACCAGGTGGCGCAGGATGTTGGCTGTGAGATCGCCGTGGCTCAGCCCGGCGATGAAGGAAAAGACAGCCAGCATGGCAAAGGCGAGCATCCCCAGCGTTGGCGAGAGAGTCACAAACTCCCTGTCTTTGTGGGCGACCACGCGGGAGATCCATACGAAGAACACTGCGCCCTGGGCGAGATCGAGGAGAGTTGGCTCAAAGCCCACATCCACGGGAAGCGCCGCGAAGGGGAGCAGCAGGATGACGCCCACAAGCACTATCAGGCCAATCATGAGGCTGCGCAGCATCGCGTAGGCGACGACGAGCACCATGACGGCGGCGATTCCCACGGGCGCACCCAGTAGACCGACGAGAGCTCCCACTGGGAGCGCAACAGCCAGGCACATGGCGATGATCGCCGCGGCGCGCGCCCTGGCATCCGAACCGGTGAGGGCGGCCACTAGCCGTGGCGGCAGGGGCAGTATCTGGGCTATAGTCACTGATCTTTCCTCAAGAGTCCAGCCGCAACGTCGCTCAATGGCCCGGCGCAAGCGAGCGGACGCAGATGGAGTCTCGCTGCGCCGGCGCTACCGTCCGCTAGCGACGGCGGAAGACGTACTTTTGCAGCGCAACCAGAACAGCGATCATTACGACCAGCGTGATGGCCTGTTGAGAAGGCTGCCCGAACGCAACCCAGGCCAGAAAGAGCAGTACACACAGGGCGACGAGCGCTGCCCTGGCCACCCGGTTCAGCCACAAGAGATGCCACAGGGCCAGTATGCGCATGGGCCAGGTGAGCCCTCGTGAGAGGGCTTCACGGTAGTGCGTTGTGGCCTCGCCAATCCTTCCGATGTGGGCCAGAGCGGCAGCATAGGCATAGTGGGATTCACCCGATTCGCCTTCCGGATGCTGCAGCACCTGGGCGAGCACCTCGGCGGCTTTCTCGTAGTTCCCTCGGATGATCAACACGCGGCCGAGCGCTCCAGCCGCTCTGTGCAAGTGCGGATTTGTGGCATGGGCGCGCTCGAGGTAGTCGATGGCCTGATCGTAGTGGCGCTGGCGGGTCTCCAGGATGCCGAGGTTGGAGTAGGCCAGAGCGGCAGCATAGGGGCTCGCCTCCTCCAGTTCGATCACCTGTTGCGCGGCCTGCCTAGCCTGTTCCAGATCGTCAGCCAGCAGGTGCCGGTAGGTTTCGACGTGCCAGGCCATGGCCGAGGACTCATCCCTTTCGGGGCCGGGCGGCAGCGCCTCGATGCGCAGGCGGGCCTCTCGAATGTGTTGGTCGGCGAGGGGAAACGCCCTGCGATCGCACGCGATCTGTGCGAGCGTGAGCCACGGCTCAGGCTCGCCGTCGGCTCGCTCCAGCGCGGAACGCGAGCACGTCTCGGCGTCATCCAGTTCATCCGCGAGAAAGTGCAACATGGCCCGGGTGGCGTAGGCCTCGTACCGCGTGGGATCGATCTCCACACAATGATCGCACGCCTCCAGCGCCTGCCCACGCTGGCGCATGCGGCTGAGCGTTCGGGCCAGACCCAACTGAGCCTCATAGGACTGCGGATATGCGTCCGCAGCCTGCCGGTAGGCAGCCAGCGCCGCGTCCAGTTGGAGCGCACGGTACGCGCTATCGGCCTCGGCCAAAAGCTGCGCTGGCGCAAGTTCGAGGGGGATATCCATGTGAGCCTCCTCCAATGAGGTGGAGTATAGGCGCGAAGGGGGACGGGGACAAGGGGGCTGGAGAGTGGTCTGTGGCTACCGGAGGGCTGTGATGGCGCGAAAGCGTCAGGCGCTCGGCAGAACGCGCCGTCGATTTCCGCTGGTGTGTCCCGTACGCTATACTCGACGGGTGAAGGAGTTCAACCACGGACCTTACCCTTGTGTAGGCTCCCGTGACACGTGCTCTCTGCAGCGTCCGGTCAGCGCATCCACTGAATATTCTGGAGGCAGGCATGCATGTCTGCATGATCACGTCGTCATATCCGCGAAACGCCTCGGATGGGGCCGGGATGTACGTCGGGTCTCTTGCTCGGGGGCTCGCCGCGCGGGGTCACACGGTGGAAGTGATCGCGCCATACGACCCGCTCGTGGAGCCCTCCGATTCAGGAGGCGTCCTCGTTCACCGTTTCCGATACGTGGTGGGAGACCGGCTATCGATTCTGGGACATGGACGCTCGCTTGAGGCGGATGTCAGACTGAAGGGTGCTGCGCCTTTCCTTATGCCCGCCTATATGCTTGCGGCTGGATCTTTGGCCATGCGCCTGCATCGTCGTAGTCGATTCGATATCATTCATGGGCATTGGGCCGTCCCCGGCGGCGTGATCGCCGGCCTGGTGTCCAAGGCTACCCGCAGACCGCTGGTGATCACTCTACACGGGTCTGACGTCTATCTGACGACGAAGAGTGGGTTCGTTGCTCGTGCTGCTCGAGTGGGGTACAACCAAGCCAGCTGCGTTACGGCAGTCAGCGCGGATCTGGCGCAACGAGCCATCTCGGCAGGTCTGAACGAAGGCCGGTCATGTGTCGTGCCCTCAGGCGTTGCGAGTAGACGGTTCGCATCCGGTGATGGGCGGCGCATGAGAGCCGTGTTGGGGATCGATGCGAATCGTCCGGTCATCGGTGCTCTTGGCCGTCTTGTGCACAAGAAGGGGTTCTGCGACCTCGTAGACGCCATCAAGCTCGTGCGTCTGTCGCATCCAGACATCCTGTGCGTCATCGGAGGACAAGGCGACCTGGCGGAGACTCTCAGAGCGCAGGCGAGGGCCCTGGGGTTGGAGGACAGAGTTCTGCTTCCCGGCGCCATACCCTGGGAACAGGCACCGGACTTTTACGCCATGTGTGATGCCGTGGCTGTGCCGTCGGTCGTGGATCGCTGGGGAAACGTGGATGGCCTGCCGCTGGTCCTGCTCGAAGCGATGTCCAGCGGGAGGCCAGTCATCGCGACGGCGGTTGCGGGAAACACCGACGCGGTTGTAGACGGCGTGAACGGGCTACTCATTCCGCCGGCTGCGCCTGAAAGCCTTGCTGACGCACTCAACCGTGTTCTTGATGACACAGAATTGGCTTGCGAGCTGGGAGAAAACGCTCGCAGGGCAGCCGGGCTGCGCTACGATTGGGATGTTATCGTGGGAGAGTTCGAGGCCATATACAGCGACGCGCTGTCGACCTCTTCTCACGAGCGTTCCGGCGTATCCGGGGAAGCGCGCCCGACTGGTTCATAGAGCCTTCCTCGGCGTGGGCAGCGCGCAGGATCTCACTCGACAGCACCAAATGGAGGGCGGACGTGCCAAGCGCAGCAGAGCGCTATGTCCAGCGGAACCGGAGGCAGTTCAACAGCGAGCTTGCGGGCACGCGTTCCTGGCACCTCCTGTCTGCCGCATCATGGGCGCAGTACAAGGCGGTGGACGCGCGGATTCGAGCACACGCGCGAGGCGCACTCCTGGATGTCGGCTGCGGGACAAAGCCTCATGAGAGACTGCTGTTGACGCTGGTGCAGCGGTATGACACGCTTGACGTCACAGAAGCACACGGGAGCCTTACCTACGTGGCTGACGTTCAGGACATGCCCATGGTACCCGCAGCGCACTACGACTCTGTGTTGTGTCTTGAGGTCTTGGAGCACGTGCCTAACCCGGAGCGCGCACTGCACGAGATCGCACGCGTGCTGCGTCCGGGCGGGGTGCTTATCATGTCGGTACCTCATCTCAGCCGGCTGCATGACGAGCCCCACGATTACTATCGCTACACGCGTTACGGAATCATTGCTTTGTTGCGGAGCGCCGGCCTGGCAGTCCACTCTCTCGATGCACGCGGGGGTCTCTTTGCGTTTCTTGGACATCAGGCCTCAACAGCGCTGATTTCGCTGACGTGGGGGGTGCCAGTGATCAAGAGATTGGCCTGGTATCTCAACATCTTGGCGCTGGTCTACCCGTGTCTCTTGCTGGATCGTCTCTTTCACACGACTCGCTACTTTCCGCTCGGCTACGTCGTGGTCGCGACCAAGCCATGATCGGAGGGGAGCGACTGTGCAGGGCGCTTCCGGCGCTGTGTCGACATCGCCACGCCTTGGGTTACTGCCTCCGGCCAGTTCAGTCGGACGACCCCTACCAACCTGACGTGTAAGGCTTTTGTGCGGAGATGGCGGAGCCCAGCTGATGAATCACCCATATGGGCGATAGCTTGGCGCGTCGTTCTGCTCTACACTCAAAACAGACAGCACTGAGCGCGGGGTTCTTGCCCGCGGCGGTAATGGCGTTCGCGACCTTGGAAAGTGGAGGCGGATATGCACAAGATGCGGATACTGATCACGGTGGTCATGGCAGCACTGCTCGTTCTCTCGAGCGCGATGTCTGCCTCGGCCGGGTCCACGGCGCTGGATCTGACTACCAACTTTACCATTGTGAATCTCGACGACACGGTGGATGGCTCCGGTGATCCGGTGCCCAACGCCGGCGAAGTCACTTTCTGGACAGAGAGCTCGCCAGGAATCTTTGAAGAGAACACCGCGTCCTTCCAGCTGGTTGGCGTGGGGGATCAGATGCAGTTCCGGCAGTACTGGTCCACGGCGCCAAACCCGGACCTGCCCGAGGGCCCTGGGTCTGCGGTTGTCGCTTCGAGCGGCAGGCTGGCGGCCATCGCTCAGATCTTTGCTAACGATCAGAATCCTACCCAGAGAGGGGCGTACACGGCATTCTCTGCGGGCGCTTCGCAGTTCTTCGTTCCCAACGTACAGCGGATGAACCCGACTCGCTCTGGCACCGGTAACAGCCAGATCGTCGTGCAGAACAGCGGGTCCGGCGACGTTACTGGGGTGACGATTGACTTGGTCGCAGGAGACGGATCGCTGGTCTACACAAAGAACATCGACTCAATTGGTGCTGGCCAGTCGTTCTACTATGATCTCGCCGATGAAGACGAAGGTAATGTGCCTTCGCCATGGGTTGGATCCGCGGTCGTCCGTGCTGGGGATGGTCAGGTCGTTGTTGTGTCAAACCTGTTCACTGGGCTGACTCTCAACACCTTCAACGCCTTTGCCGACGCCGCGGCAGACACAACCGTATTCGTACCGTACTTTGCCTCCCGTCTGTCCACGATGGACGGGCCGTCCAGCACCTCTGTGAGCATCCAGAACGTCAGTGATACCGAGATACCTGCGGGCGGTCTTGTGGTCAAGTTCTATCCGAACCCCCAGTCGCCATCGGGCAGCTATCAGGAATTCACGAACGCGGATGCCGTAGGGCCGAGCGCATCCTTCTACGTGAATCCCGTTACGGACATGACAATCCCGGCAAACATGTACGGCTCTTGTGTGATCGAGTCCACCCAGAACGTGGTGGCGATCGTTCAAGTGCGTGCAACAAGCACCGCCATGGCTGGGGCTTATGAGGCGCTCGGAGTAGCCAGCGCGTCAGAGAACGTCGTGGTCCCGCTTATCGCCAAGAGACTGGGGAATGGCCTTTCCACCAGCGTCACAGTTCAGAACGTCAGCTCGGAGGATGCTCAAGTCCTGTTGACGTATACGCCGTCAAGTGAGTATGCAGGCAGCCAGGATCCGATAGAGTTGGGCCCCTACACGATCGCCGCAGGAGCAAACCTCAACCACAATCACCGCACTCCAGGCGGCGTACCTGAGATCCCTGCCGGGTTTGTGGGATCGCTGACGATCAGCTCGGACCAGCCAGTGGTGTCGTACGTTCTGATGTCCTTTGTGAAAGACATCAACCCCAGTCTCGGGGGCGACACATACATGGCGCATGATGCGATTCCGTTCTAGCTCGGCGGTTTTTCGCATGCGTTTGGGCAGATTCGTGACGGGAGGAGGGGCTCTGAGCCCCTCCTCCCGTTCGATTTGGGCTTGTGCATCGACAGTGATGCGCCGTCTCGTCATCGTGTGCTTTGTGATCTCCATCAGCGCGGTGAGTCTGTCCTGCCAGTCCCAGAGTGGTGAGCCTCCTGGGGATTCCAAGTCTACAACGCTCTCGCAGCCCTCGCCTTCGGCGGTGGCAGATAGCGAACCACGCCAGCCTGGGCCAATAGAGTGCCCTTGCCCGCTGACGGCTGACCAAGACGCGGGAGTGCCTGCGGCCGCATCTGTGGTGTACGGGTCGCTGTACTCGTTGACCACTGCTTCGCCGGTGCCTGGTACAATCGTGTTTCTGGACCGTGTCGATGAGGAGTCCCGGTCTCCTCTGCTGGCGATTGCGGGCGCTGACAGAGAGCAGGGTGATATCGTGGGGGTGACCGATGAGGCTGGCCAGCTGGGCTTTTGTGCTGTGCCGGTGGGGCAGTACTATCTCGTGGTGTGGACGGTCTATGGTTGGCTCGTGGCGCCGGACCGGGCTATCCCGGGCGAGGATCTGCTGGTTTCTGTCGGCGAACAGGCGTGTATCGATGTGGGCCGGATCGAGCTGCACTGGCCCTGAAGCATCACCGGGTCTGCGTCCCTTCGCCCTCTCTCTCGCGCTTTACCACCAGTATCGTGAAATCGTCTGACTGGGCATTCGCCCCCGCAAAGGCCTTCACCGCACCATGAATCTCGGCGATCACATCTGCCGCGTGCCCGGCGGCACTTGCGCGCGCGGCCAGGCACAGCCTCTTCATCCCGAACTCCTCGCCAGAGCCGTCCCACGCCTCCGTAACGCCGTCGGTGTACAGCACCAGGGAGTCTCCTGGTTCCAGGATCAGAGCACCCTCGCTCAAGAACAGCTCTGGAAGGATACCGAGCGCCATGCCGGCCGGCTCCAACCAGGCATCCGTACCATCGGAACGAACGTGTAGCAGAGGGTTGTGCCCTGCGCGGGCGAAGCGCACGATGCCGGTCGTGGGCTCGATGATGGCGTAGATCAACGTGATGAACATCCCGCTGCGGGATTCCTGCAAGAGCACGTCGTTGGCACGTTGTAGTGTCTCCGCAGGGCCCAGCCCGTCGTGCGCTGCGGCGCGGAGCACGGTGCGCGAGAGGGCCATGTAAAGCGCGGCAGCCACGCCTTTGTCAGATACGTCGGCGATGCTGACTCCGAGTCTTCCATCGGGGAACTCGATCAGGTCGTAGTAATCACCGCTCACGCCCCGGGCAGCAAGCCACTCGACAGCGATGTCCCAGCCAGGTATCTGCGGGCAACGTTCGGGGAGGAAGGACGCCTGGATCTCGCCCGCGAGGCGCATCTCGTGCTCCATACGCTCCTGGCTGATCGATCGCTCGTACAGCCGCATGCCCGATATCGCCAAGGCCGTCTGTCCAGCGATCCCCGTCAGTATCGCCATCCGTCTGGTAGTCGGCCCTTCTTCCGAACTGGGGAAGCTGACAAAGAGAATCCCCAGATCGTGCTTGTGCGCCCGGAGGGGGAGAGCGAGCATCGTCATCTCATACTCCGGCGCCGGCTCTCCCAGCAGTTCAGCGACCCGTTCGGCTCTTACGCTAACCCTCTCCGGCTGTTGGGCCAGGTCGCGCAGCCACGCCGTAGGCTCGATAGCGGTCAGGATGGGCTCACTCGTGCCCTGGCCTTCCGCCTGAGGACCCGGACTGGTGATGGCCTGGTAGCGCTCGAGATCGGGATCACGTACCAAGATCGCACACCACGGCACACCGACGAGCATGGGCACGAGGCGCACGATCATCTGAAGGGTCTCAGCCAGGCTGTAGCTGGTGGTAGAGATGACATTGGCGACCTGGAGCAGCGCCGCCGAGACCCAGGCTTCCTCGCGTTGGGAGACCAGCAAGAGCGCGTTATCGAGCCCCAAAGCGGCCTCGCGGGCAATACCTTCCAGCACCGTGCGCTGGACCGCCGGGAGAGCAGATGTGGGCGACAGCGCTGCTACCAGAACACCATGGACCTGGCCCTTGGTGATCAGTGGGAAGGCTTGCACGGGCGATTTGGGGGGCAGCGTGGCTTCCCACAGATCGCCTACCTCCTGTGCCAGCCCCTCAGCAGCCGACGCCGAGAGCCGAACCCGTTCCACAAGGGGTACCTGCCGGGGAAGGAACGCTCGTCCTTCCGATCCGGCGGAGGAGGGACGCGTAGGCGGCCGTGGGAGCAGATAGCTGCCCTCCTCGGGCCTCCAGACGAGCACCGCACACTGCCGTGCACCGACCAGCATCCTCGCCAGCCGATCCACCGTCTCGGTGATGTCAGCCAACGCGCTCTGGCTGGCCACGGCCTCAGCAACCTGCAAGAGCGCTGTCGCCACCCAGGCCTGTTCCTGTTGAGCTCGATAGAGGTGGCTGTCCTCGATCGCTACCGCGATCTGGTCAGCAAGGATGCGCAACGTGGCCAAATCGGCCGGGCCAAAAACGTCGGCCCTGTCGCTCTGAAGATCGAGCACGCCCAGGACACGATCCTCGACCATGACGGGCAGAGACAACTCCGCCACGGTTGCGTCGAGAGCGGCATCGCTCAGGAAACGAGGGTCCTGGCGCACATCGTTGACAAGCACCGTCTCGCCCCGTGCCGCGTGGCCGATGAGGCCGTGTCCCCAGGGCACGATCAAGCCTCGCTGGCGGACCCTTTGGCTGGAGCTGGCCTCAAGTACGATCTCGCGTTGCTCTCGATCTACCGAGAATAGACTCACGTGATAGTAGCCGAAAGTATCCCGTATCAGTTGTACCGTGTCCGTGAAAAGAACGTCTAGATCCAGGATGGCAGCGATGCGCCTGCTGACCTGGGCGATCATCAGAAGGCGAACCCCGGTTGATTCCTCGCGCCTGTGTTGGCGGGCCGTGTGGATGCCAAGGGCGACCTGGTCGGAGAGGCGGTGGATCATGACGCGAATTCGACGGGGAAAGGCGCGTCGTCTGGGGCTCAGGACTGTCAGTGTGCCATAGTCGAGTCCTTCGACGATCAGCCTGGTCTGGACGGCGCTTCCTTCTGCCGGCAGGCCGCCGCGTGCCAGTCCCCCGGATACAGCGAGATCCGGCAGGTAAACTTGCACGGAACCGCTATCGATCGGGATGTCCGAATCCTGCAGAACGGCCTCGGCACCGGCTGTCAGCGTGGAGCCGGAATCGGCGACGCGCATCTGGGGGGTAGCTGTAGCGCTATCCGCAGCCAACTCCAGGATGACACGGCTGGGCCTGATGAAGCTCGCGACCTGCGCAGCGATCTCCCGGTGCATTGCGAGAGGATCAGCATCATCGGAGTATATCCGCTGAGACAGGCTGGCGATGGCGATCAGGGCATGCGAGCGCCGGTGGGAGACGAGCCAGCACAGACCGAACGCAAGGGCAATGCTGGCGAGGAACAATAGCGGGCCCCAGCCTGCCGAAGTCGGTGTAGCGAGCAGACACGAATTCATGGCATCAAGCGAACGTGCTGTGCAGCGTTTGGTAACCGCAGCAGCGAACAGGCACCGGGCGGCGAGAGCGCACCCGGACTGTGCCCACGGTCTTAGGGGGCTGGTAGCCGCGAATAGGCGCGTTCACGTGGCCATGCCTCAGAACTCGGCATGACGCCGTTTCCGCAGGGTCACCTGGTTCCCCTGAATCGGGTCCGACGCAAAGTCCACCTGATCGACGAGTTCGCGCATAAAGAACAGCCCCAGACCTCCGATGTTGCGCTCCGTCAGAGGGGCCTTTGTGTCCGGGATGGGGACGCTATCTGGATCGAAGGGCCGGCCGAAATCGGTGATCCGCACGACGTACTCGTTTCCCTCTGCCCAACAACAGATGCGAACCTCTCCCTCCTGCCCGCCGTAGGCATGCTCGATGGAGTTGGTGCAGGCCTCGTCTGCGGCCATCTGAACCGCAAATACCTCTTCTTCCGAGAGGCCAGCCTGCCGGGCACCATCGGCGACGAACTCTGCGATCGCCGCAAGATGGCTGAGACTGCTTTCCACACACAGCTCATAAGGTCGCATCGGCGTCTATGCCTCGAAAGGGCTAATAGCTGCCCACAGCGGTGGTCTTGTCCGGAAAGGTCTCGATAAGCGGAAGGATGCCCACGAGGTCGAGCACCTGCGCGATTCGGTCGGGAACGGCAGCAAGGCGGACGTCGCCCCGGCCTCGAGCCCGGCATTCCTTGTACGCCATGATCAACACACGTATAGCGGCACTGCCAAAGAACTCGACACTCTCCATGTCGAGCACGATCTGGTAGACGCCTTCGTCCATTGAATCCCGGAGTACCTTCTCGAGATCGGGGGCGGTGTTACTGTCGAACCGGCCCTCCAGAGCTACCAGGTCGCATCGTTTGAGGTGAGTCGTCTCGATCTTCATCCAAGCCTCCTAACGGGGTGCGGCCTCAATGTATACAACGTATAGTGCGATTATACACCAGCGCGAGCGCCGCACCAACGCACAGATCCGCCAGGGCGCTGACTGCTGGGTGGAGCCTAGGCCTTTTCCATGGCCAATCGCGGTCTACCAATCGCCTCGGCAGTCAGGCTGGAGGAGACAAGCACCTCTCCGCGGTAGCCATGCCCGACCGGAGCGCTCTGTTCGGTCTCGGAGACCGTCACTGTGGGAGTGACTGATCCGGCGGAATGTGCATTCGCGATGGCTTCCTCTTCGACGCGCGCGCGGGCGTAGGCTCGCGCGTCCTCGAGCGTTGGCCAGGCCGTGACGCCGCTCGCCGAACGAACCAGGAATCCACGGTCCCCTGCATCCGGGACGATCTCCGCCCTGGATCGGGCCACGACACTGCCGACGATGGCTCCGATGGCGTTGGCAACCGGCCCAAGCTCGGGCAGCTCGAGCTCAGCAGCCAGTATGGATGAGGCTCGCGGAAAGTACGCCCGTGCCGGGGCACCAAGCCCGATGACTGAGGTTGCCAGCTGGGGCACAAAGCGCAGCCTGCTCGGTCTTATGGGGTTGATCAGCCGCTCCAGTACGGCGGATGACAAGGCGGTGGAGCGCCTGTCCCCATTGCTGTCGTCATCCCACGCTTTGCGCGCTATCTCCTGAGCCAGACGAACGGAGGTGGCCTCAAGCACGCGCAGCGCCAGATCCCCGGGGGTTGTGCCCAACTCCCGTGCTCGGATGCCGAACCCGAGCAGAGCGGGCTCAACGGGCCACTCGCGATGGAGTTCGGCGACATGAGCCGCGTCAGTCGGGGTCAGCGACGAACGGACCAGTATGCCCTGGCGTTCCAGTGTATCCAGCATCGGGCGGTGTAGAGCAGGGTAGCGGAGCAGTTCATCTGCCTTACGGCGAGATACGGGGCCGGCTTGGAGACGCTGGAGCAGCCTGGCTACGGCGTCCGGCAGTGGGAGGTCATCGTGTGGGCGCCCGATGATGAGGAACTCGACATCCTTAGCTCCCGAGTCGGCGCGGGCCAGGGCGCGCGACAACTCCCCCTCGACTCCTGGGTATTGCTCGGCGAGCGCGCACAGCGGAAGCACGCGCCGGGGGCCTATGCGAAGGCTGCCATCGGCTTCCAGATCGATCAGGCTGTCACCGCCCAAACCCACCGTGTGGATGTCGATCGCCTCCACCATGGTATGCCACGGTCCCACGTAGGTTCCCTGCCGGCTGAGTCTGGGTTGGCCGTTCTGGATGAAAGCGATGTCGGTGGTGGTACCACCCATATCTGCGATGACTCCGTTGGTCGTGCGTGCCAGATGACGTGCGCCGACCACGCTCGCGGCAGGCCCCGAGAGCACGGTCTCGATTGGTCTGTCCCGCGCCACGCTGCTCAGCATGAGCGAACCATCGCCTTTGACGATCATGAGTGGCGCGGCGATACCCCGACCCGACAGCGCCAGCTCCACGGCGCCGATGAGATCCCCAATCAACGGAATGAGGCGGGCGTTCAGGGCAGCGGTCATAGCGCGGCGAATCGCGTCGAGCTCTTGAGTGAGTTCATGGCCTGTCGTAGCTGGCACTCCGGTCATATCGTGGACCAGAGCTCTCACGATCTCTTCGTGGTCCGGATTTCGGGTGCCGAAATAGCCGGAAACCGCAAAGGCTCGTACGCTCGGCGCATACCGGCGAATTGCCGAGCGTGCCGACTCGAGATCTAGCGGATCCTGTTCTTGGCCATCGATATCGTGTCCTCCACGGATCATGGCGCACGCGTCCGTGCCCAGATCGAGGGCCAACTGTTCGCTGGCACGGGCCACACCGCCATACCCCAGCAACAACAGGCATACGGGCGCTCCCTGTCCTTCGACGAGCGCGTTGGTCGCCAAAGTGGTGGAAAGGGAGACGAGTTGTACCGTGGAAGGATCTCCGGACAGCACGCCGGATAAGGCGCGGTCGATGCCGAGGAACAGGTTGTGCCGAGTAGTCAGGGCCTTGGAATGCGCAACGACCGCTTGCGTCTCGAGGTCCACCAGCACAGCATCTGTGTAGGTCCCACCTGTGTCGATCCCGATGCCAAAACGAGGCAATCTCTTCCACCTCTCGGGTACTGAGCTTCAGTCACTCGATCAATCCGACATGCTTGAGGAACGTTTCGGCGATCCGCGCATAGCTCTGGTCGCCAGAGACGGCCTGGCGTTCCAGGCGAGCCAACGTGTCATAGTCCAGTGAGGCAGTTAGCCTGCCGATGATATGTTCGAGCTCCGGATACTGGTTGATGGTGCTGACGTGGACCGTCGGCGCTAGAGCCGCCGCTGAGAAGAACGCCCGATCATCGCGAAGCAGCACCAGGGGCGTGTCATGGAGGGCCAGATCCTTAGCAGCTCCGATGGTGCCGTCGCATTGGCCCTCCACGACTGCCTGCACCGTCTCGCTTGCTTCCATCTCCTGAATGTTCCCGGCCGAGATCCGGAAGCCGTATACTCGCTGCAGGCCGGCGACGCCTCGCAGGTCCGAGACGCTCCCCGTGGGTGCACAGAGCACCCAGCCAGGATCGACCCTAGATATGTGCTGGGCCAGATCGGAGATCGTGGCCAGATTGGCCTCCGCCGCTCGATCTGAACGGACGAGGATCGATTGTCTCGTCGACCAGGGGAGGGGAGTCAGCCAGATGACTCCATGCCGATAGTCCTCAGACTTGACGCTGCGGTAGAGCGAGGTCTCGTTGGCGATGGGCTGATCGTGGCCCAGGTACGTGAACCAGACGTTGCCAGTGTCCTGCCAGGCGATCTGAACGCTTCCGGCCGTGAGCGCCTGCCGTACATGCCAGTCGCTCTGCAGGTTTACGCGCTCGATCACCGGGTACCCGCGATCTCGAAGCAGGCCCGCAGTGAGTGCCGCGAGCAATTGCTGCTCGGGATCGGGGTGGGCCGCGATGATCACCGGCACGCTTTGCGTGGAGACGCTCACACGGCAGCCCGCGAGCCCTAGCATCTGCGCCAGAATCAGCGCCGCGCAGACAAGGCGTAAGCGATGCCTGGCCAAACCTGTGCTAGAGAGTCGATTTGACATAATGCCCTCCGTCCAGGGAGCGCTCGATCTGTATCTGGCCACTGGTCATGTTGCTGAGCAAGATACCAACGGCCTGCAGCTCACTTGGCGGGATCAGGAGCGAAAGAGAGACCGACTCGCCGAATATCTCGTCATCCAGCACGACACCCTGCTTGGGGAGCGCATACTTGAGGGTGCCATACAGGCCATAATCCACCGTGATGGAGGCTCGATGATGGAATACCATCTCAGCTAGGGGGAGCCCCTTAAGGGCCGCACGCACGCAATCGCTGTAGGCACGAACCAGGCCGCCGGTGCCCAGCTTGGTTCCACCAAAGTAGCGAGTGCCGATTGCGACGGCCTGCAGTAGCCCGTGTCCCTCCAGGACCGCGAGCATGGGGCGCCCGGCTGTTCCTCCGGGCTCGCCGTCGTCGGAAGATCCAATCACGGCCGATGGCCCGCCCGATATGACAAACGCCCAGGCGTTGTGGTTTGCGTCCGGATACCGTTGCCGAACCTGCGCGACCGCGTTGTGGGCCGCTTCTATCGTCGGCGCAGGGCACACGGTTCCGATAAAGACCGAGTTCCTGACGCTGATCTCTGCACTGGCCTCATCGTCGGGGATCAGATAGCGGTGTGGGTAGGGAGTCTCCTGAGTCACGGCGACGAAGCCTCGCGCTGGTTCGGCTCGGGCAGAGGCGGCTGAGCAGGAGGCGCCCTCCGGATCTTGCGCGCAAACAGCAGGTACCCTGTATGTCCGACCATGACGTCCTCAGGCCGCACCCGCCCCGGCACGGGCTTGTAGTGACGCTGCAGGATCTCCAGCACGTCTATGTCAACAAAGGCCATGCCCTCCAGGGCCTCGAGCACGGCGATGATCTGGTTGACAGTCGGCACCAGTAATCCCAGGTGGCCGCTATCCGCAAGGGCCTGGCTCGCCGACTCCAGGTAGTCCTCGGGATTGCGCACGTCCAGGAACAGGGCATCCACCTCATGATGCAGGAACCCCTCCGAGATATCACGCTCGACGAAGGTTACTGTCTCGCCCATTCCGACGCGTTCGATGTTCTGTGCAGCCAGGACGAGCATGTCTGTACGTCGGTCATACGAGTATACTCGCCCACCGGGACGCACGGCGTTGGCAAAGGCCATGGTCATGGCGCCGCTTCCCGTCCCGGCCTCTATCACCTCTCTACCGGGGCGCAGATCAAGCCTCAGCAGTATCTCTCCGAGCTCTTTGGGGTAGATGACCTGCGAGGCCCGCCTGAGGCCCATGAGCTCATCATGTATGGAAGGCCTCATGACATAAAAGAGCTCGCCGGTATGGGAGCGGACAGGCGAGCCGTAGGGGATGCCGATGACGTCCGAGTGTTCGATGAGTCCTTTGTGGGTGTGCAGGCGCTCACCATCGTGGATGGTGACGAGCATCTGTTTCCCTCTCGGTGAGAGGAGCAACACCCTCTCGCCGTCCTGAACCAAGCGCACTGGACGCACCTCCGCATGCAGGACCTCTTTGGCCTCGGTTTCGCTCTGAGGATTATAGGGTTGCGCCGCGCCCGTCGCAAACCTGGGTTCACCAGAGCGCACACGGCCGCAAGGCTATTGAGGAGAGGAGGTCGCCGCGCTGGTCGTTCTGAGCGAGATGAGGCCGATGGGGCTAGAACGCGCTGATCATGCGCAGCGCACGAGGCACAATCTCGATCTCGATCTCGTGGGCATGGTCCGCGAGAATCTCGCCATCGACATGGACGTACAGAGGTTCGTCGGAAACGAGGGTCGCGGTCCTGGCCTGCAGCGTGGAGACGGCACGGTGGCTGAGGTGAGTCCCCTGAAGGAACCGCGGCACGAGCGCTAGCATCTCGAGCCTGGTGACCTGGCGCGCGATCACCAGATCCAAAAGCCCGTCATCGTAGCGGGCATCGGGCGCCAAGTGAAAGGCGCCGCCTTCGCGCGGACCGTTACACGCGACGAACATGAGAGGCCGCAACTCCTCCACGCACCCATCGATGGTGGTGCGAACGGCCGGAGATGTCATCGTCACGAAGATGGTTTTGAGCACCGCCGGCAGGTACATCGCCATGCCCCGGACACGTGTCATCTTGCGGGTCTCAAGGACGACCAGGGCATCAAAGCCAACGCCGACGGCATTGTCAAAGTACCGCTCGACTTTGCCATCCAGCCGAACGATTCCGAGGTCAATGTCCTGTGTCTTGCCTGCGGCGATGGCTTGGCAAGCGATCTCGAGGTTGGTAGCCGTGCCGTTCATCACGGCGAAATCGTTGCCGGATCCGGCTGGAATGCAGGCCAGCGTTCCCATTGGGTTCCGGTTGGCCACGGACATCATGCCATTCACAACTTCGTGCGTGGTACCGTCGCCGCCCACCGCCACGATCGTTTCGTACCCATCCAGGACAGCCGCTTTCGCCAGTGCTATCGCGTGCCCGGTGTACTCGGTCTGTACCAGGTCGTGTGCGACACCGAGCCTGGACAGAGTGCGCTCAATATCGGGGCGCACCGAGGCACCGTGGCCTTTGCCCGCATTCGGGTTCAGGATGATCTTTGTTCCAGGCATGCACCACTCCCGCCGAGACTGCTGGGGAGCAGTTTACTCTGGTTATGGAGCCCCGCCAAAATGCTTGTGGAGCGTGGAGGTCGGGCCGTGCGGGTTATGCTCGGGAAGATCGGCTGAGGAATGGAAAGGCGAGAGTGAGCTAACCCAGGCGCCGGATTACGCCGATCACCTTTCCCTGGATGTCCAGGTTTGCTGGATGAACGTAGATGGGATCCATCAGGGGGTTTGCCGGCTGCAAGCGTACCGAGGTGCGCCCGGGCTCCCAATAGAAGCGCTTGAGTGTGGTGGCTTTTTCATCCTTGATCCACGCGGCGATCATGTCTCCGTTTTCGGCCGTCTGCTGGTGCCGCATCAGGACCACATCGCCGTCGTTGATCAGCGCGTCGATCATCGAATCGCCTCGCACCTGTAATGCGTACACATCCCGTGGGCTTCCGATCATCTCACGCGCGACACGAATGGACTCGGCATCGGCCAGCATGGCGTTGGATTCCGGGACAGGCAGGGGGATGCCGGCCGCAATCGCGCCGAGTAGAGGAATTGAGACGAACTCGGCGAGTTCTCCTTCGCCATCAGCCGGCGACTCGTGATCGTCCAGGCCATCCACCAGCCGCAGGCCGCGGGAGATGTCGCGATCGCGCACGAGATAGCCCTTGTTCTGGAGAACGTTGAGGTTGTAGCTCACGACAGAGGTGGACGTGATGCCCACCAGCTCACCGATCTCACGGATGGTGGGGGGGTAGCCGTACTCTTCCGAATACTCGCGAATGACCTCCAACACCCTGAGCTGTCGCTTGGACAGGCCGGTCTGAGCCAGCATGGAATGCTCCTTTACCTAGTGACCTGTTTGCATTATACACGGAACAAATGTTCTATGTCAAGCTGACCCTGGGCAGTGTCCTGGTCCTATACTTGACTACTTCACTTGACTTTATCGCGACTCTGTCGTACCCTGTACGCAGTTCTAGAAATGAACCGCTGGCCCGCAGGCTGGGCCAGAAGGAGGATACAATGGCTACGACCGTGCTGCATGCGCAGAACATCTCCTGCCCGCATTGCGCCATGACGATCAAGCGCGAGCTGGGACCTATCGAGGGGATCCTCTCCGTGAGCGTCGATGTACCGACCCAGGCCGTCTCTCTGGAGTACACCGGTGCGGACGCGCTTGAGAGAGCCAAGGCGACGCTTGATGATCTGGGATATCCTGTGCGCGACTAACGAGCGCCGCGCCCGGGCAGCGGTTGGCCCTCGCCACGTGTCCGTGTACAATCGCCGAGTTCCTGCGGGGAGCCAACGGCACACATATGGAGGTTGCATGCTTCGACGAGACCTGCGGGTTCTTGGGGCCATCGCATTGATCTGCCTGGCGCTGACGGCCTGCTCTTTGGCTGCAGATGAAGGCACCCTCACCGTTCCTACTACACCCAGGTCCACTGGTCAATCGGATCAGGGGAGCTCGGAGCCCGGCTCTGTCGCGCGCGAGATTGCAGCCACCGCGACCCTTTCAGAGGATCGGGCCACCGAGCCTGCCCTGCCGCCGGCAGACACGGAGGATGCCGTGGCACCTGAGCCGCCAACGACTGCCCCCGCAACGACGGCGGCGCCCGATGATGCTGAGATGAACGAGGCCTCTGGCGAGACCTCTGAAGGCACCGCGACGCCGACTCCTTGGACTCCAGAGCCTGAGGAGATGCCTACGGTTCAACGGGTTGAGGCAGGCACCTCCGCGCCGGATTTTACGCTATCCGACCTCAACGGGGCGCTCCAGTCGCTTTCGAACTATCGCGGCAAAGCAGTCATGCTGAACTTTTGGGCCAGCTGGTGCGGGCACTGCCGATCTGAGATCCCGGCTCTGAGTGCGGTCTACAGTGAGATGCGCGATGCCGGCTTTGAGATCGTGGCTGTGAGTATCGGCGAGCAGCCCGCCGAGCTGTCTGCCTTTGTTCAGGAGCAGGGCATGCAGTTCGCAGTTCTGGCGGATACGCAGGGCGTGACGGTGCCGCTGTACCAGCTCAGTAGCGTGCCGACCTCCTTCTTTCTGGATAGAGAGGGTGTGGTCAGCCAGGTGTATGGCGGGGCGATCACCGCAGACGTGCTGCGCGAGGTCGTCTCCGCGCTGCTCGATGAGTAGGTCAACGCCAATGGGGCCGGGTGATTCCGGGCTCCCAAGTCGCGAGGAGGCCATCGGGCGATCTGCCGGACGAATCGTAGGGTGGGTTGGCCACCACTGGTTGCTTCTGGTGAACGTGGCGATGCTGCTGTACCTGGCACTCCCGGTAGTGGCTCCCGTGCTCGCGAGTGGTGGCCACGATGGCTGGGCCCGTGCGGTACACCTCGTCTTTGCTCCCTTTTGCCATCAGCTCCCGGAACGGTCGATCTTTGTCTTTGGGCCGCAAGCCACATACACACGCGCGGAGCTCGTGGCTGCGGTGGGGGAGGTGATACCGCTACGTTATACAGGCGGCCCCGCTACAGGGTACAAGATCGCCGTGTGCCAGCGGTGTTTGGCAATATACGCCGGCTGGTTCGTCCTGGGAGTGGTGTACTCGCAGGTAAGGCGTTCGCTCAAGCCACTTCCCATCCGGTGGTTCCTCGGCCTTCTCGTCCCGATTGCCGTTGATGGGGTGGGGCAACTGGTCGGCCTCTGGCACAGTAGCTTGCCATCCCGGGTGGCTACGGGACTGCTGTTTGCGCTGGCCATTGTCTGGCTCACGTACCCGCACCTTGAGGCCGGAATGGCGGACATGCGTGCCGACGCGGCACGCGCCCAGCGATCGGCACCCCATCGCTAACGGCGCGCACCCTCTTCCAGGGGAGCCGACGGCGCACAACGAGTGTGCGAACCCACTGTGACGATCGCGCCCGCGCGGCTGCCGGATGGCTGTTTGGGTTATCAGACCCTGTGGGTGGCGAGGTCCTCCCCAGGCATGCAGGATCGGCGCTCACGTCGTTACCACACGGTCCACGTACGTTGCGCCCAGAGGACGCATGCTGGTGGGCGTATCTCGTGCGTATAGGCAGCCAGATAGGGCTTCGCTTACAGGCTAGAGGCGGAGCAGGACACTTCGGGGCGGATGGCCGGACGCGAGCGCGAGCGCGGGCGCTATCTCCCCCGGGGAGCGCACTACCCCGCAGCCGCCGAGGTGACTGCTAATGCCGGCGATCCAGTATCTGAATGGTGGCGCCCTGTCCGAGGATGTTGATCGGGTAGTGGCGGCCGAGGCGCAACCTGGGGCATTGGTCGATTGCGTCGCGCAGCGTGCCGATCTCACTTGTGAGCAACACGGCCTTTCCACCCGGCTTCAGGACACGCTCCAGTTCGCCGGCGAGCGCCAGATAGAGGGCCGGGAGCTCCCGCGGTGTCCCCAACTGTCGCCCAAAGGGCAGGTTAGACGCTACGCGATCCACGGTCCCGTCTGCAAGGGGCAGCCGTCGCGCGTCCCAGAGCATCAGCTCACGTGGCCGGTGCCTCGGGCCGACGTTCTCCACCGCCGCAGCGATCGCGGCACCATCGATGTCGCCTCCGATCAACAGCCCGTGGCGGCAGGCCAACCCTCGCTCGATTAGGATCGTGCCTGTGCCACACATCGGGTCCAGGAAGACATCGCTGTTGCCCGGCTGTGTCAACTGCACAAGAGCCGCAGCCACCGACGGCCGCAGGCTGGCGGGTAGGTGCACCTTCTGATACGAGCGGTGCCGCATCGATTCGTCGGATAGTCGCAGGCCCACCACCAGCTCGCGACCCAGCAGATTCGCCCAGATCTCGACTTGTTCTCCCGAAGGAACGCTCTTCCACTGCTGGCGCGAGCGGCCGCGGACGGCTTTGCTGACCACGTCGACGAGATCGGCACGCCGGTAGGGTTGTCCGCTGCCTGCCACGCGTGCAATGGTGCGAAACGTGAGTGGCCCGTCCGGACGGATGGCTCGCACGCTTCGAAGTACGTTCAGCCCATGGTTCAGGGCGAGCGCCCTGGGCAACCGCTCTCGCAGGACCGCGAGCCCTTCCCACCCCCAGGGAATATCTGGCACGCGCGCCAGCAACACGAACACATCTTCCGCCAAGCGCAGATCCATCAGCCGACGGGCATCCTCCGTGGTAGAGAACACCACCATGCCGTTCCGGTCCGGAACGGTCTTGAAGCCTTCGAGGACGAACACACCCAGCAGAGTCGCAAGCTCGTCGCGAGCGACGCCCTCGATACCTGGGATCGTATGGATATAGTACAGAGTCGGTCGGCGTTCCGAGGGCACCAGCGTCGTCCTCCAACTAGAGCATATCCCTGATTGTACCTGACGGTGCACCCAGAGGCAATTGGACTGCGTTCTGCGCATCAGATTGGCCAGGCGAGGCGCGTTTGCCGCCCCGAGGAGCGTGCATATAATGGTTATGTTATTGACCAGCCATCCCTACATCGCGGAGGATCGATGATCAGTGTTACGCAGTTGCGCAAGGGGGTAACCTTTACCAGAGACGGCAGCATCTACCGGGTGCTCGAGTACGACCACTACAAGCCCGGCAGGGGCGGTGCGATCATCCGTACCAAGCTGCGCAACCTCAGGACCGGCGCGACCACGAACGTCAACTTTAACTCGGGCGATCGTGTGGATGACGTCCGCTTGGACCATCATACCGTCCAGTATCTCTATGCTGACGACAGCTTTTACTACTTTATGGATACCGAGACGTACGAGCAGACGGCACTCCCCAGAGCCACGCTCGAGGATGTCATCCTGTATCTCAAGGAAGGGATGTCGATCGACATCGAGTCCTATGAGGGCGAGCCGCTGGACATCGAGATTCCGATCACCGTCGAGCTGGAAGTGACCGATGCCCCGATCGGATACGCCGGTGATACGGCCACCGGCGCCAACAAAGAGGTGACGCTCGAGACTGGGCTCAAGCTCAATGTGCCGCTCTTTGTACAGAGCGGAGATATCATCCGGATCGACACGCGGACGGGGGAGTATCTCACGCGCGTGTAGCGCGGCAGACTCATCTCGTGGTTGTGAGAAACAGCGGCCTGTGTTACCATCGCTTTGTCGGCTGGCCTACAAAGCGAGGCTGGTTTGCACAGGCCGCTGGTGCGTGAAGGGGGGAGCATGGCGAATAGCAGAACTGCCGCAGTTTTTACGGTGATACTCATCCTGCTGGGTCTGATACTGCCGTCGGCAGCCTCTGCAGCCCCGGCCCGCGCGGCCGAATGGACCTATGTGACCGGCGCCCGGCTAGGCCTCCGGATGCACAGTGAACCGAGCCTGCAAGCTGACAGCACGCTCGTCCTCTACGACGGTGAGGACGTACGTGTGGAAGGCGAGGTCACCTGGTCCGAAGGGCTCTGGTGGCGTGAGGTGCGGGTAGAGCGCCGCACTGGAGAGTACCGCGGCTGGGTCGCGGCGGCGTACCTGGCAAACCATGAGGATGCGGAGCCGGAGGATGACCAAGAGCCGGGCTCCTTCTACGCGGTTGTACCGGCAGCAGGTCTGCGACTTCGTGCGGCGCCCGGGCTCGGGTCGGCTGTGCTCCATATCGTGCCCAGGGGAGCGCGCTTGCAGGCGGCCGAAGAGGCAACTCGCTCTGCAGATGGGCTGGTCTGGCGTGCGATCTCTCTGGGAGAGACCGTCGTCTGGGCCGCCGATGCGCATCTGGTGATCGACGCCGCTGAGTGAGAGATAGTGTAGCTCGATGCGGGCCGCAGCCTCCGGGTTGCGGCCCTTGTTGTTGGCACGGGCGTATGTGAGAGGCGCCTTGGTGCGTTACCCCAGCGCGCGTATAATCCCTCGTTGTAGAGTGAGCGATGCATGGCCGAAGATCGTGGACGCTCAAGTCGCATGGGGATACACGGCATGGATAACCAGTTACAGGGGCTGCGGCGGTGGGCCGGCCGACGAGCGATGCCCCGGCTGTACACAGAGCTGGCCCTCCATCTGGCCGGCGAGGGATACGAGTTGGAGCTGGAGGGCGAGGTTCTCTCGATATTTGGGCTGCGCAGGCCCAAGGGACCACTCGGACGCCTGCGCAGAGCCAGACGAGAGTGTCTACTGCGTCTGGTCAGGCAGGATGATGGCGTCTCGATCCCCGAAGATGCGGCTGATCCCTCGTTCGTCGCCGAGCTTTTAGAGCGGCTGCGCGTTTGATCGCGGGTGAGCGCTGTTATCTGATTGGTTCTGCCTCAGATCTCGGGAAGAGAAGGACATGGCAACGACACTTTCCACTGGATCGCCTCAGCTGGATGACCTCATCGAGGAGCTGCAGCCGCAGGACAACGTCGTGTTCTTCACCGAGGACCGCGACGACTATGTCCCCTTTGTCAGGACGCTGGCCCGGCATGTGGCCGAGATCCGTAGACGACTCGTCTATGTGCGTGGGGATGGATCGCTGGATGATATCGTTGCGCGGCATCCGTCGCCGGTCACTCTGGACGTCCACGCCACGGCCTGGGAGGGGCTGCTCGAGAGCATAGAGGCGATCGGTGGCGACGCCTACTATGTGTTCGAGTCACTCTCAGTCCTCGAGGCTCTCGCTGGCGATGAGGCGCATCTTCGCGATCTCTTTCTCACACTCTGCCCGAGGCTCTTCCAGCTTCGCTCCGTGGCCTACTGGGACCTGGCCCAGCACCGGTTCGCGGCCAGCACGGTTGCGGCCATCCGCGATTGCACTCAGGTCTTTATCCGGGTGGAGCGAAACCAAGGCAATGGGTGGGTGGTTACTCCTCTGAAGGTCTGGGGACGCTACTCCGATGCGATGTTCAAGCCGCACTGGGCGCAGCTCTCCTCCGAGGGCCTGCTCGTCTCGCCTTTGAGCGCTGACGCGGACCGGGACGGCTCCTATGTGGCGGCCCTGGCTGACAAGAACCGCGAGCTGGCGGAGGTTCGCGACATACTAAGTCGACGTAACGACGAACTGAGCCAGCGCAACGCCCAGCTCGCCGCGCTCAATGCGCGAGTGGCTGAGCAGAGTCATCTCTATGAGTCGCTCTCCGGTAACCTCGAGCACCTCACCTCGCTTCTCCGTGCAGGATGGGAGATCGGTGGGACCCTGGTGCGCGAGCAGGTCTACCAGGCCGTGCTGCTCGCCTGTACGCGTCTCTTTCCGGGCTGTGGCGCGAGAGTATACCTCCCACTGACGGAGGGAGGGCCGGTCGACCTCTACAGCTCAGATCCGGCAGGCACCATCGCCCAGATCGCGACAACGGATGTGGTCACCAAAGGACGCTCTCTCGTACTGGATTCCGAGGCGAGCGTATCGGCCCGGCTACTGCTGCCTGACAGCGGAGCCGGGGGCAGCGTAGCGCTCGCCCCTCTGATCGTCCGCGGGCGCAGGATCGGCACGATCGAGGTCTATGCCGACGACGAGAGACTGGATGATCATGAGCGCCGCCTGTTGTTGACCTATCTCGCGTCCGAGGCCAGCATCGCTCTCGATAACGCCGATCTGTATCAAGAGACCGATCTTCAGCGTGAGCAACTGCGCACCTTTGTCACGGATGTAATCCGTAACGACGAGAGGGAGAGCCGGCAACTGGCGCTGGATTTGCACGACGGGCTGGTGCAGATGATCGTAGGATCCTACCAACACCTCCAGGCTGCCCAGGCTTGGAGAGGCCGCGATGCGCATGTGGAGGAGGCGGAACTCGTCAAGGGCGTTCAGATCCTGCGAGATGCGATTGTCGAGGCGCGCCGGCTGATTGCGCAGTTGCGGCCCGCCGGTTTGGATGACTTTGGACTGGAGCAGGCGTTAAGAGTCTATCTTGGGGAGGCGCGCAACCTGTCAGCCTGGGAGGTCAACCTCACAGTGCATGGGGCGCTCGAGGGGCTGTCGCCCGAGGTCGAGGCCTCTCTGTTCCGCATCGTGCAGGAGGCGACACATAACGCACTGCGTTATGCACAGGCCGAGCGTCTGGATGTGAGCCTCGAGGCGCGGGAGCAGGAGTTGGTCCTCTCCATTGTGGACTCCGGCCGTGGTTTTGAACCAGGAACGGTGCGTTCCCAGCCAGAGAAGGGGTTGCACGTCGGTCTGGTGGGCATTCGAGAACGCGCGCGCATGCTCGGAGGCAGTTGTGAGATCACCAGCTCGCCAGGCGCCGGTACACGCCTGGTGGTTCGGATACCGTGGACCATCAACTCCATGTCGGGAGAGGAGCAGGCATGATTCGGATCATGCTCGTCGATGACCAGGCAATCGTCCGGGAGGGGCTCAGTTCCATGCTGGGCGTGGAGGACGACATCAGCATCGCCGGGCAAGCGGGGAGCGGCAAGGAAGCCCTGCGCCTGCTGCCCATGATAGAGCCCGATATCGTCCTGATGGACGTCCGCATGCCCGACATGGACGGCCTGGCGACGCTGGAGAATCTCAAGGCCCTCTATCCGGCCCTCAGTGTGATCATGGTGACTCTCTACGATGATCCGGACTATTTGTATCGTGCGGTGTCGGCCGGCGCGGCCGGCTACATACTCAAGGATGCGAGCCGGGCGGAGTTGGTGAGCGCGGTTCGCACCGTGGCTGCCGGCGGAGCGATCATCTCCCCGGGTATGTTGCGCGATCTTCTAGAGCGCATTTCCACGATGATGGAGGCTTCCTCGAGCCGGCCTTGCTCCTCCGATCTTGGGCTGACGCCGCGGGAGATCGAGGTGCTTGGCCTGTTGGCGGAAGGGCTCACGAATCAGGAAATCGCAGAGAGGCTTGTCGTCAGCCCCACTACGGTCAAGACACACGTTCAAAACATTCTTCAGAAGATGGGCGTCTCAGATCGCACACAGGCGGCGGTCTACGCCGTACGATGCGGCCTCATCAACTAGAGCCGCCGTCCTTCTCCCCGCAGAATCCTCCATCCGGAGGATGCTCCGCCGGGCCGAATGATCTGCCCGGCGGATAGAATCTCCCAGAGCCAGCTGGTACCATCACGATGATGTCCGGTGTTGCACCGGCGCATGTGCGGTCTGCCCAGGCCGGCATGTGCAACAGTGCTGTTGACTACCCCCCACGGCCGAGGGTTCGCCACCGATGGCACAACCTGTCGGTCGCCGTTATCCCGTCCCGCCTGATACCAAGTTGGCTCACGAGAGGAGACCCCATGTCCAACCTGCAGCGCCCCAACGCGAATGACGCCTCACAGACGACCAATCGCTCTCGAGATGTGGTTCCTTGCTCGGGCATCTGTTCGCGCTGCGTGGACGGGTGCACCGGCAACTGCGAGATCTTCAAGTCCACCTTTCGCGGTAGAGAAGTGCTCTATCCCGGTCCGTTTGGCACCGTAACGGCCGGTGGAGACAAGGACTATCCGGTGGACTTTTCGCACTTTAACATCATGGGCTACGCGTTGGGCGCCGACGGACTGCCCGAAGGCGTGCAGGGTGGGCCGGATAACACGCTGTTCACAATGGTCAACACGGAGACGGTGATCGGCAATAAGCATACGGAACGCTTGCGCATGCCGATCATCAGCGGCGCTCTTGGTTCGACAGAGATCGCACGCGCCAACTGGGAGCATTTCGCCGCCGGTGCGGCCATCTCGGGGGTAGTGCTGACCTGTGGGGAGAACGTTGCGGGCATCGATCCGGGTCTCAAGCTCGATGCCAGCGGCAAGATCGTCGATTCGCCCGAGCTGAGAAGAAGGGTGGAAACTTATAGACGCTGGTATGATGGATATGGTGATATCCACATCCAGATGAACGTGGAGGATACCGCTTTTGGCGTGGCCGAGTATGCTATCGGCCAGTTGGGCGTCGAGACCATCGAGCTCAAGTGGGGTCAGGGCGCCAAGTGCATCGGTGGTGAGATCAAGGTTAACGACCTCGATCGGGCGCTGGAACTGCAGCGCCGAGGGTACCTCGTCACTCCCGATCCCTCCAACGAGGCTGTTCAGAAGGCCTACCAGGACGGTGCGCTGAAGCAGTTCGAGCGGCACTCGCGTCTGGGCTTTGTCGATCGGGAGGGCTTTGCCCGCCAGGTCGAGTACCTTCGCAGCCTGGGAGCCAAGCGCGTGACGCTCAAGACGGGCGCCTATCCCATGCGCGAACTCGCCATGGCTCTCCGCTGGTCCTCGGATATGGGCGTGGACCTGCTCACGATCGATGGCGCACCAGGTGGGACCGGAATGAGCCCCTGGAGGATGATGGTGGAGTGGGGGATTCCGACAGTGTATCTGGAGGCCATGACCTATGAGCTATGCCAGGTGCTGAAGGAGCGTGGCGCCTACATCCCCAGCCTGGCGATTGGGGGAGGTCTTTCGGCAGAGGACCACGTATTCAAGGCACTGGCCATCGGGGCACCCTACGTCAAGGGAGTGTGTCTGGGCCGCGCAATCATGATTCCCGGGATGGTCGGCAAGAACATCGCCGAGTGGCTCCGAAGCGGTAATCTGCCGCGAACGGTTTCGCAGTACGGGAACTCCGTGGAGGAGATTTTCGTTACGTACGAGACGCTCAAGGAGCGGTTTGGAGGCGAGGTCTCAGAACTGCCGCTGGGAGCGATTGGATGGTATACGTATGTGGATAAGCTGCGTGTGGGCCTGCAGCAGTTGATGGCGGGGAGCCGGAACTTTCGCCTGAGCACGATCAAGCGCCAGGATATCGCTGCGCTCACCCAAGAGGCAGCGGACGTCACGGGCATCGCGTACATCATGGATGCCTACAGGGATCAGGCGATGGAGATCATCGCGGGCGCATGAGTTCGTCCGTATCCTGGAAGAACAGGGCAGGACGGTGTATCACCGTCCTGCCCTGTTCACGAGAGCGAGCTCTTACTTGGCCATGGCCTGCAGCGCGAGGTACGCCGGCCTCGGCACGAACGTCGGATAGCCTGGCTCGGTGATCGCCCACCAGTACTGCTCATTGTCCGGGGTCCAGTCAGGATCCGCCACATAGATCAGGCTCATCACGCCGATCCACGGCGACCACTTGTCCCTGGCGTACTGGTATGCCCGGACCAGGTACTCCGCCTTGGTCTCTTCGCTGACGGCATGCCAGTGATAGGGGGATTCCGGACGCGGATCGCTTGTCCAGCCGAACTCGAGCAGGGCGATCTGTTTGTTCTCATCGCCATACTTGACCATGATCGCGCGCAGGTCCTCCACGCGACGAAAGGCCATCGACCGATGCCCACCCAGCGCCGGGTCGGCCTCTACCGTGGCCGGATCGGTCTCCGGCGGGCTCAGATAGCCCGCCCCGTGAGCACCGAGGACGTCAAAGTAGCCTTCACTGCTGCCGCCCATGGCGATGTACATGCTCTCGACATACCAGTCATCCGGGCGGGTCTGCTCGTCCCAGGTGCCTGTGGGAGACATCCCAGCGGATATGACCATCGCATGGGGATCCGCCGCCTTGACCGCATCATAGGCCAGCTTTAGCAGCTTGACGTAGGCGCCCGGATCTGGCGTCTGGCCTCCCCATTCACGGCCCAGGTTCGGTTCGTTCCAGATCTGGTATGCGCGGATCCGGCCCGCGTAGCGGGTGGCGAGTGCCGAAAGAAAGTCAGCCAGATCCTGCGGATCGTCCGGCGGCCCGCTTGTGGGATATCCGCCACCGGCCCACTCGGGCTGGTAGTCGATCCGGGCGATAATATCCAGCCCCTCGGCATTGGCCATACTGACGATCGAGTCAGTGTGTGACCAGTCATAGCCGCCTTTTTCCAGCTCGATCTCGCGCCAGCCAAAGTTCACCTTGACCCACACGAAACCCGCATCGGAAATGACCTGCAGGTCGCGGCTTGCGACCTCTGGACGCCACCAGAGAAAGGCCTGCATGCCATACTCTGGCGATGCCATCTGCATCGGCTTGACGATGGGGGTGGATGGAGCCTCCGGCGTGGCGCTCGGCTCTGTCGACGGCTGCGCAGGGTCGACGCCGGCGCTCGGCGTCGAGCCTGTCTCTGCCGCACTCGGTGAGGGCGTGTTTGCCAGGGCGGTGAACGTGGGCCTGGGCGTCCGCTGCGAGAGTGACTCCGAAGAGACCGATGGTGGGGCTGTCTCCTGAGGGGTGCAGGCTGCGATAAAGACCAGCGCACACGCCACAAGGAGTGTGGCAACGATGCTCAAGCGATTCCTCATCGCAGGTCCTTTCTGTGTCCGGAGGATCGAAGGCAAGATGCTGCCGCGATCGAGCCCTCGTAGAAGAGGGCGACGTGGGCCCTGATGGGGACCGGCGCCGCCCTCTTTTCCATCCCAGCGCGACGGAACGTTACTTGGCCATGCTCTGGAGCGCCGAATAGGCCGGGCGCGGGCTCCAGTCCGAGCGCACGATACCGAACCCTGCCTTCTCGTCTCCAGGGCCGGCCACAGGCGCAAAGTTCAGGTTCCAAACGAACATGGGCCCGACCCAGCCCCAGTTGCGTGCCATTTGGAAGGCCTGAACGAGGTACGCGGCCTGCTCCCCCTCGGTATTGTTGTTGGCATACTCATATCCGGCGGGCGCACCAGCCCCCAGGTTCTCAAAGGTAGACCATCCGAACTCAGTCGGCCAGAGGCGCTTTCCGCTATCACCGTACTTGACCATGATGTTGCGGTAGCCTTCCATCGTGCCGCGGAAGAAAAAGCTCGGGTGGCCCTTGAAGGTCGGTGCAGTCGGATCGTTGTAGGAGCGCCAGTCGGCATCCGGCGGGTTGTTGTAGCCGCTCGGATGCACCCCGACCGCATCGCACCAGCGGGCGAGGCCCGCTTGGTACATCTGCTCCAGGTAGGCGCGGTCATCGATGGCGATGACGCCATCGTTCATGCCAGTGGGTGTGGGCGCGCCACTCACCACCACCGCTCCGGCGTCGGCGTTCTTGATGGCAATGTAGGATACGCGGAGCAACTCCACATAGCGACTCGCCGAGATAGGCTCGTTGCCCCACTCATAGTGGAGGTTCTGCTCGTTCCAGACCTCATAGGCCTGCACCCGCCCGCGGTATCGCGTGGCGAGGGCCGAGAGAAAGTCCGCAAAGTCCTGCGGGTTGACCGGAGGGCCCTCCACCGAGAGATCGGCACCGCCGCCACGGGCCCAGGCGGGCGCCTTGACCACGCTCAGGAGGACCCTGAGGCCGGCGGCGCTGGCGCCGTTGACGATCCGGTCCAGATCGCCCCACTGATAGTTGCCTTTGGAGCCCGGCTCCACGCGAGACCACTCCACCTGCTGCTTGATCCAGTTGAATCCCATGCCCTGAATGAGGCCGTAGATCTGGGCGTCACCGCCGTAGATGTGCGCCTGAATGCCGTAGCCAAAGTAGCCGCCCACGCGGCCGGCAGCAGGCACGCTGGTGGTGACAACCGGTGTCTTGGTCGGCTCCGCGGTTGGCCCGGCCGGGGCTTCTGGCTCGGCCGTTTGAGGCGAACGTGTTGCCGTTGGCGCCGGCGTGGCCGTGGGTTCCGGCGTGTTCGTGGGCTCTGGCGTCGGAGACGGCGTCGGGCTCGGCACCTGTACCGCCACCTGGGCGATCACTTCACGGCTCGTGAGTCCTCCGTCGTCGGAGATGGCCGCCTCGATCTCGTATTGGCCTGGCCTATCGGGCACCAGCCACGCAAAGTGCACATCGTCGAGTCCGCTCATACCGGTCCGGAACGTGTTTCCGTCGGTGTCCTGAACCTGCCAGAGGACAGCGTACTCTGGATCGGGCGGGATCAGGTCCTCGGACCAGGTCGCCACCAAGGGCAGCACGGAGCTGTCGTTTCCTTCAGCGAGCGCGCCATCGAGTACGGCGCCGCGCAGGCCAAAGCGCTCCGCGACCTGGAGCTTGCGCACCAGGCTCCGAGCGTTCTCCATCCAGACGACGTGCTCAGCACCGTCGTCGTCACTGTACTCAAACCAGTTCATCTGCGAGGCGGCGTCGAGTTCGAGCGACCGCTGATTCGACGGATTGGCGCCCAGGCGAACGGTTTGCCCCGGCATGACCAGGTCCGAAGGGTCCTCCACCTCGATGTTGGCGGTCAGCCGCTGCAAGGCGTTCTCGTAGGTGATAGACTCGCTGGCATCCGCTGCCGAATCTACAGAGAAGGCAGAGGCTACGAGCTCCAGGCGAGAACGCTGCACCTCGCCGACTGCCCAGGATGCAAGCTGCTCCATCTCACCACCGGGACCATAGGCCGAAGGCGCGACAGGCGCCGCGAAACGCACGATATCGGCGACCGCTCCGATCGATGCCCAATCGTACGCTCCGGTTTCCCAACCTGCCAGAGTGTGAAGCGGTGCCGGGAGGCGGATCGCCAGGAGTTTGCCTTCCTCCTTGAGGGCGGCGGCCATATCTTGTACCAGTACGGTGAACTCTGCGCCCAGGTCCGCATTCACGTCCACGTACATGAGCTCGACGCCGTCATACCCCTCACTCACGACGCGAGCGGCGACGGTCTTGACGTGGTTGCTGAGGGAGGCAGGATCGATCAGCATGTTGTCCAGGAGGTCGGAGCGGACGACCCCTTCCTCAAGGTTGGACAGCGAAACCAGCACCTGGCCGGGATCAACGGTGAGCGAGCTTCGCTCCGGGGCGTCGCCAACGATCTCGCCGTTACCCTCCAGACGCCAACCTTGCAGGGTGATCGATGCTGGCAGGTCGGCATCAGCCACCTGCTCAAGATCCTGGCCGGATAGCGTTACGCCCACGATGGCCCTGGAATCCTGCGGCGTTCCAATAGCGAACAGGCCCGGATAGGCAGCACGGGTGGTCTCCAGCGACAAGCCGTCTTCTGACGCATGGGCTGGGAGCCACTGCCAGCTATTCCCATCCCAGGCATAGAGATCGGCGAGCGCGACCGGTGCGATCTCATAGGGCAGAGAGACAGCGAGCCTGGCGCCCGCAGGGATCTCGCTGTAGGCCCTCACGCGGTAGAAGGGGCTGTACAATGTGACATCCTGAGGGAGCTGAGCGAGCGCCGCACTCAACTCCTCTTCATCAGGGAGCGAGAGCACCGTGTTCTGAGCGACCTGCATGATCGAATCCGCGGAGACGACGCCGTCTGTGCCAGACGCGTCGTAGGCCTCGATCAGGATCCGCGCATCGCCCTGCATAGTGCCCGGGGCTATCTGCAGGCTCGTTCCACTCAGGTGCGCAACCGATCCGCCCTCATCAGCCCGGACGAGGGGAACATCCCAGTGGAAAAGGCGATTGCCCAGTGACACGGGCGGCAAAAAGAGCGAAGCCACCACGAGAGCTACCGCGAGCCCGATGAGCAGGTACTGACCGGCTCGCCCGGATAAAAGCGCAACAGGCGAGGCGCTCGTCGGCGCGCCTTCATCTGGAGGGCGGACGCTGTGTTCTGTCATGAGCGGAGTAGGCTCCCTTCGTGCTGAATGTGGCCTTGCGCAAGCGTAACGCCAAGAAC
>JAAYAW010000080.1 GCA_012719135.1 Chloroflexota bacterium
TACGGTCATGCTCGGGCGTTACGTGAAGCTTGCGACGTATGTATCGAGATCGACGCGGCGTTTGTCAGCGATCTACTGCTGTACTGACGATGCCCACCAGGGCGTCGTGCTCAACATCGCCAGGGGGCTGGGGGAGAGGTAGCGAGCTGGCGCAGCACCGGTGGGCCCCCTTGCATATACACGCGAAACACCCTATGCTTTGATCAAGGCAGTAGGGGGTGCACGATGAACGACGACACTCTCACCATGGAAATGGAAGGCAGCATTGGGCTGTCCGATTTCGCCAAGGCCCTGGATGCGCTCCAGGAGATCGTGGAGGGCTTGAACACAGAGCTGGCCCCCAAGACCCGCGTATCCTGGGTGATCGATGATCTAGAGGCCGGGAGCGCGGTTGCAACCATCCGGGGCACTAACGGCTCGCCCGAGATAGTCGCGTTGATCCGGGCTGCCTATGAGAACATGGGCCGCGCCCTGGAGAGCGGCGAGCAGGTGCCCTACTCGCCGTCCGTACAGAAGGCCGCTGACAAACTGATGGGCTTGATCGATGGAACAGTGAAACAGATCAGATTGCGCACGGCGATGTGCGAAGCGGTTCTCACGGCCAGAGCTCAGAGCTTGCCAAGACCTCAGATTCGCGTGGCGATGGGAGCCGTCAAGGGGACCGTCCAGACGATTTCGACCCGGCGCGGTACGCATTGCGTCATCTATGATGCGCTCTTTGATCAGCCCATCCGGTGCATCTGCAGCCCAGAGCACGAACGGGCTCTTCTCCTCGCCTTTGGGAAGAGGGTGATTGTGGAGGGCCGCATCAAGCGAGCGATCGGTACGGGGCGTCCGGTCTCGATCTCGGACATCTCAGGAATAGAGATTCTCCCTGAGCCGCCGGACTTTCGCCTCGCCCGCGGTGTGCTGCCCATGGCTCCGAACGCAGAGCCCTCCGAAGTCGTGATTCGTAGGTTGCGGGATGGCTGAGAGAACTGTTCTGTACTGGGATAGTTGCCTGTTCACCGACTATATCAACGCAACGCCGGGACATGTTGAGCTCATCGCGCCGATCCTGGAAAAGGCGATCCAGGATGGCACCATCCAGATCGTCGTCTCTTCTGTTGCCACCGTCGAAGTCGCCTTTGCGGCCCAGGAACGCTCGCAGCATGTGCTGGACACAAGGGTCGAGGAAACCATTGACGGCCTCTGGTCCCAGCACTTTATAGAGGTTGTGGAGTTCCACAGCTATATCGCCAGGCGTGCTCGCGAACTGATCCGTTGGTCTGTTGGCGAGGGGATTCGTACGCTGAAACCGATGGACGCGATCCACCTCGCGACCGCAATGTATGCCGGCGTGTCCGAAGTGCACACTTTTGACCAGCAGCTGCCATCCTTTGAGCAGCCCGTCGGCTGTCCCATCTGCCGGCCGTACCTCAGACAACCCACCCTTCCGCTTGCATGAACCTCCTCTACTACGGCGACAACCTATACATCCTCCGCGAACACATCCCCGATGCGTCCGTGGATCTGGTCTACCTGGACCCGCCCTTCAACTCCAACCGCTCGTACAACGTCTTGTTCCGTGAGGCCAGCGGCAAGTCCGCGGACGCCCAGATCACCGCCTTTGACGATACCTGGCACTGGGGGCCCGCCTCGGAGGAGACCCTCCGGGAGATCGTGGCCACCGCGCCGGCGCACGTGGTCGAGATGATGCAGGCCATCGTCGGGTTCGTGGGTCGCAACGATATGACCGCCTACCTGGTGATGATGGCCGTCCGCCTGATTGAGCTCCATCGCGTATTAAAGCCCACCGGCTCCCTCTACCTCCACTGTGATCCCACCGCCAGCCACTATCTCAAGGTCGTCATGGACGCGATCTTTGACCCGCGCAACTTCCGAAGTGAGGTCATCTGGAAAAGGACTCACGCGCATAGCAGCGCGAAGCGATGGGGACCGATCCACGACGTGATCTTGTTCTACACGAAGTCGGATACCTACCTCTGGAACAACAGCTATCAGGAGTACTCCGATGAGTACATACAGCGTTACTTCAAGTTCGACGACAACGATGGTCGCGGCAGGTACTGGACTGGTGACATCACCGGATCGGGAGTGAGAACGGGCGACACCGGCCTGCCGTGGCGCGGGTTCGACCCCACACCCAAGGGACGACACTGGGCATATCTGCGCGCGGACCTAGACGCTCTGGATACAGATCGGCGCATCTATTGGCCCCCCACTCAGGGCGCTTGGCCAAAGCTCAAGCGATATCTGGACGAGGCCAAAGGCGTGCCAGTGCAGGACATCATTTCCGACATAGCCTCGATGGTCACGATGGGCGCGAGTAAGCGGGAAGCCCTCGGCTACCCCACCCAAAAGCCCCTCGCCCTGCTGGAGCGCATCATCCAGGCGTCGAGCAACGAGGGCGACGTCGTCCTGGATCCCTTCTGCGGCTGCGGCACCACAGTGTGCGCCGCGCAGAAACTCGGCCGGCAGTGGATCGGCATCGACGTCACCCACCTGGCCATCGCACTGATGCGCCAGCGGCTCGACGACATGTTCGGGGAAGCGGTCCAGTACGAGGTGGTGGGCCAGCCGGCGGATCTGGCCTCCGCCCAGGCCCTCGCCCTGGCCGATCGCTACCAGTTCCAGATGTGGGCCCTGTCGCTGATCAAGGCGCGGCCTGCGCAGTCAAAGAAGGGAGCCGATCAGGGCTCGGACGGCGTGTTGTTCATCATGGATGAAGCGCGGAGCAAGGGGA
>JAAYAW010000081.1 GCA_012719135.1 Chloroflexota bacterium
CGAGCCGTTAGCTCAGTGGTAGAGCCCCTGCCTTTTAAGCAGGTTGTCGCGGGTTCGAGCCCCGCACGGCTCACTTTGCATGCACGGACGGCAGGTCGTTCCGGATCGCAGGTCGCGGGTCAATGGGCCCGCCGTTGACCGCGGAGCGACCACGCGCCACTGATTGCAGACCATGGTCCTGCCCCTGCCGCCCATGGTCCGTGGTCCAGCCCCACTCGCTTGGTCACCCATCTCTTGACCTGTGTATGTGCTATGATGTGTCTTGTTGACCCGTTGCGCATTACAGGAGGGTTGGCATGATGGAGCAGACCGGGCCATCCCCAAGGGAACGGTTCGAGAGGCTGTGGCTAGGCCTGGCATTTGTCGCCACCGGACTTCTCGTCATCGTCGTGTTTAGCCCCTGGCGCCCCCTGATGTCCCGCGTACCGGACTATGTCGGGCGGGTGCTGCTGTGTGCTGCTTTGGGCACCGTGTGGCGGGTCGTGCGCCGTTCCGGGCTCACTCGCCGCTATGGCCCGATTGCGTTTGGCCTTTTCGTGCTGGCCCTCACGGTCACGCTGGACCGCATCATCAGCATCTACGTCGTGGATTACTTGGGGGTGACCGATGAGGTCCCCTCGGGATGGGCGATCCCCAAGGTCAACGAGTTTCTGATCGTGTTCGCCGTCATCATCCTCTGCACGCGCCTCTCCGGTGAGCGCCTGGGTGCCATCTATCTCCACCGTGGCCGGCTCAGGCTCGGCCTGATCATTGGTCTGCTGGCCTTTGCGGTCGGCGCGGTCGGCGCGATCCCCGTGGCTGGACTGCTTTTCAACGCCCCTGGACTGACGTTGGCCCGTGTCATCCCCTGGCTCCCCTGGCTGCTGCCTTATGTGCTGGCCAACGGCGCGCTTGAGGAGTTGATGTTCCGCGGGCTGTTCCTGCGCAAGCTGCAACCCTTCTTTGGGTCGTTTCACTCCAATCTGGTCTTGGCTGTTGTGTTCACGCTGCTCCATCATGGCGTTTCGTACACATCGGATCAGTATCTGTTTCTGGCGATCACCTTCCCGCTGGCGCTCGCCTGGGGCTACCTCGCGCAAAAGACCGACGGTCTGTGGGGATCGATCCTTTTTCATGCAGGGATGGATATCCCCATTATGCTGGGCACATTTGCGAATCTGTAGCCCGGCGGTATCTGGCGCGAGCGCCTGGGCGAGGTGGGCCATTTACACTGGACATGTACCGCTGACCACGGATCGTCGGCGGATCGAGTTGCTCACGGTGCAGCGTCCTCACGGAGGTTCTTGTCCGCCGCCTGCGCAGTTCGGGGTTGGCCTTGCGCCCACAGCTGCGCGTCGTGCGTGTCATGATGCTCTAGGGAGAAGGAATGGCCGCGGACGAACGTGGGGCGTTGGAGTTCCGCTGCCACATAAAGGTCGGGCGGTCCATCGGCGCACGAGTCTGGACGGCGCGACACACGCCGCGCAACCTGGCGGTGAGCGTCGCCATTGAGGCGGCGGAACTGATGGAGCACTTTCAGTGGCTCGATGATGCCGATAGCGTCACTTACTTGGACGAATCAGGGGCGCGACCGGAGGTTACCGAAGAACTGGCAGATGTGCTCATCTACTCTCTCTGCCTGGCCAATGCCGCGGGGATCGATCTCAGTGATGCCATGCGGGGCAAGCTTGCCCGAAACGCGCATCAATATCCCGTGGGCACGCCCTGATCCGGCTCGGCCCCAAAGACGCGCCCTTCCACGGGCGCGTCTTTTGCGTTACACTGGCGGTGATTGCTGGCGTGGCTGTTCGCCCTGCACAACGGATGTGCCAGGGTGTCACTCTCTTGTGAGCAAAGGAGCCGGATATGGGAGAGTACTATCGCTATGATCGGATTCCCGCCGAGATTGAGGCCAAGGTCGCGGCCATGATGGCGCGCATGACTTTGGCAGAAAAGATCGGCCAGATGGTCCAATCCACCCGTACCACGGATGTGGATGGGCGCATACGCGCCGGAGGCGTCGGCTCGGTGTTGAGCCTGCCGGACAGATTCGAGGTCAATCGGCTGCAGCGGATTGCGGTGGAGGAGACCCGACTCGGGATCCCCCTGATATTCGGGTTCGACGTGATCCACGGCCACAACACGGTATTCCCAATCCCGCTGGCCGAGGCGTGCACCTGGAATCCGGCCCTCCTTGAGGAGGCTGCGCGGATCGCGGCCAGCGAGGCGGCGGTCTCCGGCGTGGACTGGATCTTTGCCCCAATGGTCGATATCTGCCGCGATCCGCGCTGGGGGCGTATCGCAGAGGGAGCCGGTGAGGATCCCTTCCTGGGCTCTGAGATGGCGCGCGCCCGTGTACGGGGCTTCCAGGCCAAGGGGCTGCCCGGCGGTAAGCGGATCGTGGCCTGCCCAAAGCACTATGTGGGATACGGAGCAGCAGAGGCGGGCAAGGACTATAACACCACCGACATGTCCGAACGTACGCTGCGCGACGTGTATCTGCCGCCCTTCCACGCTGCGTTCAGCGAGGGAGCTGGCACCACGATGTCCGCATTTAACGACCTCTGTGGCATCCCAACCAGCGCCAACCCGTTCACGCTGCGCACTGTCCTGCGCGACGAGTGGGGCTGGGACGGCGTTGTCGTGAGCGACTACAACTCCATCGGAGAACTCATCGCCCACGGCATCGCTGCGGACCTCAAGGATGCTGCCGCCAAGGCCTCGCTGGCGGGTGTGGAGATGGACATGATGGCGGGGGCCTACCCTGCGCACCTCCTTGAGTTGGTCCGGGAGGGGGTTGTGCCAGAGGACGTCATCGATTCGGCCGTGCGCCGTATTCTGGCGCTCAAGTACGCCCTGGGCCTGTTTGAGCAGCCGTACACCGATGAATCCCTGCATGCACAAGTGGTGCTGAGTCCGGCCTTTCGGCATAAGGCCCTCGAAGTGGCTCATCAGTCCATGGTACTGCTCAAGAACGATGGCGCCCTGCTCCCCCTGGACCCTTGCCCGGAGCGGATCGCAGTCATCGGGCCTCTCGCGGACGATCATTACTCGCCTCGGGGGATGTGGGCCTGGATGGGACAGGCGCGCGATGTAGAGTCCGTCTTGGACGGATTGAAGCAGGTGTTTGCCGATGCACAGATCCGCTATGAGAAGGGATGCCCGATCGTCGAGCCCGACCGAGGTGAGCACGGCCTCGATTGGCGCAACCTCGATCTGCGGGGAATTCCCGATATCGAGAGCCTCGATTTCATGAAGCGGATTCATGAGAACCTGGGCTACAGCCACTGGGATCTCGACGAGATTTCGCTGGAGCGCGTGGACTTGGGCGCCATCTTGAGCCGCATGGGTATGACGGCGGCGGATCTATCCGCCGAGGATGTGCAGGCCATCATCGCGGCCCAGCCCCCCGAGCCGGACATGGCAGCGGCGGTGGAGGCGGCTGCCGCTGCAGAGGTGGCCATCGTTGTTCTCGGAGAGGCCGAGACGATGTCCGGTGAAGCGCACTCCCGTGCCTATTTGGATCTCCCCGGTCGTCAGCAGGAACTGCTGGAGAAGATCGTGGAGACAGGGACGCCCGTCGTGCTGGTTCTGCTTACCGGCCGACCGCTGGCCGTCACCTGGGCCGCAGAGAATGTGCCGGCGATACTGCAGGCCTGGCATGCGGGCATTCGCACCGGGCGTGCCGTAGCGGACCTGCTTTCCGGGGCCGTCAACCCCTCGGGCAAGCTGTCGATCACGTTCCCGCGCACTGTGGGACAGATCCCCGTCTACTATTCACACAAGAACACCGGGCGGCCGGCGCTGGGTGCCGGGACGACTCAGTTCACCGATCCCTTCCGTTCCACCTGGATCGATGAGACCAACGATCCGCTCTATCCCTTTGGCTACGGGCTGAGCTATACCTGCTTCACCTATGAGAACCTGGAGGTAGCCACACCCAGGGTACAGTTGGGCGGAGTTCTTCGGGTGTCAGCCACCGTGAGCAATACAGGCTCAAGGGCTGGCGATGAGGTCGTGCAGCTCTATGTGCGCGATCTGGTGGGCAGCGTGACGAGGCCTGTGAAGGAGCTCATGGGCTTTCGGCGCCTGACCCTGGAGGTGGGCGAGTCCCGGGTGGTGAGCTTTGAGGTGCCCGTCGATTCTCTGGGATTCCACGGGCTCGAGAACGGCTACACTGTCGAACCAGGCGCCTTCCAGGTATGGATCGGCCCGGGTTCCTCCGAGGGTATCCAGGGCAGCTTTGAGGTGGTTGCCTGATCCGCGCGCCGGGTGGCGCCGCATCGAGCCGTGCGCCATCATGATTTCGCGCAAGCCGCTGTGCGGTGTGTGTAGGGGGAGGAGACCAACTGGGTCTCCTCCCCCTCTAGCGACTCGCACCGGCCGATGTTTACGCAGCGCGCCTCTGGCGCAGGTTATCTGCTACCAGCCGAGCTCCTTATTGACTTGATTTCGCAGTGGGAGATATCCCTTGAGGAACTTGGGCAGGTTCTCCTCAAAGATCGCCATCACGTGCTGGCCCTCGTACTGCGTGCCACCCATCGCATGCGGGGTGATCAAGAGATTCGGTTCATCCCACAGCGGGCTGTCCTTGGGCAGTGGCTCCTGGGCAAAGACATCCAAGGCGGCTCCGGCGAGCTTGCCGCTGTGGAGCGCGTCTACGAGAGCATCCTCGTCGATGATGCTCCCGCGCGATATTCCGATGAGATAGGCTCCGTCCTTCATCTGAACGAAACAGGACGCATCGATCATGTGATCGGTGTCCTTGGTGTACGGGACCGTCACCACCACATAATCCGATTCGGCCAGCAGCCTCGGCAAACCCTCCAGCCCGGAGAGAGACTCTACATAGTCGGGCTTGGCACCGGGATACGCGTCCACCGCCAGTATCCGCATGCCGAAGGCTTCGGCGCGTTTGGCAGTGGCTCGGCCCACGCTGCCAAATCCGATCAAGCCAATGGTCTGGCCCGTCAGCTCGCAAAGGCAGCTGCGCAGTTCGGCCAGCGACCACTCGTGCTTTTGCTGGCGCAGGATGAACTGGCGGATGCCTCGTGTGAAGGACAGCAACATGGCAAAGACGCTCTCGGCGAGGCAGGCGCTGTGTGTCCCGACGGCGCTGGTGAGGAGCACATCGCTCTCCACCAACTCGCGGATGGCGACGTAGGCGTTCGCGCCCGAGCTGGGTGAATGAATCCACTTGAGTTGCTTGGCGGCAAGGAATGCATCGCGGGTGATCCATCCGATATAGATATCGGCGTCAGCCAACGCGGCTGCGAGGTTCTCACGGCTTGGCTCGTGCACAAACTCGACTCCGGCGAACTCACCGCGGAGTCGCTCCATGTGCGTCTCTAGGCCCATGTTGTTCGCGCCAATCAACACCTTCATCGCAGCTACCCCCTGTCAGAAATTCCAGCCTCAACACGGCGCTATTGTTGCGCCCGTATGCGGGGGTGTCAAGGAGGCTGTTCGCCGCGCGATGTCAATCCGGGCCCGTCTTTGCTTACAGGTCGAGAAGAGCAAAGCCAAGGTTCATGTTCGCGGCGTGCCAGAGCACGCCAGGGACGATGCTGCGCGTGCAAAGATAGAGATATCCCCAGATGAGCCCGCTGGGATAGGCCAGGCTAAAGACGCCGGCTATCGCCTCCAGCGGTGAGGCTCCCTGGAGCACGGCGATCGGGACGTGCAGCGCGTTGAACAGCAGAGCGGAGACGACGAGCGCATTGAGCGGGTTCGCGAGCGCACGCTCCAAGCGAGGCAGGAGCATGCCGCGGACCAATAGCTCTTCCGGCAGGGCGTTGATCAGCATTCCGACGAGATAGAGGGCAAGTGTCTGGTATAGAGGGAGCCGCAACAGCACGCCGGATGCCAGGCCGAAAACGGTCGTCAGGCCGATGAGGGCGCCGGTCAGCCGCCAATACGGCCTGGCCAGGGCGCGGGCATTCCGCGTACCACCGATCGCCGCCAGAAGCAGGATGGCCGGGAGCGTCTGCTTGAGCGTGCTGGAGATGGCCAGGAACGCGTCCTGCCTGAGCCAGCCGGGCACCCCAGAGGCCTGCACGCTCCCGATGATGGTAGCAAAGAAGCCGCTCACCCAGCGCTGCCAGGGTTGCAGAAGCCAGATGCCGAAATCCAGCAACTGAACGCACAACAAGAGCAGAGTGAGCGCGAGTACTAGCGAAAGCTCCGTCCATGGCCGCCTGATGCAGGGCGGTTCTCCTGGGTGCAGGGTGAATGCGCGGATCAGGACCGCGTAGATGGCGATTAGCGCGAGATTGCCCACGGATAGGGCCAGCCCAAGTGGCCCACGGATCACTAGCGCCACGATCGGCCCGACGATTAGCCAGCCTCGGAGTAAAGGTGTCTCGAGTAGCCTCTGCCGGTAGTGCCCTGCCGTGGCGGCGACAAACGCTGCAGAGTCGGAAATGGCCTTCATCGCGCACCTCCAGGTGGCATGTCGGCAAGGGCCGGCACTTGGCACCTTGGCGCTGCCCGTTCGGCGCAGCGCGGGTTGATTGCGATTATAGCGCAGGGTCAGCATGGCGGGTAGGCTACGGCAAGGGTTTGAGGCCGAGAGCCTTGGGCGGGCGCGAGGGGATGGCCATCGGAAGGCTGCAGCGCCGCCCTGCCGCCGCTTGCCTCGGGGGATGCCGTGTTCCCTGCGGGGCAAGGACTTGGATCGATCGGGTGGTAGACGCGTCCTGCCCTCCGCTCTATACTTGGCCGCACACCCTGGACGAGAAAGGAGCCCGATATGGCTCATGAGCGCCGCCAGCGCCTACTGATGGATTGGGGCTGGAAGTTCCACCGCGGCGATGTTCCCAGTGAGGCGGGAACGGATTACGGCTCAGTCATAGAAGTCTGCAAGGCGGAGTCAGGCCAAGGCCCGGCACGCGTGCTGTATAACGAGCATGGTTGGCAGGACGTGCGCCTGCCCCATGACTGGGTCGTCGCAGAACCCTTTGACCCGTCCCTCCCGGGCGCCCATCACTGCAAACCGCGCGGAATTGGTTGGTACCGCCGGACCTTCTCTCTCAGCCAGGATCGCGCAGGCATGCGGGCGGTGCTGCAGTTTGACGGCGTTGCCACCCGGGCCCAGGTCTGGGTGAACGGCAGGCTGGTGGCGCGCAGCCAAAGCGGCTACACGCCCTTCTGTGCCGATATCACCGACTGCCTCAACTATGATGACACCGCAAACGTTGTCGCTGTGCGCGTGGATGCAACAGAGCACGAGGGTTGGTGGTACGAGGGCGCCGGCATCTACCGGCACGTCTGGCTGGTGCTCGCCGACCGCGTATCCGTCGATACTTCTGGGGTATGGGTTAACCCTCAGCGCGAGGATGCGGAGCTGGGGCTATGGCGCGTGCCCGTAGAGACCACGCTCTACAATGCAGGTTCTGCGGCCGAACACGTCTCCCTGGTCTCGAGCATCGAGACTTATGAGGGGCGCGTCGTCGCGCAGGCCGAGTCCGTCGCCGAGGTCCCGGCTCGCGGCCAGGCCGTTGTCCATCAGTCCATGAGCGTCCGCCACCCGGCGCTATGGTCCCTGGAGAGGCCTACGCTGTACCGGCTTCGGAGCCAGATACTGCGCGAAGGCACTCCCGCGGATCAGGAAGAGACTTCCTTTGGCTTTCGCACGCTCAGATTCTCTGCGGATGAGGGCTTCTTTCTGAACGAGGTGCCCGTCAAGCTGAAAGGAACGTGCAACCACCAGGATCATGCCGGCCTTGGCGTGGCCTTGCCGGACCGCATCCAAGCCTACCGTGTCCAGCGGCTCAAGACGATGGGCAGCAACGCCTATCGATCGGCCCACAACCCTCCTGCGCCGGAGCTTCTGGACGCCTGTGACGCTCTGGGGATGCTCGTCATGGATGAGGCGCGCCGGTTCAGCAGCTCGGCGGAGGGGCTTGCCGAGCTGGAGACCATGATCCGCCGTGATCGGAACCATCCCTCGATCATTCTGTGGTCCATCTTTAACGAGGAGCCGCTCCAGGCCACTGAGGCGGGCATGCGGACCGCGGAGAGCATGCGCGCACGCGTTCGCGCGCTGGATAGCTCCCGCCCGGTGACGGGGGCCATGAACCATGGTTGGCTGGAAGCCACAGATGGCGTGCCTGCGAATGCGGCCGTGGCCCTGGATGTCATCGGCATCAACTACAACCTCAGCCAGTACGATGCGGTGCGCGCACTTTATCCGGACAAGCCTATCGTGGCGAGCGAGTCAGCGGCTGCCAGCACCACACGTGGCATGTACGATCGCGAGGCGGGCTACATCCCGGCCTACGATCACAAGGAATATGACTTTGGCTCCAGTGTTCGCGATGCGTGGCGTGCTGTCGCGGAGCGCCGGGATGTCATGGGAACCTTCCTGTGGACCGGAATCGAGTACCGCGGTGAAGAGCGCTGGCCCACCATCCAGTCGCAGAGTGGCATGCTCGATATCTGCTGCCAGCCCAAGGATAACGCCTGGCTGTGCCGTGCCCTATGGAGCGCGGATCCGGCGATGGTCCACATCCTGCCGCACTGGAACTGGTCCGGCCGTGAGGGACAAACCATCGAGGTGTGGTGCTACTCCAACTGCGAGTCCGTAGAGCTCTACTTTGATGGTCAGAGCCTCGGCGAGCAGCCCGCAAATCCCTATGAGCCCCCTCGGTGGCACGTGCCCTACCGGCGCGGCGTGCTCCAGGCCCTCGGGAAGCGAGAAGGTGTGGCCGTCGCGCAGGACTTCGCCGAGACGACGGGCGGCCCTGCGGCGCTGCAACTCGCCAACGGCGTCTCTCTGTTGCGCTCAGATGGTGAAGACGCCTGCCCGGTGGAGGTGAGCACGCTTGACGTCGATGGGAATATGGTGCCAACCGCCGATGATCTGGTGCGTTTTACGTTGCACGGCGATGGCGAGATCATCGGGGTGGGCAACGGAGATCCCCAGAGCCATGAGCCTGACGCCGCCGCCGAACGGCGGCTGTTCAACGGCAAGTGCCAGGTTATCGTTCGAGCGGGGTTTGCGCCGGGAGAGCTGACGCTGGTGGCGGAAGCCGATGGACTGGTGCCCGCCAGCTTGCGCATTCCCGTAGCCGCCGTTTGTCGGCGGCCCTATCTGCCCGAGGCACAGCCCCGCTGGCGGCTAGATCGCTGGCATGTGGCACCACTATCGGCTCAGCCGATCGAGCCTGAGGAGTTCCTGCGAAGGGGCGTTTCCATGGCCCTCCACTCGGCCCGGTTGGGACCCGGTTCGGACGCCATCACGGCCGAAGAGGCGGGTTACCTCAGCATGGCGGCCCTGACGCCCGTGCCCGGCGGTCCGCGGGAGGGGCTTGGGCTAGAGTTCTCCGCCATTCGCGGCTCGGCAACGGTCCTGGTGATGCCCTTTTCAGAGCACCAACCGGATCTGGCCACTGCACTGGTCGCGCACAAAGAGGACCCCGGTGAGGGACCACTGTCCGTGGATCTTGCCCGGCTGCCCGAGGGGACGCGCCAGGTGGCAGTCCTCGTCACCGTACAGGCCGCTGCTTCCGGAGCCGGATTGGTCGGCGATGTGCGTTGGGCTACCGCACGGTAGCACCGAGGAGGAAAGATGACAGATCAGGGTGCCTGGTCGCAGTTCCGAAAGATGGAGATCCCCCTCTGGGAGGGTACCGCCCCAGGTTCGGAAGATTGGACACAGTTGGAGACGGATGGCTACCTCGATAGCGGGCTGCACGTGGTGCGGAACGTGGTCCGGCCGACGCTGACCCCGTTCATTCCGGCAGATCCCGCGGGGCCGACGGTGATTGTGGCCCCCGGGGGAGCCTGGCACTTTCTCGCGTGGGACCACGAGGGGATCCAGGTGGCAGAGTGGCTGCGCGCGCGCGGCATCGCCGCGTTCATCCTCAAGTACCGTCTGCTGCCCACGGGCGATACGTTTCCGCGGGACTATGAAGAGCGACTAGCCGAGGCGCGGGCTGACCTCATGGGCTGGTTGGCGCCATACCTGCCACTGATCAGCGCCGATGCGCTGCAGGCGATCCGGCTCGTGCGCTCTCGCGCGAGCGAGTGGGGTATCCGACCCAATCAGGTGGGGATCATGGGGTTCTCCGCCGGTGGTACGGTGACCTCACTGGCTAGCCTGCGGTACAGCCCTGAAAGCAGGCCGGATTTCGCGGCGCCTATCTATGGAGCCGGCGCTCCCGGCGAGGTGCCTGCGGATGCGCCGCCGATCTTTATTGCCTGTGCGCAGGACGACGACTTGATGCCACGCAGCATGGAGATGTTCAATCGCTGGCGGGCCTCTGGCCGCGAGGCCGAACTGCATCTTTACGCCCGTGGCGGCCACGGGTTCGGCATGAACCAGACCGGACTGCCCGCCCAGGGCTGGATCGACCGGTTCTACGAGTGGCTGCAGATAGCGGTCGCCG
>JAAYAW010000082.1 GCA_012719135.1 Chloroflexota bacterium
AGGGGCTGGGGTGCGGCTCCATGGCGCGGCCGTCGCGGTGCCAGCCGTGCCCGCGACTGCCCGCGTCCTCGATAAAGTCCGCGAGATAGCGCGGCCCCACGGGGTGCTTCTCATAGAAGCGGGCCAACCCCTCGGCATAGTCGTCGCCCAAGCCCTCGCGGAGCGCGACGCGCGTCAGCCACTGCCGCCACCACTCGGGATCGTCGAGGGCGAACGCCTCGCCCTCGATCTCGTGGATGCCCAGCTCTTCGAGCGCGCTAAAGTAGCGGCACCAGGTGTCATAGACCCAGGTCGTCATTCCCAGGTCCTCCACCAGGCTGCCGACGTTAGTGCCCAAGGGGCCGAGACCGCTGGGTCGGGGGATATGCAGCTCCTCTCCGCTCTGCAGTCGGCCGCGGTATTCGGGATGCGAGCCCCTCGCCCAGGAGCTGTCGACGCACAGGCTCATCTTGTACGAGGTGCCGACGCCATAGTGGTCGGTGAGCGGTTCCATGCGGGCGCCGCAGCGGACGGTACAGCCGTGGGTACAGGCCACCATGGGGAAACCGACGTCGATCTGGCCGACGCCGCCGATGCCGCCACGCGCGATCTGCCACACGCGCTGCACCTCGGACACAAAGCCGGCCGGGTCCGCCAGGGCCACCCCACCCGTGCCGCGGACGGCGATCGCCTTGAGGTTCTTGGCGCCAAACACCCCACCAAAGCCGCCGTTGCCCACCGCGTTCTTGAGCCGGTGTGCGATGGTGGCAAAGCGCACGCGGTTCTCGCCCGCCGGTCCGATGGCCACCACCTGGTGCTGCTGCCCGTGCCGCTCTTTGAGGGTCCGCTGCGTGGCATAGAGCCCCTTGCCCCACAGGTCGCTGGCGTCCTCTAGCGACACGCGGTCGTCCTCGATGAGCAGGTAGACGGGAGCGCTCGCCCGCCCCTGCACGATGACGCCGTCATAGCCGGCGTACTTGAGTTCGGCGCCCCAGTACCCGCCCATCGTCGCGGAGGCCCACATGGGCTGCGGGTAGCCCCGCGGCATGAGACTCGACACAACCACGCGCCCCGAGGTGGGCGCGCAGGTACCCACCAGCGGCCCCGCGCTCAGGATGATGCGGTTCTCCGGGTCGTACGGCCCGACGCCCGGCCCCACTTCGTTCCAGCCGATCAAGGCGTTCCACCCTCGCGGGCCAAGCCATACCGTCGGATCGGGGGTCTCTTCCACCGAGATGGTGGCTGCGTCGAGATCGACGCGCAGCATGCGGCCCGTGTACCCACCCTTAGCGGCGCTCATCGGTGACCTCCGAAACGTAGGCTAGTGGCTCATAGGTCAGCGCCTTGCCCGCCAGGGGGCACATGGCGACGCACTGCGGCCCATCGGGGTGATCGCTGCACAGATCGCACTTGATCGCCAGGCGCCGGTCGGGGTGCCGCTGCGGGGCACCCCACGGGCAGGCCTTCTGGCACCGCATGCAGCCGATGCACACCTCCTCCAACACGCGTACGGCGCCCGTGCGGCCGTCGCGCACCAATGCATCCACGGGGCACGCCTCGATGCACGGCGCCTCCGGGCACTGGACGCACAGCGTCCCCGTGATCGGGTTTTCGCCGTCGAACTCGTTGAAATGGATGGCGATACGGGCCACCGCCGGCCGAGCCACCCCCTCGTGGGCGATGGAGCAGGCAATCTCGCAGACACGACACGTGCGACACCACTTGGGATCAAAACGCACTCTGCCCCTGGCACCGGCCGTCGGGTTGGGGGGCTTTTCACTGTGACGATGCGAACCGTTCGATGCAGTCATTA
>JAAYAW010000083.1 GCA_012719135.1 Chloroflexota bacterium
GGACTTCGAATCCGTAGGTTGCAGGTTCGACCCCTGCTGGGCGCGCTAGAGTACGGTCAGCGATCACGAAAAGGTGGCTGCCTCCTCGCCCTTCCCTTTGTTCTTGTTGCAGTCCCGCCAGCGCACCAGCGGCGCCCCGGCTCTTGCCCGCTCCACAGATAAGAAAGAGCGCCCGCGGGAGATGGTCCCCGCGGGCGCTCGTCGTCACGTCGTCTACTAGATCTTTACCAGATCATACTCCCGAGTACCCAGGCCAATCTTGGCCGCGTGCTCCAGGCAAGTGCGCCACTCCGAAGCCGGCGTGGCGTTGCAGAAGGGATCGTGTCTATCGACAAAGCCCGGCTTTTGCATATTGTCATACAGCTGGCTCCCCGGCAGCGGCTCTGCCTTGAGGCAGGCATCGATGCAGGCCTGGTCCAGCGCCAGCGGATCGAAGGACGCAAACATTCCCTGATCCGGGATGATCGGTGCATCGTTCTCGCAGTGACAGTCGCAGTTGGGCGAGACATCGATGACCAGTGAGATGTGAAAGCTCGGCCGATCCTGGATCACAGCCTTGGCGTACTCGGCCATCCGGCGGTTGAGCTCTACAACGGCCGCGTCCTGCTCGAATGAGATCGCCCGGTAGCTGCACGCCCCCAGGCAGTGGCCGCACCCGACGCAGTTGTTGCGATTCACGCGCATCTTGCGCGCTGCCTGATCGAACTCCAGGCCGTTGTTGGCGCACTCACGCTCACAGCGGCGGCAGCCACGGCAGAGCTCCGCATCGATCTGCGCCTGTCCGTTGCTGTGCTGCTCGGTCTTTCCGGCCCGCGAACCGCAGCCCATTCCGATGTTCTTGATCGCGCCGCCAAACCCCGCCAGCTCGTGTCCCTTGAAATGCGTGAGGCTGATGAACACCTCTGCGTCCATGATCGCCCGGCCGATGCTCGCCTCCTCGACGTACTCGCCTCCGATAACGGGCACCTGCACGTCATCTGTGCCCTTGAGGCCGTCAGCGATGATGATCGGGCAGCCCACGGTCAGCGGCGTGAATCCGTTCTGCCAGGCACACTCCAGGTGATCCAACGCATTGTTGCGGCTGCCAACATACATGGTGTTGCAGTCAGTGAGAAAAGGTCTGCCTCCAAGCTCCTTGACCACGTCCACAACCGCCCGGGCGTAGTTCGGGCGCAGGAAGCCGAGATTGCCCAGTTCGCCAAAGTGCGTCTTGATGCCGACGAACTTACCATCCATGTTGATCTGCCCGAGCCCGGCGGCCTTGATCAGCTTCTTGAGCTTGGTAGGCAGCCCATCCCCAAGGGCCTCGGTGCGTAGGTCCGAGTAATACACCTCTGCTCGCGTCATGCCGTTCACACTCCTCTTGATGAACATACCGAATAGCCAAAACAACGAACGCGGCGCTGCGAGAACGCCACGGTCGCTGTGGCTCAATAGAACGCTATCTTGCTGGTGACGCCGCTGATCTGGAGGGCGCAGGGGAAACGTCCCGCACGCTATCGCACGCTCAAACGAGAGACCTGGCAGCGCACGAAAAGAGCCGCTGCGACCGGCGGCTAGCATACACGCACAAAGCCCGGGGAAGCTGCCTGCGTAGCCATACTACCCACGGGCATCATGAGTATAGCACGCCTGCATGTCGTGGGCCAAATGGATCAGCCCCTCTCCACGAGGAGCATAGGGCAGCCGCCTATCGCAGAATGATGCCGAACCAGCCTGCCAGCATACCGCCCGCCGGGCCCCTTGTCACGGGTTATGCCGCTCCGAGCCGTCCACCGTGCACGGCTCCAGGGCGCGGCTTGCCCTCCCTGGGAATCGCCTGCGGTTTGTCTGCCGCTACGCGGGCTGCGGAGTACGCCGATGGACGACAATGCCTAGCTCCGCCTCTCTGGTGTTGCCTGTCGCTCCGCGTCCCGCTGGCTTGGACTGTCGTCCGTTGCGCCCGGACGGATACCGGCTCTCTTTAGATAAATGATACGTCGGGTCCGGGCTAACTCGGCGCGAGTGCCGCGCCTGGGCTACGCGGCAGCGGCGTCCACAGGCGCGGCATTGGGAACAAGTGTGGTGGCCTTGGTGTACGTTTCACTTTCATGCATACTGGTATCGTATCGTGCCGGCATCCGGAAGCGTGCTCATTTGCGAACGCCTGTGGATCCACACTTGAGAGGGCTGGATACGAGCGTTGCGCCGATGCACGCTCTCCCAGTCCGATCGGATGGGTGTGTCGGTCAGAGAGGGGTGACCCTCGCGGGGCATGTGTGGACGGCATGATTCGCGCCATCTCCGATGCGATCGGTGGCCACGCCCTGGGAACCAGCTCGCCTGCCCCGGCACGGCACCGAACGAGATCGATGCGTGCTCTCCGAGCGATGTTGGCATCGTCGTTGACTGACCAGTGGAGGATCGGCTGTGAAGAGAGCGCGAGCCCCGAAGAAGATCTGTCACTCGCTGGCGATATGGATCGTCCTGGCCGCTCTGTTGTGCCCTCCTGTCCTGGCACAGGGCGAGGCATCGTCAACCGGGACGCCACAGGAGGCCTTCCTCGAGACCCTCACGCCCGAGGAGCGCGCCTGGCTGGATGATCATCCGGTGATTCGGGTGGCGCAGGATCCGGCGTGGGCACCGGTCGAGTTCGTGGACGAGCGAGGACAGCCTTCCGGGATGTCAGAGGACTACCTCCGCCTGGTAGAGGAACGCCTGGGCATCACCTTTCAGCGCGTGACGGGACTGACGTGGCAGGAGGCCTACGCCCAAATGCAGCGCTGGGAGATCGATATGACCACCTCTGTGGCTGTAACCCCTCAGCGAAGCCGTTTCTGGGCCTTTACCTCTCCCTACCAGCAAGTGCCCATCGTCATCGTGGCGGCGAGTAACGTTACATACATCGGCGACATCGCCGAGCTCTCCGGCGCCCGAGTGGCCGTGGTGGATGGATACGCCGCCAGCGACTGGCTCCCGAGGGACTATCCGGACATCGAACTCCTCCGAGTTGCCTCGGCAGAGCAGGGCTTGCAGGCGGTGCAGCGCGGAGAGGCCTTTGCCTACGTAGAGAACATGCTCGTCGTAGGATACTACCTGGCCAGGCTCAAGCTGACGACGCTCAAGATCGCGGGCGATACGCCCTACGCAAACGGTCAGTGCATGGCCGTCCGGAAGGACTGGGCTCCTCTGGCCGGCATCCTCGATAAGGCTCTGGCCTCGATATCGGAGGCCGAACGGGACGAGATCTACCGCAAGTGGCTGCCGGTGCGCTACGAACACGGACCGGATGCGCTTGTCCTGCGGCGTGTGGTCTTGATCGCCGCCGCTATTCTGGCGGGTTCTGCAGCGTGGATTCTCCGGCTCAAGCGTGAGATCGCCGCACGCAAATCGGCGCAGCAGGCGGCTGCACAGAGCGCCTTGCACTTTCAGCAGCTGTTCGATTCATCTCCGATGCCAGTGGCCTTGATCGGCATAGACGGCCGCTTCCTCGGTGTCAGCAAGCGCTGGGCAGATAGCTACGGCTATGCCCTGGAGGACGCTCCCACCCTGCAGCGTTGGTGGGAGCTTGTCTGCCCGGACCCGAATCGTCGCCGTGACGCCATCAACGAGTGGGAGGCCGCCCTGCAGAGTGCTCGATCTCACGGAACGCAGATCGGGCCATTCTCTCACCGCATCGTCGGTCGAGACGGGCAGGCGCGCGCCACCGAGATCACCGCCACCCTGCTGGGGAACGACGTGCTCACCGTTTTCCAGGATGTGACGCAGCGGCAGACCGCGGAGGAAGAGCAGATCCGGCTGCTCAAGGAGGCCGAGCGTTCAGGCCAGGCCATGAGATCGGCTCTGGAAGAGCAAGAGAGAACGCGTGAACAGATGTTGGAGACGATCGACCAGCTGAGGCGGTTTCAGGAGGTGACGGTTGGGCGCGAGCATGATATGATCGCGCTCAAGTCGGAGGTCAACGGGCTGCTGGAGCGATTGGGGCAGACGCCCAAGTACACCGTCGGATTGTGAAACCTTTCGGAGAGCGACCCGCCCGGTAGGCTTGTCACGGAGGGGCATATGATCACCGCAACGGGAGCCGCTAGCCGTGAGATAGCCCGGAAGCGCGTGGCA
>JAAYAW010000084.1 GCA_012719135.1 Chloroflexota bacterium
CCCAGCGGTGGCTGCGGCAGTTGTGCACGTGCACCCACTCGCCGGCGTGGATGGCGCACAACGCCTTGCCGATGGGCATGCCGTACTTGAGGATCTCCTCGCCCTCGGCGATGTCGCGCAGGGCGACTTTGTGGCCAAAGGCGACGTCCTGGGCAAGAACCACGTCTACCGCGCGATCGTCCAGCAGGGCGGTCACTCTATCGCTCGCCTGGAGGTCGGTAAGGGCGGTGGCGACATCGTCCTTGATGTGCAGCAGGATGACTTTGTTCCTCACGTGTTTCTCCTCTGATGCGGCAGTGGTCGGCCAAGTGCGGTCGGGGAAGCGCCGCCTGGCCGAACGCGGGGCGCCGTGACAGTGTGAATTGTCAACAATCTACACGGCACCCGGATCATAGCATGGACCAGGGGCCATGTCAATGCTTCTGCAGCAAGAGTTTGCCAATTGGGTGGTGTCGCGGCTGCCGTGGCTGACGGCAGCCGTCCGCTAAGCGAGAGGATGGCGCGGGCCGCGCCGGAGAAGCGCGGCGCGGCCGACATGGTGGAGCGAGCGATGATCCCTTCGCGGAGGGGCTAGTCGCCCTTTCCGGGGGGTGTGGAGCGATCCGGCGGCGCGTCGGAACCGTCAGAGTTCGCCTCAGCGTCATCGCGGTTCTGCCGAGGGGCCGACGCATCTCCGGGAGTGCGCCGGCCAGGAGGGCCGGCCCACGGTGGTCGCCGGGTGGGATTGGGGTGGCCGTCCGCGTCACGGTTGACGGCTCCCCTGTCCTCCGCCGGTGGCTGCGCGGCCGCGGGCGGCGGATCCCGCTTTTCAGAGGATGCGCCGGCATCGCGCGAGTCCTCGTCACCAGCCCTGCCATCGTCCCTAGAAGCGGGCGCGGCCGGTGTCCCTGGACCCTTGTCTAGACCCGGGGGCGTCGATCCGTCGGGCCGGCTCCGTCCGGGAGGCGCGCCCCTGGGCGCGTCCTGGGGCGCGTCGGCATCGGGCTCCGCGGTGGGCGTGAGGGTGGCGGTGGGCGGCGCGTCCTCCCCGCCCGGCGAAAGGTCCTCGATCTCCTGCGGCGTCGCGGTCGGCTCGTGCGTGGGCGTCGCGCTGGGCGCCGGGTCTTTGGCGTCCTTGTGCTCGCGCTCCGGCTCGGGCCGCCGGCCCGCGGCGGAGGGCTCGAGTGGGCGCATGGCCTCCACGTGCACCTCGGTGTCGCCAATCTCGCCGGTCACGTGCACGGGCAAGCCGGCGACCATCTGCGATGGATCGCCGGCGTCATTCGAGAAGATGATGGGCACGCCCGCTACCAGCCACTCTCCCTCGGGCGAGTGCTCCAGGGGCCCCTGGAAGGCGACGGGGATGCCGGCTCGCCCGAGTCTCAGCAGGGCGTTCACCTCCTGCCGCCGTATCTCGACGAGCCGCTGCATGTAATGGGCTCGGCCCTGCTCCTGTAGCGTCAACGCTAGGCGCACCCGCTCGCTCGCCCGCTTGACGGGGTAGAGGGTGTCTCCGGGGAGGCTCCCCGACGAGGCCACTCCCGTGCCCGCCACCAGCACCAGGAGGATGAGAGACAGCGCGGCGGCGAACACCGGGCGCCACCGGGGGCGGAGGAGAGCATCGCTGCGTGCCACGGTCGCGGCCATGACGCGCTCCCTCAGCAAAGGGCGCGGGCATGGCGGGGTGAGCGACGAGAGAAGGGCGTCCTGCTCAGCAAAGAGACGGGCCAACTCGCGCCCCCGCTCGTCGTCCTCCAGGTGCCGATCCACCGCTTTGCGCTCGCGAGGGCTCAGCTCGCGATAGGTTGCCAGCAGGCCGAGCCATCTGGCCTTGCGTGCCATGCGTCACTCACCCTTTCCGTGGGCTTCAATGAACATCCGTCGGGCTCGCAACAATCGCATCTTGACGCCGCTTCGGGAGATACCGAGCACCCGCGCGATCTCTTCCGTCGATAGGCCGTCCACGCTGTAGAGGAGCAGGGGCGCCCGATAACGCACTGGGAGTTGCTCCAGTGCCCGCTGTACCTGGACGTTGATCTCACAATCATCGGCCTGGTCGTAGCGCAGGGCGGGGTCCTCGCCATCGTCGCGTAACGGCAACCACGCAATGAGCCTCTGCCGTCGCAGCCGGTCGTAGGCGGTGTTGGTGGCGATGCGGTACAGCCAGGCGCGATGGTTGGCATCGCCATCGAGGCGGTGCAAGGCACGATAGGCCTTGGCAAAGGCCTCCTGTACGGCGTCTTCCGCCCTCTCCCGGTCTCTCAGCAAGCGGAACAAGTAGCCGAATAGGGGCTGGTGGAACTCGTTGTAGAGTTCAACAAAGAGAGCGTCCCGCTCCGCTTTGCTGACAGGCTGAGCCGCCGGCATGCGTTCCCCCTTCGGAAGGTATGACGCGTGGTGGCGGTCCACGGTCACAGGACGAGCCGTGGACCCCGGCAGGCGCCCGACTCGAGGCGAGTATAGGGGCGTCGTGTCGGCCCGTCAACGCCCAAGGAGCGGCTGAGGGTGGTTGCAGCGGCGCCTGGCTTTGACCCTTCGCTGCCGCCATGGTATAATAATGTCAGGGGTGGCATTCGCCGCCCACGTAGCCGCTCACGCCGATTGTCGCGCCGGCAAGCAGCAAGAGGGGGCAGATGCATGGTCGCCCTCGGGTGTCTGGGGGCATCTGCACGGACGAGACGTTGCGCTCGGCAATGCCCCGCGGTCACAGCCACAGGTGAATATGGGTATTCATAGCAGGCTGTCCGCCTCTCGTGTTGTTTGTTGGGGCGTGACAGCCTGTGCATTTCCCCGTGAGAGGTGACAGAGTCGCCGCCCCGCTTGGGTTCCTCGGCCAGTGGCTGGCCGGATACGTCGTGTTACGGCTAAGAGGGAGCATCGCCATGTACACAGTCGGCAGCAAAGTTGTCCATCCCTGCTATGGGGCGGGCACGATCGTGCGGATTCAGGACAAGTCGATCGGCGACACCACCCACGCCTATTATGTGATCAACACCGTTAGCAGGTCGATGCAACTCATGGTACCGGTCACGGGCGCCGACGAGGCGGGGCTCCGGCACGTGCTGACCCCGGCGTCGTTGCGCGACATGCTAAAGGCCTGTCACGACCTGCCGGGCGATGACGACATCAACCCCGACCTGCGCTCCCGACAGGCCGATATGCGCGAGCGGCTCAAGTCGGGCGACCTTACCGAGGTGGTCGATGTGGTCCGCCAGTTGTTCTTTATGAACAACGCGCGGCCGCTCGGCACGGTGGATCGCCAGCTATTCGATCAGGGCAAGGAGTTGTTGGCGGGGGAACTTGCGCTGACGACGGGCGCCGAGATGCTGACGGCGATGCAGGAGGTCGAGGACAACTTGGCCGTCATGTTGCGCGAGGACGGCGCCGAGGCCGAGGCCGCCCAATAGGCACAGCTCGAGGGCAAAAGACAGCCGGTGAACGCCC
>JAAYAW010000011.1 GCA_012719135.1 Chloroflexota bacterium
GCAGCCGGGCGAACAGGCCTTTTGGCCTGGCCGCCTTCCTACGTGTCGTTCCGCCCCGGCCGCGCATAGGGGGTCAGGTGCCGTGCCAGGTGGTCCTCAAGCGCGCGATAGTATGCCTCCTCATGGGCACGCAGCAGAGCGACCATCCGGTCGCGAAAGACGGCGCGGCCAAAACCGTCACGTGCACACAGAACCCGGCCAAAGGCAACATGCAGCACCTGGCGAGCGTGCAGATCGTCGAACAGAGGGATCAGTTGCTCATCGGAGAGAGACTCGGGATCGGGCACGCGGCTCAGCTCTCCAGAGACGTGGTACGAGCGCCGCTCTTCCTCGTACGCGGAGATCGAAAAGGAGAGTATCTCGCGAAAGAGGCTCGGATCCACGCTTGCCAGCGTCCGAAGCGCCTCCAGGTAGCTGGTGCCTGCGGTCTTGAGGTGTACTAGCTCGCCTCCAAGGCGAGCCGTGATCGGGTAGATACGGAATTTGTCCGATCCCGAGTGCAGGCTGAGTTTGTACGGCCCGAGGGCCCTTGAGATCGCGACATGCCAACCCCAGTCGCGCTCAAACGCCGTCAGATCGCCGATATAGTCCACGCCCTTCTCAAAGCGTCCGACATAGCGCGGCGCCAGGCTGACCCATTCCACGCCAAGGCGACTCAACTCGCGGGCGATATACCAGTGCTCCACAGGGCGCGTGGGGGTGTCCGTCTCGTCAACGGACACCTCGACTTCCCAGGGGCGCCCCCCGATGGCCGCGCGAAGATGTTCGTAGAGGTCGCGCAGGTGCGCGAGCGCCACTCCGTACTTGGCGGCAGCCCGAAGCACATCGAGCTCTGACATGACCAGCAAATGCCCTCCGCCCAGCTCCCAGCTTTCGCCCGCATAGCGGGCCATGTTCTGCTCCGGTGAGGTGGCGAGCCGCGCCCAGGGGAGTGCCGCGTAACGCTTCCGCAGACCGGCGATATCCGCGCCCTCTGCCCCGTTGTCGACATGATCACGGGGGTCGAAGGTGTACATGACATAGCCGGCACTCACACATTGGTCGATGTCCTGAGTGGTTTTCAAGTGATCGGCGTCCGCGCCGTATCCCGAGCGCCACCCCTCCTGCATGACTCCCCACATCGCGTCATCCAGGACCTGCTCCGGTGTGCGCTCCGTGCGCTCCATCTCGCGAATCGACTGCTGGGCGAACACCGGCATGATTCCGGGCACCCTTCGCACAGCCCTCACGTGCCCCGGAGTTGCGAGTCCGAGCCTATCGCCCAGGCCAGCGCCCGTGCGCGTGCCCAGGCGCACGGGTGAGCAGAACGGGAGCAGTTCGCGAATCCGCACCGCGCTGGCGTGATCCGTCGGACCCTGGCCGAGCCAGGCGGCTCTGCCACGCCAATGCACCGGTCGCATGGCCAACGGCAGGCCAAGAGGTTCGCTATCTGCATTCAGGAGGCAGAGCAGCGGCCCCGCTGGCCCTCGCGCGAGAAACGGCAGGGCATCACCAATCTGGTTAAGAGAAGCCGAATAGACTGCACTCTGTATCAATACAGAGAGGTCGGCGGCGGTCGCAGCGCGCACATTTTCGGGCACAGGTAAGGTATCCATCTGGTCTTTCTAGCCGATCTGCCCTGGCTCAACGGTGACTGGCCGCAGCGTACATACCACGGAGCCGGCTGTCAACGAGTCTTGGCAGGCCGCGCGGCACAACCAGCCTCTTGATCCCCGTCACAGCCGATTGCCAGGGGCACCGGGCGCAATGTGCCCCCGTCAGCAGAATGCAAAGAGATGCCCCACAGTTCTCTTAGCTGCAGCCGGTTCACTCCCTGGGGCTGGCCCCCGGATGCCCGGCCCCTCAGATGTCCGCAACGCCCCCATCGGGCCAGAAGGAGCTCTGGTAGTCGCGCGGCTCGTAGGCGAGCTCGGCGATCGCCTCCTCGTCCAGCTCAACGCCCAGGCCGGGAGCCTCCGGGATCGCGACATATCCGCCGTCAATTTGCAGGGGCTCGCGGATGACCCGATCCCGCCAGGGCTGGTTCTCCGCGTATTCCAGGATCGTAAAGCCCGGCAGGCAAGCAGCCAACTGCAACGATGCGGCGGTCGCCACCGGGCCGTTCGGGTTGTGTGGAGCCGTGCGCACATAGTACGTCTCTGCCATGGCGGCGATCTTGAGCGTCTCCAAGATGCCTCCATCGTGGCATACGTCCGGCTGAACAACGTCCACGTACTGCCTCTCGAGCAACTCCCGGAATCCCCACTTGGTGAACAGGCGCTCACCTGTGGCCAGCGGCACGCCGGTCTGCGACGCCGCTACTCGCTGCAGGGCATCGATGTTCTCTGGCGGAACCGGCTCCTCGAGAAACATCAGGTCCCAGACGGAAAGGACGGTCATCAGGCGGGTAGCCTGGCCCGGCGTAAGCCTGCCGTGGGCATCCATCATGACAAGGACTTCAGATCCCACAGCGGCCCTCAGGGCTCCCAGGCGGGCATCGATATCATCCAGCCATTGCCGCTCCGTCGCATAGTTCTCCGGGCCGGGACAGCCGATCTTGAGCGCTTTCCAACCGGCGCCCACCAGGTCCGAAGCGCGCAGGGCCAGTTCCTCCGAGTTTTTCCCGTTGCAGTGCGTATAGAGCTGGATGCGATCGCGACAGGCGCCTCCCAGCAGGCGGTACACCGGCACCCCCAGATCCTTTCCGGCGATGTCCCAGAGGGCCTGTTCGATACCGCTCAGTGCGCTGTTGAGCACGATGCCGCCACGCCAAAAGCCATGCCGGTACAGGATCTGCCAGTTGTGCTCAATCCGGCGCGGATCCAGGCCGATCAACTGGCGCGCAAGATCCTGCACGGCGGAGCATACAGCCTGTTCCTTGCCCTCCACGCTGGCCTCGCCGACACCGGTGAGGCCAGCATCGGTGTGCACGCGGACAAAGACCCAGGTCTGACGGCCGCCAAAGGCCATCAACGTATCGACGGACGTGATCTTCATCTGGGATCCTCCTCTCGACCCTGGAGTATTTCTAGCGCTCCGGTTGCGCCGCGTCAAGGCGGGGAGCGCTCAGCCCTCCCCCAGCGCGGTTGTCTCCCATACCGGGTTACCCTATAATCCTGTGGATTCGGAAAAGGAGCACCAGCGGATATGTCCAACTCGCCGGCCATCGATTACGACTATCTACAGGATTGCCTGTGCGCCCTTCTACAGGTGCCGAGCCCGACGGGATATCATCTCGAGGTCATGGATTGGCTGGTTAGCCAGATCCAGGGACTGCACGTTCCTGGGCTCGAGCTGAGCCGGACGAACAAGGGGGCACTGCTGGTTACAGTGCCCGGACAGCATAGTGGTTGCCCGAGGGCTCTCTCAGGTCACGTTGACACGTTGGGAGCGATGGTGCGAGAGGTCAAGAGCAACGGCCGGCTCCTGCTGACCCAACTGGGGGGCTATGCCTGGAATGCCATCGAGAACGAGAATGTGACCGTGCTTTCGACGCGTCTCCGCGTGCGCTTGCGTGGAACCGTCCAGACGATCCATCCCAGCGTGCATACCAGCTCAGAGGCAGAGGATGGCAAGCGTGTGGAGGACGCCATGGAGGTGCGCCTCGACGCCAGGACCTCAAGCGCGCTAGAGACACGTGCTCTGGGGATCGAAGTGGGAGACTTTGTCTTTCTGGATCCGCGTCTTGAGGTGACCGATACCGGTTATGTAAAGAGTCGTCATCTCGACGATAAGGCCGGTGTGGCTGTGATGCTGGCCGTGCTGCAGTCCCTGGCGACGGCTGCGCTGCGCCCGGCCGTACGCACGAGCTTTTTCTTCAGCAACTACGAGGAAGTCGGACATGGGGCCTCCGCCGGAATGCCGCGCGATCTGGAGGAACTGCTCGTGATCGATATGGCGGCTGGCACGACGGGCGAGCATCAGAACTCGGACGAATACTCTGTGGGCATCTGCGCCAAGGATTCATCCGGTCCGTACGATCTCGCCATGCGCCTCGCTCTAGCGGAGTTGGCCGTGAGCGAACGGATTCCGTACCGCATCGATACCTATCCGCACTATGGTTCTGACGGCAGCGCACTGCTGCGAGCCGGTGCGGATGTGCGTGTAGGCCTGATCGGCCCTGGCGTGGACGCGAGCCACGCCTACGAGCGAACTCACCGAGACAGTCTGTTGGCGACGGCCCGGCTGGCGTTGGCCTATTCATTGAGCGCTCCTGCGGCGCGTTAAGAAAGGTAACGATAGAGTTGACCACCAAAATCGCCTACTTTGACTGCTTCTCGGGAGCCGCCGGGAACATGCTCCTGGGAGCCCTGCTGGATGCCGGCTATTCGCTGGAGTCTCTCCGAGCCGGACTCGCGACTCTGGGCATCGACGGTTACGATCTGGTGCAGCGCTCGGTTCAGCAGCACGGCATCACCGGTACGCTATTTGACGTCATCGATCGGGCTGGAGAGCGCCCCGTCCGGAATCTGCCCCTCATTCGGAGCATACTGGAGCATGCCAAGCTCCCGGATGGCGTCGCTCAGAAGAGCCTTCAAGTGTTCACTCGCCTGGGCGAGGCCGAGGCGCGCATCCACGGGATGGGTCTGGATGAGGTCCATTTTCACGAAGTGGGCGCCATCGATACCCTTGTGGACATCGTCGGCTTTTGCCTGGCACTGGACGAGATGGGCATTGAGGAGCTTTACGCTTCGCCGCTCCCGCTTGGCAGCGGAACCGTTCGCACCGAGCACGGGTTGCTGCCCGTTCCGGCTCCCGCGACGCTGGCGCTCATCGCAGAGGTAGGCGTGCCGACGGTTCCACTGGACTCTGGTTCGGAGATGGTTACCCCAACCGGGGCCGCCCTGCTGACCACTCTCGCAACCTTTGAGAGGCCAGCGATGCGGATCCAGTCCGTCGGGTATGGGTTTGGGAGCAAGGAATTCCCGTGGGCGAACATGGTTCGCGTTTGGGTTGGTGAGGCTTCGCCAGCCAGCGGGCGCCGTGTGCCACAGGCGATGCAGCACACTGATCACACTGGCCCGCATGATCATGCCCACCCTCACGTTCACCCTCACGCACATCCTCATGAGCATCCTCATGAGCATCCTCATGAGCACCCGCATGGGCATGATCATCCGCACGCCACAGGCCACGAGCATCCGCATAGCCATGCACACGAGGACGAGTCGGGGACGGGTGAAGGCTCTGTCGGCAAGCACATCTAGCCCTCGCCTGCAGGGCACTGGAGCAAGCCGCGATGCGCATCGTCGCGCTAGAGCCGTACTACACGGGGTCACACCGCGATTGGCTGGACGGGTACGTCCGCGAAAGCGCCCATGAGGTCGTCGCGCTGACTCTGCCCGGCCAGTTCTGGAAGTGGCGGATGCATGGGGGCGCGGTGACGCTCGCCCGCCGTTTGAGGGAGGCGCGCGAGCGCCCCGATCTGCTGCTCGCCACCGACATGCTCGATCTCTCGACCTTCCTGGCCCTCACGCGCGACCGGACACACGCGCTCCCTGTGGCGCTGTATATGCACGAGAACCAGCTGACCTACCCGCTGCGCCCGGGAGAGAAGCGGGATCTGCACTATGGCTTTATCAACTACGCCTCCATGCTCTGCGCAGACGCGATCCTCTTCAACTCTGCCTATCATCTCGAATCCTGGTTTGAGGAACTGCCGCGTCTGCTCAAGCACTACCCCGACTACACAGAGATGGAGACCGTTCAAGCGCTGAGGGAGCGATCCCGGGTGTTTCCCGTGGGCATGGATCTACGCTGGCTGGACCGGTGTCGCCCAGAGCAACGGCGCCAGGGGCCCCTGCTGATCCTCTGGAACCACCGCTGGGAGTATGACAAGGCTCCGGAGATGTTCACAAGAGCGCTCTATGCTCTCGCAGATCGCGACGTAAGCTTTGAGGTGGCACTTCTTGGCGAGCACTTTGTCTCAGAGCCCGCCGTGTTTGCGGAGGCACGCGAGCGGCTGGGGCACCGCATCGTGCAGTACGGGTATACGCCCTCTCGTGAAGACTATGCGCGATGGCTTTGGGATGCGGATGTGGTGGTCAGCACGGCGCGGCACGAGTTCTTTGGCGTCGCCGTAGCCGAGGCCCTATATTGCGGCTGCTTCCCGATTCTGCCCAACCGTCTCACCTATCCGCAGTTCATCCCAGAGCCGGACCGTGGCCTTTGCCTGTACCGAACGCTGGCCGAACTGGCAGATCGGCTCGCCTGGGCGGCCCAGAACCTCGAGTTGGTGCGTGCTCGCAGCTGGCGTTCATCCGTAAGCGTGTATGACTGGGGGGCGCTGGCTCCCTCTCTGGATACCACGCTCGCGGCGCTGGCGCCGGCCACAGGCGACGTCACCGCCTAGTCTGCGAACAGCAAAACGCCAAAACGCGCCGGGGTGTGAAAGTCGATCAGGCCCGGTGCAGACCAGGCGGAGTACTCATCGCCGCTCGGGCTGCGATCGATCCGGTACAGGTTGATCCGCCACTGGTCGCCGGGCTGTGGGGGCAGGTGCGGGGCCATCTCGAGATCCACCATGGGGAGCGCGATCTCCACAGTCCAACTTCTGTCTGCCGTGCCCCGTTGCCAGGGATCGCCGTCTACCGCGACGGCCGTGCAAAGCCCGGCAGAGTCCCAGTCACGCAGCCCTCGCCGGCGGCCGTCACGGCAGAGCATAAAGAGATCCAGTACCGCATTAAGAGGGCTGACCTCGATCTCCACATAGGCCGTGCCGCAGCATGCCGCGTCCACAAAGACCTCGACGACCTCCTGCTCGTAGATGTCCTGATCGCGCTCCTCGGTCACTCCCCAGATGTCTTCGTCTTGGCACTCAAAGCCAACGTACAGAAAGGCGTCATCCCATAGGAGGCGCACCATGGTCGCCTGCCGCGTACGCTCTCCACTATCGGCCGTCAGCAGCGAAACGGGCTCTGCCTGCACCCAGGCGCGCTCATCGAGACGGCCGTCGATGCGAATCGGGCTCTGTGCCCTGTGGCAAGTGTATGCAGGCAATGGCCCCATGTGGCTCCCTTCTTCCCTGTTGCCTGGCCAGATCATACCCGTCAGGAGAGTCGCTGCAAGGGTTGACGGGTTGCGGAGTTCTGGCGTAGTGTGGTCCGGAAAGCGGTGCGACGTGCGGCCTGCCATTTCTAGAGGGCGCGCCCGCTGGCCGAGGCGCAGGGAATGATTGCAGATACCAGGTTAGCCCGTTCAAGAAGATATCCGAGGAGCATAGTGAAGATCGTCGAGGCAGAGATCTACGATGCCAGCCCGGCAGGGAATGCCCAGGGGCTGAGCCTGGTTCTGCTGCGCCTCCGAACAGACAACGGCATCGATGGCCTGGGCGAGGTGGCGCTGGCCTACGGTACGGGCAGTGCCGCCGGATCGGCGATGCTGCGCCAACTGGTGGAGAGATACATCATCGGTGCGGACCCTACCCGCATTGAGCAACTCTGGCAGCGCATGCTGCGCGAGACTTTCTGGGGCCTGGGCGGTGGGCCGGTCGTGTATGGCGGGATGAGCGCGATCGATGTGGCTCTGTGGGATATCAAGGGCAAGATGCTCGGCGTGCCGGTGTACGAGTTGCTGGGGGGCAAGGTTCGGGACCGTGTAAGGCTGTATGCGAATGGCTGGTCGAACCTTGCAGGGCCCGATGGCCGCCCGCAGATCTGCACACCGCAGGAGTACGCCCAGGGTGTTCGACGTGTGCTCGATGATGGCTATGGTGCCCTCAAGTTCGATCCCTTTTACATCAGCGCGGATCGCAGGCGCTGGACGCCATCGCCGGTGCTGGACAAGGTGGCCATGGATCTGGCCGAGGCCAGGGTTCAGGCCGTGCGTGAAGCGGCTGGCCCAGATGTCGAGATCTGCATCGAGGTACATGGTGTGCTCGGAGTCACTTCCGCGATCGAGATGGGCCGTCGTCTGGTGCCTTACCGGCCCATGTTCTACGAAGAGCCCGTGCATGCTCTGAATGTGGATGCCATGCTCAAGGTCGCGCGTAACGTGCCGATAGCCATCGCCGCCGGCGAGCGGCTCTACACGCGGTTTGGGTTCCGCCAGTATGTCGAGAGACAGGCGCTGGATATCGTTCAGCCCGATATCAGCCTGGCCGGCGGCCTGACGGAAGCGAAAAAGATCTCTGACTATGCAGACGTGTATGGCATACACGTGCAGCCGCACCTGTGTGCCGGGCCGGTTCATACGGCGGCCTGCATCCAGCTGGATGCGTGTATCCCCAACTTTATCATCCAGGAGTGGCGACCCTATGCCGGTGATTTGTTGCTCGATCTCGTGAACGAGCCGCTCGACGGGCGGGCTGAGGGCGGCTATGTGGCCGTTCCCGATACACCCGGTCTGGGAGTCACGTTGAACGAGGCCGCAGCCTCGGAGCACCCCTGTGTGCGTATCGGCGTGCGCGACGTCTAGCTGTGGGAGCTGCTGCCAGCCCAACCAGAGCAGGCAGCTGGTCGAACGGCCTTTGTGGGTGCACGGGTCAGAGGGAGGATGAGATGAAGATCACCGCTGTAGACATCTATGATGTGGCCATGGGGTTTGGATGGAACCCAATCCTGCTGCGCGTCCTCACGGATGAGGGCATCGAAGGCGTCGGCGAGGTTTCCCTCGCCTACGGCGCGGGCAGCCTAGCAGCCGTGGGCATGCTCAGGCAACTGGCGGAGCGATATCTGCTCGGCGCAGATCCCATGCGGATCGAAGACATGTGGAACCGCCTGTTCCGGGGCACCTTCTGGGGCCAGGGCGGTGGCCCGGTGCTCTATGGGGCGATGAGCGGCATAGATGCCGCGCTCTGGGACATAAAGGGCAAGGCATACGGCGTACCGGTCTATGAGCTCATGGGCGGCAAGGTAAACGACAAGCTGCGCGTGTACGCCAACGGTTGGTACGTGACCATGACCTCTCGAGAGCGGAGGACCTGTGATGCCCCCGAGGAGTACGCTCAGGAGGCACTACGGGTCGTGGGCGATGGATTCACGGCCCTCAAGTTCGATCCCTTCATGTGCCTGGATGGGAGCAGCTCGCGGCTGCCCGACCGCGTGCTTCCCAAGCACGTCGCAGATCTGGCCTACGCGCGGGTCGCGGCGGTCCGCGAGGCCGTGGGGCCGGACATCGACATCCTCATCGAGGTGCACGGCAACCTGGGGACGACCGCCGCCATAGAGATGGGCCGGCGCTTTGAGGATCTCAAGCCCTACTTTTACGAAGAGCCGGTGGACGCGATGAACGTGGACGCGATGCTCAAGGTGTCGCAGAACGTGCGCATCCCGATCGCGGCCGGGGAGCGACTGTACACCCGCTACGGCTTTCGGCAGTACATCGAGAAGCAGGTGCTGGACATACTCCAGCCCGATATGGGCCTGGCCGGCGGGCTGACCGAGGTCAAAAAGATCGCGTCATACGCCGAGACGTACGACATGCACATGCAGCCGCACAACTGCGCCGGGCCGGTGTCCACGGCCATGGCTGTCCAGCTTGACACGTGTATCACGAACTTTGTCATTCAGGAGTGGTTCCCGTACCAGGATAGCCTGCTCTACAACCTCGTCGAGGACGCCCTGGAGCCAAAGGCACGCGATGGCTACTTTGTTCCGCCGACCACCCCAGGCCTGGGGGTCACTCTCAATCAAGAGAGCGTATCTCGCTACATGGCTGTCCACGTCTCCTAGCGGGCGCAACAAGAGAGGCCACCGGAGAACTGGCGGCCTCTCTTTGCCTTTGACTGCGAGAGTGCTAATCAGAGTCCAGTTCCTGCATATCCCCCGTCACGGTGAACACAGCGCGCTCGCATATGTTGGTGACGCGGTCCGCCGAGCGCTCCAGGTTGTGCGCAGCCCAGGTGAGGAAATTCGCCAACTCCATCTTGGCGGGGTTGCGGATGGTCATCTCGGTCAGCATCTGATTGGCTTCGTTGAACAGGGCATCTACCTGATCGTCCTCCAGCGGGATGGCGCGGGCCGTCTCCACATCGTGTCTCAGGAACGCCTCCAGTGCCCGTCTGAGCATATCCTGGGCGAGATCCGCCATGGCCGGGATCTGTGGCACGTCAGGCACGTCCGTCTCATTCTCCATAAGGCAGGTGATCTTGGCGATGCCTTTGGCATAGTCCGCAATGCGCTCCAGGTCGCTGGCAATCTCGAGAATGGCGGCCAGCGTCCTCAGATCGGTGGCCATCGGCTGTTGACGGGCAATCAGGACGAGCACATCGGACTCGAGAGCATACTGGCGCGCGTCGATGGCGCTATCGGCCTCCATCAGTCTGTGCGCGGCGGCCAGATCGCGTCTCCAGAGAATGTCCGCAGACTCGGTGAGCGCCCGGGAGACCACGCTGCCCAATAGCACCAGTTCATCTTGCAGCGCCTGCAGTTCGCGGTCGAGAGTTGTGCGTGTCACTTTGTTCGTGTCCTCTCAGAATCTGTAGATCTTGAACACGCCGTCGGGGCTCTCGGCCATCCGTGCGACGACCTCCACGTGAGGGGCCAGAGTAGAGTTCTTGAGCTTGCGCTGGAGGAGCTCATCGACCTGGAAGATGCCTGCCGAACTGCTCAGGTCGATTGCGATCCGCACGGGCCTTTCATCTCCTCGTTCGATATGGACCGCCTCGATGGCCATTGCGGATACGGCATGGATGTTCACCGAGCCCGCCTCGAAAGGTATGCGCGACCGCCCCTGGCTCATGTCCAGCGCATCGGCGACCTTGACCACACCGGCCTCCAGAGTCAGGCAGCTCACGACCCAGTTGTGTGCGATGATGGCGTGAAGGACCTCGCTCACCATCGTCGTCAGCGCGGGCTCCTCATACAGCCTGGCCAGCAACTGGCGAGCCTTTGGGTAGGCGATCACCAGGCTGTGGTGCTCATGGTCTTCACGATGTATCGCGATGCCCACGTCATGGAGACTGGCGGCCAGCACAACGATCACCTCGGCATCGTCGATGGTCATGCCATAGTCCGACACGATGTTCGGTGTGACCTTGGCCTCCAGCAGCAAGCGCAAAAGGCGCAGCGCCGCGTTGGCAACGATGCGGATATGCACCTCGCCGTGGTCGTTCATGTGGGAGCGATCCACAGCGTTCATGTTGGCGCAGACGTACAACTGGGCCAACTCCGCGTCACCATTGATCGCTTCGACGATCTGCCGAAGCTTGTCGTTATGTCTTGTCGGGACGTTCAGGTTCATGCCCCCACCGGCCTAGAAAGCCTAGAATCCGATCACGGATCTGGTCACGTGTGCGTCGAAAGACGGCAAACTGCTCCTCCTCGGATCCTCCGAAGGAGGCGGGATCCGGCAGGCCGATGTGCTCAATGTGAGCCTCCGGCCCCAGCCACACAGGGCACGTCTTGCGGGCATTGTCGCACACCGTGATGACGATGTCAAAGCGCTGGCCGGCAAAGGTGCGGACGTGCTTGGGCACGTTACCCGAGATGTCGATCCCCTCCTCCCTCAACACCTGCACGGCCATGGGATGCACCGCGGCAGCCGGGACTGTGCCTGCCGACCAAGCCGTCCATTGCCCGGCGAGATCGTGGTTGACAAGGGCCTCCGCCATCTGGCTGCGCGCGGAGTTACCGGTGCAGAGGATTAACACTCTTCTGGGACTCATCCGAACCTCCCCGTGATATAGTCTTCCGTCCGTTTGTCTCGCGGCCGGGTAAAGATCTCGTCGGTAGGGCCCTGCTCGACAAGCCTGCCCGCGCGATCGTCATCCATCATGAGAAAAGCGGTCCGATCAGACACGCGGGCAGCCTGCTGCATGTTATGCGTGACGATGACGATCGTATAGTTGCGGACCAGGTTTCGCATGAGTTCCTCAATGCGCAACGTCGCGATCGGATCCAGTGCAGAGGCCGGTTCATCCATCAGCAGGATCTCGGGCTCGACGGCCAGAGCCCGCGCGATACAGAGCCGCTGTTGCTGGCCTCCGGAGAGGGCGGCGCCGGGTTGGAACAGCTTGTCCTTCACCTCATCCCACAGAGCAGCCTGCTGAAGCGCGCGTTCCACCTTCTCGTCCAGGGTGGGCACCCTGCCCCACTGATTCAGGCGAAGCCCCGCCGCCACGTTGTCATAGATGGACATGGTCGGGAACGGGTTCGGCTTCTGAAACACCATGCCCACTCTGCGGCGCACCTGTACCGGGTCGATCCGGGCGGCGTAGATGTCTTCGCTGCCCAATCGTACCGATCCCTTTGCCCAGGCGCCGGTTACCTCCTCGTGCATGCGGTTCAGGCAGCGCAGGAAGGTGGACTTGCCCGATCCGCTCGGCCCGATGATGGCTGTGATCGTACGGGCAGGAATGGTGTGCGTTATGTCGTCTACGGCGGTGAAGCGACCAAAGCCGGCCGCGAGGCGCTCGACGTGCATGCTGTGCATGGATAGCGTAGAGGTAGCCTCGGCGCTCGCCGGAGCTGCCGGAGCTTGGGCGCCCGCGGCGCGCACCAGCGTGGCGGCGCTGTCGGATCTGCCCAGACCGAGTGTGGACGTGGTAACGAGGGGGCGCTCTGCCGTAGTCATGCTTTTCTCCATCTCATGGTACTGAACTAGGCGAATCGCCGCGATCTTCTCGCGAGGATGCTGGTGATCAGCATCATCGCGGTGAGGATCAGCGCGGTGCCCCAGGCCTTGCTCTGCCAGTCGCTGTAGGGCGAAATGGCATAGGTGAACAATGTGTGAGGAAGCGTCGCGATCGGGGCGTCGATGCGCGCGCTCCAGTACGGGTTTCCGAAGGCGGTAAAGAGCAGCGGCGCCGTCTCACCGGCGACGCGAGCCACAGCCAGCAGGATGCCCGTGGTTACGCCGGCCCTGGCCCCGGGCAGGACAACGCTGACGATGGTGCGCCAGCGCGTGATCCCGAGGGCCAGGGCCGCCTCACGCTGGGTGTCGGGTACCATGCGCAGCATCTCATCGGTCGTTCGGATGATCGATGGGAGCATCATGATGCTCAGCGCCACACCGCCAGATAGCGCGGAAAAGTGTCCCTGTCGCGAGACGATCAGGTTGTAGACAAAGATGCCGATCACGATGGATGGCACCCCGGACAATACGTCGGCCAGATAGCGGACGAGGTCGTCGAAACGATTGCCTCCGAACTCGCTCAGGTAGATGCCGGCTCCGAGGCCGACCGGGATCGCCAGAAGCGCAGCGACTCCAATCACAATCAGCGAGCCAACCAGGGCGTTGGCGACTCCTCCTCCAGGGACCCCGACTGGCGTGGGCAACTGGGTCAGTAGGTCGACGTTGAGCGCGCCTGCCCCCCGAATGGCCACAAAGGCGAGGACGGCCAACAGCGCAGAGACGGCTATAGCCGCGGACAGCGCCGTGAGTGTGACCATGATCCGGCTGGCCAGCTTTCTCCGCAGGGCATGAACCATCTCAGCGTCTCCTCCTGTTCCCCCGGTCGACTCGCCATACCAGCAGCCTGGCTCCGCCGTTCAGCAGCAGCGTGATGGCAAACAGCGCCAACCCCAATCCCATCAGCGATGAAACGTGGAGAGGCGATACTGACTCTGCGAACTCGTTGGCGATCTGGCTCGAGAGCGTGTACGCCGGGCTGAACAGGCACGAAGAGACATCCGGCCGGTTGCCGATGAGCATCGTCACGGCCATGGTCTCACCGACGGCCCTCCCCAGAGCAAGCAACAGTCCCCCTATGATGCCTGATCGAGCGAACGGTACGACGGCCCGCCAGATCGTTTCCCAGCGTGTGGCGCCCAGCGCCAGCATCGCCTCCCGCTGGTCGTTCGGTACGGCTCGGAGCACATCGCGAGATACGGAGATGGCAAAAGGCAAGACCATGATGGCCAGGATGGCCACAGCAGACATCATCCCGATCCCCAGAGGTTGGCAGCCAAAGGCGGGCAGATTGCCGAGATGGGTATAGAGCCACTGTTGGATGGGATCACGCATGGCCGGAACAAGGACCTGAAGGCCCCAGAGCCCGTAAACGACACTCGGAATGGAGGCGAGCAGCTCGATCAGAAAGGATACAGAGGGCTCAAGCCAGCGCGGGCAGATCTCTGCCAAAAAGATCGCCGCCAGCAGAGCGGGAGGCCCGGCCACTGCGAGCGCCAGTAGCGACGAGACGACGGTGCCATAGATGGCGGGCCAGGCGCCGTAGCGCGCACTCACCGGGTTCCAGCTGCGTTCGGTCAGAAACTCCAACCCAAAAGTGGAGAGCGCCAACCAGGCGCCATCGAGCAGTTCGTAGATCAGCAGCAGCATCAGGCCCAGCAGCAGAGCGGCCATGGACCAGGCCCAAAACCGGAATAACCTGTCCCCTATCCTGATTCTGGAGCGGGTCAGCTCACGCTCCGTTCCATCGACTACCGCCATACCGTTCTCTCCATGTCGTTTCTCTTCGGCCCATGTCTCCGGCCCATGTCTCCCAGTCGCGGGTGGTCCGGACCCGTCCGGACAGGTTCTCCCCGTCCGGACGGGTCCGCCGGCGTTGATCAGGGGATTGGCTGCCCACCTTCGCAGGTCAGTCCCTCAAGCTGCTCCAGCACGAGCGCTTTGACCTCGTCCCCCAAGGGGGCATACAGCAGTTCCTCGGCATAGGCATCGGCCTCGTCGGACATCATCCACTCGATCATGCCCTGGACCTCGCGGGCTTTGGCGCAATCGGGCATGTCCTGGTACACCAGCAGGAAAGTGTAGCCGGCGATGGGATAGGATTCGGCACCCTCTGCATTCACGAGCACTTGTCCGAGATCCTCTGGCATTTCTGCTATCGCCGCGTTGCTGGCGGCCGTTGTGCTCGCCAGGCTTGGCTCTACGAATATGCCTTCCCGGTTCGCCACATGGGCGTAGGACAGTCCGTTCTGCTCCGCGTAGGCCAGCTCGACGTATCCGATGCTGCCCGGCTGTTCCTTGACGATACCGGCCACTCCCTCGTTGCCCTTTCCGCCGAGCCCCACCGGCCACTCAACCGCAGTGCCGGCGCCCACTCGGGAAAGCCACTCTTCACTCACGGAACTGAGATAGCTTGTAAAGATGAAGGATGTCCCGGAACCATCGGAGCGGTGAGCCACCACGATCTCACGATCGGGGAGGACGGTATCCGGATTCAGTTCGACCAGAGCCGGGTCGTTCCAGGTGGTGATCTGTCCCAGAAAGATCGCTGCAATGACTTCTGGCGTGAGGCGCAGTCCGTTAGCGATCGCCTCGCCTGAGGGTGTCTCGATGCTGTAGGCCAAGACCACGGCGCCGGCGACGGTGGGGAGCATCATCAGACCGGGTGCAGCCGCCTTCTGTTCGGAATTCAAGACCGCGTCAGATCCGGCAAAGTCCACGTTTTGTTCGGTGATCTGGCGAATCCCGCCGCCGGATCCGATGCTCTGATAGTTGATCCGTGGCACCGGGTTCACAAAGGCATACTCGTACAGCCAGCGCGAGTACAGCGGGTACGGGAAGCTGGCGCCTGCGCCGGTAAGCTCGACGGATCCGGCTGTTGATGCCGCGCTGGCTTCGGTCCCTGATGCCGCCCCAGTGGCAGAGGGGGCCGTCGCCGCATCCCGTCCTCCCGCGGCGCTGCAGCCTGCCGCCAGGACGGCTACCAGCACGATGACTGCCAACAAAGCACTCTTTCGCATGTGTCCTCCCTGTCGCATCTTCCTTCGATTCCGCTGACAGCTTAGCACACGCAGATCAACGCCCTGGGAAAGCGAGGTTAACACCCGGTAAAGGATCGTCACCAAACAGATACCGGGCCCATCCTGCTGGAGAGGCCCGGCGCTGTCGGCTGATGTCATCCACGGACGAGAGGTCGAATCAGAGGGCGATGGGCACCGTAAAGGTGAACACGCTTCCCGGTCCTTGCGCGGAGGTGACCGTGATGTCTCCGCCGTGCGCCGCCACAATGTGCCGGGCGATCGCCAGTCCCAGGCCGGTTCCTCCGGAGGTTCGTGCGGGATCCGCTTTGAAGAACCGCTCGAAAATGCGCGAGTGCAGGGCCGCCGGCACGCCGATGCCGGTATCTGTCACAGACACAGCCACGAATCCGTCTCGCGCCGTGGCACTCACGGTGATCTGCCCGCCCGCCGGCGTGAACTTGATGGCATTGTGCACCAGGTTTCGCAACACCGTCTGTATCTGGTCTCGATCGGCCAGCATCTGCGGCAGATTCGGGGGGACGTCCTCCCGCAGTGCGATCTGAGCGCGCTCCGCCTGAGGCTGAAGCCGCTCAACGACCTGCGCCGCGATCTCCTTCAGCGCGACCGGTGCGAGCTGAGGTGACGCCTGGCCGGATTCTATCCGCGATAGCTGTAGGAGTTCCTCCACCATGCCCGTCAGGTCGTTGATCTCGGTGTCCATCCGCTCGAGAAAGCGTGTCGCGGCGGGAGGATCATCCATGGCGCCTCCCCGCAGCGTATCTACCAGCGCGCGGAGCGATGCGATCGGTGTGCGTAGCTCATGAGACACGTTGCCCACAAAGTCGCGCCTGATGCTCTCGAGGCGTCGCACCTGGCTCAGATCCTGTAGCACCATGAGGCAGCGCGTCTCTCGTGCCTCAGAGATGATCGGCGTCGCGATGATCTGGAGGAAGCGGCTTCCCTTGGCGTATTCCACCAGCTCGCACTGCTCGCTCGTCTCGCTGAGACAAGTGCGCATCGCCAGGATGATGCGCTCGTCCTGCGCCACCTGAGGCAACGAGCGTCCCACCGCCTCAGCGGCGGGCGTGCCCAGGATGCGCTCTGCGGCCTCGTTCATCAGCCGAACGCGGCCTTGACTGTCGGTGATGACGATGCCATCGGCCATGTGCTGAAGAATGGCGGTGGCCTCGGCACGCTGCCGCTCGAGGTCGTCGATCGTGGTTCTGAGCGTGTCGGACATGAGCGAGAGGTCGCTCGTCAACTGACCGACTTCATCCCTGGACCTTGGGACCATACGTGCGGAGAGATCGCCGCCGGCGATGCGCCGGACCGTGCGCGTCAACTCGCGCACGGGCCGGGCGGTTCTCTCTGCAATCCACACGCCCAGCACCAGCGCGATCGCCAGGACAAGCCCCGTCGCGGCCAAGATGCGGCCGCGTAGCGCGGCTATGTTCTTGTCGATCTCCACGAGGGGCATGGCCAGGCGCACATAGCCCTGCTGCGAACTCCCGAGCGTTACGGGCACTGCGACGTAGAGCGCATCGTACTCTAGCGTGTTGCTGTAGCGTTCGGCATAGCCAAGGCCGCTTGTCCGCGCCTGCGCAATCTCCGGCCGCTGCAGGTGATTGAGCATGGAATCCGGGTCGGCCTCCGAATCTCCCAGGACAGCGCCGTCTCCATCGATAAACGTCACACGCGTTCCCAGGATCGTCGCGTACCGCGTCGCCAGATCATCCGCCCTCTCATCAGAGCCCGTGAGGAAGGTCGTCTTGGTCACCTCGGCGATGAGGAGCGCATCGGAGATCATGTGGCGCTGAAGGCGTTCCACGTAGCTGCCGCGGACAAAGGTCAACACGTACCAGGTCAGCCCTGCCATGGAGAGGGCAATCAGGACCAGGTAAGCGACCGCGATGCGGCTTCGAATGCTTTGAAAGTGCACAGCCTATCCCTCAAACCTGTAGCCAACGCCACGTACCGTCTGAATGCGCTCGGGCGTCGAAGGGTCCGCCTCGATCTTTTCACGCAGCCAGCGCACGTGTACATCCACCGTACGTGATCCCCCTCCGTAGCTCCAGCCCCAGACTTGCTCCAGGATACTCTCGCGTGAGACCACCATACCACGGTGTTCTACGAGGTACAACAGGAGATCGTACTCGCGCGGTTTCAGCTCCAGCGGTACGCCGTCCAGCAGCGCCTCGTGTCGAACCGTGTCGATAATCAGGTTGCCGGAGACGTGCCTGCCAACGGCAGCAGGTTCTACGGTGGGGGCGCCTGGAGACACCTCTTCGCTCGGACGAGTGCGTCGCAGCAGGGCACGGATCCTGGCCAGGAGCTCGCGCATCCCAAAAGGCTTGGCCAGATAGTCGTCAGCACCCAGCTCAAGCCCGACAACCTTGTCGATCTCTTCCGCGCGCGCCGTCAGCATCAGGATGGGGACGTTGCTCACTCGCCTGATTCGGCGGCATACCTCCAGGCCGTCGATGCCAGGGAGCATGACGTCCAACAGGACGAGATCGGGCTGCCAGTTCGTGGCGGTTGCCACGCCGCCATAACCATCGGTGGCGGCGGCGACCTCATACCCCTCCCGAACGAGGTTGTACTGGAGGGTCTCGACGAGGCTCGGTTCATCCTCGATGATCAGGACTCGGGTGGTATCATGCATGCTGGCCCAGGCTGCCGCGCAGCGCACCGCGCCCGGCGTGCGCCGGGTTGCCGTGTTGGCCCGCCCGGGTGCTGGCACCAGCCCAAGGGCGCAGGCCCGGGCGGGGCATCGCGTACATCGAGGTCATCGTGCGCCACCGCCCGCAGACCGAGACGGACTTCACGGGACGGCCCCTGCCTTGATGGCCGCGGCGATGGCTCTCTCGACATCTTCCTGGCCGAAGGGCTTGGGCAAGAGCGCACAGGCGCGCATCTGCCTGAGCTGATCCGGTGTGACCGAATCGCCCCACCCCGTGGCCAGGATGATGGGCATTCCGGGGCGGAGAGCGTGCGCCCGCTGCATCACAACCGAACCCGGCATCTCGGGCATACCCAGGTCACATATCAGGAGATCGTACTCTTGCTCGCTGAGTATCGCCAGCCCATCCTGGCCGCAGGAGACGCTGTGAGCGCGGTGCCCCTGCCTCTGTAACACCCGCGTCAGGACCTGGCGGACGTGCGGTTCATCGTCGATCACGAGGATGGATAACGCCGGGATGGGCAACGTATCGTCGACGATGGCGTCCGATTGCGTAGCGACGGGGGATTCGAGCATGACCGTCGGCAGACGGACGATGATGCGCGTCCCCAGTCCGGGCTGGCTTTCCACGTGCATCGTTCCGTTATGGCGTTTGACGATATTGGCGCATACCGTCAGTCCCAGGCCACTGCTCTTTTTCGTTGTAAAGAAGGGCTCGAAAATGCGTGGCTGGATCTCTGGCTGGATCCCGCCCCCCGTATCGCTAATGGAAATGCTGCCATAACCGTCCAATTGCTCGCTCTCAAACGCGAGGGTACCGCCGCGGGGCATGGCGTCGATCGCGTTGATGAGCAGGTTGCTGAGCACTCGCCGGAGCTCGCTGCCGTTGCCCAGGACGGGATCAGGCCTGCGCAGCCGGGTTTCGATGTGGTACGTGATCCCCTGGAGCTGCGGTATGTCCTTCCATCGGGGGCGATTCAGCGCCAGGACATCCAGCAATACGTCGTCCAGCTGAATGGGGATAAAGTCGCTTCGGTCGTCGCGATCTCGGTAGAGCGATTGCAGACGGCTGACCGCATCGGCGGCATCGCGTGCGCCGGCCTCGATCTGGGCGAGATCCTCGACCAGCCGCTCCGGATCGCAAGACGCGTCTTGGCTGGCCATCTGGGCGTATCCGAGAATGCTTACGAGGATGTTGTTAAAGTCGTGCGCAATCCCGCCAGCCATCTGACCCAATGCGCTCAGCCGTTCGGATTGAACCAGGGCTTCCTGCGCCCGGATCCGTTCCGAGATGTCGGTGATGAGCACCATCAGGCTCACGGCATCTCCATGGCGCAGCCGCGATCCCCTCAGTTCGACGGGGAACGCTTCTCCAGAAGCGCGCCGTGCCTGGGCGCGTACGGCTTGACCCTCACCGGAGTTGACGCCTTCCTCGCAGCAGGCGGCGATGTCTCCAACAGTTAAGGAGAACAAGCATTCTATGCTCGTTCCGATCATGGAAGAGTGCTCGATGCCAAACAGCTGGCAGGTCGTCTCGCTTGCGGCGACGACACGCCCCTGTTCGTCCGTGACGAGCATACCATCACGGGCGGATTCAAAGATGGCCCGGTACTGCGTCTCGCTATCGGCGAGGCGCCCCACCAGCCTGCTGTTGTGTATCGCTATGGCCGTCTGATTAGCGTACGCCTGGATCGCGGGGATGCTCTCTTCATCGAGCCAGGACGACCCAACGGCGAGGAAACCGAGGCTGTGTGCTTCGGCACGGAGCGGGGCGATAATCAGCATCGTTGGCCCCATCAACTGGGCGATCTGGCGACGCGCCGCCTCGGGTATATCGGTCTGAGCCATCACGGCCCGATCCAGGCTGAACATCGCTGGCTGGCCGTGCTGGAGCGTCTGCCAGGCCTCTGGAACGCGCTCCAGCGAGAGTCCCGGAGCGGCGGCGACGAGCTTTTCCATGGCCTGCATGCAGCGTGAGTCGCCGCGGATCTTGACCCAGTCCAACTCGGATGCGTCCGGCGAGAGCAAACCGACGCCAGAGCTAAGGTCCAGCGCCCGCAACTGCTCAGTCACCACCTCCAGCACATCATCCAGCGATAGCGACGCCTTTTGCACGGCAGCGGCGGCCTCGTTGAGCGAGCGCATCATCTGCTCGGCACGCACCCGATCGCTGATGTCGCGCAGAATGACCTGAACGCCGGTCATCTGGTGCTCGGTGTCACCATAGAGGGGCACCAGCGTGCACTCCACCCAGCGGGCCTCACCGGCTCGATCCAGGACTCTGACCTCGGTGGAACTCCCCTGCGGGCGAAGCTTGGCCTCCGCCAGTTGCGCCTTCACGCTGGGTCGATCGTGCTCGTCGAACAACTGGACAACGTCCAACTCCATCCCAGAGCCACACAGCTCCAAGGCGGAATACCCGATGAGCCCCATGCAGTTGCCGGCCACGTCGGTGATGACCCGGTTCGGATCCACCACAAGGATCAGTTCCTGCAGATTGCCCAGCAGCAACCGCAGCCGTTCCGCGCGAGATACGGCGTCGGCCGCGGCCTCCAGGTCCGCCTGATCCAGGCGTGCCTCAAGATCGCGGATGCGGCCATGGGCACTTGCCAAGTCACGCATGAGCTGCGCTGCCGCTCCGGCAGGCGTCGTTTCCTGTTCGGGCGATGTCTCTACAGAAATGTCTACTGGTGGCATTTCCTCTACCCAGGGTTGCTACAACTTGTGACATAATAGCACAGGCTCCCTGGTCATGGAAGATCTTGAACAGGCCCGTCGCAGACATTTCCGCCGTACTTACGTTCGGGAGGCGCCCAGTGCGCGCTCATGATACCGTCCTGGAACGGCGCGAGATCGGGCCAGGCCTCGATATCAAGATCGATTCGCACCACCGCGCCGGTAGTCATTCGGGCGGCCTCGCCACCGAGGGTGAAGACGATCTCCTCGATCTCCGGGTTGTGTCCGATGGCCAGCACGCGGCTGCCCCTTTCGCCGAGCGAGCACAGCGCGGCCAGCCAGCCCTCCCGGCCCTGCTGATATAGCCTTGAATTGTGCTGGATCTCCCCAGTGTAGCCCCACGCCCTGGAGACCCGGCGCGCGGTGCTTGTGGCTCGCCGGGCGGGAGACGAGATCACCAGGTCTGGGGCGATCTCTGTCTCGGCCAGAAGCGCACCCATCGCCAGAGCATCGTCCTTTCCCTGCCGGGAGAGCCTTCGCTGAAGGTCCTCCCTGCCTGCATCGGACCGAGCCTTCGCGTGACGCATGAGATACAGTGTTCGCACGGTGTGTCCACCTCCGGGCGGACCGCGAACCTAGGCTACAGCATTCTCCAGCAGCCGCAGCATCTCGGAGAGCCCCGCCGCCACGTTGGACCCTACACGGACGCGAACGGTCCGCCGGCCGCGCTGCGATAGGGCGACCAGATCGCCCGCCGCCTGAGCGCTCTTGAGGACCCCAAAGCTATAGCCTTTGCCGGGGATATCCAGGTCCTGCTCGTCGATCTGTGTGATCTGGATGAATAGACCGTTGTTTCGCCCGCCCTTGTGGATCTGGCCAGTGCTGTGCAGAAAGCGCGGGCCGAATCCCACGGTCGTGGCGATCCCAAGGTGGGCCGTGAGGAGCGTTCGCATCTCGCGCAGCAGGGCGGCGTGCTCTGGCGTCCGATCAATGTAGGCCATCAGCGCGATATAGTCTCCTGGCTGGGATTGGCGCAGGAAGCGTCCCACGAGGGCCGCGGCACCCCCTTCTGCCGGACCCTGGCCGTAGATGGCCAGGGCGTCTTCGATGATCAGGGGGGTGGCATCGGCCAGCGAGCCGGTGGCTTCGTACCCGGCCAGGGCGTCGCGAGCCCCGTCTTTGGCTTCCTCGACATTGGGCTGGTCAAAGGGATTGATGCCCAGCACCGCTCCAGCCACGGCCGTGGCCATCTCCCAGCGGAAGAACTCTCCGCCCAGATCGTACCGGTCTGCCAACTGCAGAACGATGGCCGGATGCCCGAGAGAGGACACCGCGTCCACAAAGGCATCCGCGGCATCATTCTCGTCATTCTTGAGACGGACGTAGACAAACGCCCGATCGCTGCCGTACTGCGAGGGATCGAGCAGAGGCTCGCCTTCCACCGGGAGGATTCCCCTGCCATCCTTGCCAGTACTCTCGGCTATCAGCTGCTCTGCCCAACAGCCGAAGGAGGCCAACCGCGGGCTGGCGAGGATCGTCAGTTTATCTCGGCCAACCTGTGCCAGGCCAGCCATCGCCGCACCCAGGCGGAACGCCGGGTTCTCTGCCTCAGGCACCGTGCCTCTGCAACGCCGTGTCATCGCCGCGGCATTCTGGAGCAAGCGGTCGCAATCTATGCCGATCAACGCACTCGGCACCAGGCCAAAGAGCGTCAACGCAGAATATCGCCCGCCGACGTCTGCGCTTGCCTCATAGCGCGCGAGGAACCCCTCCTCATCTGCGAGGGCCTGAAGAGGGGTTCCTGGGTCGCTGATCGCGATGATGTGATCCATCCAGCGGCCGCCCACAGCCTCTTCCAGGCGACTGGCAAAGTACTCAAGGAGCGTGCGCGTCTCGGCCGTCGTGCCCGACTTGCTCGAAGCAAGAAACACCGTCGCGGCCAGATCGATGGACTCTTCCACCCGGCGGATCTGTGCCGGATCGGTAGAGTCGAGCACGATCAGTTCGATGCCCTGTACGGTATCCCTGAAGGTTTCCTGCAGGACCTCAGGTGCCAGGCTGCTCCCTCCCATCCCCAGGAGAATCGCATGGCCGATGCGACGCTCCCCGAGCTCAATAGCGAGCGCTCGCAGCCGCGGCACCTCCACGCGCATCGCCATGGGGAGATCGAGCCACCCGAGTCGGTCGACGATCTCTCCAATCTCGCGGGCGTCATCGCTCCAGAGCGATCCGTCCTTGGCCCAGAGGGCGCGCGCGGCTCCACGGAAGGAGAGACTGGAGAGCGTTCGCTCGATGGTAGCCTGTTCCTCCCCCAGGAGCTCCAGATAGTCGCTGTCGAGGGAGGCGATCTGTTGCCGGACGGATAGCATGCTCAGGCTCCTTGGTATGCTGTATGTCAAACGCGATTCGAAACTATCATAGCGGGAGACAGGCGTCAAGAATGAGACGGGCGCGGCTGCGTCTGCAGGTAGATCGTTGCGAGCCGTTGTGGCAACGTGTTCGCGAGCAAGATCCATACCGGCCGAGAGGCTCGCATCAAGTCTCTCAGTGCCCGACAGGGCTATGGTGGTGGTGCCCGCTGCCAGCGAGGATCCGGCAACCGCCGCAACGATATCCAAGCCGTCCATGCCCATGGCTCAGGGGCCGTCTCTCCAGGGATCTCCCGCGGAGATTCGGCAGGGGTACGATCGGCTCTCCATGGCGTAGAGGGGAGGAGAGCCTGCGAGCCGAAATGTCACCGACGAGAGGAGCGTCACGCGGGTACCGTGTCCCATACGGCTGGACGTGGCCATCCACGCGCGATAGAATCCCTCGCATCAGGCCATCTGGTGCACGTACAAAGAGGGTAAAGATGACACGGCCTTGCATCATCAACAGCGTCGCGCCCATCCGGGTGTGCGATAACGGGGGCTGGACGGACACTTGGTTCGCGGAGCACGGCAGCATCTTTAACATCGGAGTCTATCCCTTTGTCGAGGTGCAGATAGAGGCACGCCCCAGAGGAGACGAGGTCGATCGCATCGTCCTGCACGCCGAGAACTTTGGCGATCGATACGCCGTGTTGCCCCGCTCGGATAGGCATGAGTGGATTCACCACCCCCTTTTGGAGGCGGCGATTGACCACGTCGGAGTCCCGGACGACCTCTGGGTTCGGATTTCCATCTACTCGGAGGCTCCGGCGGGCTGCTCCACCGGCACGTCGGCGTCTGTCACCGTGGCCCTGATCGGCGCGCTGGACAAGCTCTCGCCGGGCCGCATGACTCCCCTCGAAGTGGCCTATGCGGCGCACCGCATCGAGACAGAGGTCCTGCACCAGCAGAGCGGCATACAGGACCAGTTGTGTGCGGCGTATGGCGGCATCAACTACATCGAGATGTTCCAGTATCCGTACGCGGCGGTGTCACAGATACAGGTATCGAACCCAGTCTGGTGGGAACTCGAGCGGAGACTCTGCCTGGTCTTCCTGGGCAGATCCCACAGCTCTTCGGCCGTACACGAGCGGGTGATTCGCAACATACGCGAGGAGGGGCCAGAGTACCACCAACTCGAGGTCCTTCGCGACTGTGCGCGGGCGTCGCGCGATGCGGTGTATGCCGGTGATCTCGTGGGTCTGGGCGCGGCCATGGTCCGCAATACCGAGGCGCAGCGTTCGCTGCACCCTTCCCTGGTGAGCCGTGAAGCGGAGCAGTTAATCGAGATCGCTCGCGAGCACGGCGCGCTCGGCTGGAAGGTCAACGGGGCTGGCGGCGAAGGTGGATCGGTGACTTTCCTGTGTGGGCCCAGCATGAGCACCAAGCGCGCTATGGTCCGGGATATCGAGGCCACCAACCCGCTCTACCAGAATATCCCCATCTACCTCAGCCGGTACGGTCTTCGTGTGTGGGAGGCTCCGCTCGGCTCGACGGGCATAGGCTGCTAGAGTGTTGATAAAGAGATACGCAAAGGGAGGCTAAAGCCCCGCCTACCGGAGCTCTGGCCTCCCCTGAGGGCCCGTCCTAATGGTGGACGTGATCGGTGACGCGCCTGTCCGGCCCCGTGGCCTTCTGGCCATAGTTGGAGGTCGCCTTCAGGGTTTCCAGGAAGGCATCATAGGCCGGACGATCCACCGGGACATCCACGGGTTTGCCGGTCCGTCCCGATAGTATCGTGGCGTTGATCATCTCTACCGTGTTGCGTCCCTGCACGCCGGGCGCAATCAGAGGCTCGCCATAGAGCAGGTGCCGCGCCAGATTCCGGATGATGGCGATATGGCCCGCCTCCCGCTCCGGCAAGGGCACAGCGACCTCAACGGCTTCGGGGCGTGTCCACATCTCGGGCGAGGAATCGGAAAAGCCCTGGACTCCCGAGGGGATCTCCCACAGCCGGAGTGTGTTGCCGATTACCTGGAGCTTGCCTTTTTCCCCTGACAACTCGAGGATATCCGTTCCGGGCGCCTCTGTGGTCGAGCAGTACATGTATCCCGTGGCACCATTGGGGTACTCGAGCAAGGCGGACGCCACGTCTTCGACCTCGATGACGTGCCCCTTGGTGGCGGTGAGCGCCGTAACCCGGATTGGTAGGCCGCCCAACCAGGTGAAGAGATCGATGGAGTGAGGGGACTGGTTGATCAGCACGCCACCGCCCTCTCCGGCCCAGGTGGCACGCCAACCCGCAGAGTCATAGTAGGCCTGGCTCCGAAAGTCGGCATAGACCATCATCGTCCGGTATATCTCGCCGAGGCGGCCCTCCGAGACGATCTGGTGTGCCGCCTGCCAGATGGGTTCACTTCTTCTCTGGTGCATCACAGCAAAGGGCGTCCCTGTTCTCTCTGCCGCCGAAACCATCGCGTCTGCGGCGGAGACGGTCACAGCGATGGGTTTTTCGCAGAGAACGGCCTTTCCGCGCTCCATCGCATAGATCGCGATGTCGGGATGGAAGTAGTGGGGCGTGGCAACGATCACCGCATCCACAGAGTCCAGGTCGATCAGTCTCCGGTAATCGGTAGTGTACGTGACCGAATACTCCTCCCCGACTTGCTCGGCCACATCCGGCTGGGCATCGCAGACGGCCACCAACTGGCACTCTTCCACGCTTTGCATCGTCCGGGCATGCCCAGAGCCCATACCGCCCGTACCAACGATCCCGTATCGAATCTGCTTCACAGTGCTTCCCTCCTGGTGCGACCCAATCGGCTCCCGCAGTTTCTGGGGGCCCCGCTTGTTGCAGGCCTGCGGCCATACAGCTAGAATCCGTGCATGGTGGCGGGGATATGGTATCTCCAGTCGCCCTATCGTGCAACAGGCAATCCCGTCCGAAGAGACGAGTCAGAACTGAGGAGCCAGCCATGCGCCCATTACGCGTTCTGCTTTTGGTCATCACGCTGTTGTCAGTAGCCTGCGGCCGTGCTGCGGAGCCCGGTGGAACGGAGGCGACCGTGGCGCCGGGCTCCGAATCGGCGGTGTCCTCCCCTGTCGCCCCCACGACCGAGGCCGGACCAGCGGAGGACTATCCCCTGCCCGGCGCCGAAGCCTCGGCTGAAGCGATCTACCCTGGCCCTGAGGAATCACCGGCGGGCTCGGGTAGCGAGCCGTCTGTTGCGTACCCGGGGGCGGCCGAGGACGATCCAGGCCTTCCGGTCTGGTCCGCCGATGGCGTAATCGGTGCGGGTGAGTATCGGCATCGCCTGGAGATCGGCCAGGTTGTGCTGCATTGGAGCAATGACAGCGAGTATCTCTATCTTGCCGCAGAGGCCGAGACGTCCGGCTGGCTGGGCATCGGCATCGATCCCGAGGACCGCATGCAGGGCGCGGATTACGTGATAGCGGCGGCCCCCGGGGGCACACTCCAGTTGTTCGACGCCTACGGCCAGGCGCCAGTTGGCGCCACCCACCCTGAGGATACAGCGCTCGGAGGGAGTACCGACCTGATGGAGACGGCGGTGGCAGAGCAGGATGGCTGGGTGCGTCTTGAGGTCCAGCGGCCCCTTGCCTCAGGAGACGCCTACGATCGCCCGCTGAGTCCGGGTACGACCTACACGGTGATCGTCGGGATCGGGGCGAACATGGAGTACGACGCCAGGCACACGTATCGCGGCCAGGGCGAGATTACGCTGGACTGACGCGAGGGTGAGCACGCGATCGGCTGGAATCGGCGAGATGGGAGAGCGCGATACTGCGGCAGGCTCCGCTGTGGATCGGCTGGCCCGATGGCCGCTCTTTCGTGATCTCAACCCCGCCACGCTGGGCGATCTTGTCGTGCTCATGCATGCGGAGCGTTACGACGCCGGCCAACTGGTCTTGCTCGAAGGGGAACGGTCCAGCAGCCTGTTGCTGCTATCCCGTGGCCACGCAACGCACAGTCAGCTGTCCCCCGAGGGGCGCGAGCATGTTCTGAGCTATCTGGGCCCCGGCCGCTTTCTGAACCTCGTTCCGACTCTAGACGGGCTTCCCCAACCGGGCTCTGTCAACGCCGCCACCGCCATGGAGGTGCTGGCCATGCCGGGGAGGCGTTTTCTGGACCTTGTCGCCGGACGGGCGGACCTGGGGCTCGCCGTGGCGCGGCAGTTGGCGCATGATGTGCGCGCTCTGGGAGAGACGGCACGAGGGCTTGCGCTGGATCCGGTACGCAAGCGGCTGGCGGCCTTTCTGCTGGCCTCGGCTGAGGTGGAGCCTCCGCAGCAACGGTGGACCCAGGATCTCATTGCGGCTCGCATCGGCACAGTGCGCGATGTGGTGGGGCGCATCCTGCGCGACATGGTCCAGGAGGGCCTTGTCGCTCGGCAGCAAGGACGGCTCGTAATCACCGATCGAGACCGCTTGGTGGAGGAGGCGCGAACCGGTGCGAGCTGATCTGCCGCATGTCAACGGAGACTGTCTGGCGTCGCCGGACGTTACTCTTGGCAACCCCGGGAACCGCCTTCCACGCATCGGCGTCCCCATGCATCCGGCGCCCGGTGCGCCAGGCCGGTGGGCGCTCTCCATCTCCTGCGTGCGCGCCCTGCACCAGGCGTGTGCCGTGCCCCTGGGGATCCCGCTGTTGGCCGAAGGTGCCATGCTGGAGGGCTATCTGGCTCTGGTGGACGGGCTGCTGCTGACCGGGGGCGGCGACGTCGATGCAGCCCACTACGGGCGACCCGACGGGGGCCTGTGCCAGGGTGTCGATGAGACTCGCGATTACGTAGAGTTGTATCTGGCTCGCAGAGCGGCGGAGAAGAGCCTTCCGATCATGGGTATCTGCCGCGGGATACAGGTACTGAACGTAGCGGCGGGTGGGACGCTCGTTCAGGATATCCCCGCGCAGCTAATGACCCGCGTCGGGCACCGAACGCCTCCTGACCTGCCGCGCGATACCCTTGCTCACATGATCTGGCCTGATCCAACACAGTGTGACCGCGTTCCCCCCTTATTGCGCGACCTTTGGGAGAAAGGCGCCCTGGTAGGTGTTAACAGCACGCATCATCAGGCTGTGGCCCGGATCGGAGCGGGTTACGCGGTTGCGGCGCTATCTGAGGATGGTATCATAGAAGCGGTGGTGGGCACGGATGGCAGCTTCCGGCTGGGTGTGCAGTGGCATCCCGAGGATCTATTGAGTGAACAGAACCATCCGCTGCACAGGCTCCTATTCATGAGCCTCGCGCAGGCCGCGCGGCAATACGGGAGGATAGGGTAAGCCGCCGTGAACAGACAATCGGAAGCGCCGATCGGTGTTTACGATACAGGTGTAGGCGGCCTCTCTGTGCTCGGCGCCCTGACGGCACTGCTGCCCGCGGAGAGCTTTTACTACGTTGCCGACGGTGCCAACTGCCCGTATGGCGATCGCGAACCGGACGAGATCGTGCGCCTGGCTCTGGGCGTGAGCGAGCATCTGGCAGGCGCCGGCTGCAAGGCCATTGTGGTTGCCTGCAACACGATCTCCGCCACGGCCCTGCCGGCGCTGCGCGCTCAGCTGGCGATACCGATCGTGGGGATGGTGCCCGCGGTCAAGCCCGCTGTGGCGCTCACCAGGACGGGAGTAATCGGTGTCCTGGCGACGACGGCCACTGTCCGGGGAGCGCTCTATCTGGATGTGCTGGAACGCTTCGCTCAGAACGCCCGCGTGATTTCGCAGCCCTGCCCCGGCCTTGTGGACCTGATCGAGGCGGGCAAGCTGGAGTCGCAGGAGGCCGTGGATCTCCTGCAGCGGTGCCTGGCGCCCATCGTCGAGGCGGGAGCCGATGTGGTGGTGCTGGGTTGCAGCCACTATCCGTTTGCTCGGCACCAAATCGCACGCTTACTCGGTCCCGGCGTGGAGATCATCGAGCCCAGCGGTGCTATCGCCAGGCAGACCCAGCGTGTCCTCGAAAGAGAAGGGCTGTTGAGCCATGAGGGGCATCGGGCGAGCGTTTCCTATGCCACTTCGGGGGACACGGACGCCTTTGATGAGGCCGTCTATCGGCTTGTCGCCAGGCGACCGAAGGCTCAAGGATTGCGCTGGGAGCATGGGCGGCTGGAGGCCATCGCCGTCCCCGCCGGCACGGAGCGCTCTGCTGCAGTCCGAAACGTGTGAGCGGCGACGGCCGCTCCATCTCGCTCATTGTACCATCGCGCGGTATTCGTATATCAACCGAGAAGAAAGGAACGGGAGATGGCGCAGTGGCACACCCAGACGATCGAGGCCGTACTGGACCGGCTCCGTTCGCAACCGGAGGGGCTGAGCACGGAGGAAGCCGCCCGTAGGTTGGCCGAGCTGGGCCCCAACCAACTGCGTGAGCGTCCGGGGCGAGGCCCTCTTGTGGTGTTCCTTGGCCAGTTCAAGGATACCATGGTCATCGTTCTGCTCATCGCCGCCGTTATTTCGTTCGTGTTGGCCTTTACCACCCACGAAGCCGGCGAGTTCACCGACGCATTCATGATCCTCATCATTGTGGTGCTTAACGCGATCCTGGGCTTTACGCAGGAGTACCGCGCAGAGCAGGCGATGGAAGCGCTGAAACAGATGGCCGTCTCCCTGGTGCATGTGCGTCGCGATGGGCAGACGCGAGAGGTTCCAGCCACAGAGTTGGTGCCGGGCGACGTCATCGTGATCGATGCCGGCTTACGAATCCCGGCCGATGCCAGGCTGATTGAGTCGGCCAGCCTGCGTGTCGAAGAGGCTGCGCTCACCGGCGAGTCGGTCCCGGCGGAAAAGATGGTGGACCCACTGGAAGACGAGGCGGCCGCGGTGGGCGACCGCCTTAATATGGTGTACATGGGCACCACAGCCGTGTACGGGCGGGGCGTCGCCGTGGTGGCGGAGACGGCGATGTCCACCGAGTTGGGCAAGATCGCCGACCTCCTGCAGGAAGTCTCCGAGGATCGTACGCCCCTCCAGGAGCGCATGGATCAGCTGGGCAAGTGGTTGGCGATCGGCGCCCTGGCGATCGTGGCGATCGTGTTCCTGATCGGCGTCCTGCGTGGGCAGGAGATACGCCTGATGTTCATGACCGCGGTGAGCCTGGCCGTCGCGGCCGTGCCCGAGGGCCTGCCCGCGGTGGTTACGATTTCGCTGGCGCTGGGGGCTCAGCGCATGGTACGCCGCAATGCCCTGATCCGCCGGCTTCCGGCCGTGGAGACGCTCGGCTCCGTCACGACGATCTGCTCCGACAAGACGGGCACGCTTACGGAAAACCGCATGACCGTTACGGCACTGGACGTTGCCGGAACCGAGCTCAACCTCACCGCTCGTCTCCACCAGGCGGATGCCTTGATCGGCCCCGATGAAGCACCCCTCGCGGAAGCAGATGAGGATATTCAGCTCTTGCTGATCGGTGGTGCCCTGTGCAACGATGCCACTCTGGAGCCGGTCGAGGACGGTGGCGGTTTTCATACCGTTGGGGATCCCACTGAGGGAGCGCTGGTGGTGGCGGCGGCGCGGATGGGCCTGTGGAAGGGTCGTCTGGAGAAGCATCTGCCACGGGTCCAGGAAGTCCCTTTCACCTCTGAACGCAAGCGCATGACCACGATCCATGCATGCGGCACGCTCTCGTCGGATAGCCCCATCGCCAGTCTGCTTGAGAAGATGCCCGCGGGGGCGTACGTGGCCTTCTGCAAGGGGGCCGTGGATGCGCTTCTGGATGTCACCAGCCATGTGTGGAACGACGGAGCAGTGGAAAGCCTCACGCCCGATTGGCAGCGCCGGATCATGGCTGCAAACGACCGGATGGCGTTGGATGGTATGCGGGTTCTGGGCGTGGCTCTTCGGCTCTTTCAAGAGTTGCCCGAACGGGTCCATGAAGACAACGTGGAGCAGCAGCTTATGTTCGTCGGCATGACGGGCATGATCGATCCTCCCCGCAAGGAGGTGCGCCTCGCGGTGGACCAATGCCGGACGGCCGGGATTCGCCCCGTCATGATCACAGGTGATCATCCGCTCACGGCTCTGCACATCGCCAGGGATCTGGGAATTGTCGATTCGCGGGTGGAGAACCCGCGCGTACTGGTGGGCACCGATCTCGAGCAGATGA